>NZ_CP017599.1:8996310-9673108 GCF_001767235.1 Moorena producens PAL-8-15-08-1
TTGAGAAATATCAGATAGACCCGATTAGCGGTAGCGAAGTTGTTGACCCTTGATGACTAAACCCATTCTCATCGCGTTTCCAATTGGAGTGAATTGTTTTTGTTTCGTCATGGTTTGGGGATGATGACGCACGGTAGATAAACTCATGCTAAGCAGAGTCACAACAATTAGTGTAGCGCTTAAATTACGAGTAAAGGTTAAGTCAAACATTATCTGCGGATTTCCAACTGTCTCTACTTTCACAGTAGAAATCTCTTTTGATTAGTTCCCCCAGTAATATGCAACTAACTGAATTGACTTTGTCTGGAGTGGTGAATCCCACCAATTCAGTGGGTTTAGGAATGTGGTTGACCTAGACAATCTGCCCACTGGCACCATGGCAGAAAAATTGGCGTTGCTTAATAATGGAATGATTTTAAGAGTAGGTGCGCTTTCCGCATTAAGAATTAAATTCGCCACGGGTCGCACCTGTGGAATAGGCATCTTGCCTGTTCCTGATTTGGGGCAGGCAGGATGCCCACTCTACTCGGATTCATTATTTGATTGAGCAACGCCGAAAAATTACATATCCTTCTTGAGGATCCCACATTCAGGACTTGAGCGTAAGTCCTATAGGGATCCCTGTAGGAATTGTGAGAATTTTTGTTCCCTGTTCCCTATTCCCTGTTCCCTATTCCCTGTTCCCTATTCCCTGTTCCCTATTCCCTGTTCCCTATTCCCTTTGCTATCACATTTTTGAAGATTCGGTGAATCTATGCCGTAAGTATTGGTATGATTGTTAAGGTATAGCAGTATTTTGAGTAATTTTGGGAAAGTCTTATGCCCATAATTGATCTCAGTGATACCTTGCAAAATGACAAGGATTGGACTCCCTGGTGGGCACGCAATTCGGTAACTTACCAAAATCATAAATTTGGACGGTTAGCGATCTGGATGCTGTTTAGGATAACACCGAAATACCTGCGGGGAGGACTTGGTTGGGCCAATGACGTGATTAAGCTTTCGACCCATGGCACAACTCATATGGATGCGCCATGGCACTACGCACCAACTTGTGGGGGCAAGCCTGCCAAGACCATTGACCAGATCCCGTTGGACTGGTGTTACCGTGATGGCGTGGTTTTAGATATGCGCCACAAAAACCATGGTGAGGCGATTACTGTCGAGGATGTGAAATTGGCTCTCGACAAGATTAACTATACACTCCAGCCGTTCGATATCGTGCTAATCCACACTGGTAACGATCGGCGGTATGGAACACCGGATTATTTTACCCATGGATCTGGTGTCAGTGCTGAAGCCACACACTGGCTGATTGATCAGGGAATCAAAGTGATGGGGATTGACTCTTGGGGTTGGGATGTACCTCTACCAGTTCAAGCTCAGCAGGCCAAAGCTAGTGGGAGGAACGATATTTTCTGGGCGGCTCATTTTGTTGGGATTGACAAGGAATATTGCCAACTGGAACGGCTAACTAATCTTGATCAACTACCATCCCATGGCTTCAAAGTTGCAGCTTTCCCCCTTAAGGTCAAAAATGGCTCCGCTGGACCGGCTCGGGTGGTCGGCATTATCGAAGATTGATTCGATCCAAAAGACTTCCGCAGATCTTTTGGTATTGGTATAGCGCTGCTCATATTAATAGACTTCGCGGCAGTTGTCAGGAGATAGGAGACAGGAGACAGAAAACAGTAACAATAATTGACGAAAACAGTATCAAAAAAATACTTTTGCAAGAGGTCTAATCAAGTACATTCAATTTTCGCAACCCCTGTCTTGATACAAAGCGCGAGTGGTTTGGGTTCTGTGTGGGTCACCGCTCAAGCACCTTATAAGCCCCTTGGAAACCATGCCAGTTGCTCATCTGACTCCCCATCTCCCCATCTCCCCACACCTCCCACACCTCCCACACCTCCCACACTTCCCTCTCTTTCCCTACTCCCTACTCCCTACTCCCTACTCCCTACCCAGGGGTGTCAATCAACCATATCTCCGATTGGGAGCCATCTTATCTAGGGATTTCACTTTAGCAGCTCTTGGGTTCTCCAATTGACCCTCAGACTTACGGAATTCCCAAAAGCTGAAAGCCCCGTGTTTTTAAACCGGGTCAGAAGTTACCGCAAAAATAAGGCAGCCTTTATGGTTGGTCGGCTATGGGTAAAAGGGTTAAAACTTTATGATTAAGGCTGCCTTATTTTAAGGTTTCGTCTCCGGGATGAAAGCTCGCAGCGACTTTAGTCGCCGTGAGGAAAATTTTGATTAGCACTTTACTTTTTTATACAATTCTGATAATATAAAAATATATCGCTCCCGTAGCGTAACCAAAGGTTAAGTAGGTCGAGATTCGGTGATTATTTTAGAGTTTAAAGCCAAAGGCAAAGAGTCCCAATATTCAGCTATAGATGAAGCTATTCGGACAGTCAAGTTTATCCGAAATAGCTGCATCCGTCTATGGTTGGACAATAAAGGGACAGGGAAAAGTGACCTGAGCCGGTACTCCAAAATACTGGCCAATGAATTCCCCTTTGCCAATGAATTAAACTCTACCGCCCGTCAGGCTGCGTCTGAGAGGGCATGGTCGTCGATTGTTCGCTTCTACGATAATTGCCAGAAAAAAGTTCCAGGTAAAAAGGGTTTTCCTAAGTTTCATAAACGCGCTCGTTCTGTCGAATACAAGAAGTCAGGATGGAAGTTGTCCCCTGACAAAAAGTCGATAACGTTCACGGATAAGAAAGGGATTGGGAAGCTTAAGCTTAAAGGGACTTGGGATCTATGGCGCTTCGACAAGAAACAAATTAATCGGGTTCGGATAGTCCGACGAGCTGACGGCTACTATGTCCAGTTCTGTGTGGCAGTCGTAGCACGCGAAGACTTAAATTCGACTGGTCGAACAATCGGATTAGATGTAGGACTCAAAGAGTTTTATACAGATTCTGATGATCATACAGAACCTAACCCTCGATTTTACAGAAAAGGCGAAGAACGTTTAAAGTTTTATCAACGTCGGGTTTCCCGAAAAAATAAAGGCTCATCCAACCGAAGAAAAGCCGTCAATAGACTAGGCAGGCAGCATCTCAAAATAAGTAGGCAGCGTGAAGAACATGCGAAGAAACTCGCACGTTGCGTAATCCGATCTAACGATCTGGTCGCCTACGAAGACTTGAGAGTTAAAAACCTAGTAAAAAATCATTGTCTAGCAAAGTCTATTAACGATGCAGGTTGGTATCAGTTTAGGAAGTGGTTGGAGCACTTTGGCGAAAAGTTTGGTAGAGTCACCGTCGCGGTAAATCCTGCCTACACAAGTCAGAATTGCTCTGAATGCGGCGAAGTTGTGAAAAAATCGCTATCAACTAGGACTCACGTCTGTAAATGTGGTTGTAAGTTAGACCGCGATCACAACGCCGCAGTCAACATTCTTAATAGAGCCTTGGGTACGGTGGGGCACACCGGAACCTGGATTGACCGTAGGTCACGCTACGCGAACATCGATCCGAACTCTTCAGGAGATTTGGCCTCTACTGTTCTTGGTTCCGGCCAGGTTCAGCAAGTCGAGTCGTTGATTGAAGAATCCCTGCGTCTTTAGACCGGGGAGTGTCAAAGGACAAAGCACTGTGGGGTAGAACTCGTAGGATTTCAGTTAGGGTGGTTACCCCTTTGGTTACCTTTTCAATCGCCGCCTTCCGGAAGGAATAAAAACTGATTTTATCCAGGTAACGGTGCAACTGAGTCATAGTTCCCTCATAAATCAACTGCCGTACCGTATCATCTACATCCAATAACTCCACAATGGCTTCCCGTCCTAAATAGCCGGAATTGTAGCACTTGGCGCAACCCTTTCCTTTCCGCCAACCTTTGAGATTAGCTTCCTCTGGCCTCAAATTCAGCTTCCGCAAATCTTCAGAAGTCGGGGTGTAAGGTTCTTGACAGTGGGGACATACTTTGCGCACCAAACGCTGTGCCACTATTCCCAATAGGGCATCACTGATTAAACCCGGTTCCGGACCAATATCTTTAATACGAGGAATAGCACTGACCGCATCATTGGTGTGGAGAGTGGTCAGTACTAAGTGACCGGTCAAAGCCGCTCGAATCCCTGTTTCAGCGGTTTCAGCATCCCGAATTTCCCCCACCATAATGATGTCCGGGTCTTGGCGTAAAATTGCCCTCATCCCTGCCGCAAAGGTCATCCCCGCTGCCTCATTCACTTGGGTCTGGGTAATCCGGGGTAAGACATACTCCACTGGGTCTTCCACCGTTACTACATTCACATGTTCTGTGGCTAACCCTTGCAGGGAATTATATAGCGTACTAGTTTTACCAGAACCAGTCGGACCGGTGATAATAACCATTCCTTGGGGTTGCTGCAACCAACCTTTATAGATTTTAAGCTCTTCGTCAGAAAAGCCTAACTCTTCCAAGCCAGAAAAGGGGTTCTCTCTTGGTAATAAGCGAATCACTGCTTTCTCCCCCCCCACACAAGGGAGGGTACTCACCCGCAGATCTAACCCAAGTTCTGCCTCCTCCCCAGTAGCATAGTTTTCCCCAATCCGACCATCTTGAGGACGGCGGCTTTCAGCAATGTCCATATCAGACATGACTTTGAGAGCAACCACCACTGCTCGTCCCAAGTCTGACGGTAAAGTAGTTATATCCCTAAGAATCCCGTCAATCCGATAGCGGACTCTTAAGCCATCAGTCATCGGTTCCAGGTGAATATCACTGGCGCGGTTACGCAGAGCTCCAGAGATAATGGTTTTAATCCGCTCAATCTGGTCAGCCGCTTGGGACAGATACAATTCTGTGGTTTCGGTAATGTCTTCTTGTTCCACCTCACCAGTCAGGGGATTGACAAAGCCTACCGAACTGATAGATTTGGCATCATTGTTTTCCCTGTGGTACCATCGCTTGTAGCTTTTTGGTGCAATGGGAATAATTTTGATTTCCGTGAAAGTGCGATCGCTTAATTTTTTGAGCTGCTCTGGGGATAACTGGAGTGGGCTACCCAAGTAATAACAGTTGCGCCACAGTACCAGCGGAATCACCGGAGGTAAATCTTGGCGATTGGGGAATGGCTTAAAGAACCGGGAACTTACTTCCCGATCCAGTAGGTTAACGTTTAGTTCTCCTTGTGGGTTAACCAACAGTTTAAGGGCTGTTTCACAGTTAATTTCACCCTTTCTCAACTTCCTCCAAGCCGATGACGTTTTAACGCCCGTTTGCATCATTTTATCCCCACTATTTTCAACTAAATTAAACAGTTTTTGTTGATAACTTTCCAGTTTTACTTATCCCTTACACCTGGTTGCTTATTGACTATAGCAGTTTTTGATTAATTGGTATTACCCTTGGTTGATATTGGAGTGAGAGATTAAGGTAATACTATAAATCTTTATCTAATCTTTATATATAACGTTACCTTTTTCCTTTCACAAAACCTAGGCTTAGCTAAATAGACTTACCTAGTTTTTTACAATGATGATATAGCGTTTCTAAACATTGACAAACAAGTACATTGACAAACAAGTAACGACAGTCTGGCGAGACGCAGGATCCACCAAACTAATGGTTATTGAGGGTGTTAGCACCGAACTTGTAGAGCTGATATTCCTGAGTAACTCCCACGATGAATTGGGTCTGCTGAACCATCTTCACAGAGGAATAGGTCGCCATTAGCAGCGACGGTAAACACACGGGAGCATGTCACTTATGCAGAACATTTGTACGCTTATTTGGGTAATAGGTAATAGGTAATAGCGATGCTTTGCGCGAGTGGTTTCCCCCATGAGCGACTGCATCAAGACATTGAAACTGGCAAGATGCCAGTTCCACGCCTGATGCCCATTCCACAAAACTCTTCAAATCATTCCATTATTAAGCAACGCCAGAATAATGGCAAATTTCTAGTCATCTTCCTCATCTCCCCATCTCCCCATCTCCCGTTTCTCCCCATCTCCCCATCTCCCCATCTCCCGTTTCTCCCCATCTCCCGTTTCTCCCCATCTCCCCATCTCCCCAAACTTCCCCAATCCCCGTTCCCTAACTTAGTGAAAAATACGGTTTTACTATAGTAAACTCTTAATTAGCTTAGTAACACAATCTAAGAATCATATCAATAATCATGACCTACCATAACAACAAACGGGATTCACTGATAGACAATCGGGAGCTAGTTGGTGATTTACCCCCAGAAATCGCTAGTCATATTGTTGATTTTGCCATTAATATTACCCCTGAACTCACCAAAGGGCAGTTTTCCGAAGATAAGATCTCCTGTTTAAAAGCATTGATTAAGCAAACTAGCGAAATGATCAGCAACTTCAATCCGGCAACGGCAGTCGTAACCACAACGGTAAATGGTCACTTACCTCATGTTCAAACCGTGGAAAAAATGCCTTCTTCTCGGATAGTGATAACTCACTAACCCCTCGGTTGTACAACGCATCACTAAACAATTCAACAAAATTAAAAACACCATAATCCGGTCCTCGTGGGTTTTCCCCCATAGAGGAATGTTCCTTATAAGTAGGAAGACGTTGATCCCAATTAAACAAACCAATTTGGTCAAAGGTTTCCGTAAATCTAGCATTAGTGCGCAAGACTTGGTTTGTCGCTGGATGGGGATCTAAGAACGGAAAATTAACATTTGCTTCCCCTCTCACCTTAGCATTAAACATCTTGATATGCTTTTCAATCCGGTCACGGTCTGTAGTAGGATTATCAAAATCTAGATTCAGATCCCCTAATAAGATAAAATTGGGATAATACGCTCGATCATGTTCGATAAACCGTCCTAATATCCATGCCATCAGTGCATCAAATTCCTGACGGCGATCGGAGATATAGTTACCAAAATACAGATGAGCATTAACCGCCATAAACTCATAGGGGTTAGTACCAGGATGACCAACAATTCTAAAGCTGACACAGAACGGTTGGCGAGCAAAGGTTAGAAACACTGGCATCCTAACATTCGGATTATTCGGGCGTTTTCCTAACTGATTTGAGTTCCACTGATCCAGTTCTTTTAGATAGTCCACATAGGGTAAAATAGCCTGATTGATCTGATCATAGTTACGAGCCAAGGTTTCTAACACCTTAGTACGGTCAAAAGAAATATCTGAGACCACTTCACCCCGCTGCACCATCGACAAATTATATATAAATCCCAGTCTTTCCCCTAATCCTGGTTCATTAGGAAACACCCCAGTTCGATCAGACACAATCGTACCAAACTCTGACCCCATCCGCCCCTTCAACTCCTGGAAACCACTCAGGTCATCCATGATTTCTTGGATAGCCAGCAAATCAAAGTGCTTACAAACATGAGCCAAAAAATCCCAGGTTTCAGGACTGCGGTTAGTTACCCTCCCCAGTTTTCTGATATTAAATGACCCCAACACCACCGAGCCATATTCCCGTTTAGGCAATCCATACTTAGTGGGATCGTCAGCCAAAGTTTCTCGGATTTTTACCCATTCTTCTGGAGTAAATTCAGACATAATATTATTTGAAATGTAAACATAGGATTGATCAAAAAAGGGAATCGGGAATCGGGAATCGGGAATCGGGAATCGGGAATCGGGAATCGGGAATCGGGAATCGGGAATTGGGAATCGGGAATCGGGAATCGGGAATCGGGAATCGGGAATCGGGAATCGGGAATCGGGAATCGGGAATCGGGAATCGGGAATCGGGAATCGGGAATCGGGAATCGGGAAGAGTTACCCAAAATACCTATATACTTGATTAACTCTTGCTAGCATGCCTATTGCCTATTGCCTATTGCCTATTGCCTATTGCCTATTGCCTATTGCCTATTGCCTTTTGTCTTTTGCCTTATTCCCTATTACCTTGTCTTTAACGATTCAGAATTGTCAAACCATTATTATCATGGGAATCTTCAAAAATTGCTCCCCTTTGTTTCAAGTCAAGCTTCATCTCTTCAGAAATTCCTACATTATTTACCAACCGGGCTTTCTCTAATTTAGCATCACTCAGATTGACCTTACTCAAGTTAGTCTCCCCCAGGAGAGCACATCTGAGGTTAGCAGCACTCAGTACTGTATAATCCATCGAGGCATAACTTAAGTTGCTGTAACTCAAATTAGCATGATTAAAAATGGCATAATTCAAAGTAGCACAACTTAAGGTAGCACCAAATAGATTCGCTTCGCTGAGGTTAGCACCAAACAGATTAGCATAACTCAGATTAGCATTACTCAAGATAGCATGGCTGAGGTTGGCATTACTCACGATAGCATAGCTAAAGTTAGCATTGCTGACTATAGTACCCCTAAGATTACTACTGCTGAGAATAGCACGACTGAGGATAGCCTCGCTGAGATTAGCATCACTAAGATTAGCATCACTAAGATTAGCCTCATTCAGGTCAGTGCCAAACAAGTTAGCTCCCAATAAATTAGCACCAAATAAATTAGCCCCATTGAGTTTAGCAAGACTAAGGTTAGCACCACTCAAATTGACACCGCTGAGGTTAACACTACTCAAATTAGCACCGCTGAGATCAGCACCTGCACAATCGGATGTTGTATTAAGACCAGCAATTCTCCCTATCTCCAAAAAGTCCTTAGTTTTCTCCTCTATACAGCGATCGATTAACGGTTGCGCTTCTGGCCGAATTTCTTGATTAGACATAGGTTGACTTGACAAAAGTTAGTATATAATCCTCAAAATTTTACTCTATACAGCTTTGAGGGCAATGAGCTCATCCCTGATACAGTCAGTCACCCATTGACCCTCCTTAGTAAAAAACTGCTAATAAAAGTTTTTAATAGTATGTAATAGTGTGTAATAGTGTGTAATAGTGTGTAATAGTGTGTAATAGTGTGTAATAGTGTATAATGGTTTGCAGTTAGGTAAAAACAGGAATGATTAAGATGCTGACCGATTGGAAACAATCCATAGTAAAGGGTGCTGGAGTATTGGCTGTTTTAACTCTTGTACAGAGTTTCTGTGTGAGTCAATCAGCTTCTGCCCAATGCGTTCCGAGTAATTTTCCCTCGAACTGGTTACGACAACAGGAGGACCTCGGTGGTAAGACCATTAATCGCCATGTTGGTAAAACTGATCAACAACTAGTAAATAAATTAATAAATAATCCCAAAATCGCCGCAGCTAGCACCTATCCCGATTTGAGAACTGCTGCCAATCATATCAAAGATGCTTTGAGAGCCAATCGTAGTAGCTTCAATAATTGGGTTCTTGGTGCTGCGGTAGGTGAGAAGCGAGCTGTTAAGTATAGGGCTACGACAGTAGTTGGTCGTGTGGCTAGCAGTCCTCCTTCTCTGAGCAATATTGATAATACTAGGAGGTTGCGTGTGGTTATGATAAAAACAGCACAGGGAGATTGCTTACTTAATACTTCATATCCCGTTAGATAAGTTATCCCGTTAGATAACTTATCAGGAGATTGTAGATTTTATATTGCAGATTTTATAGTTTATACTGACACTTGGTTAAACTATAAAATATTGTATTTATTTAATTTTCAGTTTCCAATTTTTCAATCTTCAGTCGAGATTAGCAATTAACTATCCCTCTTCTGTCACTTTGGGACAATCGAACGAATCTGCGTCATTTCAGCCTACCAAAAATCAAGGTTTGACCCCAGTTTGACAGAAGAGGGCTATAGCGTTTATTATAGCTATGAGGTACACAAGATTTTTTACCTCTTGCCTTTTTCCTGCTCCCTGCTCCGAACGCGCCCCGCGTGGCCCACCGCCTCAGTCCCTGTTCCCTTTAGGGAACAGGGAAGATAGAAGAGTAAATAGGGATGTGCTGCATTAAAATAGGGAGTCAACCTCAAAGAATACTGTACCTCATAACTGTGATCAACGCTATAGTAGTGTTGACTAGGTAAAAACACGAATTATTAAGATGCTTACCCATTGGAAAAAATCCCTAGCCAAGAGTGCTGGATTCTTGGCTGTTTTGACTCTTGTACAGGGTTTTTACCTGAGTCAATCAGCTTTTGCGCAATGCGTGCCGAGTAATTTTTACTCCGACTGGTTACAACGACAGGAGTACCTTGGTGGTCACACCATTGATCGCCATGTTGGTAAAAGTGATCAACAACTAGTAGACCGATTAATTAATGCTCCCAGAATCAGCGCAGCTAGCACCTATAGCGATTTGGAAACTGCTGCCACTAATATTCAAGCTGCTTTGAGAGCCAACCGGAATAGATTAAATAGTTGGGTTCTTGATGCTGCTAGAGGTGAGAAGCGAGCTGTTAAGTATAGGACTAGGGAAGTAGTTGGTCGTGTGGCTAGCCGTCCTCCTTCTCTGAGCAATATTTCTAATAGTAGGAAGTTGCTTGTGGTTATGAAAAAAACAGCAAAGGGAGATTGCTTACTTCTTACGTCATATCCCGCTAGATAACTACTCAGGGGATTGTAGATTTTATAGTGTAGATTTTATAGTTTAGACTGACCCTTGATTAAACTAGAATATCTTGTATTTATTTAATCTTCAGTCTCTAATTCTCCAATCTTCAGTCATTACTCAACATTAGCCATTAACTATACACCAAAAATCTACCCATGAGCCAAAAACCTAACTACGAAAATCTCTACAGTTTTCTTGCTGGGGAGTTTGCTGAAGCGGATTTTGAAGGTAAAAGTGATGAAGAGGTAGTTCTTGGCTGCAACAATCCAGAACTTGCCAAGTGGCATCGTACCATCATTACCGAAGGACGGGTTGCTTTGGCTTCTCGCTCCTTTCCCTGGAAAGATGTGGGTGACTATGCCAATCGCCATTTTGAAACTGAAGAAAGTGCTAGAAAATGGCTAACAAAAATGCTCGATCTGTTGGAAAGTGGTCTTGATCAAGTATCCGGAGGAGAGTAAAGTACTTTATCTGATAGCTGATAGCACCTCAAGTAGCGTGGCACAGGCTTCTAGCCTGTGAGGTAGCCCATTAGCTGAATCCTCACACTTATAGAGATGGCTACTGCCTTTTTTTTCTAAAAATTACCAATACAAGCTGCTTGGCTCGCTTCCGCCAAATTCCCATGACCACTATGAAAAAAAGGGTATTATTTACCCGATTCAACTATACTCTAAACTTGATAATTTGTCCTTACCCAGGTAGCAATAATTCCCGGTTATAACTGGAGTAATGAATCCCAAAAAAAAATCCATACATGTATAGCGCTACGCGCAAGGGCTTTAGGCAAAAGACAAAAGGCAAAAGACAAAAGGCAAAGTTTACTAAAAGTGCTTTTCAGCTTTTCTCTATGTTAAACACCTTAATGCCTAGTGCTATACCTAGCCATTGTCAAGGTTTTTTTTCCATAACAGTGGGGTATAGGTCTGGGGAATCCTCTCAAGTAAACAGGACGAGTGAATCATGGTAAAAAAACGGTCTTATCGGGAACAATATAAAGAAGAGATGGGTGGGTTGATTGATGGAATTGATCTATCGGAAATGCAGAAGCGGTTTATCAAAGCTCGCTGGCTCGACCAAGTGTTGTGGTTAGACAAGCGAGCAAATCAGTGTCGCAACCGCTATTATACCCTGCGACTGTTCACCATTATCGGAGGGGTAATTGTTCCCGCTTTAGTCGGTATCAACAGCAGCAACGGTCAAATCAGAGTAGCTCTGGGTTGGACTGCCTTTGCACTGAGTCAGATAGTGGCAATTAGCGCCGCTTTAGAAGAGCTATTTCAATCTGGCAAACACTACACTCAGTATCGCAACAGCGCAGAAGCCATGAAGATAGAAGGCTGGCAATTTCTTCAGTTAAGTGGACCTTACCAACGTCTAGAAAACCACACCCAGGCATTTAGCCAGTTTTCCTCCCGTGTCGAGGCGCTGATTAAAAAAGATGTAGAAGGATACATCAGCGAGGTTCAGCAAGAGCAGAAACATGCCAGGGAGGAAACAGAGTTCCTATCTCAAAATCCAACTCAAAACCCAGCTCAAAACCTAAATATGGCTGAGTCACAACTCAACGAACAATTACAACAGGCAGCGATTCGATAAGCCAGCCAATTCCCAAATGATTACCCCCTCAGAGGCAGGGCTGTTTCATTTTCATGAATAAATTGTCAAGTCAATCTGCTGAAAGGGCGTTGGGGTGCTGGGGAGAAGGTTTTTTTAAGGTTAAAAATACCTTTTTATTAATAAAAATTCTCCGACGGTGCGCTTTCCTTGTCTTGATGCAATAGCGAGTGGGGGGAACCACGGCAGTCGCTCATGGTTAGAAGTTACCGTAAGACAGTTGAGCCTTAATCAATAAGTTTTACCCCTTTTCTGCATAGCCTATCAACCATAAAGGCTCAACTGTCTAAGGTTTCGTCTCCGGGGGGGACCCCCAAGACCGCGCTGCCTCCCCAAGACCGCGCTGCATCGCTAGGCGAATTAAATTCGCCACGGGTCGCACCGCTATCTCCCCACCTCCCTATCTCCCCACCTCCCTACCAATCACGTTTTAGTCGGACGCAAGAAACAGCCCTGCCCCTCAGAGGGGGTAATCCTGGTAATCCATCAAAGATGTCCAGACTTATCTACCAGACGTGCTGGGTGGTCTTGAGGAAAAGAAGATTTTAGATAAGCTAACCTTGATTGCTGCGATCGCTACTATCGTTTGACTGCTGAGTGCTAAGAGGTTGTCTGAGAAGTCTCATTTGCTACATCCAAGCCCCCGTTGGTCCCCCAATTTTGCGGTGCGACCCAAGGGCGATTTACTCGCCCTAGGAGGCGCGCACCGGAAGGGACTTTTAGAATAAAATTGACTCTTTTCCCCCCCAAAGTTGGGGGGCTAGGGGGGCAAAATCCAGTATAAAAAAACTTTTCAGATATCCTCTAAGCAGCTAATGGTAAAACTGTTACGTTAGTGAAATGTTAGGGAATTGTATAACTATAAGTTCCGAGACTTGTGAGCCCAAGTTTCTCTCCAATAGTTATATTGAATCCCTACTGCACTACCCAACTTCCATGAAGACTTTTTTCGATGCCTTCATCTCCTACGGACGAGCTGATAGCAAAGCATTTGCTACCAAACTACACCAACGATTAACCGAACTTGGTTTCAGAATCTGGTTTGACCAACAGGATATTCCTCTGGGTGTAGACTTCCAAAATCAAATTGATGATGGCATTGAAAAATCCCATAACTTCTTGTTTATCATTGCTCCCCATTCAGTCAAATCTGCCTATTGTCTCAAAGAGATTCAACTCGCCGTTCAACTCAACAAACGCATCATCCCTCTACTCCATGTTGAACCTAAGAATTGTTGGGATAAGATGCATCCAATTATCCAAAAAATTAACTGGGTCTATTTCCGAGATAATACAGAGGATTTTGAAACATCCTTGGCTGGGTTACTCCAGGTAATCCACCATCAAAGTGATTACGTCAGACAACATACGGAAATTTTAGTCAAGGCATTGGAGTGGTCTAGACATCAAAAACAAACCAACTACTTGTTAATTGGAGAAGAGCGAAAAAAGGCTCAATCTTGGCTAAAAGTTAGGTTTGATGATCAGCAACCTCCTTGTGTTCCTACAGACCTACAGTGTGAGTTGATTTGTGAAAGCACCAAGAATTCCAATAACCTTTTGACCCAGGTGTTGATCTGCTACGCCGATCAAGATAAGTCGGTGATGCAGAAAATTTCTAAAACTTTAATGCGGAAAAGCTTCACGGTTTGGACGAATAAGACCGATATTGAAACCGGTACTCCATTCCAAGACGTAATCAATCAAGGCATTGAGGGAGCTGATAATATTGTCTACTTAATTTCACCTGCTTCCATCAAATCCGACTATTGTCAGCAAGAAATCACCCACGCCTTGGACAACAACAAACGTATTATTCCCCTCTTGATTGAATCCACAGAACTAGAGGGGATGCCTCCCCAGATCAGAGGGCTACAATTTCTGGATTTTACTACCTATAAGGATGAAGATAAATACCGGATTGAGGCTGACAAACTGATTAAGGTATTGCATCAGGATGAGCCCTACTACTCAGACCATAAGACCTTATTAGTCAAGGCGATTAAATGGAAAAAACAAAATCGGAATCCCAGTATTTTACTGCGGGGATACAATTTGCGATATTATGAAACTTGGCTCACTATTAATCAGCAACGTAGCCTTCATCCTCCCCTACCCCTTCATCACGAATTTATTACTGAAAGTAGCGCTCAAATTACCTCATCCTCTATAGAGGTGTTTATCTCCTATTCCCGAGCAGATTCCGATTTTGCCCGTCAGTTAAACGAGGCACTCCAGATGCAGGGAAAAACGACTTGGTTTGACCAAGAAAGCATTCCTCCAGGGAGTGATTTTCAGCAGGAAATCTATCGGGGTATTGAAAATTCTGACAACTTTTTATTTATTATTTCCCCTCGCTCAGTCAATTCACCCTATTGTGCAGATGAGGTGGAATATGCCGAGAGTTTAAATAAACGGTTTGTGACCATATTACATCACGAAGTATCAGCCAACCTGTTACATCCGGCATTAGCTAAGATACAGTGGATAGACTTTAGAAATTATCGGGGAAATTTTAATACCAATTTCAGTGAATTGATCAGAACCCTAGATACTGACCGAGACCATGTCCATAAGCATACCAAGTTGTCTCAGCGCTCCTTAGAATGGGAAAAAAACCACAAAACTATTGACTTGCTGTTGCGGGGAATTGAGTTCTCCATTGCCGAAAAGTGGTTCTTGGAAGCTAAGCAAGATCATAAATATCCTCTCCCAAATCCTTTACAGAAGGAATTTTTTGAAGCCAGTAAAAACGCTATTGAAGCCGCAAAAGAAGCCGAAAAACAGCGACAAGCAGAAATCCTAAGCTTGCAGGAGGAACGTACAAAGGAAGCGAAAGCACGACTAGCAGAACAGAAGAAAAGAGTTAGACAACAAAAATTATTGATTGTCGCAGTCATTACAGCCTTGGTAGGGGCTGTTGGCACTATTATCTATCAAATTAAACAAAAAAAGGTGATTAACAATAACCTTATTCTTGCTAAAATAGAGCATATTATCTCAGAAGCAAAGGAGTCTTTACCCGAAAAACATAAAAACCCTACTATGGCTTTACGCCTTGCTGAGGCTGCTTATAAAGCTGCTCATAAAATTGACAATAGCAGTCAAGTGTATCAGGCTTCAGAAGTACTGAGTAGAGTCTACCATTCAGCAATTCATAACCGCTCCTTTTTTTACTATGCCAATATAAAACATAAAAGGGCTGTGACTAGTGCAGTATTCTCGCCGGATGGTAGTAGAATTCTCACAGCTACAAAGGGTAAAACAGCAAAATTGTGGGATCTCAAGGGGGAGGAAATCAAGAGCTTAGAGGGACATTCTGCTAGGGTTAATTCTGCTGTATTTTCCCCAGATGGCAACATAATAGTGACTACCTCAGAGGATAAAACAGCTAAGTTGTGGGATAAGGAAGGCAAATTGCTCAAGACCTTACGAGGGAATGATTGCGATCGCAACGGTCAGTGCCAAGTTAATTCTGCCGTCTTTTCCCCAGATGGTCAGACAATTCTCACCGCTTCTGATGATAATACGGCGAAATTATGGGATAAACAGGGACAACTAATTAATACCTTGACCGGGCATAAAGATATCGTCGTCTCTGCGGTCTTTTCTCCTGATGGTCAGACAATTCTCACCGCTTCTGAGGACAAAACTGCGAAATTATGGGATAACGATGGGAATTTGATCACAACTCTAAATCAGGATAGGTGTCTTACCTCTGCGGTATTTTCTCCAGACGGAACTAAAATTATCACTACCAGTAAAGATAATACAGTTAAGTTGTGGAAAAAAAATGGCGATCTGATCAAACTATTGAAGGGACATAACGATTGGGTTAATTCAGCTTTCTTTTCCCAAGACGGTGAGAAAATTATTACCGCTTCATCAGATGGCACTGCTAAGTTATGGAATAAGGATGGAAACTTAATTAAAACCTTGGCGGGACATTCAGAGGAAGTCAAAAAAGCCTTGTTTTCCCCAGACGGTAAGAATATTATTACCGTTAGTGATGATGATACTGCCAAAATTTGGGATTTGAATGGAAATGTTATCGCTAATTTAATCGCTCATAAATTATCGGTTACCACTGCAGCGTTTTCTCCCAATGGAAAAACAATTATTACCGCCTCTGATGACACGACAGTCAAGTTATGGGATATCCAACAACCCGTTAATTCTAGTTTGATTAGAAATTCTAGTTTTCAACATTCAACACCTGTGAATTCTGCTGTGTTTTATCCTAACGGCACAAAAATATTGATAGCCACTACCGATAAAAAGCCTTATTCATGGAATCTGAGCGTAAAATTGCTCAAGCAACTTCCTTATGACTGTGATATCCCGAAGAACTGTGCTGTAACAGCAGCTTTCTCCCCTAATGGTAACTATGGCGATCGCCTGATCATGGATATTAATTTACATGATAACTATAATAACATAAGGATATTCGGTAGCAGTGGTGCTAAATTTGCCAGCTTTTCCCAACATGACCAGCAAATTTTCACGACCTCTGACGATCACACTGCCAAGTTATGGGATTTTAGTGGCAGTAAACTTATAGAAATATCAGAATACAAAGGACACAAGGGGGTAGTTAATTCTGCTGTCCTATCTCCTAACCGCCAGCAAATCCTTACGGCTTCTAATGATAAACTGGCGAAGTTGTGGAACTTGAACGGAGAAATAATTACTAATTTTGAAGGACATAAAGATGCTGTTAATTCCGCCGTCTTTTCCCCTGATGGTAAAAAAATTCTCACCGCTTCAGCAGATGACACCATAAAGCTGTGGGATTTGAATGGAAAATTGATCCGAACTTTTCCAGAAGACCCCAGTCAAGGACATATGTTCGATGTTAATTCAGCGGTGTTTTCTCCCGATGGTGAAAGAATTCTCTCTGCTTCTGACGATAAAACTGCCAAGTTGTGGGATTTAAACGGTAACTTAATCCTGGAGATGAAAGACCTTACTCCTGCTGCTGTGAACTCTGCCGTCTTTTCTCCCGATGGCACCAAAATCCTCACTGCTTCACGCAATGGCACTGTCAGCGTGTGGCTGATGCTGGAGGATATTGTTGAGTGGTTGAAAACAGCTAATATTTATCGGCTGTCAGAAGAAGATCGCAAGGAATTTGGTTTAGATCACAGCGATCCTAGATAAAATCCTACTGATGTCAGATACCCTGATTTATCGTTATCAAAAAAAGGTAGTATTTCCCAGATTCAACTATACTCGAAACTTGAGCATTTGTCCTTACCCACGTTGTCATAATTCCCGGTTATAACTGGGGTGATGAGTCCCCAAACACAATCCATACATGTACCTAACCCTTGTCAAGGTGTTTCTTTCATCCATAACAGTGGGGTATAGTTCTGGGGCATCCTCTCAAGTAAACAGGACGAGTGAATCATGTTCAAAAAACGGTCTTATCGGGAAAAGTTTAAAGAAGAGATCGGTGGGTTGATTGATGCGATTGATCTATCGGATTTGCAGAAGCGGTTTATCAAAGCTCGCTGGCTCGACCAAGTTTTGTGGTTAGACAAGCGAGCAAACCAGTGTCGCAACCACTATTATGCCCTGCGAATGATGACCATTATCGGAGGGCTAATTGTTCCCGCTTTAGTCGGTATCAACAGCAGGGACGGTAAAATCAGAGTAGCCTTGGGTGGGACTGCCTTTGGACTGAGTCAGGTAGTGGCAATTAGCGCCGCTGTAGAAGAGCTATTTCAATATGGCAAACACTACACTCAGTATCGCAACAGCGCAGAATCCCTGAAAATCGAAGGCTGGCAATTTCTTCACTTAAGCGGACCTTACCGACGTGTAGAAAAGCACACCCAGGCATTTACCCATTTTTCCTCCCGTGTAGAGGGGATCATCAGGAAAGATGTAGAAGGATACATAAGCGAGCTTGAGCAAGACCAGGAACAGGTCAGGGAGCAAACAAAATTAATCCTATCTCAAAACCTAACTCCAAACCTAGCTCAAAACCTAGGTATGGCTCAGTCACAACCCAACAAACAATTACAAAAGCCACGGATTCCAGAAGCCACCCAATTACCAAATGATTTCCCCCTCAGAGGGGGTAACCCTGGTCATCCCTTTCCTCAGGAATTTGACCCAAGCAATACCTTTAATACTCCAGCCAACCCCTCTGCTAACGATATTCCCAGAATCTGGCAGCAAGAAGAGGGGGATGAGTTCGTTCATCCTAGCGAAATCCAACCCAATCGTTTCAAAACCAGCAGTAATGCCATTCCCAGAATCTGGCAGCAAGAAGAGGGGGATGAGTTTGTTCATCCTAGCGAAATCCAACCCAATCGTTTCAAAACCAGCAGTAATGGCGGAACTCCCTCCATGGTCTTATTGGATGATTTAACTACCTCAGCCTCAAACAACACTCCCATGGTTTGGCAAGAAGAGGATGAGGATGAGTTGACTCAACCTAACCAACTCGAACAACTCGAAAGCACTCCTTTAACGGAAAACAACAACCATGACCTGACTCCTCCAACTGATCACTCTCAGGATTCAGTCCCCTGTCCTCCCGAATCCGATTTTGTAACCCCTGAGGTAGTCGCTGATATTCTCAAGTGTCCCCTCAAAGATGTCCAGACTTATCTACCAGAGGTGCTAGCTGGTCTTGAGGAAAAGAAGATTTTAGATAAGCTAACCTTGATTGCTGCGATCGCTACTATCGGTGTCGAAACTGGTGGTTTCCGTCCTATCAATGAATACGGTGATTCCAAATACTTTACCAAGATGTACGAAGGTCGCAAAGACTTGGGCAATACCCAACCAGGAGATGGAGCCCGCTATCATGGGCGCGGCTTTATTCAAATTACCGGTCGGGCTAACTACAGGGACTACGGTCAAAAAATTGGTCTAGGCAGCACCTTAGAAAAGAATCCGGAAGTTGCCCTCAATCCCAAAATTGCTGCTCAAATCTTAGCCTGCTATTTCTATGACCGCAAGGTGTATCAAGCAGCCAGAGATGGAGACTGGCGCAAAGTCCGCAGGCTAGTCAATGGAGGCTACAACGGTTGGGAACAGTTCTACACCTTTGTCCAACGAGCTGAGCACATGCTTTAAGTTTCTAGACCAAAATACTCAGGGGATGCAGCTTAGTGTAGACAGTA
Organism: Moorena producens PAL-8-15-08-1; assembly: GCF_001767235.1. Lineage (GTDB taxonomy): Bacteria > Cyanobacteriota > Cyanobacteriia > Cyanobacteriales > Coleofasciculaceae > Moorena > Moorena producens_A. The sequence goes on from NZ_CP017599.1 coordinate 9,015,474, forward strand.
AGCTGACTGCTGACTGCTTAGCAGCTAATGGTAAAACTGTTACCTTAGTATAACCTTAGGGAATTCTATAACTGTAGGTACTAAAACTTGTGAGCCCAAGTTCCCCTCAAATAGCTACTACCAAAACTTCCCGAAATGTGAGAGCCCTGTGTCTAAAGACCGGGGGTGAAACAGAGCGACTGGATTTATCCAGTCGTATCCCGAAAACGTGGAACTTTTCTGATATAAATAGGTCATAATATATATAAGGAGGTGATAGCTTGCGATGTACAAAACGATTCCTGTAAAAGCAACATTTAGTGACGAAGAAAAAGCTTTCTGGCTGTTTCAGTGTGAAAACGCTAACAGTCTGTGGAATTGTGCGATCTATTACTCCAAACAAAAACATTATAGTTGGCTAGAACAACAACCAGAAGCTTTTACTACTTACTGGAAAGAAGACGTACTTCGCTACGGATGGAAAACCTATAAGTGTAGTGTAAAGTATGCCGAACTATGCAAAGAGCTGAAGAACAATCCCCATTACAAGGCGATGGCCGCCCAATCAGCACAGCAGACCCTTAAATCTGTGGCTGAATCAATCACAAGTTACAATCAGCTAGTTCCACTTTATTACAAGGGACAAGTAGACAGGCCAAAGCTTCTTAGGTATAGAAATAAAGGAGGACTGGCTGCTGTTACTTTTCCGCGACAAGCCCTCACCTATAGAAAAGGATTATTTTATCCGTCTATAAGCAAGGAAAGTAAGCCAGAATTATTAGGTGAAATTGTACTAGAAGCCCCAGAATTCCTAGATCCAGACTGGGTTAAAGAGGTAACAATTCGCCCTTACTATGGGCAACTATGGATTGATTGGGTAATAGATGATGGGAAACAACCAGTAGAACAAGATCCGAACCTAGACTATTCCCAGGCATGGAGTTTCGATCACGGTGGCGATAACTGGTTGACTGGAGTTTCGACCCAAGGAAAGAGTCTGATAATTGATGGTCGTAAGCTCAAGTCAATGAACCAAGGATATGCCCGTCTTGTTGCGAAGTACAAAGCTGGAAAACCTGAGTTTTACTGGGATGCCAACCTTGATAGAGTTCAGAGGAAGCGTAATAATCAGATGCGCGATGCTGTCAATAAAGCGGCCAGATTTATCATCAACCGTTGTCTTAGCGATTCGGCAAAGCCGACGCTACGCGAACGTATTGGAAATCTTATTATTGGTTGGAATGAGGGGCAGAAAAATCGAACAAACATGGGGCGACGAGGAAATCAAAAGTTTGTGGTCATCCCCACCAAGAGATTAATAGAAAGACTAAAACAACTCTGTCGAGAATATGGAATAAAACTAACAATTACTGAGGAAGCGTACACCAGTAAAGCGTCTTACCTTGACGACGACAGCCTCCCAAAACATGGTGAAAAACCCACAGGATGGACACCGTCGGGCAAAAGGATGAAACGTGGATTGTATAAGTCTTCCAACGGTCACCTGGTTAACGCAGACTGCAACGGTGCAGCCAATATTGCCAGGAAAGTAACTGTACAGTTAGGACTCGACCTAACCAAGGCAGGTAGGGGAGCATTGACACTCCCGCACCGGTATGATCTGTTCACATCTCTGTCTAGATCGTACAGGAAAAGGAGTGAAGTCGCACGGTTTCAACCTGCGACTTCACATCCTTTGAGAATCCCCCGTGCTTTAGCTGGGGGAGATGTCAACTAGAATTCCTACTTAACTACCAAACATGAATACTTTTTTCGATGCCTTCATCTCCTACGGACGAGCTGATAGCAAAGCATTTGCTACCAAACTACACCAACGATTAACCGAACTTGGTTTCAGCATCTGGTTTGACCAACAGGATATTCCTCTAGGTGTAGACTTCCAAAATCAAATTGATTATGGCATTGAAAAATCCCATAACTTCCTATTTATCATTGCTCCCCATTCAGTCAAATCTGCCTATTGTCTCAAAGAAATTCAACTCGCCGTTCAACTCAACAAACGCATCATCCCTCTACTCCATGTTGAACCTACGGATTGTTGGGATAAGATGCATCCAATTATCAGACAAATTAACTGGGTCTATTTCCGAGATAATACAGAGGATTTTGAAACATCCTTGGCTGGGTTACTCAAGGTCATCCACCATCAAAGTGATTACGTCAGACAACATACAGAAATTTTAGTCAAGGCATTGGAGTGGTCTAGACATCACAAACAAACCAACTATTTGTTAATTGGAGAAGAGCAAAAACAGGCTCAATCTTGGCTAAAAGTTAAGTTTACTGATCAGCAACCTCCTTGTATTCCTACAGACCTACAGTGTGAGTTGATTTGTGAAAGCACTAAGAATGCCAATAACCTTTTGACCCAGGTATTTATCTGCTACGCCGATCAAGATAAGCCGGTGATGCGGAAAATTGCTAAAACCTTAATGCGGAAAAGCTTCACGGTTTGGACGAATAAGACCGATATTCAAACCGGTACCCGATTCCAAGACGTAGTTTATCAAGGCATTGAGGGAGCTGATAATATTGTCTACTTAATCTCACCTGCTTCCCTCAAATCAGACTATTGTCAGCAAGAAATAACCCACGCCTTGGTTAACAACAAACGGATTATTCCCCTCTTGATTGAATCCACAGCACTAGAGTGCATCCCTCCCCATATCAGAGCGTTACAATTTATTGACTTTACTACCTATAATGATGAAGCAAAATACCGCATTGATGCTGACAAAGTAATTAAGGTATTGCATCAGGATCAGCCCTACTACGAAGACCATAAGAGGTTATTAGTAAAGGCGATTAAATGGAAAAATCAAAATCGTAATCCCAGCATTTTACTGCGGGGATACAATTTGCGATATTATCAAAATTGGCTGACTCTTAATCAGCAACGCAACTCTTATCCTCCCTTACCCCTTCATCACGAATTTATTACTGAAAGTAGCCATCAAATCCCCTCATCCTCTTTAGAAGTATTTATCTCCTATTCCCGAGCAGATTCCGATTTTGCCCGTCAGTTAAACGAGGCACTCGAGATGCAGGGAAAAAGCACTTGGTTTGACCAAGAAAGTATTCCTCCAGGGAGTGATTTTCAGCAGGAAATCTATCGGGGTATTGAAAATTCTGACAACTTTCTATTTATTATTTCCCCTCGCTCAGTCAATTCACCCTATTGTGCAGATGAGGTGGAATACGCCCAGAGTTTAAATAAACGGTTTGTGACTATATTACATCACGAAGTAGCAGCAAAAGTGTTACATCCCGCATTAGCGAGGATACAGTGGATAGACTTTAGAAATTATCGGGGAGATTTTTATGCCAATTTCAGTGAATTGATCAGAACCCTAGATACTGACCGAGAGCATGTCCATAACCATACCAAGTTGTCTCAGCGATCCTTGGAATGGGAAAAAAACCACAAAAGTCCTGACTTGCTGTTGCGGGGGATTGAGTTTTCCATTGTCCAAAACTGGTTGCTGGAAGCTGAGCAAGATCATAAATATCCTCCCCCAACTCCTTTACAGAAGGAATTTTTTGAAGCCAGTAACAACACTATTGAAGCGGCAAAAGAAGCCGAAAAACAGCGACAAGCAGAAATCCTACGGTTGCAAGAGGAACGTACAAAGGAAGCAAAAGCACGACTAGCAGAACAGAAGAAAAGAGTTAGACAACAAAAATTATTTATTGTCGGAGTAATTATAGCATTGGTAGCGGCTGTTGGCACTCTTATCCATCAAATTCAAGAAAAGAAGTTGGCTGAATATAACCTCAAAATTGCTAAAGTCAAGCATCTTCTCTCAGAAGCAAGCACGTTTTTAAAACGACACCCGACGAAGGCTTTACGCATTGCCGAGGCTGCTTATAAGATTGACAATACCCATCAAGTGCCTGAGGTTTCACAATTGCTGAGTATAGCCTACCATTCAGCAATTCATCGCCGCTTCTTTTTTTACTATGCCAATATGCGACATAAAAGGGCTGTGACTAGTGCAGTATTCTCGCCGGATGGTAGTATAATTCTCACGGCTTCAGAGGATACCACAGCAAAATTGTGGAATCTCAATGGCGAGCGAATCACTACCTTAGCCGGACATTCTGCTAGGGTTAATTCTGCTGTATTTTCCCCAGATGGCAATACAATAGTGACTACCTCACAGGATAAAACGGCTAAGTTGTGGGATAAGGAAGGCAATTTGCTCAATACCTTACGAGGGCACGATTGCCTCCGCAACGGTCAGTGCCAGGTTAATTCTGCCGTCTTTTCCCGAGATGGTCAGACAATTCTCACCGCTTCTGATGATAAGACGGCAAAATTATGGGATAAACAGGGAGAACTAATTAACACCTTGAGCGGGCACAAAGATATCGTCGTCTCTGCGGTCTTTTCTCCTGATGGTCAGACAATTCTCACCGCTTCACGGGACAAAACTGCGAAATTATGGGATAAGGATGGGAATTTGATCACAACTCTAGATCAGGATAGCTGTTGGCATGTACATATAAAGGATTATCATTGCGGTCTTACCTCTGCGGTATTTTCTCCAGACGGAACTAAAATTCTTACTACCAGTAAAGATAAGACAGCTAAGTTGTGGGACCACAATGGCGAGCTGATCAACATAGTTAAGGGACATACCGGTTGGGTTAATTCAGGGTTCTTTTCCCAAGACGGTGATCAAATCCTTACTGCTTCTGAAGATGGCACTGCCAAATTATGGGATAAGGATGGAAAATTAATTAAAACCTTAGCAGGACATTCAGAGCCAGTCAAAAAAGCCTTGTTTTCCCCAGACGGTAATCACATTATTACCGTTAGTTATGATAATACTGCCAAAATTTGGGATTTGGATGGAAACGCGATCGCTAATTTAATCGGTCATCAATTATCGGTTACTACTGCAGCGTTTGCTCCCCATGGAGACAAACTAATCACCGCCTCTGATGACTCGACAGTCAAGTTATGGGATATCACCCAACAACCAGTTAATTCTAGTTTTAGACATTCAGCAGCTGTGAATTCTGCTGTGTTTTCTCCTGACGGCACAAAAATATTGACAGCCACTACCGATAAAAACGCTTATTTATGGGATCTGAGCGGAAAATTGCTCAAGCAACTTCCTCATGGCTGTGATGTCGGGAATCACTGTTCTGTAAAAACAGCAGCTTTTTCCCCTAATGGTAACTATATTATCACGACTTCCGATGATGGCAAAACCCGGTTATGGAATGGAAAAGGCGATCGCCTGATCATGGCTAGTAATTTACATGATCACTATAATAACGTAACGATATTTGGTAGGAATGGTGCTAAATTTTCCAGCTTTTCCCAAGATGACCAGAAAATTCTGACTACCTCTTACGATCAAACTGCCAAGTTATGGAATTTTAGTGGCAGTGAACTGATAGAAATATCAGAGTACAAAGGACACAAGGGGGTAGTTAATTCCGCTGCGCTATCTCCTAACCGCCAGCAAATCCTTACGGCTTCTAACGATAAACTGGCGAAGTTGTGGAACGTAAACGGAGAAATAATTACTGATTTTAAAGGACATACCGATGCTGTTAATTCCGCCGTCTTTTCCCCTGATGGTAAAACAATTCTCACTGCTTCAGAAGATCACACCATCAAGCTGTGGGATTTGAATGGAAACGAGATCCGAACCTTTGGAGGAGGTCGTGAGAAAGGACATAAGTTTGATGTTAATTCAGCGGTGTTTTCTCCCGATGGTAAAACAATTCTCTCTGCTTCTGACGATAAAACTGCCAGGTTGTGGGATTTAAACGGTAGGTTAATCCTGGTGATGAGAAACAATAATGCTGCTGTGAACTCCGCCGTCTTTTCTCCCGATGGCACCAAAATCCTCACTGCTTTCAGCAATGGGAATGCCAGGGTGTGGCTCAAGCCGGAGGCTATATATGAGTGGTTGCAAACAGCTAAAATTTATGAGCTGTCACCAGGAGATCGGAAGGTGTTTGGTTTAGAGGACAGGTATTCTAGATAAAATCCTACTGATTTCAGATACCCTACTTTAGTGACTTTTCTGGCTTCGTAGATTGGATTGAACATACTGAAACCAATCCCTGGTAATGGTTTTAAGTACAATCAAGGGTTTTATAGGGTACCTAAATGAATTATGATAATTTTTGATGCCATATTCCCTGCTCCCTGTTCCCTATTCCCTGTTGCCTGTTCCCTTTGCTATAGGAGTTTTGTCAGTCAATCAGAGTCAGAAGAGTTAAGATTATTGCTCAAAGTAACAGAGTGATTACGGTTGAGGTGACATTGGATATTAGGACTAACCGATAATAAATCCCCGACCCGATTGACTTAATAGAGGGACTCCTGTATTATTTTATGAGAGTAAATTAGGCTAGTTGAGACCTGTTATGGTATCCTGTTAACTTGGATTGCCTAAAACTATACTGTGTATAGCTTTGAGATTTTGATGATAATTGATAGTTTATATTACATAGTATCTCAAAATATAAAAGTATTGCCTAGTAATAATTTTAGGGTTTGTTTCTGAAAAATTAGTATAATCAATACGCAATAACCGTAAATTATTTAGTTTCATATGTCTAGTCATATGTTGATTTATTATGCTTAACTTTTATGATATAATTTATATTGATAATATCACTTTTTATTAAAAATTACGCGAATGAATAGTTAAGTGGTTATCACTGATTTTAATAATAATCAAAAAGTCTAATATATCAAAACCATAAATTGGCTGGCAGCAAAATTTATGGTTTTATTGATAATTAACTAAAAATCAGGTTCAAAAATACTCATCATTTGAGAGGATATAACATGGCAATTTATATGGCATCTAACTACTCACTCAACACCCTTGGAGCCAAACTTTGTCTCGAAGCTGCTGGGGATTTAGTAGCAAAAGCAATCCAGCCCATCCAAAACTCTTCACAGGTAAAACTAGCTGATTACGGCATTGCAGACGGTGGTACTAGCCAAGGATTATGGCAGCAGATTGTTGCTACTATAAAAAAACAAAATAACGGGGCTTTTGTTGAAGTAATATTTAATGATTTACCCAGTAATGACTTTAATGCCCTAGGCAAAAATGCAACGTTATTGATGCAGGGTGATCAAAATATAGTAGTTTCAATGGTTCCACGATCATTTTATGAACCTGTTTGTCCCCCCAATAGTCTAGACTTTGGTTTCTCCTCCACAGCCATGCACTGGCTAAGTAAGCTACCCAAACATCTGAGCAATCATATTGATGTCAATGTTTCTGCCCCAGTAGAAGATAAAGCAATTTTTCAAGCACAGTCACAGATTGACTGGAGCACTATTCTCCTGGCTAGAGCTAAAGAACTCAAATCTGGAGGTCAAATAGTAACCGTCAACTTATCCGTAGACGAACAAGGGCGCTATGTAGGGCACAACCTGGTAGACTTGAACCTGAAAGATATTCTGCACGAAATTTGGAAACAAATGCAGATTGAGGAATTGATTCAACCAGAAGAGTATGTTGGCGCTACATCACAAAGTTATTACCGAACAGAAGCCGAGTTTACTGCGTGTCTCGAAGACCCTCAAAGTGACGTTTATCAAGCTGGGTTACGATTAGCAGATACCCGAACCATGCTGATTCGGTGCCCTTATCGGTCTCAGTACGAAGATGATAGGGATGCAGAGAAATTTGCCCAAGGTCTCACCCAAGCGACTCGCTCTTGGAGTGAACATACATTGAGAAATGCCCTAAGCAATCGATCCAATCAAGACATTTCTGAAATTGTCAACCAATTCTACCAAAGATTTACAGCTAGGATTCGAGAGAATCCCGGTCAGTTCTCTATGGATTATGTACAAACCTATCTTCGCATTTACAAAGAATAAGCCCAACCAGGATGCTTAGATCATGTCAGGATAATTACCCTGTCTTGATGCAGTCGCTCATGGGGGAAACCCCCTTTGGCGGCGCTGCATCGCTTAATAAAAATCTGCCCCATCTCCCCATCTCTCCATCTCCCCACACCCCCTCAGGTTGAGGTGACATTGGATATTAGGACGAACCGATAATAAATCCCCGACCCGATTGACTTAATGGAAGGACTCCTGTATTCTTTTGTGAGAGTAAATTGGGCGATTTGATACCGGTTATGGTATGCTGTTAACTTGGATTGCCTAAAACTATACTGTGTATAGCTTTGAGATTTTTAAACTTTATTGTTTATACCAAAAAGTATGTCAGTTCTCTCATAAACACCATAGGATGCCCAGTAGGCTGTGGAATACAATTAAGCCATTGGTTGAGTAAAACTAGTGTGAAGGATGAAAATGAAACAAAAAGAAAAAAAACACTTCTTAGGAATACTTCTAGCTGTTTTGTCAATCGGTTTAATTGCCTGTCAACCCACTATCCAATCTAATCCTGAATCAACAGACAAAATGATGCCGGGTCAAGGGGTAAGAGTAAGATCTGGCTCTAGTGTTTCAACCTACGCAGTATTTTTAACAGAAATTATTAATATCGGTCTAGAAAAGCTTGGTTATAAAACTGAAGACGCCAAACAGCTCAGTGTTCCTATTTTACACATTTCTGTCAGTAACGGAGACTTAGATTTCTACACTGATCATTGGGAAAAACTCCAAAATAAATTTTTTAGAGAAAACGGAGGCGAAGATAAATTCAAGCGGGTTGGAATTATTGTTGACAATGCTTTGCAAGGGTATCAAATTGACAAAAAAACCGCTGATAAATATAAAATCACTAGCTTAGAGCAACTTAAAAATCCCAAAATTGCCAAACTTTTTGACTCAGATGGTGATGGCAAAGCTAACTTAACAGGTTGTAATCCTGGGTGGGGTTGTGAATTGGTGATTGAGCATCACTTGGATGTCTATGGACTGAGGGATACCGTTGAACACGATCAAGGTAATTATGAGATTTTGTTGGCAAATGTAGTAGCTCGCAACCGACAGGAAAAACCTATTCTTTATTATGTTTACACTCCTAGCTGGGTACCTATAGTATTAGAACCTGGTAAAGATGCAATCTGGCTAGAAGTTCCTTTCACTTCTCTACCAAAAGAACAGGGAGAAGTCTCCGAGCAAGATACCATGCTAGATGGAAAAAATCTAGGGATTGCGGTTGATAGAGTGCGCATAGTAGCAAACAATAAATTTTTGACAGCTAATCCAGCCGCGAAACGTCTGTTTGAGCTGATTGCAATTCCTATTGAAGATGTTAATGCTCAACAAAAACTCGTACAAGAGGGTGAAAGTAACTCAAAAGATTTCCGTCGCCATGCAGAGGAGTGGATCAATAAAAATCAAGATAAGTTTGATGGCTGGGTAGAAGAAGCAAGAAAGACAGGAACAAATTTGTCAGAGAATTGATTGTTTTTTAAAAGACATTTATAATCCATAGTGGATAAAATTTAGATGAAAATTATTCAGAAAACTACAGATGGCTTTCAATGCTTCATTGGCTTAGACAGAGCAACCCTGAGTCAGCCAAGTAACGGTGGATTGAGAGTCAAAACGTACCAATCTGAGACCCTTGCTCGGGAGGACTGTAGAAATCTATCTCTCGTAATGACCCATAAACATAGTCTGTACAATACAGGCTTTAGTGGAGGTAAGATTGTTGCAGCGATCACAGAGGATAAAGCCTGCAAGAAAAACCTATTGAGTTTTGTCGGTTCTCTCCTTAATGAACTTAATGGTTTAATGTACACAGGTTGTGACTTAAATACTTCCTTAGAGGATATGCAATATCTCAGAAATTACTGTCCTTATATTCTGGCATCTTTAGATTCTAAAGTTGACCCGAGTATTGCAACAGCCTATGGTGTAGTTGGCAGCATTCGAGGAATTTTTGGGAACAATCTTAAGGGCTTAGTTTTTCTGGTTCATGGTCTGGGTAAGGTGGGTAAAGCTACTGCTCTAAGTCTCCAGGAACTTGGAGCGAGTATCATCACCTATGACATAGTACCCCAGCGAGCTGATCTTCCTAATTGCAAAAACATCTCACACCATGAGAACTGGTGGGATATTCCTTGTGATGTATTAGTTCCTTGTTCCATCAGTGGTCTAATTACACCAGCAATTGCCGATTCCTTGCAGTGTAAATATATTGTTGGCTCTGCTAATGTTCCCCTGAGTGAACCTTTTGTCCTCAATCTTTTACAGGCAAAATCACTTACTTTTATTCCCGAATCAATTAGTAGTGCTGGAGCGGTTATTTGCGACTCAATAGAATTTTATTGTCCATCGATTTTCAAGCAGGTATATCCCCAAGAAATTTATGCATTTATCCAGGAAATTGTTGAAGAAAAAACCCAACAGTTTTTAACCGGGCTAACTGATGGCAAAAACTCCTACGACCAAGTAATATCAACACTAATTTCAGCAGCAGATAAACAACCAAAAGTTGGCAGTAAAATTTCTGATTTTATTGACGATTACTTCAAAAACAATCAGGATCACAAATACTCATCATTAGAGAGGATATGACATGGCAATTTATATGGCATCTGACTACTCACTCAACACCCTTGGAGCCAAACTTTGTCTCGAAGCTGCTGGGGATTTAGTCGCAAAAGCAATCCAGCCCATCCAAAACTGTTCACAGGTAAGACTTGCTGATTACGGTATTGCAGACGGTGGTACTACCCTAGGATTATGGCAGCAGATTATTGCTACTATAAAAAAACAAAATAACGGGGTTTTTATTGAAACAATATTTAGCGATTTACCCAGTAATGACTTTAATGCTCTAGGTCAAACTTCATCTTTGTTGATGGAGGGTGATCAAAATCTAGTGGTTTCTATGGTTCCACGCTCATTTTATGAGCCTGTTTGTCCCCCTAATAGTCTAGACTTTGGCTTCTCCTCCACAGCCATGCACTGGCTAAGTAAGCTGCCTAAACATTTGAATTACCATACCCATATTAATGCTTGTGACCAAGGAGAAGATAAAGCCATTTTTCAAGCCCAATCTCAGCTTGACTGGACTACTATTCTCCTAGCTAGGGCGAAAGAACTCAAATCTGGGGGGCAAATAGTCAGTGCCAATTTATCCACAGACGAAAAAGGACGCTATCTGGGCAACAATCAGGTAGATTTAAACATGCATGATGTTCTCCATGAGATTTGGAAACAAATGGACACTGAGGGGTTGATTAAGCCAGAAGAGTATGTTGGCGCTACATTCCAAAATTATTACCGTACAGAAGCCGAGTTTGCTGCTTGTCTTGAAGACCCTCAAAGTGACGTTTATCAAGCTGGGTTACGATTAGGAGATATTCAAACCATGCTGATTCCCTGTCCTTATCGCTCTCAGTATGAACAAGATGGGGATACTGATAAGTTTGCTCAAGGACTTACCCAAACAATTCGCTCTTGGAGTGAGCATACTTTCAGAAACGCCTTCACTAATCGATCCAATGAAGATGTTTTAGATCTTGTCAACCAATTTTACGCAAGATTTACCGCTAGGGTTCGAGAAAATCCCGGTCAGTTTTCGATGGATTATGCACACACCCATCTACGCATTTACAAAGAATAAGCCCAACCAGGATGCTTAGGGCTTTTACGCCCCACAGCATCCTGGCGATTTTCTAGTTTTATGCAGACACAGTAGTCAACTGCCTAACACACTCCCGACTAGCACTTAGGGGAGATAAATCAACAGAAGGAGTCTGCTCCATGACTAACTCAGCAAGCAGCTTGCCTAACAGCGGTGCAAACTTAAATGCTTGACCAGATCCACCCGTAAAAAGACTAATTTGTGGATATCCGGGAAGCTTATCTAGCACAAATAGAGTATCTTTTGTCATCGTGTATGGACTAAAATACAGACCCACACACTCCTTAATTCCATCCCAATTATTACGAAGGAATTGATCGAGTAACTGCACAAGCTCTGGATTTGGTTCTCTTACAAATGTACTCATCGTTTTGCTCCGCAATTCTGGCGGACACCAATCAATCCCAACTTTGATGAGTGATGTTTCGGGAGTATGACAAGGAAATCCGTAGTAGAGTCCACCATCGTTACTATCTGGCTTTTCTTGCTGAAAACAAAACCATTGTGGAAACTGATCTCGTAAAGTCTCTTCAACCCGATAGTGTCCCCATAACATCGGCCAAATTTCTAAATTCAGGGGAGTTGTAAATGAGCTGAGTAAATCATTAGTCCAAGGCCCAGCAGTCAAAACAACTTGCTTGGCAAAGAATGTATTTCCTGATTGTGTTTTGATTTCAACAGTGCTAGAATTAGTCACGTTGAGACTAACTGTGTCTTCGCCCGTCCGAATAGATACCCCATTGGCTTCTGCTTGGGATCTAAATAGCTCTATAGCTTTTGTAGACCAAACCATACCGGAAGTACTTTCAAACAAACCAATAAAATCTGGTTTAGGTCGCACGGGCCAACGTTGTTGGAGTTGCTCAGCATTTAAGGCTTCAAAAGGAATCCCTTTCTTTTCCATGACCCGACGAGCCCCTGGAATACTGCCTTCAATGGTTTCTTCATCCCAAGCTTCGCCGTAGAAAAGCAGACCATGTTGCCTGAGTAACTGACAATCATGTTGACTTTCAAGCATTTCCCACTCTTTCAAGCTGTAATCTTGTAATTCAGCTAGGTACTCATGGGAGTACATGCGGCGATACATACGTTCCTCGCCATAGGAACTGTTGTTGGGATTGGGGATAGACTCTTTCTCAAGCAATATGATACTTAGATGTTGTTTCTGGCTTAGGTAATAAGCCGTTGCCAGCCCAGCAATACCACCACCAATAATAACGACATCTGCATTGAAAGAGTTTGTTATCTCTGCCATTAGGTTCTTACCTTAATAGTCAATGGAGCTAGCTTCTCTAATTTGATAAGTTTAACAAATCATCAAAAACATTAAAGCCTTTCTTTATATTACAGGACTTACGCAAGGCACCCTAAAATACCCCAATTCTAGGGAACTTTAGTGACTTTGTCCCCCCCCAAATTGGGCAAAACCAACTAAACTTTGTAAGTCCTATATTTTATGTATGGCAGTTGGCAGCCCCTCTGTTCATCTTCCCCTCCCCCCGTCTCCCAATCTTGCCAATACAATTGGGATACAATGGGATGGGATGCAACGGTCGATATATAGCACTACACATTAAAGTTAGGACATTGATACAAGCTCAAAAGCTGTGTAGTCAACTTTTGCCTCTTGCCTCTTGCCTCTTGCCTTCCGCGTAGCGCTATATAGCAATCCTAAATCAATTGAGAGAATGTTTGTTCCCTGTTCCCTGCTCCCTGCTCCCTGTTCCCTGGGGAGCAGGTCAAATTTGCTGAAACATTAGTACTATTTTCCAGTAGAGCAAGCAATTACCCATGAGGGGGCTATAGATAATGTACAAATATTCATCCAGGACTAGCTCCCCTGATGACCTATTACCTATTACCTTCCCCTCCTGGTCGGGGTTAGGGGTGGGTTCCTATTACCTATTACCTATTACCTATTACCTATTACCTATTACCTTAGTACAAATGTTCTGCATAAGTGACATGCTCCCTGTTCCCTGTTCCCTGTTCCCTGTATATATTTAATAAATCCCACTCAATTGTCGCAAGATTGGTAAAACTAAGGTAATGGGGGTTTGCTCTTCAATGGTGACTTGTACTGTTACAGTAGTTCCTGAAGTCACTGTCAACGACGGTCCTTGAGAAGAAGACCAAGCATAACCACTAGGAGTCGAGGAGTCAGCCTGTAACTTCCCATGGATTTCAATAACAGGTCTGATTTTAGATGCCAAATTTTCAGCTATTGTAGAGTTTCCTATCAGTTTAGTGGCTCCTTGTTGAGTAATAGGAAAAGGAGATACTTCCGAGACAGTACCAATAATACTACCAAATTTTTCTCGGCGAACTGTATCAGGTGTAACATAGATTTTCATACCAGGTTTGATCTTTTTACCCTGCCCAACAGGAAAGTAAGCAACGGTTGAGAGACTGTCTGATGAACTCTGTCTTTGAATCACTCCTAAAGAAAACCCTTTATCAATAACAGAGCCTTTACTAGCCGTTATGTTCAGAAAACAACCCGAATAAGGACTTTTGATAGCTTGATTATCATTATACTGTTTAGAAAGTTGGGCTATATCGTACTTAACCTGTTGAATTTCATTTTCTCTTTTGCTAGAATCTTCTAAATTTTGCTGTTCAAGTTTTTTTCTTTCTGTAGCCAAGGTTTTTATAGCCGTTTTTTGTTGAGCAACTTGATTCATCTTTTTCAAGTATTTCTCTTTAGTTTCAGTTCCCTTAACTGTCAATTCTCTTAATTCAGCTTGATGCTTACTAATGGTACTTAAGTTATCTAAATATTGTTGTTCGACTTCAGCTTCTTTAACATCTAGCTGTTTGAGTTCAGCCTCTAGTTTAGAGATATTTTGCAGATTTTGTTTATAAGATTGTTCCGCTTCTAATATTTGATCTAAAGAGATTGCTCCTGCTTGAACTAGTTCACGACGTTTTTCTACCCTATCTTTTAAGCTAGAACTGAGTTCCTTAAAATCCTTAAGTTGTTTAAAGATACTAACTCTTTGTTCTTTGATGGAATTAAGTCCTTTTTCTTTCAGTGTTGGGGTAATAGTTTGAAGATCCGTTATTTTTTGCTGAATGCTTTGTTTTTGCTGGTTTATAGCCTCTATTGCTTGATTATTGAGAACCAAATTTAAGCTTTCACTATTTTGTAGAGACTGTTCTAATGCCTCTTGTTTTTGCTGAAGGGACAACACTTCTAAATTAGTTCGCTGTACCTGAAGAGTATTCGCTAATTGACTTTGTGATTGTAGTTGTGTTAATCTTTCTTTCTGTTGCTGAAGTTTCTGCTGAATATCAGACGGTTCAATTGTGGCTAACACGAAACCTCGGTCAACGCAGTCGCCTTCCTTGATATTGATCTGCTCTAACTGACCACTAACAGGAGACTGAACTTCAACGACTTTGTGTGGATGAATTAGCACCCCTTTACTTTTAATAGTTAAGGGAAGTTTACCGACAATACTCCAAATAATCGTCAAGAACACTATTCCTGCCAAAGTACATAAAGGAAGCCAGTCTTGACGGGAGATAACTTCCATAGCTTGGTCTAATTTTTCTGGGGAAGTTAAGTGTTCTACAGATTCTTCTCGGAATAGATTAGATTTTTTTTTAGGTTTCATAACAGTAATATAGTGTAATATGGTGCTGGTGTGCTATCTTGTATATAGCAGTTATCATACTCATGAGCGACATTGCTTATCCCTTTAAGGCAAAAGGCAAAAGGCAAAAGGCAATAGTAAAGAGGGTTTTAAGCGATGCAGCAAGGGAATAGGGGAGGCAGTGTCAAATAAGACTGTACCTCATAACTGCGATAAACGCTATAATATAGAAATCAACTGACAATTATAAAAATGCTTGATTACTACTTTCTTCTCCAAGTATCATCAATGCTTAAACAGAATATTCGCTATGCTATTGGTTTAACCATTATCTGTTTTATCGTACTAATTTTGTTATGGCTGCCAGACTTTTTAAAGAAAGAAGAGTAATAGAGAATTTTAGTCTAGTTGTCGAGCAACCAGTCGTGCAAACAACCCCTCTTCTTGACTGAGCTGTGCAAATGTTCCGGTCTGGACAATTCGTCCAGCTTCCAGTACATAAATTCGGTCTGCATTACGAATTGTACTAAGACGGTGGGCAATAACAATACGTGTTGCATGGAGTTGCTCCAAGCTGTCAGTCACTATCTCTTGGGTGCGGTTATCAAGGGCACTGGTGGCTTCATCCATCAGAATGATTTTTGGTTTATTGACCAAAGCACGAGCGATTAATAAACGCTGTCTTTGTCCTCCCGATAAGTTACTTCCTCCTTCACTAATAACGGTGTGCATTCCCATGGGCATTTTCTCAATATCTACGGCTAATCCAGCCATTCGTGCTGCTTCCCAGGCTACATCATGGGATACTAACGCACCACTAGTAATATTGTGAAAAATCGACCCTTGTTGAACCTGACCATTTTGTAGAACAACACCTAATTGACGACGCAAACCAGTAACATCCAACCCCGCTAAGTCTTGACCATCATAATAAATCGTTCCTGTTATGGGACTAGCAAATCCTAATAACAAACGAAAAAGGGTTGATTTTCCACTTCCACTAGGGCCAACAAGTGCAATAAACTCACCGGGATTAGCATGAATACTAATATCATCGATAATTAAAGGGCCATCTTCTCGATAACGAAAGCTGAGATGATCTAAAACAATATGTCCGCTTAAACGACCCGGGTCTTGCTGATTAATATCAGATTCTGGTTTTTCCTGTAAAATAGATTTCGCCCTTTCCCACATGGGGACAATTCCTAAAATATCTGTTAAGGTATTGCTCAAGCTTGTGACTCCCCCAATATAAGTTCCAAAGGCAACCTGAAAGGCTAAAAAAGTCCCTGCAGTCAGAGTGTTAGGTAGATTCTTTTCTTGGTTGATTTGGATAAATAATAAGGTGAAACAAAACAGGATTACTGAACTTATTAACGGTAAGGCTTCATTAAAGGTAGATAGACTATCATTAATTCGTTGAATTCCTGCAGTTAACTTAGTTTTTTGACTGTATTTTTCCGCCCAAGCCCAAAAAGCACGTTCTTCAGCAGCAGCCACCCGAAGTTTAGCCACTCCATTAATCAGTTGTACTGTTAAACCATCAATTTCTCCATCAAGAGCCTCTTGTTTTCGCTCTTTGCGAACTAAAACAACACCAGAAACAACTGTGACAATAACCGCAATTACAGATAGTCCTAAAGCAACTAGAGCAAGTTTAATACTATAAATAAACATTAATCCTAGATTCAAAAGAGCAAAAACGCCACTGAGTAATGTGCGCTGAGTTGCCCCACTTAACAGATGATGAATTTCCCGTATTGCTAGGAGACGATTCACTAGATCTCCAGAGGTATATTGCTGAAAAAATGATGGACTTAACTTAAGCAGTCTGTCCCAAACCGCTAATTGTAAATTGCCATCAGCGACTGTTTCTAAACGCAAGGTCATAATTCCTTGGGAAAGTTGAAAAGCGGCTTGAGCAAACGCAGTAGCAAATAAGACTAACCCAATGTGTTTTAATAAGAGTAAATTACTGCCAGGAATGGCTTGATCCATTAACATGCCCGTGGCTTGGGGCACAACCATTCCTAAAAGAGTTGCTATTATACCGATCAGGGCAATTAATCCTAATTCTTTTTCATAGCCTGCTATACTAAATCTAAATAGTGCCCCGACCCCTTGAACAACAAGGGGCAAAGGACGGTAAAACATATAAGCTTGGGAGCTAATATGTTGAGCGACGTCCTGATTAACAGGGGTACGAGTTTTTTTGATAGGATCAAATAATAGATAGATACTGTTTTTTTGGGGATTTGGTAATAAAGCAACAGGACAGTTATCTTGATTATAGCCAAGTAAGGGGCCATGTTCTGAGAGCCACCAATCCCCCACTAATCTTACAGAACGAATACGGCATTGAGAGGCATAAGCGATAGCTTCTAAGGGATTAGCCAGCTTACTCATATCTTCTGAGGCAGATGGCGGTTTAATGACAATTTGCATGGCATGACCTACGGCACCCGCTGCAATTAATAGAGGTGTTCCTGATCCAAAAAAAACATCATAACCCGGTTTGAGAATTGAGGTTAATTTTCCTAATGCTGATTGAGTAACTTGGCTATTTAGTTGTTGTCTGGCTTGAAACCGTCTAAATTCGGATTCTTTATCTTCAATAAATTTTTGGTTTAAATAGTAATAAAAATAGTTATGGAATAGGTCTAAGCTATGGGTAATTTGTTCTGCTTGTTCTATAGTATCAGTAGTAGTTATTTTGAGTTGACTGGCATTTTCGGATTTTAACCACATCCTATTAGCCAGAGGAAATAGAGGAGAATTGATCTCTAAGGTTAACTCTGGCTTTCCTAAATAGTCAACTTCTCCTTCTCTAATCTCTACCCAAATGATTTGTTCACTAAAGGATTGAATAATTTGTTTATCTTCTAGGGAAAAGTATGAAGAAAAATCAGGATTGATAATTTTGATGACATTATTTAAAGGCATCTGGTTAATACTTGTTCCTAAATGCCGGATCCAGCTTTCTAGGATGGCAATCCCTTGAGGCTCTTTTTGAGAGATTTGTTTCACCAAATCTTGTATGGCTACAGATTCTAATTCTGCCCCTTCTATGGCGACCGCTAAAAGGGCTTGACCAGAAGAATCTAAACAATGACCAAATAAACCTTGTCCTTTTTCTACAGTAAATAGATAATGACGATTTCCGTCTGGTTCATTATTCTTCATTTCTGTGGCAAATACAGAGACTTGTCCAGAAACCACCATCCAAACAATTTCAGGGTTATTAAGTATTAGTGGTTGATTACCTTGAATTTTGCGGGATTGTTGGCTATACATAACAGCGGTTTGCAATTGGGTGAGGTACAAATTATTGGGTTTTAGGGAACAGGGAACAGGGAACAGGGAACAGACAAGAGGGAACAGGGAACAGGGAACAGGGAACAGGGAGCAGGGAGCAGGGAGCAGGGAGCAGGGAGCAGGGAACAGGGAAAAAATCCGGCGTTGCTGATTATGAGTATGGTTTCGCCCCCCTAGCCCCCCAATTCTGGGGGGAACAAAACTCTCAAGCGATGCAGCGCGGTCTTGGGGGTTTCCCCCATGAGCGACTGCATCAAGACAAGTCCCCCAGAATTGGGGGATTTAGGGGGCTTTAATAAAACCAGATGATCGCGCATTCATTCCTTAATTCAGCAACGCCTAAAATCCTGTGTACCTTATAGTTATGAAAAACGCTATAAATTTTTAAAATGTGTTTTATAGAGGATTGATAGGGTGTATTGGAAGAGATAAGACGTTGATCTGTCATTTTTTTCTATTTCAGATTGGATTACCACTCAATGACTACTGATCAGGTGTTGATAGGTTCCTGTTTCTTGGCGTAATTGTTCATGGGTTCCCCGTTGAACAACGTTTCCTCTATCCAGGACAATAATTTCATCACAATCTCGAATGGTACTGAGGCGATGAGCAACGACAATGCAGGAACACCCACGCCGTCGTAAATTACGGTCAATGATTAATTCTGTTTCTGCATCTAAAGCACTGGTTGCCTCATCTAAGACGAGAATGGTAGGATTTCTCACTAAAGCGCGAGCAATTTCAAGGCGTTGTCGTTGTCCACCACTGAGATTTGCTCCCCCTTCACTCAGTGGAGCATCATATCCTTTTGGCTGAAACAGGATTGATTCGTGAATGGCGGCATCAGTGGCAGATTTAACTAAATCTGATTCAGGAATGGTGGTATCCCAAAGGGTTAAATTATCTCGAATTGTACCCGCAAAAAGAAAAATATCCTGTTCAACCATTGCTAAGGAATTAGCAAGAACAGCACGAGGAATTTGATTGCGAGGAATACCATCAAAAAGGATTTCCCCCTCCCAAGGAACATATAATCCACAGGCTAATTTAGCAATGGTTGATTTTCCTGAACCACTACTACCGACTAAAGCAATTCTTTGCCCCGGTTTGATAATTAAATTAAAGTCTTCAATCAGGGGAGATTCTAAGCGATTATACCCAAAATTGATGTTACGAAATTCTACATGACCCTGTAATTTAAAGGAGTCGGAAGTTAGACTATAATTGTTGGTAAGACTGGCCAACTGATTGGGCTGACGGATGGCTTCTTGATCAATAGGATTTTGTAGCACATCATCAAGGCGATTAATATCAGCTTCTAATTCTTGTAAGGTACTCCCAAAATTAATCAGTTCATTAATGGGTTTGAGAAAGCTAGCGGTTAAAAGTTGATAGGCAATTAGCATTCCAATGGTTAGTTCTCCCTTGATAACCCGTAAGCCTCCGATTAGCAAGATAGAGGCTGTAGCTAAGGCGGTTAAGAGATTGGGAAGTGCATTGAGGATTTGTGTTTGTAACCCTAATTTTTGTTGAGCGTTTAAGGCTTTAGTATAATAACCGGCAAATCGAGTAAACAGATCTGATTCGAGTCCAGATGCCTTAATGGTTTCAATTGATTGAATGCCACCAATCGCTGTACCAGCTACTTTTCCATATTCCTGGGCTAAACTAATATTGGCATCTGTCCGATTACGAGATAAGTATTGAAGGGCTATAAAGTTAAAGCTGGCAAATAGAATCGTGATCGTGGTTAAGAGTATATCATACGTAAACATTAATAGGGCATAAAGCCCCATCATGATCACATCAATAACAGTGGTTGCTAGACGGCCAGAAATTACGTCTGCTACCCGATCATTGAGTTGAGCGCGATCGCTAATTTCACCCGAAAACCGTTGAGCATAAAATCCTACAGGTAAGCGTAAAATATGCCAAACAAATTGTCCTGACATACTAACCGAAAGTTTGACTAAAAGTCGGCGTAATACTTTTAATTGCAGACGGGCAAGAAGTCCCTGAACAATTGCAGTAATCACCATAGCCAATAACATCGGTCTCAGCCAGTCTTGATAATCTTCTATTAAAATTTTATCCACAAAGACTTGGCTAAATATAGGGATTATCAACCGAGGACAGGTTAGAATTAATCCTACTAATATGGAGAATAAAATTGAGTTTTTAGAGGTTTGTAAACGATTCTTTAAAGAAGAAAATATACTTGTTTTTTTTCCTATTTTTTTAAAATCTGGGCCAGGTTCCATCACTAGAACTATTCCAGTGTAACCTTGGCTAAATTCTTCTAACGATAGTTTACGGGGACCCGTTTCTGGATCATTGAGGTAAACACAATTTTTGCCAAACCCTTCGACAACTAAAAAATGACAAAATTCCCAAAATATGATAAAGGGCGGATTTAAAGTTTTTAAGTTTTCTAATGACTTTTTAAACCCTTTAGCAGTCAAACCATAGGTTCTTGCTGCTTTAAGCACACTAGAGGCTTTACTGCCATCCCGTGATACACCACATACTTTTCTTAATTCAGGAAGGGGAACAAAGCAGTGATAATAACCCAAAATAATGCCTAATGATGCTGCTCCGCACTCTACTTCTTCCATTTGTATGAGGGTAGGGGTGCGAACACGCTTGCTTATTTTAGTATTGATACTTTGGGTTAGGGTTAACATAGTTAAGTTTTACTTTAATAATTACAGTAATAATTTTGAATACACTCTTTCTTCTTTAATAGATGTCAAGTAAGAGTACATATACTTTTTAACGAAGCGAATCATTAAGTGATTTTTTTGATTGACAAACCATATACCATTAGGAATATTAGCTTCTTTTTGACGTTTAATTGCTTCAATAAATAATGCTATTCCACGCCCCATTTTTTGCAAATCTTTTCTAACAAACATACAGTTGTAAGATATAGTATCCACTGCTACACGCTCTGTTAACATCCATCCTACTACTTCTCCTCGATACCGCAAGCCTAGACTATTTAATGATTCATTTTTTTTATCATATTTAAAAGGATTTAAGCCTTCTTCAATCCAACAATTTGCTTTCTGTGTTTGCTTAATAACCAGTTTTTCTTGAGTAGTAATTTCTTTCCAAGGAAAAATTTGCATATCTGAAGGAAGCAAATTTTCTTTATGGATAAAAGCAGATTGATAAATTTTTTTAAAATTTGAGGAATATATTAAATCAACATTGATTAGAGACCAATGGCATTTTTCAAACAAAGCTGCTAGTTTAGTAGATATTGACTTCTTTATTATATCCAGTTCATAAAAAAATTCTGCTTTTGTACAACCTCGAACTACTAACTCCTTCTCTAAGGATGTTAATAATAAAGTTCCAACTCCTTGACCACGGTGGGCAGAAGTTACAAAAAGAGAACGAATCTTGGCTAATCGATTATTTGGTAATATTTCAGCTACAATAAGACCAACTGGCTTATCTAAATAAGAAGCACCAATTGCAAGAAACGAGCTTTTTGATTTTAGCTCTCTGAGTTGGGCACGGAACTCCGGAAGACATAGATGTTGATAAAAAAATACTTCTCCATACTTATTAAGTATTTTAACTTTGTACATTATATAAATAAACGATCCTAAAAAAAACTTCATTGATAAACAATAAATAGTAAAAAATATCTCTGATTCGTAATTTATTTAAAATATTTTTTTATATTTCAAAATGTCTGGATTCTTAACTCTATTATGAAGTTAAGAGTCCAGACATTTTTAGCTAGACAACAAGGGAGCATCCCATTTTTGCCCATAACACTTTCAATTATACTTTGAAACCCTAGTATTCTCATGATTTTGAGCAATGGATTTGCCAAATTGGGATGCTCCTGACAACAATAGAATGAGGATTCATCTCTTTTATAATTTTAATTAAGTGACTAGGAAGTAAAAGTTTCAGAGTTGACTGATAAAAGTGTCTGAACTATCAATTATTATTAATTGTAACACTCCCTGGATTATATTTTTTACATTTGGATTTATTTTTCGCACCACCAGCTACACCTTCTAACTGAGCTTCAGATAGTTCAGTTTCTTGTTGCTCAAAATAAGCGAGACCTGATTCCATTTCTTGTTCAGTGATTTGATAACCCTGAGCAATGGCAATTTGAACCATGTCAGCCAGACTACCAGCTTCTTCGAGCTTTGCCCGTAATTCTTGATTAGTCTCTACTTCTTTCAATAAAGCTTTAGCATTTTCACTGAATTCAATAGTAGCTGTAGCAAATTCTAATTGCTGCTCTTGCATCACAGCCAAAAGCTCTTTTTTAGTGAAATCATAACCCTTACTAACTGCAATTGCTAGTACCTGTTCGGGGCCTTCTGCTGATTCCAATTGCGCTTTTAAAGACTGATCTGCTTCCGCAGCTTTGATTAAAGCCAATACTGATTCTCTGGACATTTTTTTTCTCCTTAAGTAAGTTCGGTAATTTGTTAGTTAAACCTACCAGTTTTATTAAAACAAGAAACTACTAATTAGTCAATACTTTTCTGGTAAATAAAAATAACTATAAATTAAGTAATTGATCGTTAAATTTATTATTTTTTTGAGAAAAACCACTCTATCCTTGGTGTTTATTACCAAGGATAGAGTGGTAGTATTACAATGTAAACGCTATGTGGTAAAGCTCGAAAAATTAATGTGATTGGTAAGCAAGAAATGAAGTATAATACTCAATTTTTAATACAGGTATTTTTGCTAGTTTAATTTCATCGAAAGTGTATTATAGAGGGGTGAAAAGCGCCCCCTATAGAAAGCTTTCACTGAGTTGACTAGTTCCTAAATAAGGAGATTACAAAAGGATTTAAAACCCCTGTTAAATAGCTAATTTATGTATAAATTTGGGATGCTCTCCTCCAAACATAAACAACAACTATCTAACTGAAGCCATCTGTAAATCTTTATTTTCTTCTACTGTTTTATCCTTATTTTCCTCTAGTAACCGAACTAGAGTATTACCAATCCTCAACATTTTTGTTTGAGTCTCCCGAATAATTTCCGGATTAACGTCACTATATTTCCATTTTTGCACTTCATGCTGCCGAACTTTTTCAAAAATATCTTCGTAAGGAAATCGTAGCTCGATTGGATCTTCTAAAGATATATTTTTACCTTCAATTGGTTTAATAATCCCATAAGGAGTGGGTATATATAATTTCTGAAAGCTGCGGTAATAGCCGCCAATATTAGCTGCATCCCAACTTCTAATTCCTTTTATCAAACCATAAAAATTTGAAGCCGCAACAGTTGTAAATAAATGAGCTAGAGGACTATAACCTGAATGGCACTGAATATTGTCTTCAGAAAAATCAAAATAATATTGTTGTGTTTCGGAAGGAAAGACAATTTCTAGTTGATAAATTATCTTCCAGTGACGATATTCCAAAAATAAATCTGACTTTTCTTTGATAAACTTGGGTAAATCGAAGCAAACTTCTGCCTTGATAACATCTTTCATCTCCGATAAATCATAGTCATCAGGATTATCGTCAATCAGGCAATCACCAATATTAGCAGGGGAAAAACGTAAGTCATAGCGATCATCCTCTAGCATTTGCACAAAAGAAGACCTTTGTTTCATGTAGCTAACGTCGCCATTTTTTAAAGTAACGACATCCCCTGGATTGAAAGGAAAAATATTTTCTCCAACTTCTGGACAAACAATCGCTACATCTCGACAGAATTGCTCCCTAGTAACGGGAAAAACGACTTTATTTAACCAAGATGTACCCTTAATAAACTTAAAACCATTTGCTCCAGGAGCAAGGGACTTCGGTTGAAGTAAACTAATCTTTTTTAGTTCTTGATCATAAGCAGAATAAGGAAAAGAAGATGGCTGATTATTTTGGTGTTCTAGCTCTAACAGCGGCTGCCAACTTGCTAAAAAAAAGTCAATCTGAGGATATTTAGACTTAACTTGACGAATAGTTTCAAGGTTGACAGCCGAATCAACTTGATTCCAGAAAACCCCTGAAGGATCAGTGAATAACATCCCGTATTCAGGAACACGATTTTCTGAACGAGTTGCAATTAAACGAGTTGAACCAATTTTGACCTCACTCCAATCTTTCAATTTATAGATTTGTGAATATCCCAAATCTCGTAAACACGTTTCCATCAACTTATCTGGAGGAATCAATACATCAACATTTTTCGGTAGAGAAGCTAGGGATTGAATATCAAAATGATCTATATGACGATGAGAGATAATCAAAATATCAAACTCTGGAATCTGGTCATGGAACACTTTTCTTTTTGGGCAGATATCTGATATTCCTTCAGCATGAGAATCCCATAAAATCGGATCCATTAATATTTTACAATCTTCAGTTTCCACAAATATAGAAGCGTGACCAATCATCTGAATCTGCATAATTTACCTCTAATGAACAAAAATAGTTGCTAGTTCATGATCTTATCAGCCAGTTTTTCTAAGACCTCAGTTAGTGGATGATCGGGGAAAGCTAAAGAAAAAATACCTCGACTGCCCAGCATCATCATATCTTCTGACCAGGGGATAATTGCAGCTAATGAAAACCCATAGTCTTCCTTGACTTTATGACTAAAACGATCAATCCCTAAGGATTCAATCATCATATTCATTACCAGCAAGGTTTTCTGTATGTTTAACTTGTTGGCCAAGTCCAACATAATCCCAGTTGCTTGAAAATCCTGCTGATCCGGTTTCATAATTAAAACCAGAGTATCAGACAAGGTTAAAGAGACTAATACCTCTTCATTCAGACCTGGATGAGTATCAACAAACAGAAAATCTAGATTGAGTTCATTAATTAACGTTTTAAACCCTTTTTCCAGTAAGCGAACATCATAGCCTTCTCGCAACATTCGGCTAATATCTTCTTGTTTCATACTAGCTGGAACCAAAGATAGAAAACTGTTTTCTGTTGGCTTTTTACCTTTGGCAATCACATCATAGTCGGTTTCAGTAATCTGACAGCGGTCTTGAAGACCTAACACAGACGTTACATCATAATCAGCTTCAGTAATTTGACAATTATTCCATAGGTAATCGTTTAAAGAATAACCTAAATGATCTTGATTCAACCCAAATAACACATAAATACCTGGGTTGTGGAGGTCTGCATCCACAATTCCAACTCGATGGCCATGACTAGCAACAATGGTCGCTAAACTGGCAGTTATGTTGGTTTTTCCTGCTCCTCCTCGATAAGAGTGAATGGCAATAATAGACATAGATATAATTTCATCCAAAACTACTATGGCGTAGCTAACTTACCAAAATTGTTCTCAACAACAATCTTGGATATAGCAATTCTACGACTTGTGAGGTACAAATTTCTGGTTTTTAGGGAGCAGCGATGCAGCGCGGTCTTGGGGGTTTCCCCCATGAGCGACTGCATCAAGACGGGAGCAGGGAGCAGGGAGCAGGTAAGAGAGAAGAGGGAAGAGGGAAGAGGAAAAAAATAATGTGTACCTCATGAGTCCTATAAACGCTATAACTATCCAGTGATTATCCGTAAGCATTCAGCTATTAGTTATCAGTTTATGCGCTACGCGAACAGCTTTTTAATAAGCGATGCAGCGCGGTCTTGGGGAGGCAGCGCGGTCTTGGGGAGGCAGCGCGGTCTTGGGGGTCTCCCCCATGAGCGACTGCCGTGGTTTCCCCCATGAGCGACTGTATCAAGACAACAGGTAAGAATTGGTTTAATCTCTGTTAAGTCAGCACCTCAAGTAGCGAATGACTGACGACTGACGGCACCTCAAGTAGCTTGAGCTTTTAGCTGACGGCTGACGGCTGACGGCTGACGGCTGAATCCTTACGATTATCCTGTGATTATATTGAAATACTGTTGATTAGTATTCAATGTTTTTAGTTGTTTCAACATCCAATTAAATCGAGAGCCAGCTAAGGTTAAATTATCTAAGCGGTTATCACTCATTTCATCATCATAGGGAACAGAAGATGCTAAAGTTTTTTCACTACTATAAATTCTCCTTTGATAACCTAGTAATTCTACAGTAGTTTTAAATCTCTCTATCGCTAATAAGGAAACGGCTCGATAAAACCTTGCTGAGAAACCAATATCGTCCTGTAATTTAGTAGCCAGTAAATTTCTAGGAATTGCTAGTACTCTTGAATCCTCAACACAGCGAACATTAACTGAACTGAGCTGGGAAACCCCAAAAGGCATTTCCCCAAGAATTTCTCCTCGCTGAAGGGTGATAATCTCTTGTTCAGACGTAACACTATAACTAGTATCTAGGGCGGCAAAAGCTGTTTCCAACGGACTTCTGGCAGTTTCTGCTAACGTAACACTTGCCAAACCATCAAGCAGAATATACATCTTTTCAGCCGGTCTTCCTTCTTGGAATAGCAGAGTGTCTGCTTTTATTGTCTGATAATTTCCATTTTTAATCATCCAATCAATATCACTATCATTTAGCTCCCCAAATGCTAAAAGCACTTCTTTGCTTGCATTTGTTCGTTTTCTCAATCGTTTTGAGCGAAGTTTGTCCCTCAGCTTGACCAGTCGTTCAGAAAGTGAAATGGCAATGGCTTTATAAAACCGTGCCGAAAAAGCTAAATCTTTCTCTAGTTTTTCCTGTAATTCTTTTTGGGGAATAGCCAGTAACCGAGAGGAACTCTGAGCGATCACCTTACTTGAAGGTAACTCACTCTGAAACAGTAAATCTTCTCCTATCAGCTCTCCTGTAGTTACGCTGATCAGTTCCTGTTCTAAAACCTTACTATCTTCCAAGAGTGCAAATGCCCGATGGAGTCGATTATCCGTAGGCTGTGGCAAAGATATTTTTAGGTTCCCCTCAATAATCAGATAAAGAGTCTTTATAGACTTATCACCTTGCCTCAATACTTGACCAGTATTGACTTGTTCTATTTCACTAACACTAACTAGCCAGTCGATATCACTATTGTCCAAACCACTTAATAAGGTTTGATTCATTTATTTACCTCGATAAGTAAAATTTCTATAGCATTTTCATTTTTTAATTTGACATGTAAATTTACAAAGTCTTATTTGATAAGACTACAAAACTCTGGAGCTATTGCCCCTATTGCTAGCATGCCTATTGCTAGCATGCCTCTGACCTCTGACCTCTTACCTCTTGGCTTTTTCGACAATCTAAGAATTTACAGCTCGTTTGAAAAAAACTATCATAGACACCCCCTCTAGAACAACTATACAAACTATATATTTCTATTTTATGAGTATTGCCGATCTTTTCAAGAACAGCCGCCTCTTTTTGATCTGATTGACTTAACTGAAAAAATAAGCATCATTAGAATACTCGGATTTCTTTTCAATCAGAAATCCACAGACTTTTACTGCTTACTTAAGGCAAATAGTAAAAGTCATTACTAATTGGGTTATTTTGATCTGCTCCAATCAATCTGGTTCAAGTTTCATTGGTCAAACAATTCTTTTATTATTTGACCACAAAATTATCACCAGAAGCTAGTCTATAAGACTTGATCTAATTAAAACTTTTACTTAATTATTTCTTTATGTTTACATAAGTTATTATTGGCTCTACCGAACCTACTATGCATAAAAACGCTGAAATTACCAATAAGTCTGATTGGGTAGTCGATGAGACTTGATCTGATTTTTTAATTTTATTTTAAAATTTAGTTATTGTTAAACTATTTATTAATTTTATTTAAAAAAACTAATAAATAGTAATTTTTGTGAAGCTGATGCCCATTGAAATTGGTTTTTACCTGTTCCCTTTGAGCAATTTAGGTATCCCAATCTAAATCCTGAACAGCTAATGCTGAACAGCTTAAGTATAATTCCTGTGGAAACTTCTATCGAGTGACGCACCTAAAAACCGGTGTTGCTTGAAAATGGAATGATTTTAAGGTTTTGTGGAATGGGCATCAGCCGTGGAACGGGCATCTTGCCTGTTTCCATTGTCGGGGGGGCATCAGCCGTGGAACGGGCATCTTGCCTGTTTCAATTTTCGGGGGGGCATCAGGGGTGGAACGGGCATCTTGCCTGTTTCCATTGTCGGGGGGGCATCAGGGGTGGAACGGGCATCTTGCCTGTTTCCATTGTCGGGGGGGCATCAGGGGTGGAACGGGCATCTTGCCTGTTTCCATTGTCGGGGGGGCAGGATGCCCACTCTACTCCTATTAGACCTCTGGCAAAAATAAATATGAAATCAAAATCTATCCCTTTTGCCTTTTGCCTCTTGCCTTTTGCCTTTTGCGTAGCGCTATCTCAAAAACCATAACTCCACCTGGCCCGATACCCTCGCCCATCAATATGGGTAAAAGAACTGGCACTAGCTAGACCACCTCGGGAACCCCACCAGGAATCGAGACGTTTATTCACCGACATTGGCGATATCCCCTCAACCACAAAATCCACAGCATCCCCAGAAAGATGACGGGAGCGTGTAGCACCACCAACTTGGCGATTGGTTACTGGATCGCGATACCAAGAGTTAACCACGATGGGGCGATTGCCAAAGTATTCCCTAACTTCTTGCATGACCTCAGCAATTCTGATAATGTCCTCCACTATACTTTTGTGCGTAGGAATGCGGGTACCATTTTTAGTTGCCTCTGCCCAACTAAAGTTACCACCAGTGATAATCGCCTCCGATAGGTAAAAGGTTTTGTCATATCCAGGCAATTGAATTGGACCAGTCTTGTCAGACTTAATCTTAATTAACTCTGATTGTTGTTCATCCTTAGGTACGTTATCGGGTTCAGTCCCTTCAATGTCAACATGGTCACAGAAGACGTACCAGGTTTTTCTTGGTGGTGTGCCTAACGCAACATTGGCCAGGACAACCTGAATATGCTTATTCTCCGCGAGCTGATCCGATGTAATCTCAAACTCCGTGTCTGCCTTTACGAAAACTTTTTCTGAGTCCTTCAGCTGATAGGACTGCTGGGTACTTGTTTTAAACAAAGTATCCCTCAGTACTCTTAGCCTAACCCCTGTCTGTGGCAAAGTGCCTCGACTTTCTGGTTTCCTAGATTCTTGCTGAAGTACAACATTAGTCGGTAACTGAGTGCCATTGGGGAGTTGTACAACAGCAGACTTCCCCACAGACACTAATTTGCGATCAGCATCATCCTGCCAGCGACGAGCAAATTCAGTGAGCACTGATGGCGACTGCTGTTGTTGCAGCCAAGCTAGTGCTGCATCTTGATGAGGCAGTTTCCCATAACCTCTGAGCAGATCCAGGAACTGAATCGATCCGGTGTTGCTTGGCTGTTGCCAATTAACA
Source organism: Moorena producens PAL-8-15-08-1 (assembly GCF_001767235.1). GTDB lineage: Bacteria > Cyanobacteriota > Cyanobacteriia > Cyanobacteriales > Coleofasciculaceae > Moorena > Moorena producens_A. The sequence continues at coordinate 9,045,238 of NZ_CP017599.1, forward strand.
GAAGGTTGTGAACTGGCAAACTGTAACGGTTGATCGAGCATTCCTTGGTAATACAGATACCAAACAATGGCTGCTGCTCCTATCTTGTGCCCTTGACCATAGGAATCTACACTGTTACCTACCAGCGATTGATTCCAATGCTGTGAGCTACTAAAGTGATTGGTGCCATTCCAGAGGTACTCGGAATTATTCCCCCCCTTAGCATCACGGAAACCATTCCACAGCTCAAACCCCCATAGCATTGCGCCAATTGAGTGGTCTTTGGCAGTGTGGAATTGTTTCCAGCGCAGTGCATCAATGGCACTCTCAACAAAGGTGTATTGTTGTCCGTTAGCTGGTGGAGCAGTCGGTCGTCCTTGTGGGTAGCGAATCGTGCTATTACTCAAAGAGTCGCCATTGTGCAGGTGAGCGTCTCGAAAGTCCAGCTCTCGATAGTGCAAAATTCCGACAAACCACCAAGGCACCCCTGTTTGCCGCTCTACTAATCCGTAGTCTCCTTGCCGTTGGAGGATTTCTTGACCAATGCGGCCAGTTGGTTCTAGGCAGCTTCGTCTGAGCTGACAAGTAGCAAAAAGTTTTTCATATTGAGGTTTGAGAGTACGAAGTCGCAAATCGCTAGACATTTTTATTTTGACTTTAGGACTAGATACAACTGTTAGGGGGCGTTATTCTGGGGTTAAGTAAAAAATCTTTGGTTTTAGGGAGTAGGGAGTAGGGAGTAGGGAGTAGGGAGTAGGGAGTAGGGAGTAGGGGTTCCGAAAATTGACACCTCTTTTATTCAAAAGACGTAACTCAGATTAAACTAATCCTTACCTCTTGTCTTGATGCAGTCGCTCATGGGGGAAACCCCCGCAGGTCGGCGCTGCATCGCTTATTCAAAAGCACCTCAATTAGCGTGCGCTAATCGCTGTTCGCTGATAGCTGATAGCTGATAGTTGATAGCTGATAGCTTACCATTAATCAGTAATGCCTTTTTATAAATTATATCTTTACTTTTTTATCATTGATGGCATTTTTAATCATTTTTATGATTTAAGTAATTTATTTTAAAGCGTTTTTTTGATGATAATTAATTAACGGTTTTGGTAGGTAAAACTACGGTTTTTTATTAGCAGTATTAGAGGTAATAAAGCCATACATAGCTATTCCCTACTCCCTACTCCCTACTCCCTACTCCCTACTCCCTACTCCCGATTCCCGATTCCCTACTCCCTACTCCCTACTCCCTACTCCCTACTCCCTACTCCCTAAGACTACCGTATAATAATATAATAGATGAAGCGTAGCCTTGATTACCACTGTCAGCCAATCTATTATGCTTAAAAGTTCTTTGCCAAAATCCTCTCTGAGGACTGAGCAACCTCCAGACTGTGAGATATCCCAGTTATCCCCTACTTCCTTGACCCTGATCGCTGATTTCTTTAAAGTCTTATCTGAAGTAAGTCGGTTGCAGATTATCTGTTGTCTGAAGTCCGGCTCCAAAAATGTTAGTCAAATTATCGAAGAAACAGGCTTAGGTCAAGCCAATGTATCCAAGCATTTAAAAATCCTGGCTAAAGCAGGGATTGTCACTCGCAATCAACAAGGAATCAATGTCTTTTACCAAATAGCTAATCCCTTTATATTTGAGCTATGTGAGCTAGTGTGTGATTCCCTGTCACTGCAAATAGAGCAACAACATCAAAAGCTAGAGCAACTCAAAGCGATGCAGCAATCTTTTTAGCGACCTTGGTAATTGGTAATTGTGATCTAAGCATTCAGCGATCAGCGGTCAGCGGTCAGCGGTCAGCGGTCAGCGGTCAGCGGTCAGCTCTTAGTCTTTGGCTGATAGCTAATAGCTGATAGCTGAATGCTTACACTTACCATTCGTTTTTACAAATATCAAATCCACCCTTTCCCTATGGGCTAAAACCTTAATTTGTCCTATCAGCTGCCTAAGTCCATAGCGTTTCTCATAATAATGAGGTATACAAGAAATTTGAAATCTTTCCTCTTTAACTGTATTGAATAATGACGGTTCTCTTCTAAGGTATAGGCTCTCTTCCTGGTTTAGTCACGAGTTTGTTACATTTAGTTAAGTTTTTTTTAAAAACTTGAATATTGAGTATAAAAACAATGGTGAAGCTGCTTCAAACACTCTGATTTGGAATTATAATTTTGACATCTCCCCCGGCTAAAGCACGGGGGATTCTATAAGGTTGTTACGCGGGAGCGGTTTTCCCGTCCCGCTCCACTCTTATATCGATATGATGTAGACAAACCACTGAATAAATCATATCGGTGTGGGACTGCCAAAGATCCCCTAGACACCTTGGCCATATTAAATGGCTGTGTGCTTACCTTTCAAAGAATGTTGGCAGCGCCGTTAGAGTCGGCGTTGATCAACTTTCCTGAAGCCGTTTGGTACAAACCACGTCTAACTCGTTTACCTGATGGAATCCATCCGCTGAGTTTTTCACCATATGTTGGTAATGAATCCCCGTCCAAGAAGGACGCTTTACTTGTGTAAGACTCTTCGGTAACTATTAACTTGATTCCGTGTTCATTGCATAATTGTTTTAGTCTTTCTATAAGTTTTTTGGTTGGGATGGGGACAAACTTCTGGTTCCCTTTTCTCCCCATATTGGAACAATTCTTTTGATCTTCGTTCCAACCTATTACAATATTTCCAATCCCGTCTTTCAAACAGCGATTAATGATGAAACGAGCAGCTTTATTCACTGCATCCCGCATCTGGTTGTTTCGTTTTAGTTGAATTCGGTCTAAAGTAGAATCCCAGTATTTTTCTGGTTTACCAGTTTTATGCTTGGCAACTAGTCGGGCATACCCCTGATTCATGGCAAGGAGTTTTTTGCCATCAATAATAAAGCTTTTTCCTAGGGTAGACACACAAGTCAACCAGTTATCGCCTCCGTGATCTATGCCCAAAGCGTGAGAGTAATCTAGTTCGGGATTAGTTTCAATTGGTGACTTTCCGTCATCTATTACCCAGTCAATCCACAACTGACCATAACAGGGGCGGATTGTTACCTCTTTGACCCAGTCAGAGTCTATGAACTCTGGGGGACTTAACGTAATTTCCGTCAGAAGTTCTGGTTTACTCTCTTTGCTTACAGAAGGGTAGAACAATCCTTGCTTGTAAGTGAGAGCTTGTCTGGGAAATGTGACAGCAGCAAACCCTCCTGATTTGCGGTATCGAGGGAATCAAGGTCTGTCCACTTCTCTTTTGTAATACAAACCCACCAGTTGGTTATAGCTTTTGATCGCTTCACCTACTGTCTTGAGAGTTTGCTGAGCGGACTGAGCTGCCATTGCCTTGTAATGAGGTGACATCTTCAAGGCTTTGTCAATCTCTGGATATTTAGTGGTACATTTGTAAGTTTTCCACCCAATTCTTAATTCATCTCCACGCCAGTAGGTGGTGTAAGCCTCTTGTTCTTTCAACCAATCGTAATGTTTTTGTTTAGCATAATAAATCGCACAATTAAACAAGCTGTTGGCTTGCTGGCAAAGAAATTCCCAAAATGCTCTTTCTTCGTCTGAAAACGTTGCTTTAACTGGGATCGTCTTGTACAAGTTGCATCACCTCCTTGTTTACACTTATCATGGCTACTACAGCCGCAGTCAACAAAATTCCGAAAAAAAATGGCAAAATTATCTAGCAAAGATTATGAGTACCGCCGTACAGAGGGGTCGGTATCTTCAATAAACTATCATTTTGTCTTTGTCCCAAAACGTCGAAAGCCTGTGCTAGTAGAACACGTAGCTCGACGGCTTCAAGAAATAATCTTTGATCTAGTCTCCGAACATGGCTGGAAACTAATTGCATTAGAAATAATGCCAGACCACGTCCATATGTTTGTAAACGCACCGACCCATGAATCTCCTGCTGAGATAGCTCGATGGGTGAAAGGTCGAGCTTCACATCACTTACGGAAAGAATTTCCTAATCTCAAGAAACTGCCTTCATTGTGGACTCCAACCTATTTTGTGGCGTCAACAGGTCTTTTCAGCACGGAGGTGGTCAAAAAATATATAGAGAGTCAGAAAGGAAAATAGCCAGGATACGACGGGGTTAACCCCGTCTCTGTTTTTCATCCCCGGTCATTAGACGCGGGGTTCTCAAATTTCAGGACGTTTTGATAGTTAAGATGATTCCTTGGGAATCCGGCTGAATGCTTACGCACTCAGTAAGTAGGTCGAGTAAGCTTTCCTACTGACTAAACCAAGGGTTTGAAAGGGTAGCACTAGAGTCGGGACTGGACTTCATGGGCTACCTAAAGGAGGAAAGTCCGATCAAACGGATGATCGTTATAGTTGCGATCGCATTTCTGATTAATCTCCTCACAGCAACAAAAGCTTTAGCAAGCCTTACCGCAGCACCTGCGGCGGCTTGATGCCCGGGGAAATCATAGCAGTGTTGATTCCCGTCCTTGCCGAGTACAAATACTCAAATGCCTTAGCACCGATGTGCTTCAGGAATTTGCTACCGCAATTTACCAGGCTACAGGTATTCCCGTGGGTTGCCAACCTGACCCAAGTAATTCGTAATTGATCATTGATGGTAAATTAAGATTAATTTTTAATGTCATAAAACATTAAAAATTAATGATTCTTAATTGAATCAAAGGGACAGTTATGGGGTAATAATTAAGCAGGATAAATTATAAATTACCAGTTGAATTGACCCTTCAAGAGTAGGGTTGCTCTGCAAATTGCTAAAGGAGAAAACCGATGACCAATCAGAAAACTAACTCATACCTAACCTTGATGGAAATTCCCCCTGGATACCTAAACATCATGGGTTATGTAGATGAGTCAGAAGTGAATGGTCCTGGCTGTCGCGCTGTGGTGTGGGTACAAGGGTGTATGCGGGAGTGTCCCAGTTGTTTCAATCCCGACTCTTGGTCCTTTGAGATTAACGAACTGATTTCGGTGGAGAAACTCGCTGAGAAAATTTTGAACAATCCTCGTAATAGTGGGGTGACCTTTTCCGGTGGGGAACCGTTTTGGCAAGCTCCTGCTCTAGCTGAGTTAGCTAAGCGAGTCAAAGCAGCAGGGTTAAATGTGATGTCTTTTACCGGCTTTACCCTAGAACAATTGAAATCTGACTATGCTCCTGCTGGCGCTCAGGAATTGCTAGACCAGCTAGATATTCTAATTGATGGTTTGTATGTAGAGTCTTTGGCAATTAATTCCCCAGATTCGCCAGTATCTTCTAGTAATCAACGAGTTCATGTGTTTAATCCCGCTTTTAAGGACAAAATTACCTGGTCAAGTGATCAAATGGAGATTCATGTACTCAAAGATGGTAGTCGGATGATTACAGGTTATTACGGTCAGATGAAAGTGACTAAGTGACATGCTCCTGACGCTCCCCTAGGGAAGAGGGCGGGCTTCCTATAAGACTTACGCAGCTCAAACAAAAAATTAAGGTTTGAGCCAATCTGGCATAGGAAAAAGGGAACAGAGCCTCACGGCGTTGCTTAATAATCGAATGATTTTAATAGTAGGTGCGCGCCTCCAAGGCCGCGAGCAATCCCTCGCGGCCTTGGGTCGCACCTGTAGAATGGGCATCTTGCCTGTTCCTGCCGGTGCGCACCAAAGCGCGAATTTAATTCTGAATGGGTCAAGGGCACCGGATATTTTCGGGCGGGCAGGATGCCCACCCCACTCATATTCATTCCGCCCCTCAGCCATGCCAGCCTAACAGGGTTGTTACCCCGTCAGGAGTGACGTTTACCCGTACGAGTCTAGTGACATACTCCCACACTGAATCGAAGATTACAGTGTGGGCTTCTTACCAACTCCAGCCATCGCTATCGGCTTTCGCCGACGCTACGCGAACGGATACTCGGTAAGCTTTATTTACGACACGGGATGCCCCTCCGCGCCGGAACAATACAATAAGTTCTATTTTTTAGGAACGTAGGTGGCTGACAAACCAGCATTTTCGGCTTTGTTTATCAGTACATATATTATAGCAATTTTATAATACCCTGTGCAAAATTCATCCCACACCTATGCTACGCATTAGGTGTGGGATGAATTTTGCCGGACAGCTAAAGGAGTAGAAAAGTCTTATTAATTTGGGCTTTGGGGGGTTTAGAACAAGGTATATTACTCGAACCCAAATAATGAGGCGGCTGAGCTTATTGCCATAACTCAATTATAGCAATGTAAAGAGCGTTGCGCGTACGCCTAAGCCGTCTATTTTCAGTTTAAGTGACCGCCATCTGGCCAGATGAAACTGATGTGTAGCCGTGTAAGCGCTAAGGATTAGTATAAGAAGATGATCGAAGCCTTTGCAAGAACACGAAAGTTGCCGTGAACTGACAGTCACCCCCTGAAACTAGACAAAACTGAGACAAAACTGAGACAAAAAACTGAGACAAAAAACTGAGACAAAAACTGAGACATTCTGTTGTTGTTTTCCCAGTATTCTGAAACTATAGAACGTTTAGCGACATGCAGCTATTGCGCTGAGACCGCTGACTGTTCAGACTTGGCTGATGTATATCACTAGGATTTACAGCTTGTTTTCCAAAGTTCAACATCCGACTATCAACTCACAAATTAAGGAGAAATTTCAATGTCACAAATCACAGGTACAGCAGGAGACGATGTCCTAACTGGAACCGCTGATGCTGATCAGATTGATGGCTTGGACGGCCATGATTTCATCCGTGGGGAAGGCGGTAATGATCTAGTCGAAGGCCGAAGAGGTCGGGACGATATCTTTGGCAACGAAGGCAATGACACCCTCAATGGTGGTGGCGGTCGAGATGATATCTTTGGCGGCGAGGGCAATGACCAGCTCAATGGTGGTCGCGCCAATGACGAACTCTTTGGCAATCGGGGCAACGACCAGCTCAATGGCAATGATGGTAATGATACCCTAGCAGGGGCTGGCTATGTCATAGGTAACACTAGCTTGGCTTTTGGCGGCGGCGAAATTGATACTCTAACTGGTGGGTCAGGAGCAGACCGGTTTAACTTGGGGATTCCCGAACGACTTCTCGATGACATCCGTCTCCCTGAAGGAGTATTCTATACAGCGTCTGGCAACAGTGACTACGCTTTGATTACTGACTTCAGTGTTGCAGAAGATACTATCGGTCTGTTGGGCAGTGCCAGTGACTATGTTTTGGTCGAGCAAAGCTTTGCTGGTGCAGGTGACTCATCAACGGATACTTTAATCCATCAGAATAATTCTGGTCAAGCTGGTGAACTGATCGGTGTTGTGGCGGATGTCACCGGTCTGGCTCTGAGTAGTTCGACCCAATTCACCTTTTTCTCCTAGTATTAATTCCGCTGCTATAGCAATCCTACCTAAATCCTAAACCATTTGTGAAAAACACTTTTTCAAGAAAAGAGTACTCAGTTTTGAGTGCTAAGTCCTAAGTAATAACTGTCACTGTTCACGGTTCAAATAGGATTGCTATAAAAGGGATTACTACTGTAGCTTCCCATAACTAAAAACTAATAGTTATTAATAACTTATGGGAAGCTTTATTAATTTGGTTTAACGTTTGCCTCAACATTTGCAATGGCTTGGTCAAGGGATTAATTCACTGTCATTAGCTAGTTGAGGAGTTAAGAGAATCAATTGAACATTTTTGCAATTTTAAGGAGACACTAAGATGCGATTTTTTATAGGTACAGACGAAAGCGAATTAATTGACCTTGAATCATCAACTGAAGGTTTTACATTTGTCGTGGCTGAAGGTGGTGATGACACTATTATTGGCGGGAGCGGTGATGAAACCCTCCGTGGTGAGGCAGGTAATGACTCGATCAATGGCGGTGATGGCAATGACAGAATCGAGGGTGGTGAGGATAACAACTCGATCAATGGTGGTAATGGTAATGACAGCATATTTGTTCTTGGTAATGGGAATAATACCCTGCTGGGCGCTCCAGGTAATGACACTATCTCTGGCGCTGATGGCAATGACTTTATCAATGGGGGACAAGATCAAGATAGCTTGAGGGGTTTTGATGGCGATGACACTATTCGTGGCGGTGCCGGTGATGATACCATCCTTGGTGACAATGGTAATGATTCACTCTTTGGGGGTAGCACTGGTGATGATTTCATTGAAGGTGGGGCAGGAAATGATACCCTTGACGGTGGAACGGGTAATGATTCACTCTTTGGCGACTTTCAATTTGGTTCCGCTAACTCTGGTGTACCGTCTAATAATTACATTGTAGGTGGCACTGGTAATGATTTTCTTTCTGGTAATCGAAGCTTTCCTCGGGGTCAAGATACATTAATTGGTGGTGCTATTGGTGTTAACTCTGGTTCAGGAGAAATTGACACTTTGCAAGGTGGTCTATCCAGTCAAGATACTTTTGTACTTGGGTTAGCAGCAGACCCGGCCAATGGTCTCCCTCAAGATGAGATACTTTACGATAACGGAGGCCTACAAGACTATGCTTTTATCACTGAATTTGGAAGACAAGGAGATAGTGCAGGACCAGATACAATTCAATTGGTAGGAGAGCTTGATGATTATGTATTGGGAGCATCACCTTTCACTAATCCCACCAATGATATCGATGGTGATACTAGTCAACTAGCTATTTCTCTAGACTCTAATGGTAATGGTAATTTCGATTCTACAGATGAATTGATTGCAATTGTTGATAATGTTTCTTCCCTTGAGTTTACTGTGCTACTAACTCCGGAGGTTTTCTTCACTTTCGTTTAGAAGCAAGGTCTTTTTGCTAACACAGTGACACATTAGTATCACTGGGCAGAAATCAAACATTAAAGGTGAGTACGGAACCCAGATACAGGTTCCGGGTTTCGCACTAAGAGGTTGTCTGAGAAGTCCCATTTGCTACATCCAAGCCCCCGTTGGTCCCCATCTGTAAAAAAGCGAAGCATCCGCTAATTCCCCCCAAGCGAGGGATTGCTCGCTTGGGGGGTTAGGGGGGCGGGGGACTTTTAGAAGCAAATTGACTCTTGTTCCCCCCAAAGTTGGGGGGCTAGGGGGGCAAAATTCAGTATCAAAAAACTTGGGAGATATCCTCTAAGGGAGAATCATTTGTTATTTGTCATTAGTCATAATACAATACCGATGATACTGAACTTGAGGTATCCTTAATCCTTCATACTTTATCATTAATCCTTGGTAATTAATCGTTCTTCTATAGCTTTCCAAGGATTCCCTAAAAGCCAAGACAACAGCCCAGTAATAAATGCGATCGCAAACCATATCCATGACCGATATAGGATAATAACCACAGACAGGACAGCAATCAGCAACAAGGCTACTTGCACTACCAGGTAAATCAACTTCTGGCGACTACCATCACCCTTTTTAATCCCTGATGATTGGCTAATCTGTTGCCACCAATAAAATAGTTGTAAGGATGTATTCAAGACTTGATAGATCAAACTACTACCGAAGCCTGGAGTGCGATCGCCTAATACAGTGATCAGCAGATCTCGCACAATCAGGGCAGCTCGGGTAGCGAGATTTGTTAGGATAGTAGTGGGAATATCCTTTGAAAATGTCTCTGAACCCACCTGGTAATGGTTGAGAAAGAACGTTTCTTTACCCTGGGGTAAGGAGTCAATGCTTTTCCTAGCTAATTCCTGAGCTGCTAGTAGACTAATGGTTTCACTAAAACTACCCTGAACTAGACTATACTGGGGTTTGGTGGTTAGACTTGTGGTTAGATTTGTGGTTTGACTATCGTTAGGAGCAGCAGGTTGAACTCGCTGTTGACTCCACTCTAGTTGTTCAGAAATTTCATCTTCAATCACATTCTGTAGGTCAGTGCTGAGAATATCACGATGTCCTTCTAGCACTAAATCATCCAGTATTGTTTTGAGATAATCCTCAGAAAGATCTGGATTAGGAGTCGCCAGCTTACGTAGATGACCTTTAATTTTATCCTGGTGATCAGCGGTAGCGTTAGGGAAAGACTCTTGAATTAAAAAATCTAAGTACTGTTCTTTAAACTGTTCAAATTCTTCTCCGGCTTCAGGTATGTTATATTCTTGAGCTTGTCGTTTCAAAAAATTAGGAAACTTAGCAATCCCCTCAGGAGTAAGTAACCCTTCCACGATCCGGTTTAATCCGTCTAAGCGCCCCCACATAATATCATTGGAACGCCAAGACTTCTTAAAGAAACCGCCAAACGCATTTAAGGTATTTCCCGCCAGTTTACTATCTAAGTTTTGCCCTTTACCAAAACCCAGCTGAGCATCATCTGGACTAATCCGAATCGTCTCGATCAGATTTTTTTCCTCAATTTCAGATAGATACTCAAAGGGATACAAAACTTTATCGAGTTCTCGAAATCGTTTAAAACGAGTCAAGAGTTCTTCAGACTGATTTACCCCACTTAGTTCAATGAATTTCTCTGATGCTTCCTCTATCTTACACAAAACGGAGGAGTATTGTTCTCCATTATTTTCCGTATCGTTATTTTTGAATTTTTCAGCCTCCCAGATTTTTTGAAGTTGATTTGGTTCTTGCTCTACTTGATTAACTTTTTGCTTAAATTGTTCAAAAATGCTGGAAATTCGCCGCTGGGGCAACCAGTCAATGGTAGTTTTTCCAACTGTTTGGGTTTCAGAGTTAGCGGCTAATTGTTCTGCTGCTTCTTCCGGTAATTTTTGCAAGAAATAGGCTGGGACTGTCTCTAAATAGGATTGCTGATGGTTTTGTGGGACAAATTCTGCTAGCCCCTCAGCATCGAGCAAGAAACGGTATAACCGAATTAGACGGTTGTAAATATCACTAAGCAGTTTCTTATTATTATCCGTAGACTCTGAACTTTGATTAGTTTGAAAGCATGATATCATATCATAGAAGGATTGACTAACCTGGGGATGATTCAACAGCTTAGTTAATGCCATCTTAAGGACTTCTAGGAGTTTAATGTGACGACCTAGCCTTAAGGCTAGGGATTGGAGCGTTTTATACTCAGATAATGATGGCTCCTGATTCATCAACTGACAAACTTTTTTAACGATATAGAAGTGCTTCCTTAAGGCATATTCGATATCGAGATTGCTAATCTGTTGACTAGGGTCTTGGGGAATAATGTCGTTATTTTCCCGTTTTTCCGGTTCAGTAATGTGTTGGGTCAGTAGCTTAGCTATTTTATCTAAAAGGACTTGCTTGTTTAATATTTCTTGGTAAGATTTGGTGCTACTGACTTGAGACATTCTCAAGACTAGAGGTAATGTGCGATCGCGTAAGCTAATCATACGACTACGCCAATAAATTCCCGTCTCAACTGGGAGCGTTGTCTGTTGGGAGTTGTCAGCCTTAGCAAATAAGGGGGATTCCGCATCGGCTAGCAGAGAATGGTAGCGCTGGATTTTCTGGTTACGGTCTTTGATTAACCCCAAATCATTACTAATACTTTCATAGGTCGGCATTCCTAACAACGACTCCTGGATTACCTCCCAGACATCAGGCTTTGGCATCTGATTAAACTTTTGGCTGCCAGCAAAATTATCTGGACTGGGATCGATATAAAATAACTTGCGCTCAACTGGATAATAGTCGGCACGATAATACATTTCTTTGATGGTATAACTGAAAGGCCGATTATCTAGCACACCTCCATCCACAAAGTGCAATTGATACCCACCGGTTGGAGGGGTTTCCGGTAACTTGCGATTCTTAAGGATTCCCCATTCTACTAACTTGGCATCGACCTGATTGCTAGGATTATCTAACTCAACGGTAACTACAGGGAAAGCAACTGGAAAACACGATGTAATACGACACAGTTTGGCCAGAGCTTGATAGGTGTCTTGAACCGTTGAATTGTTTGGGTTAAAATTGGGATTAAAGGGCTCTTTGCGACCTTGACGGTGCTTGAGATGAAAAATCGTGCGGTGGTCTTTAAGATCAATCACCCGTCCGGTATCATCAAAAACGGTATCAACCCGTCCTACAACATCAGTTCCTGTTACAAATAAATCTAATTCATTAAAGGAAGATACCCACTCGTCTGAGGGTGCTTTCTTTTTATTGCTCTGCCCTTGTTCAAAGGCTTTAGCTAGTGCCTCTTGATAGTAGCCCTTGCCATCTAAAATAGATTCCCCATCATTTTTCCCTTGAGTAATGCTAGGTTTATGCATGAGCTTGCGGATGTTGCCATTTTCCCGCCAAATTTGGGCAAAGTTTTCAAAATCGATGACTTCATTCTGACTACTATTGGTCAAAGCGTAGCTCAGCAGAACCCCATTAATCCCTCCCGCTGACGTGCCTGAGAGAATATCAACAATAATATCAGAATCGGTGAGAGCTTTAACAAGTTTATAGATACCTCGACCGCGAACAGCATTATAAAATTCGCGGCAAACACCGTTCATATAAATCGCTAGAGAGACTCCACCATAAACCACTAGTCCTAAGCGCAGTTCTCTGCTAAATTCTGGCTTGCTAAAGTTTTGGCTAGACATAATATGGCTCTCCAATTAGGGACGTTACCGTTAGTTACTGGCTAAATATAGCAATCCGTGTAGGAATTGTGAGAATTTTTGATGCCATATTCCCTACTCCCGTCTTGATGCAGTCGCTCATGGGGGAAACCCCCTTTGGCCGACTGCATCGCTGCTCCGAAGTCCCTGCTCCCTGTTCCCTGTTCCCTTTGCTATAGTAGTAAGGTGCTGCTGACACAACCTGCGGAAATCATCCCCGCGATGTTCAAAGCTTTGGTATTGGTCAAAGCTAGCACAGGCGGGAGAAAGCAGGACAACACTAGCATTATACTGTTGAGCTAGTTCTGCTGCTCTTGGTACCGCTTTCGCCATAGTTTCCACAATTTCGTAACTGGAGTAGCCAGCTTCTTTAAGGCGTGCCGCAAAAGCAGGTGCTGCCTCACCAATGAGTAACACAACCGCTGCTTTGAGTTTAATGGTTTCAATCCAACTGGTATCATCACCAGCTTTGGCTTCACCACCAGCAATTAGAATAGTGGGTGCAGCTACTGAGGCTAAACCGACTTGAGCCGCATCATAGTTGGTGGCTTTACTATCATTGATGAAGTCTATCCCCTGCCAGGTAATCACCTTTTCTAGGCGATGGGGTACACCAGGAAACTTGGCAATGGCGGATGCGATCGCATTTTTCTCAATTCCTGCCAATCGTGCTGTTGCCACTGCCATTAATAAATTTTGTCGATTGTGATCTCCGACCATTTGTAAGGATTTTACTGGCAAGATCGGTTCTGAGTCTGCTATCACCCAGTCATCTTGGATGTAAGCCCAAGGTTGAAAATTCCTCTCTCCCTGACCACCTGTGATACTAATCCAATAGGCATCGGGCCAATAGTTTACTCCCATATTACCCAGGTAAGGGTCATCCCCATTGATAACTTGTAACTGGGAGCGACGCAGTAAAGATGCCTTTACATCATAATAGTTTTCCAGAGTTTTGTGACGGCTGAGGTGGTCAGGAGTCAAGGTTGTCAAGACACCAATACGAGGGGCAAGGTCTTTGGAAGATTCGATTTGGTAACTACTGATTTCCCCAATTACCCAATCGATTGGGGATCTTTCCTGGGTTTTACCTGTGATTTCTGGTGCTAGGAGTAGTTCGCAAGCGGCATAACCAATGTTACCGCAGGCGGGGGCATGGAAACCAGCTTCTTGAAAAATAGCAGCAATCAGAGAGGTGGTAGTAGTTTTGCCGTTAGTACCAGTAACAGCTACCCATGGACAGGATTGGAGATAACGCCAAGCTAGTTCAATTTCCCCTATGGTCTCAATGCCTTGGGTCCTGGCTGTAACTAAGACTGGTATATCCCAGGGAACACCAGGACTAACTACAATTAGCTGGGGTAAGTCTGAAGAGTCTAGGGTTAGGGAATAACCCAGTTTAAGGTTAATTCCGTCTCTGGCAAGCTGTTGTTGTTGGTGTTGCCAGTCTTCTGGGGTATAACGTGCAGCGATCCGTTCAGGGCTAGCGGCATCGCTGAGAGTGACATCCCAACCTTCTTTTCTTAGAAGTCTTGCGGCTGCAAGACCTGAGCGTCCTAATCCAATAACATCAGCCTTAGGCATACTTTGATTGGTAGTGCATCTGATGGTTTGCCGTTTATAACTATAGCAGTTATAGCGGTTTTGAATTGGATAAGTTACTTACTTTTTGGGAGTAGGGAGTAGGGAGTAGGGAGTAGGGGGAAGAAACTTGACTTGACTTTATAAGTATTCTCAACGCTATAATTCTTTATTACTTGACATTAATAGGACTTAAAGATTATCCAAAAATATCGAATGTTTTAAAAATAGTTCCTTGCCCAATCTCGCACTGTTCGCCTAATTGCCCCCCTACCATCAGCCCGATGGCGCTCAATTAAACTAGGAAGCTCTTGAATCGGTAACTCAGGAAAAACCCTACTCTTTGCTTGTTCTACATACTCACCCTCTTGCAGTAAGTAAATTGTTAGTTTGCCAGAATCATAGCACCATATTTCTGGGACTCCCAAGCGAGAATAGATTGGCAAACGAGGCAGTGATTTACTAGTTACATCAATTTCTATAGCGAGATCTGGGGGGGGATCTTGGTTGAGTTCTAAGTCCAACCTGCCTCGAATCGCCGCTTCATTTTGGATATAAAAACAATTATCTGCTTCTACCCCAGCTAAGCTACTCTCTCGCCGCCAGGTTGTTGACCCTAAACTTTCGTAGTCTAAATCTAGTTCATCTGCCAGCTCTTTAACTAGGTCACCAATCACCTCTTTATAATATTCATGTTCAGGTAAAGGAGTCATAATCTCAAGGGTACCATAATCATAGGCTAAACGAGCAGAGCGATGGTCACCTAAATCCAGCAGCAGATTTTCAAACTGTTCCCAGGAAATGTTATGTAAAACCACCCGATCTGCTCTCTGTTTCGTCACTACCATTAGTTTGGTCTCCGAAGCTAATAATAGGTCATTTTTTTATTATAGAATTACTATCTATAGCAGTTATCAATTGCGTAATTTACAAAGTGCTGATAACTGAATCGCATCCTCTCTATCAAGCTGAGAAAAAATTTTTTGACAGGGATTTTCCAAAGGGTGCATCTCATTTTTGCTGTTTGACCCGGTGGTGCGTTACGGGGCGGGCTGTGTCTTGATGCAGTCGCTCATGGGGGAAACCACGGCAGTTGCTCATGGTTTGAAGTTACCGTAAGACAGGCTCGCCTTGTCTTGATGCAGTCGCTCATGGGGGAAACCACGGCAGTCGCTCATGGGGGGAACCCCCAAGACCGCGCTGCCTCCCCAAGACCGCGCAAATCACGCTAATCAATAAGTTTTCCCCCTTTTCTGCATAGCCGACCAACCATAAAGGCTCAACGTAATCAGGTTTCGTCTCCGGGGGAACCCCCAAGACCGCACTGCCTCCCCAAGACCGCGCTGCATCGCTGCCAACCCTGGCTACGAGGCGGAAAATGAGAACCCCCCCCTAACGCACCCTACGAAAAATTTTCAAATATGAGATGCACCCTTTTCCAAAAAGCTATATTCCTTTGCAACCGCTTCGCGAACGGAATCAAAACCACCAGGTTATTGACAATAACTTCGGGATGGAATTTAAGACTGAATATTATATCAAATATCAAGAAAGCTCAACAGGTGCTGGGTTGAGCACTCCAGACACTCCAGCAGCTTGAAGCATTAGGGGAATAAGGGGATTTGACCTTGCCATATGAGCCGACAAATCTTAATATAAGTTAATGTAAGACAATATTTCTCAACATATTAACTATGGCTACTTCAGAAGAACAACGCAAACAGAAAATTATGGAGCACCTGGAGAAAACTACCCAACTGCCTCAGCAGCAGCCTTCCTTATATTCAGAGGCTAGGAAGCAGAAAATTATGGAGCACATCAAATTGACACGAGGTTAAGACAAAGCCCTAGATATTCCGTAGGGTGGGTTAGGCGCGGCCAGGATTTGAGGGATTACCAATCAGTCGTTGAAAGCGCCGTAACCCACCTTCTTCAAATTGCGCACCTGACGACTGAGCTATCATGGCGAAGCGAGAATTCTAAACCATGGAAATTCATGACACAGCCCAACAGTCGGTTTATGAACGAGGCCATTGCTCTATCTGTGATCAGCGTTAGGTCTGGAAAGGGAGGTCCGTTTGGAGCAGTGGTTGTCAAGGATGGAGAGATTATTGCCAAAGCTCATAATCAAGTCACCTCCACTAATGATCCTACGGCACATGCTGAAATTGTAGCTATCCGTGATGCCTGCAAGGTCTTACAGACTTTTCAACTGACCGGTTGCGAACTCTATACTAGCTGTGAGCCATGCCCGATGTGCCTCGGGGCGATCTACTGGGCTAGGCTGGACAAGGTTTACTATGCCAATACTAAAGCTGATGCGGCTCAAATTGGATTTGATGACCAATTCATTTACGAGGAATTGGACTTGCCCATAAGCGATCGCAAACTCCCAATCATTCAATTAATGCGGGATGAAGCCTTAAGAGCTTTCCAAGAATGGCAAGAAAAAACCGATAAGGTAGAGTATTAATACTCTATAATTTCTACGCTTGTGAGGTACAAATTTCTGGTTTTTAGGGAGCAGGGAGCAGGGAGCAGGGAGCATATAAGAGCAAAGAGGGAAGAGGGAAGAGGGCAAAAATAATGTGTACCTCATAGCTACGATAAACGCTAGAGTGTAGCAGCTTAGGGCTTAAAAAAAAGCGATCGCTACTGAATCAAAAGCCGATCACCCTTAGCAGGAGAGATGGGGAGATGGGGAGATGGGGAGATGGGGAGATTTTTCTTAAAGGTAATTATTCTGACATGATATACAGGGTTTATAAATGAGATGTAAACCTGTATGGTATTTTTTTTACTGTCCAATAAAACTCCATATATCTTGCCACTCTTGCCTTTTGCCTTTTGTATGCAAGCCTTTTTCGGCAATTCGTGTGTTTAAAACCCAGAGACAAACCCGCTTATTCCCTAACGCCTATTTATTACGTATCTAGAGAAAAATCAAGATTGCTGGTTAAGGTGGAGTATAGGCTGTGGGGTGTAGGGCAATTCAAGGGCTATTTCATATTTCTTTACAAACTGTCCCAGATTAAGTCAATCGCCCCAAACAAAAATGTGAATTATAGGCTGTGGGGTTTAGGGGAATTCAAGGGCTATTTCATATTTCTTTACAAACTGTCCCGGATTAAGTCAATCGCCCAACAAAAATTTAGATAATATTAAATTTAATAGCTAGGGATTGGTAGATAAAGTAAACTACAGATAGTCTAAGACTATGCGGCGACTATCTTACTAGATTATTGATTAAGATTATTTCCTAAAAGTTACCACTTACAATTCTAAGCAATGCTTGGCTTTGAGTTGGTCAAATATTTTCCGACAACTCTGAAAGCACTTAACTAATTAAGTTATCAATTAAATTTTCAACAGTCAACCCTCAACAGTAATAACTCAACCATGGATAATCGTTGCATGATTCCGGTAGTTAGGTCTCCCAAAGACTACCAAGCTTATCGTATTAGTCCCCAAGATAAAAATCGCTTAGCCATTGTCTTCGATCCAGACAGTGCTAATGCTTCAATAACATTTTGTGTAGAGATTTTTGAGCCAGGAGGAAAGACTCCGCTCCATTATCATAAAATTGGAGTAGAAATGTTCTATATCCTCAAGGGTCAAGGGTTAGCCAGCTGTGATGGCAAAATCGTTACGCTGCGGACTGGAGATACCTTATTAGTTCCCCCTACAGGAATTCATGAAATTAGAAATACTGGCACTGAGCGTTTGTATACCCTGTGCTGGATGGTGCCTAATGAGGACTTTGCTGAACTAGTTCGCAGTGGTACACCGGTTGAATTCGATGAAGAGGATATGAGAGTGCTTGGGGGTCAAGATGTGTTGGTAGCTTGTTGAAGAATTTAATAGCTAGATATCTGGGACTGTTAATCACTTGATAGCTGATAGCTGATAGCTATCAGCTATCAGCTATCAGCTTATGTGCTACGCACACGCGTGCGCGAACAGCTTATGGGTTACGTCTCAGCGTAGAGTTATAGCACTACCCATTAAAGTTATGACGTTGATACAAGCTGAAAAGCTTTTTTATTCAACTTTTAGGTGCGCTTGACCTAGGCGAATTAAATTACGGGTCAAGCGCACCTTTGCCTTTTGCCTTTTGTATGCAAGCCTTTTGCCTTGCGCGTAGTGCTATACTGCCTAAGTCCTGTTGATGAAAAAAAGCTTTTACCTAGGAGTTAGTCTTTTTACCCTATGCTGGCTCCTTTCATTTTTTCCAGCATTACTCCCTGAAAATTTACCACCAACTGCTGTGAGAATGCTAGGAGCAACGCTTCTCATGGCAGTTTTTTGGATTGCTGAAACTATCCCGATTGCGGCCACCTCGATAATTCCCTTGGGTTTATTTCCCTTTTTAGGAATTCTTTCTGCTGAAGAGGTTGCTTCCGCCTATGCTTCGGATGTAATCTTGCTATTTATGACAGTTTTTTTTATTGCTAAAGCGGTTGAAAAATATAATCTACATCAGCGGATTGCTTTTCACATTATTAGCATTGTTGGTACCAAACCAACCAGGTTAATTTTGGGGTTTATGCTAACAACAGCAGTATTGTCGATGTGGATATCGAATACAGCTATAACCTTGATGATGCTGCCAATAGCTATCTCTATCATCGAACAAACAGGTCTTGCCAATCCCAATATTGATGTAGGTAAAACTCTGGGAACTTCGCTAATGCTGGGAATTGCATATTCAGCTAATATTGGTGGGATTGGAACCCCGATCGGGACGCCAACTAACCTTATCTTCTTGGCACAATTTCAAGAAAATTTTCCAGACAATACCCCCATTACATTTTATCAATGGATTATCGTGGGAGTGCCAGCTGTTTTGATATTTATCTTGTTAACTTGGATCTATTTAACTAAAATTACACTAAAGCTTGATAAGAACAGTTTATCGTCAGACTATTTTAATATTCCAGACAAAGAAGTCCAGAAACTGGGAAAAATGTCTCAGGGAGAAAAATACGTTGCCATTTTATTTGGGTTAACGGCATTTTTGTGGATTTTTAGGGCAGATATCACCATCGGTTCCTTTACATTAACGGGTTGGGCAACCTATCTGGGCGTGGCTAACTTTGTTCATGATTCCAGTGTGGCTGCCCTAATTGCTGTTATCATGTTTATACTTCCTGTGAAAACAGAGATGGGAGAGCCAATCAACCTCCTAGATTGGGAAACGGCTGTGAAAATTCCTTGGGGAATATTGCTGCTATTCGGGGGTGGAATTGCAATTTCTAAAGGGTTTGCTGCGTCAGGCTTGTCTCAATTCCTAGGGGATAATTTACAAATTGGGTTGCAGGGACTTTCAAGGATTTTGATGGTGGGTTGCATCTGTGTATTTATGACATTTTTAACAGAAGTGACCTCGAATATAGCAACCACAGCTCTGATCATGCCTATTTTAGCTACTGCTGCATCGATTATCAATGTCTCACCTGCTTTGTTGATGTGGCCTGCTGCAATTTCGGCTTCCTTCGCGTTTATGCTGCCAGTCGCAACTGCTCCCAATGCAATTGTTTACTCTCAGGAATATTTCCCAATTTCTACCATGGCTAAGGTAGGATTAGTTTTAAATATCGTGGGGGTGATTCTAGTAAGTTTGTTGATGAATTTTGTAGCTATCCCCATGTTGGGATGACTAGACTTTACAGGTTGCAGGTTGGAAGGTTGAAGGTTGGAAGGTTGAAGGTTGGAAGGTTGAAGGTTGGAAGGTTGAAGGTTGGAAGGTTGAAGGTTGGAAGGTTGAAGGTTAAACAAGAAACGGCATCAATGGTAACACGGGATGGAGTACGGCTGGATGCGGATATCTACCGTCCCGATAGTGCTGGTGAGTTTCCGGTGTTGCTGATGCGGCAACCCTATGGAAAAGCGATCGCATCTACGGTAGTCTATGCTCATCCCACTTGGTATGCTGCCCAGGGTTACATTGTAGTGATTCAAGATGTCAGGGGAAGGGGCACTTCAGACGGTAAGTTTGATTTGTTTGCCCACGAAGTAGAAGATGGCTTTGATAGTGTTAACTGGGCAGCCAGTTTACCGGGTAGCACTGGGGATGTGGGCATGTATGGCTTTTCCTATCAGGGGATGACTCAACTGTACGCTGCTGCAAGCTATCCCACCGCTCTGAAAACGATCTGTCCAGCGATGATTGGCTATGATTTATACAGCGATTGGGCCTATGAGGGAGGAGCGTTTTGTTTACAAGCTAATCTGGGTTGGGCGATACAATTAGCAACAGAAACGGCACGATTGCGGTCAGATGAGCAAGCCTATCAACTGCTGTATGCAGCATCTCGGAATTTACCCCTGTATGACCCAATTCCTGCTCGCCCTCAAATTCTCCAAGACTTAGCACCAGACTCTTTTTATCACGACTGGTTAGACCATCCTCACCCAGATGAATACTGGGAAAAACTATCTCCCAAGGGAATGATGCAGGATGTAGACATGCCCATGTTACACATTGGCGGATGGTTTGACCCATTTTTGCGAGGGACACTTCATTTATATAAAGATATGGCATCTGATGGCTGTTCGCCCCAGCATCTGATCATTGGACCTTGGGCGCACCTGCCTTGGGGGCGTCAAGTGGGAGCAGTGGATTACGGTCCCCAGGCGAATAGTCCCGTTGATGGCTTGCAAGTGCGTTGGTTTGACCACTTCCTCAAGGGAATTGATACCAACGTGGTTGAGCAACCCCCTGTTTGTCTATTTGAGATGGGAACTAATCGGTGGCGTTATTTTGATCGTTGGCCTGATGGCAATCAGAAATCTTATTATCTGGTAACTTCCGGTTTAGCTAGTGTCAGGGAAGATTCTGGAAAATTAGTCCCAGAAGAGTCTCAAGACATGCAACAGCCATCGGAGACAGAGGGAGTATCCCAAATCCAGCATACCTGTGATCTATCCTGTGACTTATTAGTTCATGACCCTTGGCGTCCAGTTCCAGCCATGGGGGGTCATGCAGGGATGCCAGTCGGTTCATGCGATCGCACTGCCATAGATTGTCGCACAGATGTTTTAACCTACACCTCTGAACCCTTAGCAGAAGATTTACATTTGCTAGGGGCTGTGCTGCTAGAGGTGTTTTGCACAGCTGATACTCCCAGTTTTGATATCTGTGCAGTTTTGTCGGAAGTCCATCCTGATGGCAGGGTTTACAATGTCACTCAGGGATATCGGCGGGTGAATCCTGGGGACACTATTAATCCGTTGCGTATTCGATTCCAAGCAACTTTTGTGCGTATTGCCCAAGGCAATCACTTGCGCTTAAGTTTGAGTGGGGCTTGTTTTCCCGCTTATCCAGTCAATTCCGGCACCGGGGCTTTTCCTAATGACAGTCGATTGATGGATGCTCAGATTATTACTTTGATGGTGAGTTGTGGAGGAGATTATCCAACTCGTGTTTTATTACCTATTTTTAGGTCTGATGCACAATAAGCGCCATTATAAATAAGCGCTATAGCTGACAGGTCTCCAGAGCAGCAACTAACTGCTCGAAATGATTCAGTGTATGAGTTGCCATAACTGAGATCCGAATTCGACTCGTAGGCACTGTCGGAGGACGAATAGCAGGGGCAAAGATACCAGCTGCTTTCAATGTTTCGCCAACAGCAAGAGCCTCAGTAGCACTGTTTATGGAAATGCAAAGGATAGGCGACTCAGAAGGCAAACAGTTGAGATTAGGCAGCTGTTGAGCAATTAACTGTTTGAGAGTCTCTACATTATGGCTCAGTTGAGCGCACCGTTCTGGTTCTTGTTGGACAATTTGGATTGCTGCTAATGCTGCTGCTGTATCTGCTGGAGATAAGGCAGTGGTGTAAATCCAGCTAGGAGAACGATTTCGGAGGAAATCAATTAAAACCGCTGAACCGGCCACATACCCTCCCAAACTACCCAAAGCTTTACTGAGGGTGCCAACTTGAATAATCGTTTCTCCAGTACAGCCAAAATGTTCCACACACCCAGCGCCTGTAGCTCCCAAAACTCCCGTAGCATGGGCTTCATCCACCAGGAGCATACAATTAAATTGGTTGGCCAACCCTAATAGCTCAGGCAAGGGGCATAAATCACCATCCATGCTAAAGACGCTATCAGTAACAATTAAGCAGCGACGGTACTGTTGTCGGTATTGAATCAGTTGACTCTGCAAAGAAGCGATATTGCAGTGATCATAGTCGATTACCTGGGCACCGCTCAAAATTGCCCCATTTTTCAAGCTGGAGTGGTTGTACTGATCCCCTAGGATTAAATCCCGTTTCCCTACTAACGCTGCAATCGTACCTATATTTGCTAAATACCCAGAGCTATAGACTATCGCATCTTCAGTTTGTTTGAGAGATGCGATCGCATTTTCCAATTCTCTATGCAGTTCCCGGTGTCCAGTAAGTAATCTCGAACCAGTGCTGCCAGTACCATAGTCCTTAGTAGCAGTAACTGCTGCTGCGATTAAGGGAGGTGAGCCTGCCAGTCCCAGATAGTCATTACTAGCGAAGTTAATCACCTCTCGGCCTTCCAGTTGCACCACAGCACCAGGCATACTTTGTAGAGTTTGTACTGAACGATACCAATTGGCTTTCTCAATCGTGGCCAGGGATAGCTTTAGCCAAGCATAAGGGTCAGTAGACATTAGACATTGTATTGGGGGTGAGACTTGGGCTTAGTGCAGGTTTAATTCTAATCATCTTTTTTCGCCTTCACCCCAACTAACTCTGAATTACCATCCAAAGAACCGTATAGGATATTTCCCCTCTTGTTGTCTGGTTTATAGAAAAGTAGTCGTTGCTCCAGTCGTTGCAGCTGCCGTTGAGCTGCTTGTGGATTCTTCGAGTAATACTTCTTCAAGTCAATCTTAAAGTGGCGATTAATTTCTGACCATGGGATGTCCCAAAGTTGGTCACCACAAAGTACCTCTAATTCCCATCCTTCAATATCAGTATCCTTGATATCTAGCTCAACTTCCCTTGGTTCAACTTCAATCAGCTTGCACTTCTCCATTTTGTTAGGGGAGCAGCTACTGAGTAATGTTACTCCCACACTCAGCAACAAGACGATGATAAACAGTTTTTGATTAAAAAAAGATTTTTGGTAATTTTTCACGTCTGGTACTAAACTAATCACGTTCCTAATGGTATTGACTCATTTATCCCCAATTAAATTATAGATTGCAGTTGGTGATGAATTGCCAGAACTGTTAACTATCCATCCCTATCAAAAGGTAGTTGACACAATAATATTTTTTTGCTACGAAATAGTCTAAATTCACCAGCTAGAGTAGCTACCAAAATATCCGGGAACGTGAGAGCGCCTCTCTTTTAAGGAGGGGATGAAACGGACACGACGGGTTTTAACCCGCCGTGTCCCTCTGCTTGGGTTCGGGTAATCTAGCTATTAGGCTTCTGATTAATTCAGACTGCGGTCTCTCCCCGCCGTTCGGCCTCTTCCTTCAACTGCTGCTTTTCAAAACTAGTAACCCTAATCATTAGTCTTTATGTTTTCATTTTAGTATTATCACTCAGGCGGACATCTGTTATGATTATAGGAGGAGGGTTGAGCAGATGTACAAGACTATTCCATTAAAAGCTAACTTCACGGACGAGGAGCAAGCCTTTTGGGTATTTCAGTGCCAACAAGCTAATAGCTTATGGAATTGTGCAGTCTATTACTCCAAGGAAAAACACTATAGTTGGTTACAACAGCAGGAAGAAGCTTTTACAATTTATTGGCGTGGAGATAATCTGAGGTATGGCTGGAAGATCTATAAATGTGGGATCAAGTATGCCGAACTCTGCAAAAACTTAAAGGAAAATCCCCATTATAAAGCTATGGCGGCTCAGTCGGCTCAACAAAGTCTCAAGACTGTCGCTGAATCAATTAACAGCTATAACCAGCTAGTAAGTCTTTATTATAAGGGAGCGGTTGACAGGCCAAAATTACTTCGATACCGCCAGAAAGGTGGTTTAGCCGCTGTTACGTTTCCTCGACAAGCACTTACTTACAAGAAAGGCTTATTTTACCCGTCGATTAGCAAGGAAACAAAGCCGGAACTAATCACCGAAATTGCGCTAGAACCCCCGGATTTTATCGATCCAGACTGGGTCAAAGAGGTAACGGTTCGTCCGTATCTTGGGCAGCTATGGATTGATTGGGTAATAGACGACGGTAAGCAACCAGTTGAACACAATTCTAACCTTGATTACTCCCAGGCATGGAGTTTTGATCACGGTGGCGAGAATTGGCTGACTGGGGTTTCGACCCAGGGGAAAAGCTTTATCATTGATGGTAGGAAGCTCAAGTCATTAAACCAGGGGTATTCCCGGCTAGTAGCAAAGTACAAGGAAGGTAAACCGGAATTTTATTGGGACGAAAATCTTAATCGGGTTCAACGGAAACGCAACAACCAGATGAGAGACGCCATCAACAAGGCTGCCCGATTCATCATCAATCGGTGTCTGAATGATCGGGTCGGGAATTTGATAGTCGGCTGGAATGAAGGCCAGAAAAACTCATCAAATATGGGAAAGCGAGGCAATCAGAATTTCGTTGTAATTCCAACCAAAAGACTAATCGAACGACTGAAGCAACTTGCCTTTGAATATGGAATCAAATTAACAATTACCGAGGAATCGTACACAAGTAAAGCGTCTTTCCTAGATGATGACCCATTACCAAAAATCGGTGAAAAACCCGAAGGGTGGAAAGCATCAGGTAAACGGGTAAGACGTGGTGTATACAGAACTTCTTTTGGCTGGCTAATCAATGCGGACTGTAACGGCGCGGCAAATATTGCCAAAAAAGTAGCCAAACAGTTAGGTTTAAACCTGACCAAGGTGGGTAGGGGAGATTTGACACTCCCGCATCGATATGACGTTTTCAACTCCCTGAAAAAATCATATCGAATAAGAAGCGAAGTGGCAGGTAACAACGCTGCCACGTAGCAACCTTATAGAATCCCCCGTGTTTTAACCGGGGGAGATGTCAAGTAAGTCCTGAAAATCAACTATGTTTCCATTCTGGATTCGTCAATTACTAGATTTTAGATCAAACTAGATATAGAAAATAATCACTGGTCAGTAGGAAAAATTAGATAGTTCATTCAGTTGAGTGATAATGAGTGTAGCAACGAGATCCAAAAAACTAGGGATAGCAAGTAACAACTGACCAATCACCTGACCAATCACAAGGAAACATTCCTTCAAAATTACTCTTTATGAATCATGAGCAAGATAAAACTACCATTAGCACCACCAATCTTAGGAATTACATTAGCAATTGTCAGCTTTAGTAGCTGTATTGCCTTGCCACGTATTTCAACAGCTAATCCTAGCAATTCCCGGTTGGACTCAGATCAACGTTCCCCAAAAGCAGAAGTGGCTCACAACCACCGAGAGCAAGAGCGAATTACTTCAAGAACTGTACAGCCATTAGGGATCAGTCTAGCTTGGATGCCACCAGATGTACCGGAACGAGGTGTACCCGGTAAACGAAAAGCAGCGGCAAGCCGTGGGCGATGTCCACAAGTCAAAGAACCTTTGACTGCCTTAGTCCCTTCTACGCCCACCATTGCCAGTGATGGTCAAATTCCATTGACCGTAGGTCACGCTACGCGAACAGAATCAGTTTTCGGCTTAACCGTTGTTTCTCATCCCACCTTCTGGTTTTATGTTCCCTATGCCCTGACACCGGACTTGCCTTTGGAGTTTGTGCTACAAGATGAAAACTATAACGAAATCTACTGGACTAAATTTGTGGCCTCATCGTCCTCACCAAGTGTAGTAGGCATCGAACTTCCATCAACAGTCACCTCCCTTGAGGTTGGTAAACAGTATCGTTGGTACTTTGTGGTTAAATGTGAGCGACTGGGGTCTCCTGTAGTGACAGGCTGGGTAAAACGGATGGCACTCAACCCATCCCTCAAAAATCAGTTAGACCAAGCGACATTAGAACAGAAAGCGATTATCTATGCCAGATCAGGGATCTGGTATGATACCCTTAACGCTCTAGCTAAGCTACGTCAGCAAAATTCTAGCAATGATCTGCTGATCAAGGATTGGGTGAAATTATTGCAGTCTGTTGACTTAGATGGGATAGCCCTTGCACCCCTTCTGGAATTTTAAGATCAAGTCGCTCTAATTCCATTACCACCAACAGAGTGGGTCATTTACCGGTATTGGTCATTGGTCGAGCCTCCTGTGTATTTTAAGGATGCAAGCATCCAAGCTTTATTTCAGTTCCGGATGAGTTGTACTTTCTTCGGAAACTCCCATGTGATTAATAGTAGCGAGTAGCTGGTAAAGACGGCTAACATCTCGTCGATTGAAGTGGAAAACCAGACGGGGAAGTTCAGCCGTTTCATCAGGTAGTTCTTCTGGTAAAACCTGACTTTTCTCAATCCTTCCCTGAACCAAGATATCGCTAAAATCCTGATTTAGCTGTTCAACCTCAGCCTCTGACAAATCAGATTTGAGGCGAATAACGAATTGATCTCTGACATAGCGGCTAGAGTGATAAACCCGGTAAAACCGATTAATTGTTTCGTAAGCCACATCTAAGTTATCTGTGATGGTATAGAGACTAGAATCTGAGGGCCTGATCAAACCCCGTTGCATGAGGTGCTTTTGAATATAAGCATCCCAATCTTTCCAGTAGGTGCCACCAGGTTTATCAATTAGTACTAAAGGAGTTGGTTCTAATCGTCCTGTCTGACAAAGGGTTAAAGACTCAAAGGCTTCATCCTGAGTACCAAAGCCACCAGGAAATAAGGTAAGCGCATCCGTTTCCTTGATAAAAAATAGCTTGCGAGTGAAAAAATACTTGAATTCAATCAGCTTGGGATCCCCTGCGATAAAGGAATTTGCTTCTTTCTCAAATGGTAGTTGAATATTCAGACCAAACGAATGCTTAGAGCCAGCACCTTTGTTTCCTGCCTCCATAATGCCACCACCAGCACCAGTCATAACCATAAATCCCTGCTTGGTTAAATGATGAGCAAATTCAGCTGCCAGCTGATATTCAGGAGTATTTGGAGCAAGGCGTGATGAACCGAAAATGGTAACTTTCCGGACATGACGATAGGGATAAAAAACTTGAAATGCCCGCTCCATATCTTCTAGAGAAGCGGTGATTATTTTCCAGTCCAGACGGTCAATTTCTTCCCCAGTTAGTCGCACTAGCACTGCGAGAGACCGTTTGATCCATTTACGATTTTCCAGATTAGGTAGCTGGTCAATCAGTGTTACTAAATCAGTTGACAGTGACTTGAAGCCATCCACAGAAGGAGATAGAGTCATATCGTATCCAGTTGACTACTTATCATTAAAGGTTTTTCGTCAATTGAAAATTGAAAATTGAAAATTGTCAATAGTCAAGGATAAATTAGCAATTAACAATTAACCAATTAACAATTAACCAATTAACGATTTACCTGAATACGAAGTGATTAAGCAGACTCGATATTAGTCCACAGACTTATCACGAACGCCTTTAACAATCCGAGAGAGTTCGCTTTTTTCATCGAGGGGAATACGAGTGGGAGAACCACTGATAATTCGTTCATAATTGCGGAAGGAATCCTTAATTTCTGGTCCATCCTTACTGATAGTGTACTCTCGGATCCCTGTATCATGCCAAGATCCACGCATCTTAAAGACATTGATAGCACGGGACATTTCACCACGAATTTCCACATACTGTAGCATTATAATTGTGTCAGTAATTGTGGAAATATGGGAATCGGTAATGGAGTGAGCTCCCATAAATTTATCTGTGGTATTGGTAAAAAAGCCAGTTATTTCTTCTTGCTTGGCATAGCCCGTGACACCAATCACAAACTGCCGAAAGGCATTGTTGCTCACTCCCCGTGCTAAAGCAGAAAGAGAGTCGATGGCAATGCGAGAGGGTTTAAATTCAGCAATTTCTGTTTTAATCCGTTGTAAGTGGTCTTCTAACCCCGCTGATTCTGGATAAGAACAAAGAATTTTTAATAAACCCTTTTGTTCCATTTCCTCAAAATTAATGCCCCAAGACGATGCATTACGAGATAGCTGAGCCCGAGATTCCTCGTAAGCAAACAGAATGGCGCGATCACCTTGTATGCAAGCATTTTCGATAAACTTGCTCACTAACAAGGTTTTGCCAGTACCTGTGGCACCCGTTGCCAGGATAATGGAATCCTTGAAGAAACCACCACCACACATAACATCAAGAGTGTTAATTCCGGAAGAGACTCTGGCCATGGAAGACCGTTGAGTCAGTCGCATTGCTCCTAAGGGGAAGATGTTGATCCCTTGATCCGTAATCGTAAAGGGGTATTCTCCTTTCATATGGGTGGTACCCCGCAGCTTGAGAATTTCTATAGTGCGGCGTCGGCGTTCCCCTTCCAAGACATTACGGACAATAACCACATTATCCGAGACAAACTCTTCCACCCCGAATCTAGCTACTGGTCCATACTCTTCAACTCGCTCTGTGGTCATAATGGTGGTTACGCCAATGTTTTTCAGGCGTGCCACTAGGCGAAAAATTTCTCGACGTACTACCGAAGCAGCATCGTACTGCTGAAAGATGGCAGTGATTGAGTCAATGGAAACTCGCGTGGCTTTGTATTTGTGAATGGCGTACTGAATACGCTCGATCAGAGCAGACAGGTCGAAGTTGCCGACAATGTCCTGTCCTTCTGGATCTGGGGAAGCATCCAGAATAAATAGCTTGCCTTCATTAACTAGTTTATTTAGCTCCCAACCAAAGCTCGATGCATTTTTGGTGATATCTGTGGGTGATTCTTCAAATGTAACAAACACACCAGCTTCATCAAAATTGCTAATGCCGTTGTAGAGAAATTGAACAGCTAATAGAGTTTTTCCCGTGCCAGACGTTCCACTGACCAGGGTGGTTCTACCAGATGGTAAACCCCCATGAGAGATCTCATCAAAGCCTTCGATCATTGTCCGTATTTTCTGGACACCGACCGTTGTTACTGAATTTTGATATTGTTCATTTTGATTCAATTGATTCATATTGGTCGTAAGTAAATGTTCTTAATCAAAAAAAAAAGAAAGTTTAATGGTGTTGCTGACTTGCTAAATCTTCACGCTTTAATCTAAAATGGTATAATCTATTTAGAAATCTAAATCTCCGTCACGGAGTTCTTCATAGAGCAAATCTAAGCCGATCAGGACTTTTTCCCGATCCGAGAGGTCCCCAATGATTTTTCGCACAGGAGGCGGTAAAACTTTTGCCAAGGTTGGTGTTGCCAAAATTTTATCTTCCTCAGCTAGTTGGGGGCTCTTAAGAACATCAATTACTTTGAGAGCGTAAACCCCTTGGAATTCCTGTTCGAGAATAGTTTTCAGTGTTCTCAAAGCCCTGACGGAGTTGGGGGTGTTCCCAGCTACATAAAGCTTGAGAACATAGGTTTTTTTATAGGAACTCATAGGCTCGTAAGTTTAGGAGAAGATGGGTTAAAGGTCAATACAAGGGATCAAGGAACTCAAGGAAACGGTTTTTTAGGAGAGCCTCCCATCAAGCTTACTACTCAATGTTGATCCGATTATGCTGATCTTACAGTTCTCTGGGGATGGAGCGGCGATACATTTCACCTAAATGAGCAATCACGTCGATTAACGTCAGGCGATAATCAAGCAGTATATCCTCTCTACGGCCTTCCAGCTGCAACTGTTTGGAAAATTCATCCATCAGTTCCATATGAATTTCTACAATCTTAGATATAGAAATATCCGCAAAAAACACTTGTTCTACAAAATGATCGATGTCTTGGTTTAGAGTATCTCCCGGAGCAAAGTACTGTAGAACAATTTGACGATACTCTGATTTCAAGTGTTCTAACAGCTCCTCCCTGTCCTTGAGAGATAGATTACGGAAAAAAAACTGAGGATTTCTCTTGTAGTACACACCAAGGTATCCGAGTCTTTCCCTGAGCTTTTCAGCTAACCGGTGCTGCTGCTTACTCAAGAAACTGTAATTAGCTACTGCGAGGGTAGGATAAACCGGGTCATCTGACCTGGGTAAGTTACAGGCGGGAGCTAGGGACAAAAACCCGGTGATCGCCTGTTGGATGAAATTGCCAATCTCAGGTAATTGGTGAATACTAAGTTCCACTTCTGCCGGATGGAACAGATGATCCCTGGATCTGGTGGTGAATTTATGGGTCGTCTGGTTATAAGCTAGCTGTTGATTGCTGTCAACCCTAGAGGGGATTTCTGGGGAGTCCGACCGCAAAAATACTGCAGGTAAGGTGGTTCCTTGCAGGTGCAAGTAGTTGATCACCTTGGGAAGTGTGTCGGTATCCTGCAATACCAAACAATCAAGATCCTGTTTATGTTGCTCAACCACCTCGAAAAATTCAGATTCTGAACTAGTAGAGTGTATGATATAATGCTCGCTACCCAAAACCTGACAAAGGGATTGAGCTAGGGAATCAGAACTGATCAGGGTACATATGGTTAGTTGGGAAAGCAACACAACAGGTCTGGAATAAAAAACTGGTTACTCTTACTATATAAGAGTACTTAAACCAGTAATATCTTAACATTTTTTTTAACAATTTCCTTAATATAAATTAAAGTAAATTGAAACAGTCTGATAATTGTAATTAATTTTGATTTCGCGCCTCACTATATCCCCAGTGTTGAGCAGTATATTGAAAAGTACTTGCTCTTCAAGCATTAGGGGATCGTCTAGTCCTGTTGGGCTTGAGTTAATTCCTTTGTTGCTACTTTAGGAGGATGTGTTGCTACTGTAGCGCTCAACCGCTGTTGAAGCTAGATTGGTTATGTCCATGCCTACTCCCAGTATCCAAAAATTTGCCCAGCTAGTTCCTGTTTGTCAAAGGAGCTCTGAGTTGGCTACTCTGCTAGATATTTTTAATGGTTCAAGGCATGACTCGATTGTGGTAGTCAGCGAACACCAATATCCTGTGGGAGTAGTGAACCTAAAGCAGATCATGCCTCACCTGCTCTCCTTAGCTAAGGTATGTAGCTCAGGAACAACAATGACAACTGGTTTTCTTCACAAACCACTATCTTGGGTAGAGCCAAACATCATTGAACCCATAACCATCCTACCAGGTAAGCTGAGTCTAAACCAATTCTGGTACTACCTACAAGACAATGGAAGTAGGGAGGGGGGGTTAGGGGAGTTGGGCAGCAACTGGGATAGAGAATTTAACCAATTCCCCATCCGAGATCAGGAACAGTGGGCATTAGTAGATGGGGACCAGAAATTTATCGGACTCCTTAACAGTTGGCTGCTGTTAAAATCATTAGCATCCACATTCACCCAACAACGTTCTGAATCGATAGTAAAGCGTACTCAACCCAAGGGACTGAACCCTAATCCCCTCAGGACTCACCACCCAGACTATCGATTAACAGCCAAGAGTTCTTGGGTCAATTCCCTAGGATTATCATCTCGAATCAACTCAGGACTGAAAACTCAGGAGGAAGCCGTCACTAAAACTCCCCAGTTCAAGGGCATTAAGCCATTAGTCCAACTGTTAGAACAACTGCCATTACCCCTAAGCATACAAACCTCGACGGGAAAAGTTTTAGCCGAGAATCTGACCTGGCGTGAGCAGATTGAGAAATCATCCGAAGGGAATCTGGCACATGCTAGCACCACAGGAACTAAAAATACTACCTCTGCCCAGAAAAACCCTGGAGCTAGGGAAAAGATACCCTACCGTTCTTCTTACAATCGTCTGTTATCTAATGATGATGTACCGAGGGCAGTCAGTAAGGAAGGTTTGAACCAATCGATGGAACAGTCAATGGACTCGATAGACTTCAACTCGGGTCAGCCTGATACCCAGAAGTCCCCAACCTTCCATCACAAATCTGCTCCGACCTCTCCAGGACAATGGCCATTATCTGTGGGGAATGTTTGTGACCAGGGAGACAAAACCTCTCAACAAGCTGCTGTTGGGCAATACTGTGCTCTTGATACTCCCTATCAAGCAGCAACAACTATTCATGAGCGCGTGCTACTGTTTTCACAAGCAGTGAAGAAAACCGGGGCAAACCATACCCGGTGCCGGGAAACCGCTGCACCAACTGACTTAACTCTTTCAAACAGCCAGGAGCAGGTATTCTCGTTTGTCAAAATTCCTCTGTCACCTTCTGTCGCTGCCCTTTGGGAGGGAGGACTAGAAACTGGCAGTGAGCCTACGGTCGCTTTTGACTATTCGAGATCTCCAATCTCTAGGTCTGATTCACCCAACTCTCAATTATACCTAGTCTTGGCTCAAGATACCACAGAGCAACGACTTTTTGCCCAAGAACTGGCAGCAAAAAATGCTGATTTAGTGCAACTCAACCGACTCAAAGATGAGTTTTTAGCTTGTATTAGCCATGAACTGAAAACACCGATAACTGCGATTTTGGGTTTGTCAACTTTGTTGAAAGACCAAGCCCTAGGGGAACTCAATCAACGTCAATCCCGTTATGCGCAGTTAATTTATCAGAGTGGCCGTAAGCTAATGACCGTGGTCAACGATATTCTCGATTTGACCCGTATGGAGACTGGTCAACTGAAACTTACCCTCGAACCGGTGCCAATTCGGACTGTATGCGATCGCGCTTATGACCAAGCTCGCTCTGAGATAGACTCAAAACACTCGGAGGACAACAATCGAGATTATCCGACAAAATTCACCCTAGAGATTGAAGCAAGTTTAGAGATGCTGATTGCTGACGAGTTGCGTTTACGGCAAATGTTGGCCCATCTGTTTTCTAATGCCCTTAAGTTTACCGATGGCAGTGGTGAAATTGGTCTGAAGGTCAATTGGTGGCAAGGTTGGATTGCTTTCACGGTCTGGGACACTGGCATTGGTATTCCTGCCGATAAACAGCACTTGATCTTTCAGAAATTCCAACAGCTGGAAAAGCCTCTGACTCGTAGCTTTGAGGGGACTGGTCTGGGATTAGTCTTAACACAACATCTAGCTCACTTGCATGGTGGAGATGTCTCGTTTATTTCCAAGGCAGGGGTCGGTAGTCAGTTTACCCTACTCTTCCCCCCCTGTCCTCCCCACGCTTCATCTGATCAATTGGACAATTGGGATGAGCAACTATCAGAGATTGCCCCTACGGCAACGTCTCACCCCCCATCTTCGACGCCCAACCGTTTAGTATTAATTGTGGAAGCTGTACCTCTTTACCTGGAAGGATTGACGGAACAGCTCAAGAGTTTAGGCTATTGGGTAGTGGTTGCCCGCTCTGGTACAGAAGCCATCGAAAAAGCCCGCCGTTTACAACCCTATGCTATCTTACTCAATCCCCTACTACCAAAACTTTCTGGTTGGGATGTCCTAACACTGCTAAAGTCGGATGCCCAAACTAATCACATCCCGGTTTTGGTCACAGCCACCCAGGCTGAAAAACAGCAGGCAACCCACAACAAAGCTGATGGTTTCTTAAGTTTGCCGGTACAAGAGGAAGCATTACGAGAAAACCTTTCTCGCCTGGCTAAAGACGAGAGTAATACCAGTAGTGTGCTAACGATTCTCTATCTCAATCCTGGTGATGGGCGAAAAGGCTATTATGTAGATTCCTACCAGAACTCTGACTCGTCTGCACTGACTGATGAGTTAACTTCACTATTGAGTCTAGAACACTTAGACCTGAATTATCGGGTACTCGAAGCCGATGATTTCGATCAAGCTGAGTTATTGAGTCGGGTTTGGAATCCAGATGTGATTCTATTAAATGGTGCTCGACTGATCAACCCTTTAATATACTTGAATCAGTTTTCATCATATCCTTCCTTGAGTACTTTACCACTAGTAACCCTGGATCACCAAACTACAGAAGCCGCTAATCAAGTAACTGGTCTTTCGGTCTATCCCTGTTTAGCACCAAATAATCAACAAAAGATGGCTGCCATACTGCAAGTCATTCAAGTGGCAGCTGGAATCAGTTGCAAGCCTACCATTTTAGTGATGGACACGGGGGAGCAGAGAACAAAGTTTAGGGGTAATCCGTTACAGGTTAACAGGTTGAACGTTGAATCGTCTCACTTATCCTACGGATTTTCTCTGGGAGGAAAATCATCAACATCTTGGCTACAGGCACTGATTCAATACTTACAAACTGCTGGTTATTCCAGCTTACTCGCCTGTTCTTGGGCAGAAGTATACCGTCAAATTCAGGGAAAAAGTGTGGACTTGCTGCTGATTCGATTAACAGATCTCACTAATCCTTTAGAACATTCCCAAGGATTGATAACTCTTGCTCAATTACCAGAGCGACCACCAATTCTGGTTTTGGATCATCGATTAGACGCTAAGCAGCATGATCCAGTAATCAAGAGTAGTAACAGTAGTAACTCCAATTCTCAGTTGGAGTTGCTGCTTAAGAAAATTGCTACTCAGATTGTACACTGGCATTCTCAGTCAATGACCCAGTTATTAAAGCAGATTAAGCAGGTCATGAACCCAACCCTTTAAAGGGGTGGCATGCACGTCGGTCATATTCTCTGACACCGTGATTATCCATCCAGTCTTCGAGACACTTGTTGCGAACAAAGCCAGCCGTGGGGATCATCTAGTCAATGATGGCAAACTGTTTTGTTAACCTCCCTCTTTTGCCTTCAAGTACAAACAAGAGCAATTCCTAACTATCTGATCAGGAGAGTTTACCATAAAGATGCCCTGGGCCCAATGTGTTGGTTGCTCGCAATTCATCCCACCGCAAATCAACGATTATGGCGTGAGCCTTCTTTCGAAATTCAAGCTAATATGGATAAGACAGCTCCTATCTACCCAAAGTTATTTTGATAACTATCACGTTTTCCTTAGCCTTTATAGTCAATAATAGTTAATATTTGTTGCTAATTAATAGCTTAAGGGTTAATTACTTTTAATAAAACTAATTACTTCAATTTTTGTTTAATAAAATTAACAATAATAAAACTCAAAATTGCAACGGCAAACCAAAAAACTATAAACGGTTGACAAAAGGATGATTAAATAGTAATAATTTTTCAAAAAATAAGTGCCAACAATAGTATGGCTTATGGTTAATGAATGGAGCGAGCGCTTGATAATCTGAGTTGCTCGAAAGTATTTACTTTAATTTAAATAGTTTTAAAGAGTAAGTAAGAGTAAGTAAGTTTTTTAAAGGAGGTAGACCATGAAACGTCTTGTGGTATGTTGTGATGGCACATGGCAAGAGTTATCAAGTACTTACCCAAGTAATGTGGTTAAGATTTCTCAGGCAGTTAAACCATTGGGTAGTGACGGAGTTTCACAAATCGTATTCTACGATGAGGGAATTGGCACAGAAGACTCTCTCAGGAGCAAGCTTTTCGGTGGGGCTTTTGGCAGAGGGATTGATACCAATATCCAGGATGCTTATCGCTTTCTTTGCCTGAACTACGCCCCTGGTGATGAAATCTACCTGTTCGGTTTCAGTCGTGGGGCTTACACCGTGCGCAGTCTCGCTGGAATGATTTATAACTCAGGCTTGCTATCTCGGATTGAGATCGATAAAGCTCCGGAAGCCTACGAAATGTACCGCTCTCGGGATATCAAGCCTAATCACCAACAAATGGTAGCATTCCGCGAAAAATACGGAGAAAGTGTCCCCATTACCTTGCTTGGCTGCTGGGACACCGTTGGTTCCCTTGGTATCCCTAATTTATCTCCCTTTTTGCGGTTTGACAAAAGGGTTAACAAGAGGTACAGATTCCACGATACCTCTTTGAGTCCGATTATTGAGCATGGGTTGCACGCTGTATCCATTGATGAGCAGCGCAAAGTCTTTGACGTCACGCCCATGGACAAAAGCCACCTTTCCCAAACCCAGATTGTTCGTGAAGTATGGTTTCCAGGGGTTCACGGCTCCGTCGGTGGTGGCTCCCAGGAGCAGAGCGGTTTGTCCGACGGCGCACTGCAGTGGATGATCGAGTCAATCGGCAAGATCGGTCTTGGTCTTGAGTTTGACCCAAGCGCAATTCCCACTGGTATCAACCTTGACTATGAAATTGATTTCAACAATGATCTGGGTCTATTCAAGTTCACAGGGCGCAAGCTACGGGAGATTTCTGATAACTTTGATGACCTTCATGAGAGTGTAATAGAACGCTGGATGAGGCGGCCCGATTATCGACCGAGCAATCTGGCTCAAAAGCACGGCTCCAGACTAAATCAACTATTAGAACAGAAGCAACAGAAGTAGAATAATGATGTCAATTTTGGTTGCTTGACTAGTCAACAGCTAATAATTAGTAATTTGTTATTTGAAGAAAATTGTGAAGTATGAAGTATGAAATATGAAGTATGAAGTATGACGTGGGTCGTGTCACAACTGAAATTTCAATTTTTAATTTTAGAGTTATCAACAAAAACTTGTTTTGAAACCCGAATGAGTTTATAGGGACCAAGACTAGCTAAGGTAGCATATTGCTCAGGTTTTAGCTTGGCTTTCTTTAGCCTTTTATTCCTAGCTAACATCAAAACTGAGGGAGGTGAAGGCTGAGTCACTGCTATTTCTTTCATGTAATTTCGTGCTTTTTTGCCTTTGCTCATGTAGGTGACGGGTTGCTGGGTGTAAAAAACCACACTGGGTTTTTTGAAACCAATCATAATCAATTCTTCTGACGATTGCTTTTCTTGAACAGCAATGGCAGATAATTGCCGTAGGGGTAATTGACGCACTTGATCCACTAATAAGAAAGTCGGGGTCAACACGACAATAAGAAAGGCTAAAAATCCCACTAGGTTGACTATCCATAGCCCAAACAACCAACGTCGCCACAGCAACAGTGCTGCTAGAATAGCAGTTAAACTCCAAATCATACCTCCCCTCACCATTAAGCCGGATTCTTGCAACTGCTCCGGTAAGTTGGGTGCTGCTGGTCCACTACCGATATATTCCGGAGCCAAGAAAATAGCAGTGGCAAGGGCAATTAACAACAAGAGGTTAAATAGGCTACTGAGTAGCATGGATGGGGAAAGGGGCAGAGGGCTAGACCAGGAAAGGTTACTAGTATGGGTGAGTTGGTCACTCCACAATAAAGCCAAAAGAATGGCGGCAGCTGGAATTAGGGGTAGAACATAGCTGGGTAGTTTAGTGGCAGCAATGGTAAAAAAGCCGAAAATCCCTACAAACCAGAACAGAGCAAATAAACCCAAATGAGTAGAACGGGGTGAGTTACGCCACCGCACCCGCCGCCAAAATTTTAGTCGTGCGATCGCAAAGGGTAAGTAGCTCGACCAAGGGGCAAAAGCTATCAGTACTACTGGAAAATAAAAATACCAAGGCCCAGCGTGGCGGTTAACGGTGCGAGTAAAGCGTTGAATATTGTGATATCCAAAAAACGAGTCGATATAGGCTTGCCCATTGGCTAGGGTTACTAATAGATACCAAGGTAGTGTCAGAGCCAAAATAATCAAAATGCCTTTAAATAAGCACATTTCCTGCAATACTTCCCTGCCATTGCCCAGGTAAAGCAGAAAACCACCAATAATTAGTGTGGGTAGAACGATACCGACTGGTCCTTTGGTAAGGATAGCTAGAGCAATGAGCACATAACAGGCTAGGTACCAACCGCAAGGGTATTTGTGAGGGGG
Organism: Moorena producens PAL-8-15-08-1; assembly: GCF_001767235.1. GTDB lineage: Bacteria > Cyanobacteriota > Cyanobacteriia > Cyanobacteriales > Coleofasciculaceae > Moorena > Moorena producens_A. The sequence goes on from NZ_CP017599.1 coordinate 9,082,890, forward strand.
TGAGGGGCTTTTAGCAACAGTTGTTTCGCTGTTTCCGAGCTCCTGTGCTCCTGTGCTCCTCTGGTTTCGATGGGCATACCCTAGAAAAAAGGTTAGTAATGCACCCCCGACACAGCCGCTGAGTAGCATATCTGAGACACCAGTTCTTGCCCAGATAATGGTTTGAAGATTCACTGCCATCAGGGTCGAACCAATCCAGGCACAGAGCCACAACTGCCGCTGGAGATAGGAAGGGTTGATTTTGCTATCCCTGTGCTGACTAGAATCTACATCAGGGGTAAAGGCAGCAGGACGGGAAATCCCATAATATCGTAGGGTGTAAAAGCCTAATCCAGTTAATGCGATCGCACTCAGGGCTGACGGCAGTCTTACTGCCCATTCGTTCACCCCAATCAACCGGTAACCAATTGCCATTAACCAGTAGATTAGCGGGGGTTTATCAAAGCGAGTCTCACCATTGAAATAAGGGGTAATCCAGTCACCTGTCACCGTCATCTGGCGAGCGGCCTCAGCAAACAAGGGTTCAGTTTCATCTACCAAACCGATGTTGCCCAAATTCCACAAAAAAGCTAGCCAGCTGATCAGGAGTAACCACAGAATAGAAAGTGTCCAGATGGTGGTGGGATGCTGTTGCCAAGATGGCCACCAATTTTTCAACCTATTAGCTAACGTAAACTTCATCAATGGGCTAGGGGGTGATTGAGGTCTAGCAGGCTATCATGATTCCAAAAAGGGATAGCATGGTCTACACGTGTGTTATTCTTGTTTCAATGAGTGTAGTAGATGCAGAATACCCGTCTTAATAATTTAGTTGATTTTTTATGGACGCGGCTGGGGCTATGGTTTGCTAATCCCTGGCGACGCCTGTCGATGGTCCTGATTAGCTTTCTGTTTGGCTTCTTGGTAGGACAAGCCCTGTGTACTACAGCAGGAACTGGCCAGGAATGGATACTATCTGGGATGTTGATTATTTTTACAGAAGCAGTTAACCGGTTTATTTATAGCGTTAAATTTCCAAAAGGCCAATTAAATCAAACCGTTGACCGGGTTTCATGGTTGGCAGATCTAGTCAATGCTTTTAAGATTGGTCTGGTATACAGTATGTATTTAGAAGCCTTCAAGCTTGGCTCTTAAAATAGTAATCAGTTATTAATCAGTTCGTAATCAGTTCGTAATCACGATCACTGCTGAATCCTTAGAAGGGAGATATCCCATGCAACTACTGACCGACAAGGGATAAATGATAAGTCACACCAAGAGCGTTGGTCAAATTATCGAGCAGTGGGTATCAGGACAAACACCAAATCCCCTTGAATCTCAGCAACTGTTGGCTTTTGAACTGGCTGATCACCTAAAGGCAAAGGCGTTTGGCATCACAGAGGATAATGGTGAACAGGTAATCCAAACGCGATCGCATTTGTTTGAGATAGTCTACCCAGATATTCTCGCTCTACCGTATTTTGAAACTACTCCTGAAACACAGCAAAAGACTCTCTTATCCCTTTGGAACCTCTGGCTTCCTTTAGCCATGGCGTTGGTATCCTGTCGTAAACAGCTGGGACGTCCTTTGATTCAAGGCATATTAGGAGGGCAGGGCACCGGGAAAACTACTCTAGCCGCAGTCTTAAGTGTGATTCTCCACAAGCTAGGCGAACGCACTCTCAGCCTGTCTATCGATGACCTCTACAAAACCTACAAGGAGCGACAACAGCTTCAAGAACAAGACCGCAGGCTGATCTGGCGTGGTCCCCCTGGAACTCATGATGTTGAGCTGGGTTTACAGCTATTAGACCAATTACGATCCCCTTCCTCTACCCCAGAAATCCTCGTGCCTCGGTTTGATAAGTCAGCTTTTGGGGGGGCTGGAGACCGAATCACTCCAGAGGTGGTCGAAAGTATTGATATTGTCTTGTTTGAAGGGTGGTTTGTTGGGGTTCGACCCATTGAGCCAGAGGTGTTTGATGGCTCCCTTCCAGAACCGATTCAGACCCTGGAAGACCGAGAGTTTGCTCAGGATATGAATCAGCAACTGAGGCTTTATGTACCCCTCTGGGAACGATTAGACCGATTGATGGTACTCTACCCTACTGACTACCGCCTCAGTCAGCAATGGCGACTACAGGCAGAGAAACAGATGATTGCTCAGGGTAAGTCCGGGATGGGAGATAAACAAATTAGAGATTTTGTCAACTATTTTTGGAAAGCTCTCCATCCAGAATTATTCATTACACCCCTGACTAGAAGCCCAAATCTAGTAGACTTGGTGGTTGAAATTAATCATGACCACACACCTGGTGTGATTTATTCACCAGGGGATGCTGGTTAGCATGGATCCAACAAGCGGGTGATCGGACTCGAACCGACGACGTCCAGCTTGGGAAGCTGACATTCTACCACTGAATTACACCCGCAATCCTTTAACTAATATTTAACTATTATTTAACTATCATTGGTATTGTAGCACTTCTTAATTGGGTCAGGTACTTGACCCGATTGAAAATTGCTAAATGAAGTCCCCTTAAATACCTATCATAAAGAAGATTGAGAGGGAGATGGGGCAGATTTTTATTAAGGTTAATTACCTCGACAGGATCTCCTCGGGGCTTTCAGCTTAGCTTTTTGGTAAGCTGTATACAAATATAAGCGTTCCCCATTGCTGCTGATATAGCGCCCAAGGATTACCCAGTTTAGATCTGAGAGTTTAGATCTGAGGTGTTAACCCTAAGCGACCGATACAAAAGGTTAAACTACCAAAAATTCAATTCTACCAAACTAGTAAAACTAAGCCAGTGTCATGGGAATACTGGAATAAGTCTTAGCATTTAAGTCAATCAAAAATCATGTTTAACACCACTGAAATTTTAATTAACGCCTTTGTTATAAGACTCCGAGAAGGCTACCGCCGAACTTACGGGGGACTCAACCCTGACAACGAAGATATAATTGCTTGGGCTGGCAGCATGGCGATGGAAAATATTGCCAACAGTGATGCGCTCTATCACGATGTGGAACACTCCATTCTAGTTACCCTCGTCGGACAGGAGATTTTGCGAGGCAAACATATCCGGGAAGGTGGTGTCACTCCTGATAATTGGTTACACTTTATCATTTCTTTGGCATGTCATGATATTGGCTATGTTAAAGGAGTATGTCGCCAAGACCGAGAAAATGAACGACTCTACGCTACTGGTCAAAATGGGGAGATGGTTCATTTACCCCAAGGGTCTACCGATGCTGCTCTGACTCCTTATCATGTCGATCGGGCAAAATTATTTATTGATGAGCGCTTTGGTGGTCACAACCTGATTGATGCCGAGTTTATCAAGCGCAACATTGAACTGACTCGTTTCCCTGTGCCGAAGCAAGGGGATCATCAAGATACAGGTAACTATCCTGGATTGATTCGCGCCTCTGACTTGATTGGTCAACTGAGTGACCCACGCTATCTCAAAAAAACTACTGCTTTGTTCTATGAGTTTGAAGAAACTGGATTTAACAAAGCCATTGGATACCGCCATCCTGGAGATCTGCGGGAAGGCTACTCTAAGTTTTACTGGAATGGGGTATATCCTTATATTCAGGATGCCTTACGTTACCTATCCTTAACTCAGGAAGGTAAACAAATTACGGCTAATCTCTTCTCCAATGTGTTTGTGGTTGAACACTCACACAATCAAAATGGAATGGTGAAAATGACACAAAAGGTTAATGTCTAGCATTTACCAATCTGTTGAGGTACTTTAAGCCCGGGTTTTAGGGAACAGGGAATAGGGAATAGGGAATAGGGAAAAAATCCTGTGTACCTCATTAATATGATAAGCGCTAGATAACCAGAAGCTATTAAAGCTGAAGGCTTCAGGGTGAACGGTGTTGGGTCAAGGGTGTTGGCTCAAGGATGGTTGCACCAGATTTCGATACCATCTTATTAGTATGGGGTATGGGCTTGCACATAGCTAATGCACGGACGCCCATACTAATATCCATGCTTTTAAGACCTATACTAAGTAAACGCGAGGTGCTTTTCGCCCTTTCGGAGTCAGAATCCTATGAACTGGTGGCAAAAACTTACCAAGAACCCTCTCGCCCGTTTTGGGGCATTGCTACTATTGACGTTTTATCTAATTGTCATTGCAGCAGATGTTGTTGCTCCCTATGATCCTTATGTGTCTCAGCCAGATGGTTCCCTGCTACCACCTACCAAGATCTACTGGCGTAACCAGCAAACCAAACAGTTTATTGGTCCCCATGTCTATCCCACAACCCAAGGACCAACGGATTTAGAGACAGGCGATCGCAAACTAAATGTAGACTGGCAGAAGCCGTCGCCAGTTGGTCTATTTGTTCCAGGTCGGGAGTATAAGTTGTTTGGAGCGATTCCCTTCAACCGTCACCTGTTCGGTACGGTGGGTGAGGGTAAGATTAATCTATTAGGTACCGATGAGCAAGCTCGTGATCAGTTTAGTCGCTTGGTGTATGGGGGTCGGATTAGTCTTAGTATTGGTCTAGTCGGAATTGCAATCTCCTTTCCCCTTGGTCTAATCATTGGGGGAATTTCCGGCTATTTCGGCGGTTGGGTAGATGGGATCATCATGCGTCTGGTAGAAGTTTTGATGACTATTCCTGGTATTTACCTACTCGTCGCCTTAGCTGCTGTGCTACCACCTGGTCTAACTAGTGCCCAACGGTTTTTGTTAATTGTTTTGATTACCTCGTTTATTAGCTGGTCTGGCTTAGCACGAGTGATTCGAGGACAGGTGTTATCGATTAAGGAGCGGGAATTTGTCCAAGCTGCCAAAACTATGGGGGCGAATCCCTTTTATATCATTGTACGCCACGTTCTGCCCCAGACAGCTTCCTATGTGATTATATCAGCAACCCTGGCAGTTCCTGGTTTCATTGTGGCCGAGTCAGTACTGAGTTTGATTGGGTTGGGAATTCAGCAACCGGACCCGTCCTGGGGAAATTTGTTGTCTTTGGCAACCAATGCCTCAATCATCGTGCTACAGCCTTGGTTGATTTGGCCCCCAGCACTGCTGATTATTCTGACGGTGTTGGCATTTAATTTACTTGGGGATGGGTTGCGGGATGCTCTCGATCCCAGAAGTTTACAGCGCTAGCTATTGGAATACTCAAAGGGGAAGGATGGGTCGAGTCTGGAAAAATCCTTTTTTTCTGGGTTCAATTATCAGCCTTGCTCCCCTTGAGCGATAACCCTTACCACAATAGTCCGAAGGCAATATTTATTATGTCTGTGAATAACTATTACACCCTTGGTCGTTCTGGATTGCGCGTCAGTCGCCTAGCTCTTGGAACAATGACTTTTGGTACTGAGTGGGGCTGGGGAGCAGACCGTACAACCGCCAAAACCCTATTTGATGATTATGTTGAAGCAGGTGGTAACTTTATTGATACCGCCGACCTTTATACCAATGGGACGAGTGAAACTTGGTTAGGAGAGTTTATTGCTGAGCGTAATTTGCGGGACTTGATGGTGATTGCTACCAAATTTTCCTACAACGGAGAACCTGGCAATCCTAATGCTGGGGGCAATGGACGTAAAAATATTATGCGTGCAGTGGAAGGGTCGCTCAAGCGTTTAAATACTGACTATATTGATCTCTATATATTACATACCTGGGATAGAATTACGAGCGCTGCAGAGGTGATGCGTACCCTAGATGATCTAGTTCGCTCTGGTAAGGTGCGTTATATTGGTCTTTCTGATGTTCCTGCTTGGTATGCTTCTCGTGCGCAAACTATTGCGGAGTTGAGAGGCTATGAAACGTTATCCACGCTGCAATTAGAATATTCCCTGGTAGAACGGAATATTGAAAATGAGTTTGTCCCTTTTGGTACAGAACACGGTATGGGAATTATGGTGTGGAGTCCCCTTGCTAGTGGTTTACTCAGTGGGAAATATCGCCCTAGTGAAGATGGTGGCATGGGTGAAGGTCGCTTAGAAGCGATGAAAGAGTCAATTAATCCAGCCTTTCAAAAGTTTAGCGATCGCAATTGGAAAATTGTGGCAGAGTTAGAAGCTGTGGCAACAGAGGTAGGACGCAGTATGGCTCAAGTAGCAGTAAATTGGGCGGCTAACCAACCTGGTATTGCTTCGGTGATTATTGGTGCGACTAAACCCCATCAGCTTCAGGATAATCTACAGGCATTAGATTTTACCCTGAGCGAGGAGCATGTAATGCGTCTTAATCAGGTAAGTACTCCAGAATTAAAATTTCCCTATACTTTCTTTGGTTCAGAAATGCAAGCCATGCTTCATGGTGGGCTTACCGTGGGTGATAAACCTAAAAATTACTATCCCGTAATTGAGACTAGCGGTAGGGGTGCGGGTGTTGATACTGATGCTGAATAAATGGTAGTGATAAATAGGTAGTGACCCCAAATTATTGGGGTCTTAAATAAGTAACTTTTTATAGCAATGGAAGTATAGTTTAGGACATACTATTCTAGTGTAAAGGGAGCAGGGAGCAGGGAGCAGGGAGTAGGGAGCAAGTAAAAGAAATATCTCCTAAGCTTTGCTTCGAATGCTATAGTAAAATTTAGATTTTAAAAAACATACAAAAATTAGTTTTTTATAAATAAAATGCTTAGGGTTTGATTAGGCAATCAATACATGTTTATAACTACCGTTATGGCGACGATAAAGACTTAAAAAAGACATAGTTTTGATAAAAAAAATATTTTTTGTTTCTTTATAAGAATCGACAATTCCTTGTCTGTTTCTTTACAGTCCATGTGTCAAGACAGTACCAGTTAGAGGAGACATAGGGACTGGGGACATGAAAGCATTATCCGTGGAAAGTGTTACGGCAGCATCTAATCTACCGAAGGAGTCAACTCCTCAGGAGTATCGGAGTGAGTACCCCTTCCGGACACTACTTTATCTCTACCGCCAAGACCTAGGTAAAATCGGACTGTCGATGGCGGTTTATGTGATCAAACACAGTCCGGAATGGATCAGACCATTGGTGATTGCTAATGTGATTGATATTATTTCCAACCCAAGCACTCACCCACTGTCGGAGTTATGGATTAATGGGGCTATCTTAGGGATTTCTATACTGCAAAATATCCCCACCCATTACTTACACATCCGGTTTATGAGTCTCGCGACTCGCAACATGGAGTCGAATCTGCGCTCACTAATCACCCAGCAGCTGCAACTGCTTTCCATTGGGTTCTACAAAAATAACAGCAAGGGAGCACTACAAACCAAACTCTTGCGGGATGTGGAACAAATTCAAGGGTTGGCAACAACCCTGTTCCAGTTTGTTCCTTCTGCTGTGCTAACTATCTTAGTAGCAATTGTCGCTACTGCTATTCGTGCTCCTTGGTTCCTGCTGTTCTTCCTGGGAACTGTCCCAGCGGCTGTGATTCTGATCTCGGTACTCAGACGACCGATTCGCGATCGCAATTCTGCTTTGAGACAACAACTCGAAGAAATGGCAGCTAGCTTAATCGAGATGATTCAGCTAATCCCAGTCACACGAGCTCATGGTGCTCAACAGACTGAGATGGAACGGATTGATGGCAAGCTAGTGACGGTCAAACAGGCAGCGGTGCGACTTGACTCGATTAACGCGATTACCGATGCCTCTTCTTGGGTAACCCTACGCTTATTCAGTCTGGTTTGCTTGATCACCTCAGCCTGGTTAGTCTATACCAAACAATGGTCAATCACAGTGGGAGATGTAGTGTTACTCACTGGTTATTTTGATTCCCTGACTAACTCGATAGTGCAAATATTAGCGGTATTGCCACAGATTGGCAAAGGGTTTGAATCCATTCGCTCAGTGGGTGAAATTATCGAGTGTCCTGACCTAGAGCGCAATCCTGGTAAAATAGCTCTGCAACAGGTGCGTGGTGAATTCACCTTTGAGTCCGTTAGTTATAAGTATCCCGATACGGAACAGTTTGCTATTCAAGACTTTTGTCTACAGGTCAATCCTGGGGAAACCATTGCCATCGTCGGACCATCCGGAGCCGGAAAATCTACCTTATTAAGCCTGATTATTGGTTTCATGGCTCCCACGACCGGAAGAGTTTTACTAGATGGTACAGATATGAGTAGCCTCGACCTACAGACCTATCGGAAATTCCTGTCAGTGGTTTCCCAGGAGACTATCTTATTTGAAGGTACGGTGCGAGAGAATATTGTGTACGGCAGTGAACAATTGGATGAAGAACAGTTAATCAAGGCGATTAAGGATGCCAATGCCTTAGAATTTATTCAGGAATTGCCCTCGGGGCTTGATACTCTAATTGGGGAAAATGGGGCAAAACTTTCTGGTGGTCAACGGCAACGACTAGCTATTGCTCGTGCTTTAATTCGTAATCCACGGGTGTTAGTTCTCGATGAAGCAACATCGTCTCTAGATACTGCTTCGGAAGCTTTGATTCAGGAAGCTTTGGAACATTTGATGGAAAACCGCACAACGTTTGTGGTAGCTCATCGCCTATCAACGATTCGGAAAGCTGACCGGATTGTAGTTATGGAACGAGGGCATATTGTAGAAGTTGGCAATCACCCTCAACTGCTGGAAAAAGATGGAACCTATACAGAGTTACATTCATTACAAATATAGCAGTTATCAATTGGGTGAGGTACAAAATTATGGGTTTTAGGGAGTAGGTAGTAGAGAGTAGGTAAAAGCGGATCTGGGAACAGGTAAAAAATCATGTGTACCTCATAGATATGATAAATTCTAGTATATCACTGAGGCAAATCACCAAACTGTTCTCGATAACGAGCTAATAATGACTCCATTTGAGCTAATTGCTCCTGAGCTTGTTCCTTTTGCTGACATTCTTGTTCGGCTGCTTCAGTAGGAGTGGGAACTAGTTGTCCTTCTGCGGTAAACCAACGTAATTTTAATTCATAAATTCCCAAATATAGTGCCAACTGTTGACTCCACAACCAACCTTCTTGATTAGGCTCAAGTTCGAGATAACAACCATCTACCAAGTGGAAGCCCTTCAATTCCAGGGTGTTGGGGTCAAACCAGAAATAGTCGGGAGTACGGAATGTATCCTGGTAGATTTGTTTCTTTAATCCTCGGTCCGTATCTGCCGTGGTAGGGGAAATAATTTCTACAATCACATTCGGATACTTCCCCTCTTCTTGCCACACTACCCAACTGTTCCGAGGTTTGCGCTCAGTTCCCAGCACCACAAAAAAGTCAGGCCCACGAAATTCTTCAGACTTACGTTGTCGAGGACTGTAATAAATAGTCAGATTTCCCGAGACATAGAAATCATCACGCTCATCCCACAACCACTCTAGGCATTGGATGAGTAGGGTCATTTGTAGTCGATGTAGATCAGTTTCCAAAGGTGGTTCGTCACTGAGTAAATCCCTAGGGGGAAATATAACATCTTCCGGTACAGTTGTTGCAATTTCTGTTGGAGTTTTTAATTCTTGAGTCAAAGACATGGCGGCTAGGGTACAATAAGTAGGTGGTACTTATAGCAAGTCTACAACTTGTGAGGTACAAATTTATGGTTTTTAGGGAGCAGGGAGCAGGGAGCAGGGAGCAGGGAATAGGGAATAGGGAATAGGGAATAGGGAATAGGAAAAAAAATGTGTACCTCATGAGTACTATAAACGCTATATTAGTCTAGATTATCATCATTATAGCGAGTCAATTAATATCTTAACAAATTTGACAAAACTATCGATATCTGAATCGTAAGCATTCAGCTAATAAATGATTAATCGCTAATTACTAATGATTAACCAAAATTTATATCAAAGCTCTAAACCACTTTTTTGCAACTTTTTAAATGGATCGAGAACGAAATCAATAACACGACGCTGCCGGACAATCACCTCTGCTGTTGCAGTCTGACCTGGAGTTAAGGTAATCTTTTTGTCTCGGGCTTCGATATAGGGCTTGTCTAACTCGATTTCCAGTTCAAAACTTTCTAGCTTGCCTTGGTTGGTTTCTGTCATCTTTGAGTCTGGGGAAATCCAACTCAAGTTACCTTTCAAGACTCCATAGTTTTGGAAGGGATAGGCATCAAACTTCATCTTCACTGGCATTCCTACCTGTAAAGACCCACTCTCTGTAGTCGCTATTTGCGCTCGCAGTACTAGGGATGAATTCTCTGGTGCAATCTCTACAATTACCTCTCCCGGTTGGACAACATCTCCAGCGCCTTGGATGGGCAAATGAAAAACTGTGCCAGTAGCAGGAGCCTTGAGTACTCGTTGCTCTAACTGAAATTCCAAGGATTTAATCTGGGTTTTAGCCTGGGCAATTTCTGCTTGCAGGGTAGTAATTTCTGTTTCCAAATTTTTCAGCTGTTCCTCAATTTTTAGCATCGCCAGTTTACTCCCTTGCACTAGACTCTGATAGCTACGTTTCTGTTCTTTGAGGCGAAGTTCAGCTTGCTGAATATCAGCCTTAGCTTCATGAATAATCCGCTCGTAGCTGCCTTGCTGCTCTTTGAGGCGAGACTTGGCTTGCAAAATATCGGACTGGGCTTGCATAACGCTTTGATAGTTTTCTTTTACCAGCTGTTCTGCTTCAATGAAGCGGTCTTGTGAAATGACACCTTGCTCAAAGGCTTGTTTGTAGCGTGGGAGTCTTTCCTGGGCAGCTGATAACCGAATTAATGCTAATTTATACGTTGCTTGACTCGACTCAATCGATTGCTTAACTTGATTGATTTGGGCCAGTTTTTCATCTTTTTGTAAATTATGGATATTATTGAGAGAATCTAGATTATACTTTGCCTGCTCCACTTGAACCTGTTTTTCCAATTCTTGAGCTTGGTTCTGTTGCTGTTGGGTATGCAGCCCCAGCATCAATTGATTCTTGAGTATGTCCAACTGCGCCAGCCGATTGTGTTGACCTGTCTGTCTTTGATGCAACTGCTCAAGCTCAGCACGAACTAAATCTGATTCTAACTCCAGTAAAATCTGTCCTGCCTTGACGATCTCCCCCTCTTTCACTTTCAGGGCAGCCACCGTTCCAGAAACTGGTGCATCCAACCTAATGGTTTTCCCCTTAGGCTCAATCCGCCCTCTGGCACTCCCGGTCTCATCTACCTTGGAGAGCATTGACCAAGGTAAAAGGGTCCCGGCACAGATCACTAACAGATAGAGCAATCCCCTAGTCCACGGTCGTGGCAAGGTATTGAGCAAGTCATGGGTGACTTCAGACCAGTCATCACCGAGAGATTGTGATGAGGCTGATTGTGATGCTGATTGTGATGAGATTGATTGGCTTGGTGGTGGTGTCTGATTAGTGTTAAAGGAGTCCGGTGGATTGGTTACTAAACTATTGCTATTTATATGGTCATCGTTTGGCTTTTTAGGAAAGCCTGAGTTAGGAAAGCTTGGGTTAGGAAAGCCTGAGTTAGGGTCGTATGGCATAATCCACAATTGGTAATTGCTATAGCATTTTTAAAAAAGGGAACAGGGAATAGGGAGTAGGGAGTAGGGAGTAGGGAGTAGGGAGTAGGGAGTAGGAAGTAGGGAGTAGGGAGTAGGGAGTAGGGAGTAGGGAATCGGGAGTAGGGAGTAGGGAGTAGGGGAAAAAATATGTGTAAATTATTACTATTAAAAACGTTTTATATCCTTGCACTGTTATGATATTTTTTTACATAAATATCTGATAAATTTTTAAGTTTATATTTGTTTTTGTGAGTTTATTTTTACTATCAATCAAGAATGATAAAGCGTTTTTCATAACTATGAAGTACACAGCATTTTTTCCCTGTTCCCGATTCCCGATTCCCGATTCCCGATTCCCTGTTCCCAGATCCGCTGTTCCCTGTTCCCGATTCCCTATTCCCTTTAATTAGGATTTCAATCACCAACAGTAACGGTCAGTTGTTGCTGATTGAGATAGAAGTAGTGACCACGCTTAGCCATCAATGTTTCGTGGTTACCACTTTCGACCAAGATTCCTCGATCAAGTACTAGAATTACATCAGCTTGGCGCACGGTAGAGAGGCGATGAGCAATAACTAAGGTGGTTCGATTTTTTAAAATTGAGTTGAAGTTAGTTTGAATGATGCGCTCGGATTCAGCATCTAGGTTGCTGGTAGCTTCATCTAAAATCAACAAGCGGGGATTCCCTACCAAAGCACGGGCGATCGCTAGGCGCTGACGTTGACCACCAGATAACATACCACCCCCCTCACCAATTTGAGTCTCATAACCCATGGGTAGCTGTTTAATAAACTCATCTGCACCAGCCTGTCGCGCTGCTTCCATAATTTCTTCTAGGGTTGCTAAGGGATCACCCATGGCAATGTTTTCCCGAATGGTTTTGCCAAACAGAAATGTATCTTGGTTAACTACACCAATTTGCTCCCGCAATGAGCGCAGGGAAAGACTGGTGATGTCTTGACCATCAATTAACACTTTGCCATCTGTGGGGATATAAAGCCCCAAAACTAATTTGGAAATGGTGGTTTTCCCTGAACCACTGCGACCGACTAGGGCTACCATTTGCCCTGGTTTTACCTCAAAACTGAGATTTTCGAGTACATTAATATCGCTTTGAGGGTGATAACGAAAGGTAACTTGCTCAAACCGAATGTGACCCCTCAGTTCTGGTAACGATTGACGAGATTGCTGCTGCAAATCTTCTTCTGGTTCCGCATCCAGCACATCATTGATCCGTTCCACGGCAATCAGCACTTCCTGCAATTCATTCCACAACACCGTTATTCGCTGGAAGGGGTCAATCACATTATTTAGCAACATATCAAAGGCGACTAATTGACCGATGGTGAGTTGGTTTTGAATCACCAGCCACGCTCCGTACCAAAGCAGAGTAGTAGTAGCAACAGTTTCGATAGTGTTACTGAATATTTGTAATTGGTTACTGATGATTTGCCCAGAAAAGCTAGTTTTGATAGACTTATTCAGGAGTTCCTCCCAATGCCAGCGCACTGTTTGTTCAACTGCCATGGATTTAATTGTGTTAATCCCGGTCAGGGTTTCGATCAGATAGCTTTCTTGATTCACTAAAGCATCGAAGATTTCTCGGGAAATCCGGCGCAAGAAGGGCGTGGCTATTAATGCCAGCAGGAAAAATGGCGGGACAATTAATAATACTAGGGCTGCTAATTTCCAGCTGTACCAAAACATCAGACTCACGTAGATAAAAACAGTGAGTAAGTCGAGCAAGATTGATATAGCTTCGCCAGTGAGGAAGCTTTGAATTTTTTCGTTTTCCTGGACTCGGGAGACAATGTCACCGACAAAACGGGATTCAAAGAAGTTTAAGGGTAATCGGAAGGTATGGCGAATAAACCCGACAATAAGCGCCAGATCAACTTTGTTAGCGGTGTGGTCTAGCAAATATTGCCGCAAGCCAGTCATGGCAATTTGGAATAAGCCAAACAGCAGCAAGCCTAAGCCAACAGCGTTTAAGGTCAGGGTACTACCTTGCACTATGACCCGGTCTAACAATAGCTGTGTGAATAGAGGTGTAACTAGTCCGAAGATCTGAACTAAGATAGATGCGATCAATACCTCAAAAAGCACCAGCCCGTGAGGTTTCATTAATTCAAAGAACTGCCAGAACGCAACACTCGCCTCCTTGGCTTCCTTCAGCATTGCTGTCGGTTGCAACAGAAGGGCATAGCCAGTCCAATTTGCTTTGAAATCGGAATGGTTGAAGGTTTTTTGACCAATGGCAGGGTCTCCTACAATTACGCGATCGCGAGTCACTTTATAGACCACGATGTAGTGTCTGCCCTCCCAATGGGCAATAGCGGGCAGTTTCTCTTGTGCCAATCGGTCGAGACTAGCTTTGACCGGTCGGGTAGAAAAGCCGATGCTTTCTGCTGCTGCTGCTAGACCTCGTAGTGATGTGCCATTGCGGTCAACATTGGCAACATCCCGCAAACGATTAACGCTGAAACGCCTACCCCAGTAGCGACCGATCATCACTAAACAAGCAGCACCACAATCTGAGGAACTCTGTTGGGCAAAGAACGGATAGCTTTGAGTAACTTGCTGCCACCAATGGCTGACTTTGACTGTGGGGTTAGGAAAGTAAACTTGACGGGTCTTGCGTTTTGGTTTTCGCTCTGGAGACGGTTGAGCAGGTGCGACAGCTGACAAGGTATTAGCCAATGGTGGCATAGATTGCTCGTTAGCCGATGGGGTAGGATCAGACTCAATCAGCTCAGTAAGTTGTGGCAAGTGGAGTAGGGCAATTTTGCTATCACCATTGCTGAGACTATATAGCTGAGTTGGCATCCTCACCTGCCAAGAGTTTCCCTCCCTTAACTGGGAGGGAGTGTAGATGCTGCCCGCATTGAGGCTTTTGCCAGAAGCATGGAGTAGCTCTCCGTGTCGGAGCAGCCAAAGTCTTTGATTGGTTAGTAGAGAATCTGGGAGTGTGCCGACTTCCAGAGTATAGGGTTTTAATAGCGATAGCGTTTTAAGTAACCCTTCTCGGGGTAGATTCTCGAAAAAACCATTGCGACGACACAATAAGAATAGATCCCGCAATACTGCTTGTCTATGCAGGTGATCCCGGATGGTGGGATACTTACGGAGCAAGGGCTGCAACAACTCACCAGCAAGATAGCAAACCTTGAGCTTGACAGAAGCTCTGGCAGTGTAAGGCTGAAACGATTCTTCTGGAAACAACGTCAGCTCGCCGAAGGTGCTGGATGCTTCTAAGGAAGCTAGTAAGTTATTGTTGTGATCAAGGAGCCTGACTTTGCCAGCCATAACGATGTAAAGGCCAACATTTCCATTACCTGCTTGCCAGAATCCCTTACCTGCCCTTGGTTCCAGAATTTTAATACCTTTGAAGCAGCGGTCGAGTTCTTGTTGAGGGAGTGCTTGTCCCAGGGTCTGGGCAAGTTGTTGAGCAAAATATTGCTTGAAAGCACCTTGAGATGATGAATCCTGAACCATGGAGTTTACTCCAATCAATCAAAACATTCCTAGAGCTTTGATTCAGTAATAAAAATATCGCTATTTGTAACACGGTATTCATGCACAGTTGCTCTGTAAGCATTCAGCTATCAGCGTGTCGCGTATCAGCGAACAGCGATTAGCGCAAGCTACGCGAACAGCTATTGGCCAAGCTACGGAAACAGCTTTTTAATACAAGAAGCTGACCGCTGACCACTGACCACTGACCGCTGACCACTGACCACTGACCGCTGACCGCTGACCGCTGAATGCTTACGTTGCTCTACATCTGCTCTACGTTCAATTCTCGATTTAGTTCACCGTGCCCCTACACTACATGTAGTCTTAAAATAATTCACCTCGAAATGCTACATGTAATGTGTTGATGCCATCCCGTAAGTTTTGACTGACTAAAATCTACTTGTAAGATATTACTGAATTAGCTCTGATTAGGATTGAATTTACAATCCTAACTTCCTAATGATTGCAAGAAATAATCTGTTTTTGCCCTGCTGCACAAGTGTCAGTTATCAGTAATTTTTCAGTAATTTTATTACCCGTTATGAGTTGTCTTATTAGTTGTCCAAAGGACTAGAATTTAACTCTTGATAACCAACTATTAGCTACTCAGTTATTGCCACAATTTTGTACTAGCTGTACTAGCTATACCAGCTGCTGATTTTTTGTGGATTGAATGGCCACAATTTCAAAGATTCAGTTAATGAGGCAGAAGACAAGTTGCGAACAACAATGCCACAACCCTCAGTTTCAGAAGGATTCTTGGTATTCTTGGCCTTGGAGGATTTATTGCGGGTGGAAAGTCCCATTTTTTTCAGCAGACGGTTGATATGGCGATCGCTGACTTCAATGCCAAACTCTCGGGTCAGATGCTTGTTCAACCAATGGGCTGTCCAAGAGTGAAATGAATAGCCATACTCACGGGGACTATGACTCACCAGCTCTTTCAAACGTTCAAGGTATTGGTCATTAATAGTCTTAGGTCGGCCAATTGGCAAAGCATTCCAATTGTGCATGTTACCCGTTTGGACTTGGCAAATCCAATACCGTGCGGTTTCTTGAGAGCAGTGTAATGCTGTACAAATTTGAGCCTGAGACTGACCTTGATCTGCCAGCAACATAATCTCAATCCGACGACGGTATTCTGGGCGTAAATTGGTTTTTAGGCTTTCTAGCAGCAATTGTCGTTGATCCGGAGTCAAAAACTGACCTGCTTCTAAATCCCTCTTTTCTGGAGCACCGTGTTGAACGTAAGTTACAACCATATGACAGCTAAATTAGTATCTACACCCTATACTGATAAAACTTTGTGAATTTTTCAAGAAGTATCGGTAAAGTTTTATTGAAGACATCGTAATTATGAAGCTCTGTGACCAGAAAAAACAGCCATTATGGCGTTTATATCGATGCTCCCGTTATAAGTGGGCAACAATTTCCATCTGTTCCAGTTGTTCCTTTAGCCAGTCAGAAAACAAGTTTGAAAGAATCTCAGAGTGCAACTGCTCATCCAATTGCGGTTGAATGATTTCCTCAACCAAAATCAGGTGTACTCCAGATGAGGTCACAATGGGTTGGAGAATCTGGGGCGGAGTAGCAGCAAAGACGGCCGCCGCAATCTCTGGCTTGAGTTGTTGGCGCTGTAGTATTCCTCGATATCCCCCAGAGCGGCGCAGTGACACGTCCTGAATATGTTGGCGAGCAATCTCATGGAAACTGATTTCCCCTTCCTTGAAGGAATAAAAGAGTTCCCACCCTAGGTCTTCGTCTTCCAAAACCACTTGGTACATGACGACTCCGGCATAATCAAGCTGGTGCTCATAAAAAAAAGACTCAACTTGATCGTTAAACAGATGTTGAGCGACCTTGTCAGCGATGGTGTTGGTGTAAATCAATGCTTCAAAATCATCAAGAGATAGATGATGTTGTTGCAGCCATGACCACGTTTCGTCAGTGTTATGAAGTTCGGTGACGAGACGGAAGTCGTCTGCTGCCTGTTGGAGTTCTTCCGGCTCCACTTGAATGCCAGCCTCTGCTGCTGCTGACTCAATAATCTTGCAAGTAACGATGCCCTCAAGTAAGGTAGGAATTTGGCAAGAGAGCCTGGCATGCTCAAAAAGAGCTTCCTGGTCAATAGTAATCAAGCTTTGCATAATATCCTGCTGAATTTTACTTCATGTGAATAGGACTTACGAAGTTTAGTTGGTTTTGCCCCCCTAACCCCCCAATATTGGGGGGTAATAATGTCAAAGTCCCCCAGAATTGGGGGATTTAGGGGGCATTGCCTAAGTCCTGTTGAAAGTGAAACCCAATGGTTAGTTGGATGAGGCACTAGGCACTATACCTAATACCTAACACCTTGGCCTAACCCTCAAAACTAAATTGACAGACTACTAATTTTGAAATAATTCATCAATTTTTATTCTAGCCATACATCTTTTAATTATGTCTGTAAAAATATTAAATTTAGTTTAAATAAGACATAAGTAACTTTATTAGGTCTTATTTAAACTAAAGATAAAAGTTATTTATTTATGTCTATAACTCAAGAATTAACCCAATAATTTATGTCTTATTCACTAGAGTAAAAAGATTGTTTTATGTCTACTCAAGGCTCGTTTAAAGTCCAAAAACAACTAGCAAAACTATTGACTTTTACTTTTTTAGGTACGATTATGAAATTAAGAAGTTAGCAAGCTTACTAGTCATGAATAGTTGGAGGCTAACTCAATAACTAACATCTGAAATTAAGGAAAAACCCAAATGTCTAGTATTAAAATCGCTGAACTGCGTCCTGCTGGTTCAGAGCTATTCCAAGATTCCGAAAGCTTCCTCAATGAGCTAAGCGATGGTCAGGAAATGGACATGGTTTTAGGAGGAGGACGCCGGAGCAAACGGAGCCGGGGTGGTAACGTAAACACTGTAAATACCATATTCAATACTGTCATTAACACTACGATCATTAACACTACGATTATCAATAAGCGTCGGGGACGCCGCCCTCGTAAGCACTAAGTTCCGTAAGTCAAGGTATTTGGCTCTTTACGAAGTCGGTTGTAACTGATATTTTGCAGTAATGTCAGTAGTCAGCCAGGGTTTAAATCCCTGGCTGATCAATCAAGTCCTCTGACCTAGGAATCAATGGTGGCCACATTATGATTTCAGTTTCCCCCCTTTTTTAAGGGGGGTTAGGGGGGATATATCTATTTTAATGGACTTTATCGGTTAGTCGGTTGTTAAAACTACCGGCGGCCTGTAGGGCTGATGGAAAATGGTGCAATATCTCAGCTTAGTCGGAGTCCTTTTGGCTCCGATTGAGTATTTGCAAAAATCCCCAACTATAAGACTTTAATCAAGACCTTATGTCCAAAAAATCAAGGTAATCCTATTGACTTTTTGTTCTGAATAAATAAAGATTAATAATTAATGATGGTAAAGCATTAAGCTAATGGGCTATATCACAGGCTAGAAGCCTGTGCCACTCTAATTGAGGTGCTATCAGCCGTAAGTCATTATTTTTTTTGTTAATTTTTTTAGTTTCAAAAAACTATGGCATTTTTATTAAGTTCTAAAAATGTTTTCGAGTACCTGATTGAGCAGGGAATTTGTAATCAACAGGAAAAAGATCTGGGTAAAATTGAACCCAAGCCTGCCAAGAACTTTAATCTGCTCCTGACCTTGCCAGAAGGTCGTAAGCTCCTAGTTAAACAAGAGCCTTACGACCAAGACGGTGAAACCGTAGGTGAGTTTTTGAAGGAATGGCGCTCTCAAGAGTTTTTACGACAATTCTCAGAGGTGAGTCACCTGGGGTCTTGGCTACCTGAAGTCCTCCATTTCGATCCAGATAATTCGATTATTGTTTTTAACTACCTGAGTGACTATCAAGACCTAACCGAGTTCTACGGTAAAGAGAATCTCTTTCCCAATGCGATCGCTAGCTCAATTGGAGCGATGGTAGCTAGTATTCATCGTGCAACGTTAGATGGTCAGGACTATCAGGACTTTTTCTCGGAACAATCAGCAGATCCATCCCCGGATCATGCTCAGAATCTGACCAAGGATTTGGAACGAATTGGTCCAGAAATATTTAGTCAAGTACCCGCAGATGGTCTGAAATTCTTTGCCCTGTATCAGCGCTACGATAGCCTCGGAAAAGCGATCGCTAAACTGAGTAATAGTTTTGATGCTTGTTGTCTGGTTCACAATGACCTGAAGTTGAACAATATCCTGTTACCCAACGATTGGGAGCAAGCAACGTCAGCCCCAGAGTCAGATGGCATCGTTCGACTTAGACTGATTGACTGGGAGCGCTCTAGTTGGGGAGACCCAGCCTTTGATTTAGGCTCAATTATCACCAGTTACCTGACCATTTGGCTAAGTAGTCTAGCGGTGAGTAAGTCGATTGATATCGAAGAAGCATTGAATCTAGCGATGACTCCCCTGGAACAGATCCAACCTTCCATAGCTGCCCTGATTCGGACTTATTGCGATCGCTTTCCTGAAATTTTAGAGCGCTACCCTAATTTTTTGCAGCGGGTGATGCAATTTTCTGGTCTAGCCTTGATTCAAACCATCCAGTCAATAATTGAGTACCAGAAATCCTTTGGCAATACAGGGATCTGTATGCTTCAAGTAGCCAAGAGCTTATTATGCCGTCCAGAAGCATCCATCCAAACAGTTTTTGGTATCTCAGAATCAGAATTGATTGGTCTTAATCAGATCTTGCACCAAGTTTAAAGTCAAAGTAGGGAACAGCGGATCTGGGAACAGGGAATAGTGTGGGGAGATGGGGAGATGGGGAGATGGGGAGATGGGGAGATGGGGAGATGGGGAGTCATAGCATTTTTCATAGCAATGAAGTAAACAGGATTTTTTCCCGACTCCCTCGGTGCGCTTGACCCGTAATTAAATTCGCCACGGGTCGCACCGCTCCCTACTCCCTACTCCCTACTCCCTACTCCCTGTTCCCAGATCCGCTGTTCCCTATTCCCTTTGCAATAACAAATAACAATTTTCAAACCACAAAACCATGCAATTACTTGAATCACTACCAAATCAACTGCCAGATGCTGTATCTGAACAGCTGCGAAGTGCCCTAGAAGACATGGTCAAGCAGCTTGAGATTCAGGAGTCGAATTTCTCTATTCGCCATCGAGATTACAAACCCTTGGAACTTCCAGCTGAGGTAGTAGAACGTTTTGGGCAATTGCCCTTAGACTTGCAAAAAAAGTATCTGAGTTTGCAACTGCGGAGTTTTCTCTACGGGCTTTACTACAACGGTTCTCTAAAAGATGATCTAGCCCTCAATGGCGATTCAGATGACCTGACACTGCACCAAAATTTAGAAAACAATACTTACCTGGGGATAGATTTAAAATTTTACCAACGATTAGATGAAAGCAATACTGGTGAGGGCTACTTTGAGCCGGATTGGTTGGTGCTAAGGCAAGAAAGTGATGGCACCCTGGCAGTAAATAAGGGGGGTTTAACTCTACATATCGAGCCGGAGGAGCATTTACAACCAGAAGCACAATCTCCCGCTGTTGGGGACGACGTTGCGGTGTTGCTACCTCCGAATCTGGTACAAAACGGATTCTATATGGCAGTCGGTAATCTCGGTATGTATGACTATGGGAATCCAGATAGTGAAGGGGAAATTGTCCGCATCTACTTCAACTTAACCGCTGAAGGTGCAGTGGCGGTAATGGGTAGCCTGACGCAACAGTTAAATCAAATCTCGGTGCCATTCTCTTTTAAGGTTCTCTATAATCCTGAGGATTACAACCGCTACGACTCAGGAGTACTCTACTTTGACAAAAACTACTATGAAGCAGTGCGGTTAGTGCTTCAGAAGGTTTATACACAACACCAATCCCATTTTAAGCCAGAAGTACCCCTGTTCACCAAATTCCTAGCGCCAGGATTGGGGTTAGCGGAAGAACCAGACCACAAATTTGCTGACCAAGAAAGTTTTGGTATGAACCGCTGTCAAATTGTTGCTAATGGCTTATTGGAAGCTCACCACAAAGGGGACGATTCTCCAGAAGCTCGCATAGCAGCCATTCTCCAACAGTTCTCTTTGTTGGAGATTGAATTGCAGCAGTGCTACCTAAATGCCAAATCTCAAGACATCTATACTCCCTTAGAGTTATGAAGCTAACTGATCTGACCAGCACCGTCACCCCATCCCCTGCTAAAGAAGCGCTTTCTGCTAGAGTTAAATTCCCAAAGTCAGATTTATCTTTTTACCGCAAACTAGGACGCACTGATTTAACCGTGAGCTGCCTGGGATTAGGTGGTGGGGGACACATTTCTAGTGAGGATACTCTCTACGCCTTTGATCAAGGAATCAACTACTTCTTCTACTCCAGCGATCTACATCACTATCTCTACAGTTCTATGGCTGGGGCGCTGCGCCAGCTGTGTGGACGGGGTTCCTCAGTTCGAGAACAGGTAGTTCTGGCAACGGTAAGTTATATGAGCAGGAGTCCCGATGCCATATTGAGTTATCTATACGATCAGTTTGTAGACTTGGAAATTGACTACATTGATATATTTTTTTGGGGTTGGATTGATGCTGACAATGGGGATAATTTTGAGAAATGCTTGAATATTTCTAACGATTTGCGCGGTCCAAATACAGTGTATCAGCGCACCATAGAACGAGTATTTGAAACCTCAGAACGTCTCAAAAAAATGGGTGCTGTGCGCTATATTGGTGCGTCATTCCACGACCACGATCTTGCCCGAAAGTGGCTAAATAGCCCTTTATTAGATGTGGTCATGGTTCGCCATAATGTTGCTCACCGCACTGCTCAGCAAAAGGTCTTTGCGGATCTAGCTCCCGAAGACCCCCAGCGACCGGGTATTGTTACGTTTAAGTCAGCTGGAATGCAGAGTATTCTTTGGACTCCCCCAGAAGAGCTACCAGAAGACTGCTGGATACCTTCAGTACCAGATTTATATCGCTATTCTTTAAGTCAGAACTGTGTAGATGTCGCCTTGGCAGGTTGGACCTCTCGTGAAGAAGTTGATGCAGCAATCAAAGGCATTCAGAAAGGCAAACTAACCCAAGCTGAACTAGACTATCTCAATCTCTATGGCGATTTACATCGCAACCGCATCAACATCGAAGAAATCCCAGCTGAACGCTTGATTTACCAACGTGAACCTGTTGTTAGTGGATCAAACAGATAGTTAGCCGTTATGTCACAGGCTTCTAGCCTGTGCCACAAAGCTAATCAGCCTATTAAATTTTCCCTTTTGAGGTTTATTTTAAGCTGACGGCTGACAGCTGACGGCTGATAGCTGATAGCTGACATAATTTATACTGTTACACTACACCATTGATTAATCACAAAAAACCATGACACAAACGACAGAAACCTTAGAAAAAACGGTAGTAGTAGAAACTTCTCCAGTAACGGATGCAGATATTATTACTTACCTGCGCCGTTCCAGGAAATTTGCTGAAATTGCTAGTTTAGCTGAACAAGATGCTTTGATTTTAGATCTGTGTGAGGAATTTAGTATTACAGTTTCCGATCAGGAATGGCAAGCGGCTGGAGATGCTTTTCGTGTAGAGCACAAGTTGCTAGGGGTTACTGAAACCAATAGTTGGTTTTCTCAGCAGAAGATTACTGTAGAAGAGTGGTCTGAAGGAATTAAAGTCCAGCTGTTGACGAAAAAATTAAAAGAGCATCTGTTTGGAGAAGTTATCGATAGCGATTATCTTAGCAATCGCGAAAACTATAAACGAGTAGCCCTATCTCAAATTCTTGTGCTTGACCTAGCCCAGGCTTTGAAAATAGTTAAAGCACTCCGCTATGACAACGCTTCTTTCTGTGCTTTAGCACTGGAACACTCGAAGGGTAAACAGTCTCAAGACAATGGCGGTTTTGTGGGGATTCGCTTTCTAGTAGAACTTTCCCAAGACATTGCCAAAGCGATTTATGACGCTAAAGAAGGGGAAGTGATCGGACCGATTCAAACTAAACTTGGCTATCACATTCTCCGAGTTGAGAAGTGGTTTCCGACGGAACTAAATGAATCAGTTAGAGAGGCAATTTTAGAATTCCTATTTCAGAATTGGTTACAGGAGCAAAGCCAGAGTAATCCTGTAGAAAATTCGTAAGCAGTCAGCCGTCAGCCGTCAGCAGTCAGCAGTCAGCCGTCAGCCGTCAGCCGTGAGCTAAAAGCTCACGCGTGCGCGTTCAGCCATCAGCCGTCAGTTCATGTAGGGTGGGCAGTGCAGCAGACAGATAATGAAGCTTGCAAAGCGCGTTGGTAGGCACTGCCCACCCTACGATTAATGGCTAATGAGGTATACATAATTTTTGCCCTGTTACCTCTTATCTTTTCCCTGTTCCCAGATCCGCTGTTCCCTATTCCCTTATACCACTGATATAAACTATAAAAAGAAATACCCCCTAAACTAAAAGCAAGTTTGGGGGGTTTATCAATAAACTGACAGGTGATACCCTATAGGCTTGTCGGTTAATTAGGTCGGATTAATGGGAAAATGTGGTACAATCACCCATTAAGGTAACCCTAATTTACCAACACCATGTTAGTGAATTTTTCTTGGTCTTCTGGTACGAATGGTTCGTGGGAAGCAGATTGGGAAGGGGTGGATTGGGAAGGTTTTGATTGGGAAAGTTTTGATTGGGAAAGGAATTGTTCGTTTACTGAATGGGTGTATACGAAATCCCCCCAACACAGAATCTATTTCCTGTTCATCAGTTAGCTCATTGAGAAAGCTTTCGGAATCATAAAATAGCTCTGAGCCAGCAGAACGTAATTCAGATATTTTGATATTACTCATTTGATTTACTCCTTGACTACAGTGAGTTTAAGTCAACTGCGATTAGATTAGATCCAGGATTAGACTTTGTTTTGTCTAGTCCTGTAATTTTCATTTTTAAATATTGGAACAATAAATTCAATAGTAATTAGGGATTGATTAGACCTAAATCAGAAGCTTCTGTCTATGTTTTTTTGAGGTTATACCAGGCTAATACTAAGAGTTAAAGATAGTTTTTTTAACGTAATACATAGAAATAAATAGTTGACTTGCGTCCAAAAATGATTGATTTTATATCAGCTATAGCAAGGGGAACAGGGAATAGGGAACAGCGGATCTGGGAACAGGGAGTAGGGAGTAGGGAGTAGGGAGTAGGGAGTAGGGAATAAAAATTTTCACAATTCCTAAATGAATTGCTATATATGCTAATGTCAGGAGTCAGACCCAATTAAAGTTAACTGTTGAGACAAGAGGACTTTGGATCGGTTAACCGGTAACCTAAATGGTTTTTGTAAGGTTAAGTTTATAAACACAGTTAACAGAATTTATGTCCAGGTAATTGTTGAAGACTTAAGGTCTTTAGTTAGGTCTAAACAATCTCCTTGATCAGCTTGACTTTCTTGGTTAAATTCAAAAAAATGATAGATGAGCTGTAAGCAGTCAGCAGTCAGCAGTCAGTTATCAGCGGTCAGCGGTCAGCTAATAGCTGATATAGCAATTCTCTGTCTTGATGCAGTCGCTCATGGGGGAAACCACGGCAGTCGCTCATGGTTAGAAGTTACCGTAAGACAGTTGAGCCTTAATCAATAAGTTTTACCCCTTTTCTGCATAGCCGACCAACCATAAAGGCTCAACGTAATCAGGTTTCGTCTCCGGGGGGACCCCCAAGACCGCGCTGCCTCCCCAAGACCGCGCTGCATCGCTATGCCATGAGGTACAAATGGATCCCCCTAAATCCCCCTTGATAAGGGGGACTTTGAGCTTGAGAAGCGTACGTCATAAATCCTATAAACGCTATAGCTGACTACTGACTGCTGAAGACTTACAAAGGAAGGACATTAATCCTGGCAATTAAGGAGTAGCTAAGGAGTAGCTGAAGTTAAGCAAAAGGAGGTTGGTAAAAAAACAATGTTATCTAAGATACCTGTTTTACTAGCATTAGCTGTTAGTGGGTTTACAGCAAATTTCGCCCCCCTAGCCCCCCAGCGAGCAATCCCTCGCTGGGGGGAAATTGAGTTAAAGTCCCCCGCCCCCCTAACCCCCCAATTCTGGGGGGAATTAGCGGATGCTTCGCTTTTTGACAGATGGGGATTTAGGGGGCTTGCAGCTAAAGGTAGTCAGGTCAATTCATCTGAAAACGTCTGTAACTCAGTTATTGGGTTAGACAGTAGTTTGCTTGATTCAGTTAAAGCACCAGTTGTTAGTCAGCTTAATACCATGATTGTTCAAGGTAGTAGTGTTTTGAAAACGGAAAGCAGAAAAGTTAGCCCTTTTACTGCGATTGACATTAGTGGTAGTTATGAGATTGAACTAGTTAGTCAGCAAACTACCAATCTTGAAATTAGCGGTGATGATAATATCTTGCCCCTAATTATTACAGAAGTCAGAGATAATACCCTATTCATTTATCCTGAAAAAAGTATTTCTCCTAAAACCATCTTAAAAATTAAAGCATCTACCCAAACTATCGACCAACTATCTACCCATGGCGCTAATTATGTGAAAGTTTACAATGTCAATAATAAGCGCTTAAATATTAAGGTAAATGGGAGCGGCAATACTGAACTATATGGCAAGACCAAAGAGCTATATCTAAAGGTATATGGAGCCGTTGATGTCAATGGTAAAAATCTTTCCTCTACAAAAGCTAAGGTTGACCTATTTGGTGCTTTCCAAGTAGATGTTTATGCGACTGAAAAGCTTAATGCTAGTGTATTTGGCTTAGGAAATATCAATTATTACGGCAATCCCAAAACCGTAATTAGAAACATATTAGGATTAGGTTCAATTACTAAATTTTAGCAAGGCAAAAGGCAAAAGGTAAAAGGCAAAAGGCAAAAGGCAAAAGGCAAAAGGCAAAAGGGGACTGGGATCTATCTTTTTAATGTGATTTCACTAATATACAGTTTAAATGCACAACAGCTTAAGGAGTAAAAACGATGATTTTATCTAGAATTAGTTTTTTTGAGGTAAGTGACGATAGTTTTTTTTCTGGATCTGAGTTTGGCATTAAGCTAGATGAATTCAATCCTCTTGCCTTTCTTGATGCAGTCGCTCATGGGGGAAACCCCCAAGACCGCGCTGCATCGCTTTTGAAATCTAGAGTCGGTATTTCTTCGTTGAATAGCAGCTTTAGTCGAAATCAGATTTTTGGCGGGAGAAGCAATGACATTCTGGTGAGTAGAGCAACCAGTGCGACTTTCAACGGTGGCAAGGGTAGTGACATTCTGACTAGCATTAGTGGTAATAATTCCTTTTCTGGAGGAGAAGATGATGACATTCTTTTAGGTGGAATAGGAAATGATACTCTTGATGGTGGGGAAGGTAACGACATTATTGCTGGCATTAGTGGAGATGACTCGATTTCTGGCGGGTTAGGGGATGACACTCTCACAGGTGGAGGTATTTTCTTGTCTAAAGACGGTAACTCTACTACTATTTTTGTCGGTGATACTAGTGGCATTGATACTCTTAGTGGTGGGGAGGGAGCGGATAGATTAGTGCTAGGGGGAAAGTCTCAATTTGTCGGTGAAACTACTGTGATTCAGTATGATGAAGCAGGGAATGATGACTATGCTCTGATTACGGACTTTGATACTCGCGAGGATGTTATTCAACTTGGTGGTTCTAAAAGTGATTATCGCTTGGATTCATCCCCGATTGGTTTACCGTCAGGTACAGGAATATTCCTAGGAAATGAGCTAACTGCTATTGTCCAAGGGAGTTCAGAGCTGGATCTTAGTGCTAGCTATTTTGAGGGTTCGGAAGGGTAGGTTGAAGGTATAAAGTTGTTTGGTTGAAGGTTGTTTGGTTGAATTCTAAATTCTAAATTCTAAAAGTCCTTGACAATAACAAGTATAATCATTACAATAATCATTGTAAACGTAATTTAGTTTTTTACTTATGTCTACAGACTTTATTACGAATCACGACAATAATCCTAAGAAACAACGTATTAAGTGCATTAAGGGCTCTCCTGAAGCAGTTACCAAGACTATTTACGGTCTTTATGCACTGGGTTATGGGTCGGTTTCCGACTGGAGCCCTTTGCAACCGACGGGGATTCCTGGGCAAGTAATTAGTTTTGCAACCAAGTATCAAACTTGGCGTTAATAGGTTAAATTTATGGGGGGGTTTCCCCCCCGGTCTGGTCCGGTAGGATCACATCGGGATTGATTCGGAAACTGATAGACATGACATAACGTTTACACCTAGTTTAAGCCTTGGTAATTCCCGGTAAATCTGGGAATTGCCGACTAGGTTGCAGACTAAGGATTTACTTCCTACGTTGTTTTGGTCACGATACCTAGGGGTGAACTCCAGCTTCTAGCTCTATCGCTAGCCATTAAGACAAAGGCAAACGTGTGGTTAGCCCAACAAGCCATTACAACATTGTCAAGGAACACATTACCAACTGAGATGCACTAATCATGCAAAATTATGTATTTGTTATTGACACAAACAAACAACCATTAAACCCAATTCCACCAAAGAAGGCACGAAGGTTATTAGACAAAGGCAAAGCTGCGGTTTTTAGGATGTACCCTTTTACTATTATTTTGAAAACGGCGATCAACAATCCTGTTGTTACCAACTGTCAACTAAAAATTGACCCTGGTAGCAAGGTCACTGGGTTTGCTCTAGTCCAAAACAATCAGGTGATTTGGGGAATGGAATTAGAGCACAGAGGAGGATTAATCAAGAAAAAACTACAGTCTAGAAGCGCTGTAAGACGCGGCAGGCGTAACCGTCATACCCGTTACAGAAAACCAAGATTCCTTAACCGCAAACGTCCAGAGGGATGGCTTCCACCTAGCTTAGAGCACAGGATTTTGACTATAGAGACCTGGATCAAACGATTAATTAAGTTTTGCCCGGTTAACGAGATTTGGGTAGAAAGAGTTAAGTTTGACACCCAAAAAATGCAAGTTCCCGAAATCAATGGTGTTGAGTACCAACAAGGGGAATTAGCTGGGTATGAAGTCAGAGAATACTTGCTAGAAAAATGGGGAAGGGAATGCACTTACTGCGGTAAACAATCCGTCCCATTGCAAATTGAACACATTCATCCAAAATCTAAAGGTGGAAGTGATCGGGTTAGCAATCTTTGTCTAGCTTGCGAAAAATGCAATCAACGGAAAGGGAATAAACCAATAGAAGAATTTTTAAAGAAGAAACCAAGTTTGCTGCAAAAAATCAAAACTAAAGCCAAGCAACCGCTGAAAGATGCGGCAGCAGTAAATGCGACTCGCAACAAGTTGGTAAAAGTGCTCTGGAACATCAAACCTTTAATTACTGCAACGGGAGCGCAAACCAAGTACAACCGAATTAAACTGGGTTTCCCAAAGGAACATTGGGTTGACGCTGCCTGTGTTGGTGATATAGAGATCTTGGAACTAAGGACAAATCAACCACTGTTAGTAACCTGTAAAGGTCAAGGAGGCAGACAAAAAGCAGCACTCAATAAGTATGGCTACCCCATTAGGCACAACCCATTAAAACCGATCAAGGGTTGGTGCAGTGGAGATATAGCCAAAAACATTCTGACTGGGGAGTTTGGGAGAGTTAACCCTAGGAGCAAAAGTAATTCCTTCAATTACACAGTCCGAGGGAATAAGGCAATAAGCTTACACGTTAAGAACTTGACCAGGGTTCACAAAAAAGATGGGTACACTTACGGTTTTTGCCGATAAATACCAAGAATTACCTGGGAATATTTGTCCTATTGTTTTACAGTATTGATATAGCCGTGGATAGTATTTCTACGGCTATTTTTTTTTGTTTTAATTTAATGGAATTGGGAAGTGCGATCGCATTTAGCGGCTCCAAAAGAGCATCGGAACGGTAGAAGTCGGTTTCAGCTACAACAACCTATTGCTGGGTTTCTCTCGAAAACCGTCTGTCGGTTAATCAACACAATTAGGTATAGTTTATTAAGAACTATTTCCAGTTTATTGACAATAACTGCTTGTTATACTAAACTGATTTAACTAAAGTTACCTATTCCTTCTTACCTGTTCCCTTTACTACATATATGACTATGGCTGATGAAAGCTAAAGACGTTCTGGAAAAGTATGCAGCAGGAGAAAGGGATTTCCGCAGGGAAAATCTTAGAGGTCAATCGTTTCAGGGGCAAGACCTTTCAGGGGCGGATTTTAGTGAAGCGGATATTCGAGGCACAAATTTTAAGAATGCTATTTTAAGGGATACTAGGTTTTGTAAAGCGAAGGCGGGATTACAAAAACGGTGGGTAATTGTTCTTCTATTGCTTTCATGGATAACGTCAGGAGTATCTGGATTTACCAGCTTGTCTGGTAGGTTTTTAGTAGCGCATATATTTACCTTTCAAGGTGTGGTAGAGCAAGTTTTCGCCTGGATAGCTTTGGTTGTAATAGTTGTCTTATTTACTGTTACCCTTCGTCAAAGTATCGAAAAAGCCGGAACTTTGGCCATAGGCATTGCCGGAGTCGGAGCTTTGGTTCTAGCCGTTGCTGGAACCGTATCTGGAGCCGGAACCGGTGCCCGTACAGGAGATTTAGCCGGCGTTGCCGGGTTTGTAGGCATAGTCGGAGCCGGAGCCGGAGCTGGTGCTGCTGCCGTAGTCGTGGGATTTACCCAAGCTCTAGGCGTAGCTTGTGCCGGTGCCGTAGGCGGAGTTTTTGCCTTTGCCTTTGCCGGAGCTGTAGCCTTTACCGTTGCCGGAACTGTAGCCTTTGCCTTTTCCGGAGCTTTTGCTGGAGAGTTAGCCGGAGTTATAACTATAGTCCTAGCTTTACTTGGGACTTACCTGGGCTGGCGTGTTCTAACAGGAGACCTCAAAGATGCCTGGATTCGCAGTATTGCTATTGCCTTTGCTGCCACAGGAGGTACTAGTTTTTACAAAGCTGATTTAACCAATGCTGATTTTACGAGAGCTACCCTCAAAAGTACAGATTTAAGAGAAGCTAATCTTACTCATACTTGTTGGCAAAATACTATTAAGCTGGATCGAACTAGACCTGGTAAAACTATCTTAGCTGATAGAGCTGTCAGAGATTTATTGGTTAGTGGTAATGGTTACAATAAGTCTTATGTTAAGGGTAATCTTAGGGGTGCAAACTTAAGAGGGGCTAATCTAAATAAGGCGAATCTAAAACTGGCTGATATTAGCGAAGCCACTTTAGAGGATGCTAATTTAGAATGGGCTAATTTAACGGAAGCTCAAGCAGTTGGTACTGATTTTACTAATGCCTATTTTACGGGAGCTTGTTTAGAAGCGTGGAATATTGATTCAACAACTAGGTTAACTGATGTTGATTGTCAGTATGTGTTTTTACTAGAGAATCCCAATGCGATGGGAAGTCGAGAGCGCCGCCCCCATGACTCTAATCGGGTTTTTCAAGCAGGGGATTTTGAAAAGCTTTATCAGCAGGTTATGAATACGGTGCAGATTCTTCTGCGTAATGGGGTTAATCCAGAAGCATTTCGTCAAGCCTTTCAAGAGTTAATAGGTAAAAATCCTGAAATTACTGGTGATTCGATTCAAGGAATTGAGAGAAAGGGAAATGATATTTTACTTACGTTGGAAGTTCCAGAATCAACTGATAAGGGGAAAGTTGAAAGAGAATTTTTGGCAGTTTATGAAGCTAGGCTGCAAGCAGCGAAACAAACGGCTCTGCTAGAAGCGGAAAGAAGTCATCTCAAGGATGTTAAGGAAATTGTTAGAGCTGCTTTTACTACTAATCAGTTATCTAATCCTACAATAAATCTTACAAATACAGTTCAAGCGGATAATGATATGTCAGATAATTCACAGAGTTTTGATATAGACCAAGGCCAAGCTAATAATCCTAACAATAACTCTAATCTTGTCAATAACTCTACTATAGGTGGTGGTATTGCTGGGAGAGATAATAAAGGGGATGTTATACACCACCATGCTCCTGACAAAAACCTAGCCGAAGCAGCAGCTGAAATTCAGCAACTTCTAAACCAACTATCCCAGACTAATTCCGCTAGTACTGAGATTGAGAAGTTAACAGTTGTAGCGAGGGCTGCTGAGGAAATCAAGAATAACCCAACCCTAAAAGCTAAGGTAGTCAATGCTATCAAAGCTGGAGGAGTGGAAGCTTTTAAGGAAGCGATAGACCATCCTTTAGTTAACATTTTGATGGCTACCATTGAAGGATGGACGGAAGTTTAGGGGTAAGTAATCAGCTATCAGTGGCGTAGGGTGTGTTAGGGACGGGCTCCCCTTGATTTTCTCCCTGTTGATATCGGTTGAGATAGCCCGGCCCATAACGCACCACCGGGTCAAACTAGAGATCCTTCCCCCTTGCCTCAGCGCAGCCCTATAAATAATTGATCTGTAGATAACTTAAGATTAGAAAAAACATAAGATTTGAGATAATCCACTCTACGAAACATTACTTTCTGATATTGATCATTCACCAAACAGCAGACCGTTACCGTCGGTTGTTTGGGGCTACCAATAAAATATTTTCCGCCAATACCGAGATAATCGACAATCCAGTATTCTGGAATCCCCAAAGCTTCGTAATCTTCATACTTACGAGCATAATCATTCTGCCAGTTTGTACTAACCACTTCAACCACGAGTTTTACAGTAGTACCCAGAGTTATTACTGGTTCCCTTGCCCACAGTGGTTCGTTGATTAGTTCTCCTTCATCAAGCACAACCAGATCTGGTCTGAAAGCGTTGAAGGTTCCCAAAGGCTGAATTAAGCAACGGTGTGGAATAAAATAAGGTACATCTAAACGATCTATTTCGACATTAAGCTTTCGGCTAATCAACGCCACGACTTGCTCGTGGGAGCCAGTTTGTTCTATCTCAATTAGCTCTCCATCAATGAGTTCGTAGCGTTGATCGTCTCCATACTGAGCAATAAATTCTTCTGGACTGATACCGGTTTTGGTTGCTGATAGAATCATAGGGAACAGGGAACAGGGAACAGGGAACAGGGAAGAGATAAGAGGCAATAGTGCTTAGTCTATTGTAGGGTGCGCTCAAAGTAATCAACATCTGCTGCTTCACCCGATTGATTATAAGAGGTTGTCTGAGAAGTCTCATTTGCTACATATAAGCCCCCTAAATCCCCCGAGCGAGCAATCCCTCGCTCGGGGGACTTTTACCAGCAAATAGATTCTTGTTCCCCCCAGAATTGGGGGGCTAGGGGGGCAAAATTCAGTATCAAAAAAATTTTCATATATCCTCTAAGGAAGGCAGCACCCAAACCCCTTGATTTTTACACTTGTTACCCTAATATTTTATCTTTTATTGTGAGTTAAAATAACTTTATCGGACTCATAATCCGATCGCCCGTAGCTTAAGAGAGTCAAAAATATGCAAACAAGTCACTTCAATCAAATTTTAGAAATGATTGACGCTCTTTCTTTAGAGAAAAAAAACGATTTAATTAATATTATTAGACATAGACAAATTGAACAAAGAAGAGAAGAAATCGCTGTTAATATTACTAAAGCTCACCAAGACTATCAACAAGGTAACGTTTTTCGGGGTACAGTTGATGATGTGATCGCCGAATTAAACGTTTCTCGCAGTTATGAGGTACGGTCATTAACCTCAAAGTCCCCCTTATTAAGGGGGATTTAGGGGGATCAATTTGTACCTTATGGGATATATAATTTCTATATAATCCTATACTACGCACTCATAAACTCAAAGGTAAATTATCAGGTGCTTGGGCTTGTTCGGTTGAATATGATTGTCGTCTTATTTTCAACTTTGAACAAAATCCAGACACCTTAGAAGAAGAAATACTTTTGATTGATATTGGCACTCACGATGAAGTTTATTAGTGGTGCGTTACGGAGCGGGCTGTTGCAACAGTCGCTACGAAGTTTAACATGAGGGCAAGCCCGCCCCTAACGCACCCTACGCACGACGCACTGATCCCCTGTTCCCTGTTCCCTGTTCCCTGTTCCCTATTACCTACTATTTATAAGTGTTCAACCGAACATGATATGACCAATTAACTTAACTGAGCCACTACCTGATTTGCCAATAAGGTTTCATTGGTAAGTAAATCATCTACAGTAACTCTCAAGTAACGTTCAGCATCAACTTGAAACTGGAGTTTAATGCGATCGCTTCCGGGATTGCCCAGGGGTGTTAAGTTAGCCAGACTTCTTGCCCCATCCCTGTCATTGAGGGGTTGCACAGCAGATTGACCCTGGCCTAACTGACGAGTAATCAAGCGATCGCCTTCAAAATAAATCTCTGTGCCACCAGTTTGGGAGCCTAACTCTCCTAAAATTAGCTCTATACTCGGTTGATTCTCTACCGATGCTCCTAAGAATAGTTCTACTGGCTCACTCATGGGGTAAGGCTGTCCTTCTCTAATGATAGAGTGCCAGTTGTGACGCTTTAACCGTCTATCCCAATAGCGAATTCCGTAGCTATGGTAGAGAAAATCTTGGACTTCGATACCTTGGCTGAGCTGAAGTGCGCCAGTTGCGATCGCTTCAAAGGGTTTTTGGCAACGAACCTTGCTTGAGTCGAAATACTGGTTTACCCATGCCTGAACTGCTGGGATCTTCACGGTGCCACCCACTAACAAGACACCATCTATATCTGGCACTTCTATACCGTTGCGTCTTGCTTGTTGCAACACTTCCGTCATCTTATTATCAAGGGTATCAAAAAACTGGTGTTCTTTGAGGATAGTTTCAAAGGTCTCCCGGTCTAGTTTTAGTTCGTAACTCTCGAAGGTTTCATCATTAAAATAGACTTCCGTGGCTTCAGACTGCTCAGATAGTTGAATTTTCAGGCGTTCTGCTAGTCGAGTAGTCAAAGGCGATCGCATTAACCCTTGAGTTTCCACAAAATAATCCACCAGCCAGTTATCAATATCTGTCCCACCCAAGTTTTGTCCCACTTTCGCCAGCACACGGGCAATTTTCACCTTCTGGCTAGACCCTTCACCAAAGGACTTTTGCCCCCACTTAAGAATAAACCCGAGGGGTTTTTTATTCCCTTGAGCCTCCTGATTCAGCTGCACCAGAGATAAATCGAGGGTGCCACCACCAAAGTCTATAACTAGCAGAGTATCCCCTTCCGCAATACCATAGCCCAAGGCCGCCGCTGTCGGTTCATCCAGCATCCTCACCTGTTCCACTGGCAACGATTGACAGATTCCACTAAGCCAATGGCGGTAAGCTTCAAAGCTATCCACAGGCACAGTCAGAATAACCGATTCAATGGCAGAATCCCCCGCCTCGGACTGGAGGGCTGATAAGTTTTCAATAATTTGGTTGAGGAACCATTCCCCAACTTGTTCAAAGGTGATCCCGATCCCATCCAGTTCTGGCAGAAATCCCTGAACCTCAGCACCAATCCCCCGTTTGAAGCTGCGGAAAAATCGAGGGT
Source organism: Moorena producens PAL-8-15-08-1 (assembly GCF_001767235.1). Classification (GTDB taxonomy): domain Bacteria; phylum Cyanobacteriota; class Cyanobacteriia; order Cyanobacteriales; family Coleofasciculaceae; genus Moorena; species Moorena producens_A. The sequence goes on from NZ_CP017599.1 coordinate 9,117,232, forward strand.
CACTGCTTAGATCCAATCCGCGATCGCGTACTGCCTGTCCAACCATAACCTTACCCTGAGCCGCATCTTCCACATACACCAAACTGGGAATTAAGGGAGGATTTTGACTAAGTTGCAGAGCAAGTCCTGGTAAGGTGATGGTTTCTGGCGTTTCCGTGACAGGGTTCCAGCGAGTGATTACCGTATTGCTCGTGCCAAAGTCAATCGCGTAGGACGTAGTACTGGTGCTAGGCATTTAATGTTTATTGAACTGATCTTATTAATATTATTTATTAATAAATATCAGTTTATGGCCGAAGCACTCAATAGCCAGAAGACCTGTACCCAGGAAGACGCTTTAGCAATCCGTGTCGGAATTGTGATAATTTTTGATGCCATATTCCCTGTTCCCTATTCCCTGTTCCCTATTCCCTGTTGCCTTTGCTATGGGATTACAGTTATTATCCTCAGTAATTACGCGGTTAAGTGTATTTCGCCCCCCTAGCCCCCCAATTCTGGGGGGTAATGATGTCAAAGTCCCCCAGAATTGGGGGATTTAGGGGGCAAATGCGTAAGTCCTGATCCTGTAGTTGACACATCCAACTCTTGCCTAAAGCTGAGCCATGCTGTCATCGCTTCTGGATTAGATGCTACTCCTGTTTGCATCAAAATCACACCATCTTTAAAATCAATGATGCCATACTCGTTAGTCTTGGTGACCCGGTCAATCATGTTAACTAAAGAGCGCAACCGCTGACCATCATGCTTAAAGGCAATTTGATAGCGTTGTAACCGCCATAAATCTGCGATCGCATAATCCACCTTCACCACCTCGCCATTATCATTGCGCAACTGTAAGTCAGCTAAGCGGATGATTTCCCGACGTCCTGACAGATGAGGCACTAGATAGGTAGTGGCTGAGACACTAGCATTTGCGGGAATCTGAGCCAGTAATGACCGGATCGACCCCACACGAGACCACTGTTGCGTTAAGGGCACATAGACGAAGGGTTGGTAGGAATCCGGAAGGAGGAAATAAAAGGTTCGATTTGGGCTAGAGGTAATGGTCAACACTACCGCAAGGGTTAGACAAAAAATCCAAAAGCGCCGAAACTTAGACCTAGCCGAGATCACAGCTTCACTAAATTGGGGATGAGCTGACCACCAAAGTATCGCGCCATAAAATAGCCCAGGTACTACGGTCATCGCATAGCGGATATTAATCGCAAGCACTGATTGACCTTTACCCAACAGAAGTTTTAGCAAAGGAAATGCTGCAATAGACCAAGAAGCGGGAGCAATAGCTGGTATAAATGCTAACGGTAACCATTGACCTAATAAATACTGAATAGTACCAAAAAAGGGAGTAAACAATTCTACTAGTAAACGCCAGGGATTGGTCAGCATACCCTTAAGAATTTCCAGGGTAGACGCCTCATCCCCATCAGCGTACTGACCAAAACGCTCGATCATGAACCGTTGAGAAATATCTTCCGAAAATAGGGGCATAATTAGATTGGTCAAGACAAGTATGTAACCGAAACTGAGGGTACAAACTGCCAGACCAATGCGAGGGTAGCGCCGACTGACAATTAAATAGAATCCCACACCAAACAAACCTATCCCGGAATCTTCCCGTACAGCTAAAATCAAAATTGCCAGCAACCAAAACAGCCACCACCAGCGTTTTTCCATAGCTAGCAGTAGCCCAAACACAAACAGCGGAATTTGGCAGATGTCATGGAAGTTGGCTAAGGTCGGACCAAGAATAGCATTAGCACAGTAAAAGCTAACCGTAATCATTGCTGCTAACATCGGTTGCAGATACTGTCTGGCCAGGATATACAAAACTACACCAGCAGCTGTTACCAACGTTACCTGCAAAACGGTTAGAGTCGCGGGAAATGGAAACAAAGCATATAACGGTAACCAAAGTAACAGCGCGGGAGTAAAGTGTTGCCCTAATCGGTGGTAATAGACATTTGGAACTTCCCCATTATGAACTACATTAGTAGACAGCTGGGATGAAAGAGTACTCTGAAAGAAGCGACCGTGACTGCCATTCCAGAAGACTTGATTAAAAATTCCTTGGTCGTAAGACGAATAAAAGGTATAATGTCGATGTAGAGTAAAAACTAAGGTGAATAAAAAAAATGCGATCGCCGCAGTAATAACAAGTTTTAAGCCAGGTTTTTTTGTCATTTGTCCTTTGTCATTTTTTATTGGTATTAATATCCATAAAGTTTCGCTTTTTTTAAACTACTCTTGTTTTAAACACACCCTTACCCTTATCGGTAAAAAGATATAGCGTTTCTCATAGCTAAGAGGTACAAATATTTTTTTACCTCTTACCGTCTTGATGCAGTCGCTCTTGCCTCTTGCCTCTTGCCTCTTATCTGCTCCCTGCTCCCTGCTCCCTGCTCCCTGCTCCCTGCTCCCTGCTCCCTGCTCCCTGCTCCCTGCTCCCTGCTCCCTAAAACCTAAAACCTAAAACCTAAAACCTAAAACCTAAAACCTAAAACCTAAAACCTAAAACCTAAAACCTAAAACCTAAAAATTTGTACCTCATGGGTATAAGACTTGCTATAGCTAATTGTGACTACTCCCGAGCCATTGCCAATCAGCACTTGTGACGTCTGAATTCAGAAGTCTTACTTCCCCATTATTTACTATGGGAATTTTAATCGTAAATGTTGTCCCAACGCCCAATTGGCTAGTCAGTTCAATCTCTCCCTGATGCTGTTCTACACAGCGTTTCACAATCGATAGTCCCAGACCAGTCCCTTGAATTGTCCCCACATTTTTGGCTCGATAAAAAGACTCGAAAATTTTCTTTTGGTCTGCTTCAGCAATCCCAATTCCTTTATCCTGGATGCGGAACACAACCAACTGCTCTTTCAAATCACAAGTTAGGTGAAAGGTCACGATTTCATGAGAAGGAGAATACTTCAAAGCATTGGTAAGCAGATTAGTTATAATGTAATGTATAAGTCTATCATCCATACAGACTTGTGTATAGATCCTATCAGAGGTAAAAACAATCCGGTTGCGGCTGGCTTCATCTAGGCATAGTTCTGCAATTAAATCCTGGCAGAATTGCTCTAAGTTCATCGGAGTTGGAATAAAATCTAGCCGACCTACTTCAGCTTGACCGATTAGCAACACCTCTTCCATCAACTCAGTCATGCGCTCTACTGAAATAGTAATTCGTTTTAGATAACGCTGCTTTTGCTCCTGAGTGGCCAGATTACCATAGCGCTTAAGTAACTCAGCAGCAGTTAGGATCACACTGAGGGGATTACGGAATTCGTGGCAAACGGTGGAAACGAACTGGGAGCGGAAATCTTGGATTTCTTCTTCTTTTGCCAACACCTCCTCTAACATTTCTGTCTGAGGATCCTCGCTGATATCCCAAAACGCCAGAACTACTCCATTCACGTTTCCCAGTTGGTCTTTTAGGGGTGAGGCACTATTACCAACAGGAATTCGACCACCGTCCTTTGCGATCAAAGCGTTATGCTCGCCCAGATAGACAACTTGTCCGGTCTTGATCACTTTATCTAGGGGATACTTGACTAGATTCCCGGTCAGATCATTAACAATTGGGAACACTGAAGTCACATCTCGCCCCCATACCTCAGATTGGTGCCAGCCAGTCAGAGCTTCAGCGGAAGCATTCATAAAAGTAATCGTACCTTGTGGGGTGGTAGCAATAACTGCATCATCGATAGAGTTTAAAATGGATGACAACTGAGCTTGGCTGTTCTGCAACGACTGCTCCATCTGGTATTGCTGGAGAGCCATTTCAATGGCAACCCGCAAGTCTCTCTCGTTAAACGGTTTAGTAACATAACCAAAGGGTTGGGTAACTTTAGCCCGTTGCAAGGTATCTTCATCTGCATAGGCAGTCAAATAGACGATAGGAATACGTAAATGTTCACGGATTTGCCTAGCAGCAGTAATACCATCCATCTTGCCTTTTAGGAAAATGTCCATCAGCACTAAGTCAGGCTTAGTTTGAGCGGCTTTGGTAATGGCTTGAGAGCCAGATGAAGCAGTAGCTGATACCATATACCCCAATTGCTTAAGCTGGCTAGCAATTGTCTTAGCAACAATAACTTCGTCTTCTACAACTAACACCCTGGTAATCACGATTGTTGTCCTATTGCTTCTAGAATTGTTGCTGTTGAGAATACTATTCGGAAAGCTGTGCCCTCGCTATGGCCGTGAAACATACTCCCGTCTAATTGTTCCGTTGCCAGGTCATAAACTAACGATAATCCTAGAGACTGGGTATTACGCCAATCTAACTTTTCTGGTAAACCAACCCCATTATCTCGGACAATCAATTCAACGTCATCATCCCCGCTACGGTGCAATTCAATGTGAATCTCACCAGAGCGTCCATTGGGAAACCCGTACTTCAGGGAATTGGATACCAGTTCATTGATGATTAGACCGCAAGGGATGGCCTGATCAAGACTGAGGGGAATCGGTTCAATAGTGGTGTGTAACTGAATCCTATCGCTAGTGACTTGATAAGCTACCAGTAAGTTCACGGCTAGGTTCTGGATATAATCGACTACATCCAGGTTGCCTATCACTGAGGCACCATAAAGTTTCTTGTGAATTAGAGCCATGGCTTCAAGGCGATGGCGAGCTTCCGACAGCTGTAATCGGGTTTCGGGTTGATCTACTGTCACAGATTGCAAGTGTAGCAAGCCAGAAACAATTTGTAAGTTGTTTTTGACCCGATGGTGAATTTCTTGGAGCAGCACCTCTTTCTCAACTAGGGTAGCTTTGAGGTTTTCCTCGACCTGTTTGAGCTGTGTGATGTCGATGGCTATGTTATAGATCCGAATGGGAGTGTTATTAGCATCTGTGAGGAGGTGAGCGCGATGGCGAATCCAACTCACAGCTCCATCCGGTCGCAAAATTCTGTAGTCAATATCTTTGGCACCAGTTGACAGCAGGGTTTGGTCGGCCAGTTGATAGGTTTCGACATCCTCTGGGTGAACCACTGATTCCCACAGGCGTAAGTTTCCGAAGAACTCAGTGATACTGCGACCATAGACTTGCTCGGTAGCACTGTTAAGATAAAGCAGTTTGTCAATGGAAGGATCAAAAGACCATACCACTGCTTCTAGGGAAGCCAGAATACTCTCAAGACGTTCTTGGCTCAACTGCCAGGCATGTTCATTTTCCCCCAATTCCTCCTCAAACTGCTGATTGACAGCAACTTCCTGCTGCCATCGGTGATTAGCTGCCACTAATTCCCCTTCTTTTTGAGTCAAATGTTGCTGTAAGTCTTCCACCTTAGTCACGATAGCAGAGAGGATTGCTGCCATGGTGTGGGGGGTCACCACACGTACTACTTGACCTTGCTCATCCACTAGGGGTAGGTGACGAATCTGGTATTGACGTAATCGGGACTCGACCAAAACAATGTCTGGTGTCGGTATGATGGGCAAGGTAATTAACTCTTGAGTCATCACATCAGCAATGGAAACAGCTGAGTGTACCATTCCAGCTGATGCTACTTGGACCACATCCCGTTCTGTAAAAATACCTAGCAATTTCTGCTGCTGTACTACCAGCACATAGCTCCTTCCGGTTTGATTCATCGTAGCGATCGCTTCCGTTACTGGAGTATCGGGAGCAATGGTTAAAGGCTGCTGGTCGCAAGGAAAATTTACAATAGAAAATTGACCAGAAATGCCCTTTTTCAGGTAATCTTTAGCTTCCATATAACCCTCGAAGCGCCAAATTATTGGATACTTTTAGGGAGTCGAAAGACAAACATTAACACGATCCAGTAGCAATTCAAAGAGACGGTATGCATCTCAGTGAAATTACTCATCCAAATCAGTTGCACGGTCTATCGATTCGTCAACTAGAGGAAATTGCCCGTCAAATTCGCGAGAAACACCTCCAAACCATAGCTACTAGTGGTGGTCACTTAGGTCCAGGCTTGGGAGTGGTAGAATTAACCCTAGCTCTATATCAAACACTTGACCTTGACTATGATAAGGTAGTCTGGGACGTTGGACACCAAGCTTATCCCCACAAAATGCTCACGGGGCGCTATAACCGATTCCATACCCTACGGCAGAAAGATGGTATTGCTGGTTATCTAAAGCGTTGCGAGAATAAGTTTGATCACTTTGGAGCCGGTCATGCCTCCACCAGTATTTCTTCTGCTTTGGGTATGGCGATCGCCCGAGACCGCAAAGGGCAAAACTTCAAAGTAGCAGCAGTTATTGGTGATGGTGCTCTGACCGGTGGCATGGCATTGGAAGCCATCAATCATGCCGGACACTTACCCCATACTAAACTCCTGGTGGTGCTCAATGATAATGAGATGTCCATCTCCCCCAATGTCGGGGCTATTCCCCGTTACCTCAACAAAGTGCGGCTTTCTGAGCCGATGCAGTTTATTACTGACAATTTGGAGGAACAGTTCAAAAATCTCCCCTTTGTCGGTGAGTCTTTATCCCCAGACTTGCAACGGCTCAAGGAAGGGATGAAGCGTTTAGCTGTACCTAAGGTCGGAGCTGTCTTTGAAGAACTGGGCTTTACCTACATCGGACCGGTAGATGGTCACAATCTAGAGGAGTTAATTTTCACCTTTACAAACGCCCACAAGCTAGATGGACCAGTGCTGGTGCATGTGGCAACTACGAAGGGCAAGGGGTATGCGATCGCAGAAGCAGACAAAGTGGGTTACCATGCCCAAAGTCCCTTCAACCTAGCTACCGGTAAAGCGCTTCCCGCTAAAAAACCCAAACCCCCGGGCTATTCCAAAGTGTTTGCCCACACCCTGGTCACACTAGCTCAGAATAATCCCAAAATCATTGGCATCACGGCAGCTATGGCTACCGGCACAGGGTTGAATAAATTGCAAGAAAAACTCCCTAACCAATACATTGATGTAGGGATTGCGGAACAACATGCCGTTACCCTAGCGGCTGGCCTAGCCTGTGAAGGAATGCGACCGGTTGCAGCTATTTACTCCACCTTCTTACAACGGGCTTACGACCAAATTATTCACGACGTTTGTATCCAAAACCTACCGGTCTTTTTCTGCCTCGACCGTGCAGGAATTGTGGGTGCAGATGGCCCTACTCACCAAGGGATGTATGATATCGCCTATTTGCGATGCATTCCCAATATGGTAATTATGGCTCCCAAAGACGAAGCTGAACTGCAACGTATGGTAGTTACAGGAGTAAACCACACCGATGGTCCGATTGCCATGCGCTATCCTCGGGGTAGTGGCTATGGCGTTCCCCTGATGGAAGATGGTTGGGAAGCACTACCCATTGGTAAAGCAGAACTATTGCGTAATGGTGACGACCTGTTAATGGTAGGGTACGGCAGTATGGTTTACACCGCCATGCAAACCGCTGAAATTCTTAGCGAGCATGGTATTGAAGCAACAGTGATTAATGCTCGTTTTGTCAAGCCCCTAGATACAGAATTAATCTTCCCCTTGGCTCAGAAAATTGGTCGTGTAGTTACCCTAGAAGAAGGGTGCTTAATGGGTGGGTTTGGTTCAGCGGTGGCAGAAGCACTGATGGATAATGATATATTAGTTCCCCTCAAACGCTTTGGTGTACCGGATAAATTAGTGGATCATGCCAAGCCCGATGAATCAAAAGCTGATTTGGGGCTGACTGGCTCTCAAATTGCTGAACAGATCAGGGAAGCGTTCTTTAGTAAACAGCCATCTGCTGTTAGTTAATTTATCAATGTTAACAGTTGACGGTTGACGGTTGAGAGTTAACTGTTAACTGTTAACCGTCAACCGTGAACAAAATAGCAATTAATAATAAACAATTAATAATTAAGAATATACCGAACTTATATGAACTCATCCACATACCAAGTGTATCCCGTTGTTTGGGAAAACGACCGAGTTTTCCTTATTGACCAAAACCGCTTACCCGGCAAATATTCCATTGTAGAAATCAGCCGCTGTGAAGATATGGTTGAGGCGATTAAAACTATGATTGTTCGGGGAGCGCCAGCGATTGGGATCGCAGCAGCTTATGGCATTTACCTTGGCGCAAGAGAGATTAAAACTAACGAACGCAAGGCTTTCCTCGAAGAGCTTGAAGTTGTAGCGCAGCAGTTGCGGCAAACTCGTCCTACAGCCGTGAATTTGTTTTGGGCAATCATGCGGATGCTTAAAAATGCCTATGAAACGATCGGGACAGTAGAAGAGATTAAAGCTTCCTTACTTGAAACAGCTAAACAAATTCAGCTGGAGGATTTACAAACCTGTCAAGCCATAGGCGATCGCGGATTAGAAGTATTACCGACAACCCCCGACAAACTGTGTCTTCTGACCCATTGTAATGCAGGAGCGTTGGCAACAGCTGGGTATGGTACTGCCTTGGGAGTGGTGCGTTCGGCGTGGCGGGAGGGGCGATTAGCCAGATTATATGCTGACGAAACCCGCCCCCGCTTGCAAGGTGCTAGGTTAACGACCTGGGAATGCGTCGAAGAAGGTATTCCGGTTACTTTAATTACTGATAGCATGGCCGCCCATTGTATGAAACAAGGGCTAATTGATGCGGTTGTAGTGGGAGCTGATCGAATTGCTGCCAATGGAGATACGGCTAACAAAATTGGTACCTATAGTTTAGCCCTGATTGCTCAAGCTCATCAGATACCCTTCTTTGTGGCTGCTCCGATCTCAACCATTGATTTTCAGCTATCTACTGGCCAAGAAATTCCTATTGAAGAACGTCACCCCTCAGAAATTTATCAGATTGGGGAAACAGTGATTTGTCCTCCTAAAGTGGAATTTTATAACCCAGCTTTTGATGTTACTCCGGCGGAGTTAATCACTGCCATTATTACTGAAAAAGGCGCAGTTGCACCCAGTGATATGTCACAACTTAACATTAAGCAATCAGTGTGACATCTATCTTGGTTTTAGGGAGTAGGGAGTAGGGAGTAGGGAGTGGCACCGCGTGAAAATTGAATGTACCTCATAAGGAGCGAGAAACGCTATAACTGACCCAACTATACTTGAGTCAGTTTTTTAGTTCAGCAACCTCTAAAGGATAAAGTCTGATAGCTATGTGTGTTTAGATCATGGGTGTTTAGATCATGGGTGTTTAGATCATGGGTGTTTAGATCATGGGTGTTTAGATCAAAGCCGTGGGATCGGTAGAACCGTCAACAGTCAACGGTCAAAAGTGAACAAAACATGATCAATTAAAATATGCACATAAAATATCGACTAGCTAAGAGGAAATCGTGAACGGAAAACTTTCCACTCAACGCTTAATTGTGTGCGGCTTAAGTGTAGCTATCCCGTTATTATACGCAGAGGTAGCCACTGCCGCCGCTGATCTAACCAATACTAGTTTCACTAACTGGAAAGAAATTCCCTATGAAAGCTTTCTGCCAAGGGTTGAAACACCAGAATTGTCTCCTCTCGACGAAGTCAATCACTATCTGCGGCAAGAGGAAGATTTCTTTAATAATACCCCTCGTTTAGTGATTAAACTAAGTGAGCGTCGTCTTTATGTTTATCGAGGAGATAAACTCGAAGCCAGTTATCCAGTTGCCATCGGTCAGCCTGGTTGGGAAACCCCTACAGGAAATTTCCAAGTGACACAGATGGTTCAAAATCCAGTTTGGCAGCATCCTATCACTGGTGAAGTTGTTGCTCCAGGACCAGAAAACCCTCTTGGTCCAAGGTGGATGGCATTTTGGAGTGATGGAACAAACTACATCGGGTTTCATGGTACCAATGATGAGGAACTGGTGGGACAAGCAGTGTCTCACGGTTGCATCCGGATGCGTAATGATGATGTCAAAGCTTTGTATAACAGAGTGGCTTTGGGAACATCTGTAACAGTACAGGAATAGTTATTGTTGACAACTCCCCGGGCGTGAGCAACCCTCGCGCCGGGGATATAACTATCAAGTTCCTGGCAAGTCAAATAGTACCGAGGTCATATAGTTTTCTGCCCATTCAACACCAAACGCTTTTTCAAGCACCCGCCGGGTTTTATCATTTTGCCGCTGCTTGCTGCAATAATAATGTTGACCAGCAATAATTTCTGCTTGCTTTTCTCTAGAGACCGGTAGGGCATTAGCAGCATGGGCACAGTGAATCTGTAATAAATCATCCACCCATGCCAGGAACTGTGCTTCTTCTTCTGGACCATTGGGACGCACAAAAATGCAAAATTCTGAAAAAATGTCCGCCCAAGGTGGTAAGTCACGGGGCTGTTTAAACTCAGGTTTTGGTAGGGTCTCTAAAGAACAGTGATAGGCTTCTGGTAAGGTACGTTTAGGATTAAGTGGAGATAGGTCTGCGATCGCAGCACTAATTTGTCCTCTAGCTGCCACCACATCACAGCCAAACATGGGCAGAGCATACTCTGGATGAGGAAACATTACACAGTGTAAAATATCCAACATCTCACCTACTTTTGCCAATTCCAGGTGCATTTTCCGAAACTGAGGTGTCTGATAGCAATGGTTTTCGATAGTCAGTTTCTCTCCCTCAAGCCGTCCTTCCACGTAGCCTAACTCGGCTGGTAAATGATAAGGAGAAAGATCGAAGTAGCGCCGCCAGTTCGACTCAATACAGTCCGCCAGCTTAGCGCACAGAGGGTTTTGTTGGGTTCTTAGGGATGGCGTGGAAGTGGTTGACATTCCTTAACACTTAAAGGCTATGGGTAACATTGAGGCAACAGGCTTGCAGACCAAAGGGTTGGATGGTGTTTCCCCCCATTATTTCCCTTCACAAGAGGGGTAGGCAAAAGACAAAAGCTATGGAAGACTTGAAGTATCAACCATTGCATTGATTGTAACCATTGCAAATGGTATATTTTTATACTTTATCTTTCCTCCTTCATCCTTCGACCTCTATCTTCTCACCTTATATGTCACCATCAATTGCAGCAAGATATCCTAGTATGGACTTCGGATAAGCTTAGGATATCAGCTTGCCATGGTCAATCCTTTCGCGCTACACAAAACTTTGTTACTGCTGGGATTGGATCTAGGATTTTGTTTGCGATCGCATAAGCGCGGAAGCTTCGCTTCATCGGCTTTCGCGCAGCGTGGCCAAAGGCCTCAGCCGCGCCAAAGGCGATGGGCGTTCGCGCAGCGTGGCCAAAGGCCTCAGCCCCGCTTTGAGCGATCGCATCGAATTCCTTCCTTGTACCCTGGACTAGGGATGCATTGCTGAATCTTTGGATGAATAGGAGTGGGGTGGACATCCTGCCCGCCTGAAAATGACTACTTTGAGTGGGCGACCGAGATTGACCTAGGTTGATTGTGCCCCAGATAAAACCGTAAAGTAGGGTAGGCTAAGTGCTAGAAAGCAGTTCAAGGTTAATTCAAGGTTAACAGGAGTTTGGAGGAAATTCGTATGTTTGGTTTAGGATGGCCCGAAGTTATGATTATTGGTGTTGTGGCAGTTGTTATTTTTGGACCGAAGAAAATTCCTGAAATTGGCAGCGCCCTAGGGAAAACCCTTAGAGGCTTCAAAGACGAGATGAATAATCCGACATCAGAAGCTGAGGAGTCACAAACTGAGCAGAAAAATTCATAATTAACCAAACTTTCAGGGGGTAATTCATCCCACACTGACCATTTTTGAATGGTCGCGAAGCGATTGACGTTAGGGTTCAGACCTGGCTATGGAAGGCGTTGTCAGCTATAACAATGCCTGCATTAGAGGGTTTCTCATAGTAACGAAGTACACAGGATTTTTTCCCGATTCCCGACTCCCGATTCCCTACTCCCTACTCCCTACTCCCTACTCCCTACTCCCTACTCCCCACTCCCTAGTCTTTTCATCCTTCGTTGTCCGCGATTAGCCCGAAGGGCTACGCTTCGCGAACGCATCTAACTGCTGCCAGTCATTGATAATAATTTTGCCTCCCCGCTTGTAGGTAACTACTGAATTGATCGAATTTATCTTTTTGAACAAACGCACGCATTCTTCATAGGTAATGCCAATACTCCGAGCAATTTGATAGTACGGAAGGTTCACATTTAAGGAGTCTCCCTGAGCAACAGACTGAGTTCCATAGCGAGTTGCATAGTATTGCAGCAGACGCACCAGTCGTACAATTGCCCTTTCAGAAATTAGCCCATGTACGGTGTTATGAATTTGTTGCAGGCGTTGATTAAAGACTTCCAGGATTCGCAACGCCACTTCTGGGGTATGGCGAATGGTATCTAACAGCGCCTCTCGTTCTATGGTTAGCACCAGGCAGTCCACCTGACAAATAACTGTTGCAGGAGCAATACCATTACCAAAAATTGCCGGAGCCGCAAAAATATCCCCCTCAGGGATGATGCGCAAAAGACTTTCTTTACCACTCGTCCCGGTTTTTTTAATTTGCAGAGTTCCCTTGATTAAGGCATAGAGTTGGCAGGGCAGGCGATCGCCCTCGTAGATCACAATCTCATCCCGCAAATAAGTCCTTACTTTGGTATAAGGCTGAAGATTATCTAGCGCTGAGGTTTCTAGGTCTTTCAGCACCCAGACTTGAGCTAATTGTTCAATTGAGACCATGCCTAGTAGTCCTTTGAGTGTTTATGAGAAACGCTATAGCAATTCTCTATCCCATGAGGTACAAAGGGATCCCCCTAAATCCCCCTTACAAAGGGGGACTTTGAGATTCATAAGCGTACCTCATAAATGCTATTAACGCTATATGATCAACAATTTTAGGGATCCGTGTAGGAATTGTGAGAATTTTTGTTCCCTACTCCCTACTCCCTACTCCCTACTCCCTACTCCCTACTCCCTACTCCCTTTGCTTTTTCTTCGTTTATGAGCTAGCTCAAGGACAGCCCTAACTTTTTCTGTCACAGTAAAAGTAACAACGAGTTCAGGGATATAGCGCTACGCGCAAGGCAAAAGGCAAAAGGCAAAAGGCAAAAGGCAAAAGTCTACTAGAAGAGCTTTTCAGCTTGTATAAATGTCCTAATCTTAATGCGTAGTGCTATATTTCCAAATCTTAGAACTTCCTACCTAAAATTGTGATGAGGAAAGGATTATGGGTAATGCGATCGCTACAGCAAACACATCGTTTAGCACTTCCCTACAAAACTTAGTTGACTATCCAGATACAGGAATGATTAGCAAAGTGTTGCTCAAGGATAACAATTGTCAATACACCTTATTTTGTTTGGCAAAAGGTACAGCAATCGAGGAGCATACTTCACCTCGTAATGCTGCAATCACGGTGATTGAAGGGAAAGGAATTCTGACCTTAGACCAGAAAGAGATTACCTTAGAAGCAGGAGTTTTTATCTTTATACCTGCTCAAGCACCTCATAGGTTACAAGCCCAAGAGAATCTGAAATTTCTGCTAACCCTATCGGAAAAGCCTAAACCGGTGAATCAGGTTAGCCAAGAAACCATAGATATCATCAAGTCCACAGCTCCCCTCCTCAAAAAGCATGGTAAGCAAATTACTACTCGGATGTATGAAATCATGTTTCACAACCATCCAGAGGTAAAAGCACAGTTTGATATGTCAGCTCAAGCCAATGGTTCTCAACCAGCTAAGTTAGCGACAGCAGTCTATAGTTATGCTAGCAAAATTGATAATATGGAGGCTTTAAAATCCATGGTTGAGGTGATTGCCCATCGTCATGTAAAAACCCATGTTAAACCAGAACAATATCCCATTGTGGGAGAGAGTTTACTACAAGCGATGAAGGATGTGTTGCATGAAGCGGCGACAGAGGAAGTGATAGCAGCTTGGACAGAAGCTTATCAGATATTAGCTGATATTTTTATTAACAGAGAACATCAAATCTATCAATCATTATAGCAATCTAGGAGTAGGGAGTCGGGAGTCGGGAGTCGGGAGTCGGGAGTCGGGAGTCGGGAGTCGGGAATATGAGAACTGCTATATTTCTATTAGTTTAAATTACCAGCAGTCAAAACTTGCTCAACGGTTAACATCAACTCAGGAAATGTAGGTGATACCAACTGTTGATTTCCAGTGAACACTGTTTCCTGATATAACCCTTCCTCTAACACCAGCAGTGAAACCTTTTTCTTCGGCGGGTCAACAATCCAATATTCAATGATTCCCAAGGCAGCATACTCTGAACGTTTGTAACGATAATCTCGCTTAACAGAATCAGGACTCACCACCTCTACTGCTAATAATGGAGGAGTATCACATACTGCTGACTGATCTAGCAATGCCATTACCTGATCTTTGGTTACCACATAGACATCACTTAGCCGTGACTTGCGCCATCCTGTCCGAATTCCTGCTTCTTTAAAACACAGCCAAGGCAAACCCAAACGATTAATTTCTGCTTCCAATGCTTGTTCAATAAACTTAGCAATCAGCAGATGCCTAAAGGTTGGTGGATTGATGATTTCTAACCTCCCATCCACCAATTCATAGCGGTTGTCGGTACCATCATCATAGTTGAGGTATTCTTCAAAGGTGTATAATCCTTCTGTGGTTATAGTTGTCATGGGTCGCAATCCGGGAAAGTTTACCGTTGGCAATCTATAGCAAAGGGAACAGGGAGTAGGGAGTAGGGAGTAGGGAGTAGCGATGCAGTGGCCTCACGGGGGTTTCCCCCACTCGCGCTTTGCATCAAGACGGGAGTAGGGAACAAAAATTATCACAATTGAATTAGGATCCCTATAGCAATCCTATCTGATTCGTGAAAGAAATGGGCTGCTTTAAGGCATTTGGCAGAAGGCACCCACCCCTAACCCCGACCAGGAGGGGAATGGCAGAAGGGACAGGAGTTGGAGCTAGTTTTTAATAAGTCCAGTGATTTTACAACCGATGCAGAGGTGCGACCCGTTCGCGTAGCGTCGGCAAAGCCCTCAAGGTGCGACCCAAGGGCGATTTACTCGCCCTAGGAGGCGCGCACCTTGAGCGAATTTAATTCGACGACTGTAAGCGCACCGGGAGGGGTAATGATGTCAAAGTCCCCCAGAATTGGGGGATATACCGGTTTATATCCTAATGAGGTACACAGGATTTTTTCCCTGTTCCCAGATCCGCTGTTCCCTCTTCTCTGTTCCCTGTTCCCTGTTTCCTGTTCCCTAAAACCAAGGACTCTGTACCTCACCCAATTAAAAACCGCTATATTCCTAAAAATATTACGATATATTTCATTGTTGAAAATCCCGAAAAATGTTACGATATATTTCATTTTTCGGGATTTTCTCTCTTTATTGGTTTTTCATGTTAGTGTTATTTTGGTGGCAGTTAGAAGTATAGAAAAGGTATTGCCCTATTCCATAGTCTTCTTGTCAAGATTATCCTCCAATTAGTAGGCGGGATAGATACTACCTATGTTGGATAATGTTCTATCGTTTCTTAAGGAACAACTCAACAGCTACATCCGAGTAAAAACCGGGGGTCAGGCTTTTGAGGTCTTATTTCTTGAACGCAACGGGAAAGAAGTTTCCTTAGAAGAGAATGCGATTACTACCTTATTAGTCAACTTAGAAGAAGACTATACCTTTCGTTCTGGTGCCGCCTATGACAGGATGCCTAATCAGGGGGGTAACCAGCAAAACAACCCTAATCTTTACCTCAATTTATACGTTCTCTATGCTGCTAATTTTACTAATTACAGCGAATCTTTAAAGTTTTTATCCCTAATCATCAAATACTTTCAAAGTCATCGATTATTTGATTGTCGTAACTCTCCAACCCTCAATCCTGAGATCCAAAAATTGACCCTAGAACTGGTTAATTTGCCTTTTACTGAACAAAGAGAGGTTTGGTCTGGTTTAGGCATGTCTTATATGCCTTCAGTCATTTATAAAGTCAGAATGGTTGTCTTTGCCGATGGGGATACGGTGGAAATTGGCTCTGATGTAACTGATAGGGAAGTTAGTAGTTCAAGAATCTAGTATCGCCGCCAAACTAAAACCCAAGGGTCATCTAGATTATGCTTTATAAGCCACTCTTTGAATTAAGTATTCTTCACGACTATTATCGGGATGAAGTCTGCCCGGACTTAAGTGTTGAACCAACACCTGAATGTCGTAGGGTACTTAGGGGTCATCGTCTGATTGTTAAGAATAAAGTTAACGGACTAGTGGTCATTGCCCCAGTAGTTTCAGTAGGTTCAGAAGATTCAGAAAATTCAGAAGATTCAGAAAATTCAGAAGATTCAGAACATAAACCCTGGGTAGAGCTTGCTGATAATTTGCGATTTACTTTTATATTGAAAATCAAAAATCAAGATTTTCTAGATTTCACAGATATTGACTGGAAACCCCTTGATAATCTTAGTTATCATTTTAGCAATGAAAGGAATACTCAAATTGGAGTGTCAGACTTAGAAAGAGCTAGATTGCCTAGTTATCAAGAAGTATTGACACTTGCTATTTTAAGGCTGATTACTATTTTACGGCTGATTAGAGAAGGACTATACCGATTTGTATTACTACTTAAATTGTCCGATCACAAATCACCCAGGAGACAGCAGATTTTTGGCATAGTCTATATTTATAATAACTCCTCCATGCCTAAATCTTTTGATTCGAATCAGGGCAGTAAATATAGTGACTATCAAATCACCTTTCAAGCCAAACAACAACACTGGCGGTATTACCTGGTAACCGATCAGTTAACTAATGGCGATGAATTCTTGATTGAAGATAAAGATCCGACCAGGGAACCAAAAATTCAATTTACTAGATCTACGAGTGCCAACGCTAAAAATTCAGATCCAATATTTTCTGATCTTAAGCAACAATTTCCTCAATCTCAACAATATTGCTTTAAATCTGACTCAGAAATTGCTTGTCAGGAAGCTGGGAGACAAAATATTCAACTTTTAAAAAATAAAAAGAATGAACTTGGCGATCCCTCTGTGTGGATTGATCATTTACCTAATCCCCCTAATCAGAACGGAATTCAAGTCATTAATGCCCTGAAATATCTATAAAAATTGAAACCTAAGGATTGAAACATGGTCACTTATAAAACTCCCAATGTTTATGTCGAGGAAATTTCTACATTTCCCCCCTCAGTCGCTGAGGTATCTACAGCGATACCAGCTTTTATCGGTTACACAGAGAAAGCTAAACGAGGCAGTGAAGATTTAACCAATAAAGCCACTCGAATTAGTTCACTGCTTGACTATGAAACTTTGTTTGGCAAAGCTCAAGCAAGTGAATTTGAAGTAACAGCAAACGACGATGGAATTGACAGCATTGTCACTCCTGATCTCAACTATTTAATGTATTATGCCTTGCGGATGTATTTTGATAACGGTGGGGGCAGTTGTTACATTGTTTCGGTGGGTAATTACAACGAAACTAAAGAAAATAATAATTTTAGAGCAGGCTTATCAGCTTTAGAAAAAGAAGATGAACCCACTTTAATCATGCTTACCGATGCGGTAACTTTAGGTGATACCGATTATTACGGACTTTGTGAACAAGCTTTGATGCAATGCAATAGATTAAAAGATCGGTTTGCCATATTCGACGTTATGAAAGAGAAAGTTAATGGATTCCGAGAGGGAATTGGCACAGATTATTTAAAATATGGCGCAGCTTATTCTCCCTACCTCCAAACATCACTCAACTACTATTACACCGATGATTCTGTAACTGTATCATTCCTAGACATACGCTTTGAATACACCACAGACGAGAATGGTATTCTAGTCACGTATACAGGGAATAAGGACGATCAACCTAAAGTAGCTATTACTTTAGATGGCCAACAAAATTCAGATATCGATTTTTCGCTCGACCCTGATAGTAAGACTCTAACAATAAAACTCCCACAGAATGGTGCAACTGTAAAACAAATCACCGACGCCTGGAAAGAATGGAAAAGAATTCCTGAAAATAGCAATGGTAATTCCTTCAATATAGAGAAAAATGGAGATGGTAGTGAAGATATATCATCACCTGTCAGTCCAGCAGAACCTCTCACAGCCAGATATCCCTATGGGTACAACACAGGCCTTAATGGTATTCTAGTCACTTATTTGGGTTCGTCGGAGGGAGAGAAACCCAAAGTAGTTATTACTGTTGAGAAGAATCAGCAACCACCTGTAGACTTTGGAATTGGCTCCAGCGGTCCGACTCTAACAATAAAACTCAACAAAAAAGAAACTGCCCAAAAAATTACCGAAGCCTGGAAAGAATGGAAAAAAGATCCTGCAAATAACACTGATAATTTTGAAATAAAGCAAAGCGGAGATGGTAGAGCAAATATATCAGCCCTCAATGAAACACTTCTCACCCCTCCTGCTCTAGAGTATTACAAAACTACTAAAACAGATTTGTATAACAAGGTTAAGGCTGAACTAGCTAAACAGCGAGTCGTATTACCCCCAAGTGCTGCTGTAGCAGGGGTATATGCCAGGGTAGATCGGGACAGGGGAGTTTGGAAAGCACCTGCTAATGTCAGCTTGGCATCGGTACTTGCGCCTACGGAAAAAATTACCAACGAGGAACAGGAAAATCTTAACGTTGATCCCACCGCCGGTAAATCCATCAATGCTATTCGTAGCTTTACCGGAAAAGGAACTTTAATTTGGGGAGCAAGGACTTTAGCGGGTAATGACAATGAATGGCGCTATATCCCTGTGCGCAGACTGTTCAATCTGATTGAAGAATCGATTCAGAAAGCCACTGCATTTGTGGTCTTTGAGTCTAACAACACCATCACCTGGCTGAAAGTGAAGTCCCTAATTGAAAGTTATCTAGAGGGATTATGGCGACAAGGTGCCCTGGCTGGTAGCACTCCTGAACAAGCTTTCTTTGTTAATATCGGACTGGGTAAAAGCATGACAGCACAGGACATTTTAGAAGGACGGATGATTGTGGAAATTGGTCTGGCAGCAGTCCGTCCGGCTGAGTTCATTATCCTGAAATTCTCCCATAAATTACAGGAAGCATAGGGGGAATTCAAAATTCAAAATTCAAAATTCAAAATTGCAAGCATTCAGTGGTCAGCGGTCAGCGGTCAGTGGTCAGTGGTCAGTGGTCAGTGGTCAGTGGTCAGTGGTCAGTGGTCAGCTTATTTTATTCAAAAGCACCGATTGCGCTACGGGCACGCTGCGCGAACAGTAGCGTGGCCAAGGCCTTGGGCCTTGGCCAATGGCTGATAGCTGATAGCTGATAGCTGATAGCTGATAGCTGATAGCTGATACCTGATAGCTGATAGCTGATAGCTGATAGCTTACCTTATAACACTCAAACTAAACCTAATTAAGGAAACATAAATCATGGCAGACACAGTAGAACAAATCAAAAATACTTATCCAATTCCGGTATTTTATTACCGAGTCACCATCGCTGGAGATAATTCCTATGCTTTCTCAGAGGTATCGGGATTAAGCATTGAATACGAAACGATTACTTATCGAGATGGCCTGAGTTATAAAGAAGGGCCAAAGTACATGCCAGGATTGGACACTCCCATTAACCTAACCCTACAGAAAGGAATTGTCAGACAAGACAGCTATTTATTTGATTGGTTTAGCACGATTAACCTTAATACCGTCGAAAAGCGAGATCTTACTATTGAATTGTTAGACGAGTCAGGTGAACCAGTTGTCTCCTGGGAAGTTGGAAATGCTTTCCCTAAGAAATTAGATGCACCGTCATTTAATGCCACTAGCAATGAAGTTGCTATTGAAAGTTTAGAACTAATGGCTAATACTCTCAAGGTTAATAACCCTCCATTATAATCATTAGACTTCTCTCTTCCCTGCTCCCTGCTCCCTGCTCCCTGTTCCCTAAAAACCGAAGAATTTGTACTTCACCGAATTGAAAACCGCTGTAAGTTATGGCAGATAATTTCCCCATTCCGGAACTTACTTTGACGGAAAATCCCCCGGTTGGATTTAATTTTATGGTCGTCTTTTTCATTGCTGGAATTCTGCCTAATCCCTTAGATATTCGCTTTCAAAAGGTATCGGGAATTTCTGCGGAAATAAGCACAACGGACATCCGTGAAGGGGGTGAAAATATTTTCAGACATCGTTTGCCTAATCAGGTTACCTATAATAATCTGGTTTTAGAAAGAGGAATGGTGATTGGCTCTCCTCTGAATGTAGAGTTTAACGTTGCTATGAGTACCATGAAATTTGCTCCCAGCAATGTCTTAGTCATGTTGCTTGATGAAAACACTGCTCCTGTTTCTAGTTGGTTATTTAAGAGAGCTTATCCAGTAAAATGGTCAACATCCGATCTAGATGCTAATGCCAATGCTGTGGTTATAGATACGATGGAATTAGCCTATGTGAGATTTCAAAGTGTGAGGATTTAGCTATGCCAGTGGAAATCAAAGAATTAATTATTCGTGCCAACATTGTGGATAATAGTGAGCCTAAGCATGGAAATAGTGAGAAAGGACATAGTTATGATAATACTTTAGCTCCCCAGATGGGAGAAAATTATGAACAAAAAGGTGAAATAATTGCTGCTTGTGTGGCACAAGTCCTGAAGATACTGGAGCGGAAAAAAGAGAGATAAGGTAAGGAACTGTGGGGAGGGTGGGGAGAGGGGGAGATAGGGAGATAGAGAGATAGGGAGATAAGGAGATAAGGAGATAGGGAGATGGGGAGATGGGGAGATGGGGAGATAGGGAGATGGGGGAGATTTTCCCGATTCCCTGTTCCCTGTTCCCTGTTCCCTGTTCCCTGTTCCCTGTTCCCGATTCCCGATTCCCTAAAACCCAAGAATAATTTATACTTCACCCAAATAATTATTATATGCTAAAAAACCCTTTTAAATTAGAAAAGCTGAAGATTCGTGTTTATAAAGATGGAAAACGGACTGGAAAGGGAGAAGATACCTTTGAAGTCATGTTTAATCCGGAATCCTATTCCTTACAATACGAGAATGTTTATCAAACTAAGCAGGGTATTAATACCCGTGGACGCGAAGCAAAATATACTCTCAGCAAACCCAGGAATTTGTCCCTCAAGTTAATTTTAGATGACACAGGGGTAGCAGATTATGGAGGTTTTGGGTTTGCAGGAGCTTCATTAGTTGGCAATCTTTTAGGGACGAGAGATGTTTACAAGCAAGTAGACCGCTTTCTGAAGCTAACAACATTTATGGATGGAACAATCCATGAGCCTAAATATCTCAAAATTGAATGGGGAGACTTAATTTTTGATTGTCGTCTCGTATCTGTTAATGTTAAGTATACACTTTTTAACCGTAGCGGACAACCGATAAGAGCTGAATTAGATACCGTTTTTAAAGGTGATCTAGAAGATTCCAAGCGAATTAAATTAGAAAATAAAAGCTCACCCGATCTTACCCATACTAGAACTATAAAAGCTGGAGATAAGTTGCCTGTGATGGCTCAAGAGGTATATGGTGACTCGGCCTATTATATCCAGCTTGCCCGTGCTAATAATGTCAATAACTTCAGAAAGTTAAAAACCGGAACAACTATCAACTTACCGCCAATAGAGAAGTAAAAAAATAATGAGTGGTGTTGTCACAGCAACAATCTTGAGTAAAGGGAAAAAAATGAACTCTGAATATAATGTCATGTCGATTGACATTATCAAAGAGGTGAATAAAATCCCGATAGCTCAAATTATTTTATTAGATGGTGACGCGGCAAACCAAGAATTTGCTATTAGCAACACTGAGTTTTTTAAACCAGGCCAAGAAATTGAAATAAAGCTTCGCTATGAAGCGGAAAAACAAAATGAAGCAACAGTGTTTAAGGGAATTATAGTTAGACACTGTGTTCAAGCCGATCGCTATAGTTCTCTGCTCACTGTTGATTTAAAAGATGCAGCATACAAACTAACCACCGAAAGAAAAAGTGCTGTGTTTCGAGATATGACAGACAAGGATATTATCGGCAAAGTCATCAACACTGGGGGTGGGGGGTTAAAATTCAAATCTATTGCTGTAACTAAACCAAAGCATAAGGAAATGGTGCAATATTACTGCACTGACTGGGATTTTATTTTATCTCGTGGGGATGTCAATGGTCTGTGGGTTTTAGTTGATGATGGCGAAATTACGGTTAAAGAGCCTAATCTAACAAAGACAGAGGAAGCCAAACATACCTTTGAGTATGGCAAAGATGAAATTTACCAGTTTGAAATGGAAGCTGATATTTGCGATCAGAAAGCGTCGGTAGAAAGTACAGCTTGGGATATCAAAACACAGAAATTATTACAATCACAAAAAGCCAAAGAGTTTTCTACCACCCAGGGTAATTTAAAAGGAGATGAATTAGCCAAAACAATTGGCGCAGATAACTATAAATTAATCAGTTTAGCTCCCTTAGATGACCAGGAAGTAAAAGCTTGGGCAGATGCCAAGTTACAAAAAAGTCGTCTGTCACTGTTTAAAGGTCGCTTCAATTTACCTGGATTTGCTGATATTAAACCAGGAGATATGATAAAAATTGATGGAATAGGAAAGCGCTTCAATGGCAAAACTTTAGTAACGGCTATTCGACATCAATTTAGTAGACAAGGCTGGCAAACCTATGTACAATTTGGCTTGTCAGCTAGCTGGTTTTATCAACAAACTAATGACATTATTGATACACCAGTGGCGGGATTGATTCCAGCTATTCATGGGTTGCAAATTGGAATTGTGGATAAGTATGAAGCGGATCCAGAAAAACAGTTTAGGGTAAAAGTCAGAATCCCCTCAATTGAAACAGATGGTATTGTTTGGGCAAGATTAGCTTCCGTTGAGGCTGGTAATCAAAGGGGTATCTTTTTTAGACCAGAAACCGGGGATGAGGTTATTCTCGGTTTTATCAATGATGACCCTAGACAAGCCATAATTCTAGGAGCGGTGCATAGTGGTAAAAATGCTTTGCCGCCTGGTTTGACAGTAACCAAGGAAAATAATAAGAAAGGAATAGTTACCAAAAACTCCCTAAAACTTATATTTGATGATGAAAATAAGTTAATCGAAATTAGTACAGGCAATGGCAATACCTTTAAATTATCCGAGCAGGATAAAGGGATTAAATTGGAAGATGAAAATGGGAATACAATCACGATGGATAATCAAGGAATTAAGATAAAATCAAGTAAAGACCTTGTGATGGAGGGTAACTATATCAAGATTAAAGGCTCGAGGGTGGATATTAATTGAGGCAATAGGCATGCTAGCAATAGGCAATAGGGAGGCAAGAGGCAAGAGGCAAGAGGCAAGAGGCAAGAGGCTTGCATACAAAAGGCAACAGTCCGTAGGGTGTGTTAGCGATAGCGTAACGCACCATTGTACGAACTTTGGTGCGTTACACTAAAAGCTAACGCACCCTACAAATCCTACAAATCCTACTACTCAAAAAACCCATGTCTCAAACCATATTAAAACCCAAAAATACAATTCCACCCCTTGAAAACGGGGATCAACTTACTCAGGTTGAATTTGAACAGCGTTATGCACAGATGCCTGATGTCAAAAAAGCGGAATTAATCGAAGGAGTTGTTTATATGGCATCGCCTTTAAGAATGACCCAACATGCTAATCCCCATGCTCGTATTATGACTTGGTTGGGTACATATTGGTCAGCTACACCAGGGGTAGAAGTGGGCGATAATGCGACTGTACGTCTAGATGCAGACAATGAACCTCAACCCGATGCTTTACTAAGACTAACGGTAGATGGACAATCGAGGATTAGTGAAGACGGCTATGTAGAAGGTGCGCCAGAATTAATCGTAGAAATAGCAGCGAGTACGGCCTCTATTGATTTAAATGATAAATTAAAAGCTTACCGACGTAATCAAGTTCAAGAATATTTAGTTTGGCGGGTTTATGACGGAGAACTTGATTGGTTTCGGTTAAGGGAAGGAAAATATATTAAACTAGAACCGAATGATAAAGGCATTATCTGTAGTGACTACTTCCCTGGCTTATGGTTAGCCCAAGACGCTTTACTTACCGGAGACTTAGGCCCAGTATTAGCCATTTTACAGGAGGGATTAACATCACCGGATCATGAAAATTTAGTCAATAAATTTACCGATAAGGGGAAGGTTGACTAGAACAATAGGTAATGGGTAATAGGTAATGGGTAATAGGTAATAGGTAATAGGTAATAGGTAATAGGTAATAGGTAATAGGTAATAGGTAATAGGTAATAGGCAATAGGCAATAGGCAAGAGACAAATGGAAGAAAACAGCTCTTTTTTAGGGACAGGATGGAGTTTTCCCCCGACATTCAACCAGGATACAGGAACGGTGGAGATGGTGTCTGATGAGGAAGATATTGTCCAAAGTTTGGAAATTATCCTGTCAACCCGTCCAGCGGAACGGATTATGCAGCCTGACTTTGGTTGCGAATTGAGTCAGTTTCTGTTTGAGGAAATTACTCAAGGGTTAATTACAGGAATAAGAGGCACGATTTCTGATGCTCTTTTGAACCATGAGCATCGTATAGATGTGGAGGACATTACTATTGAGGACAGTGAAATAGACGGATTGTTGTTAATAAGTATTACCTATACGGTGCGAGTAACTAATTCTAGGTTTAACCTGGTTTATCCTTTTTATCTTAATGAAGCTCAAACGGTTTGAGTTCTTGTATAGCGGTTTTAAATTGGGTGAGGTACAAAGAACAGGGAATAGGGAACAGGGAACAGGGAACAGGGAACAGGGAACAGGGAACAGGGAATAGGGAACAGGGAACAGGGAATAGAGAAGTTCTTGTAGGGTGGGCAAAGGTCGATGATTCCTGATTACATGGTCCGAGGTACAGAATTTGCCCACCCTACTCCTACTGATCTTTTCGAGCGGGCAGGATGCCCACTCTACCCATTCCCCATTACCTATTACCTATTACCTATTACCTATTACCCATTCCCGATTCCCGATTCCCGATTCCCGATTCCCATTAACTCCCCACAACTAAAACCAGCCTTCAATCTCATCGTTTGTCAACATTTTCTTCAATTTAAGATATTCCCGTTTTGTCGCTTCTAAGATATGTTCCATGTTCACGGCTTCATCGGCGGCGGCGGCCAAAAAGGCGGCATTTAGGGCTATATTGCGAATATTTCCGCCAGCTACATTGAGTTGACCGAGTTTCTGGTAATTTAAGTTAAGGGTTGGTGTCTGGGGAGGAAAAATGCGCTGCCAAATTTGGGTACGGATTTCGGGTCCGGGAAACGGAAACTCCACCACAAAGCGAATGCGGCGCTGAAAGGCACTATCGAGGGCGCTTTGGAAATTGCTGGTCAATATAGCTAAGCCTTGATAGGCTTCCATGCGTTGCAGCAAATAGCTGACTTCGATGTTAGCGTGGCGGTCGTGACTGTCTTGAACTTGGGTACGCTTACCAAACAGGGCATCGGCTTCGTCAAACAGAAGAATAGCACTACCGGTTTCAGCAGCATCAAAGATCCGCCGCAGATTCTTTTCCGTCTCACCAATATATTTACTGACAACTCGACTTAGGTCGATGCGATAAAGATCCAGGCGAAATTCCTGGGCTAATACCTCTGCTGCCATGGTTTTACCAGTACCGCTAGCACCGTAAAATAGGGCGCTGATGCCCAAACCCCGGTCGCCTTTTTGGGCGAAACCCCATTGCTGATAGACTTTATACTTGTGTCTGAGATGAGTGGCAATATCCCCAAGAAGCAGCCGTTGTGGGGTAGGTAAAACCAAATCCTCCCAGGTAGCCGTAGCATTGATAGGTTGCGCTAAGTGATCTAATTGATTACGGGCATTATGGCGGCAGAAATCCCATAATTGAGTAGAGTCTTGAATTTTGAATTTTGAATTTTGAATTTTGAATTGATCACAGGCAGCTTGAATAGTAGCATGATTGAGGTTAAACTGAACCGCGATGCGCTCAAGTTGACCGTTAAGTTCTGCTGCTGCTGACCCTATATGGCTTTCCCACAGGTGATATTGTTCCTCGTGGCTCAATGGGGGGATGTCTTGGTTAACAATAGTCCGCTGACAGTCAATTTTTCGGTCATTGCTGCTGAGGATTAAAGGAGTATTGTTACTATCAATAAATTTGCTCAGAGCCAACTCCCGCCCTGGCTCTGTAAAATTATAACTATCGCAGTCAATAAACAGGACACTATTGCTAAGTATTGCTTCCCTTTCCCAACGCTTCCCCAGTTGGTACACTTCCTGGGGGTTGGTGGTCAGAGCCAATGGTTCTAGAGTGTGTAACTTTAACCCCAAACCCTGACAAGTGGCGGAGGCAATTTGGTATTTAGTGCTTCGATCCGAGCGAGATAATTGCACCACGGGATAGCTATTTCTCCCCTCGCCGCCAGACCAAATGCTGATCAATTGCTCCACTATACTTAACTGAGAGCTAGGCAAAAGATGAAGGTTGGTCTGAGGCGGTTGGGGTTTGATCTTTCCTGCTAATTCCTGGTCTGTGGCATATTCTCCTAAAAGAAAGCAGAGGATACGCTGGTCAATATAGAGGGGGGACTGGCTTAGGATCAATCCTGGTTCAATGTGGAGCAGTTGCAAGTTTAGTAAAGGGCGTTGGGGAGAAAGGACACCCCAATTGGCTCCGGGAAGGGCGTCAAAAGCTAAACTGAGAGTAGGATAGTTTTTGTTTGGACTATTTTTTTGGGCTTTGGCAAACAAAGAATGGAAGTATGATTCTATTTCCATGCCCGCGCACATGAGCAGGATATCCCTTTCAAAGGGGGAGAGAAGGAATTTGTTACAAAGTTGAGCCAGGGCAGAAGAATTGTCAACAAATTCTGTAACGGTTTGTAGATTTTTTTTACCTTCTATGTAGTTTTCTAAATAGTTACGAACTCGCAAGATTTCTTGAAACAGAGAACTAATATTAGAGTGATACCAGTTGGTTTGAGTTTGGGGTGCCATAATGCTCCATGAAGACGATCCGATCGACTGATATTGTTTTCTTTAAGGGTACATGGGAGAGAGAACTAGCTATGCGCACTACTCATACCTATAAACCGAAATATTCTCACTCTACTTCTAGGACAATAGCTCAAAAAAAGAAAGACTCCAGAGTGATGGGTTCTAGAAGAAGATTGGATGCAGAGGACAGGGAGTGGAACGCGGAAGAGGCGGTCGGGGAATGGGGAAGTAGAATGGCTAATGTGATGCACTCCCTGGAAACGGGACAATACGTGCCCGACACAGGATGGTATGAAAAGGGGCTGCAAGCTAAGTTATCGTTTGGACAGCCGGTGGAGAAAAACCAGGAAGGGGCGAATCGAGGTGGGTATCAGGTCGTGCAGCCTAAAAGGATAATGGTGCAGCGTACAGCACAACCGTTGACGGGGGATTCGGTGACTAGTGGCGAAAGCATGAGGGAATCGAGGAGCATGACAGAGAACAACACGGGCTTGCCGGATCGCATAAAAACAGGCATAGAAAGCCTCTCGGGCTACTCGATGGATGATGTGAGGGTGCATTACAACTCGGCTAAACCGGCACAATTGCAAGCTCATGCTTATGCAAAGGGGACGGAGATTCATGTTGGGCCGGGGCAGGAGAAGCATTTGCCCCATGAGGCATGGCATGTGGTGCAGCAGAAACAGGGAAGGGTTAATGATACATCGAAAACCGATTTGCATAGACGATATTATGATTCCGGTTTGGAGCAAGAAGCAGATCGTATGGGTGAAAAAGCCATGCAGATCAATATTGGCGTCAACTCAAAAAACTTAAGGACAAGAGGGAATATAAACAACAATGCGATACAAATGGCACCAATAAATAGTGTGAAAACTACAGAAGCAAACCTACATAAACTCATGTACGAAATGAGATACAAAGACAATCGATACCAGGTAAAAGATCTTGAAAATAATTATGCGATTAACAAAAAGCACCCAAAAGAAACCGGTTCGATCAGCAATTTAGGGAGTCATGCGGAACAAAAAGTCATCATCAAATCTTTACTAAAATACCCTGAAGAAGATATGTCGATAGTAACAGAAAGGGAGCCATGTTTATATTGTAATGAGATGCTTCAAATGGCAAATGATCAAGGCAAGATCTACTCTATAAACCATTTTGTATTACATGACCAGAAAGCGCCTGAAAATTTATATAAAATATACGAAGGGTATTACGATCAGCAGAACAAGAGCGGAAAAAGCTCATATGTCCCTAAGAAATTAAACAATAAAAGAAAGAGAGAAGATTTTGAGGGTGTGGATTAAGGAAAGTAAAAGCTGATAAAGTAGGGTGGGCAAAAGGAAATGACTCCTGTTTAAATTTCAAATCTTTCAGAATTTGCCCACCCTACCCTACGGAAAGCTTACGCCTCTGTTGTATGTTGGGTTAAAGCCATGTAATGCTCCAACCCAAAACCAAACAGACTCACCCCATTCACCCCACTTCTAACCCACCGCCACCAATGGTGAAGTGCGATCGCTGATAAAGTAGGGTGGGCAAATGAACAAGATTCGTGATCAATTGGTCTTTCATTCATAATTTGCCCACCCTACCCCACATTCATGATTTGCCCACCCTACTCCCCTGCTTTATCGTCTAAATCGCTAAAATCTAGAACTTGTGGTAAATTCCTCCCACAACAACACCCCCAATCGGGTCGATACTTGCCTCGCTCCACCCATTTGTGAAAACTGGAATATTCCCACAAATGAGGACAAGACACCAAACCATGCTTAACCGGATTATAGTGAATATAATCTAAATGTCGGTGTAAATCATGGTCATTACGAATTGTATGCTCCCAAAACCGACGTTGCCAGACATTGCTTTCAAGGGTGTTTACGACGAGAAGCAGAAACATCTACCGAAAATGAGCGTTTACCCGGTAAAGACCGGGTAAATAACACCTTAAACCGAGAGACTCGCATAGAATAATCAGAATCATCTGGTGGTAACGACCAGATAAAATGAAGATGATCCGGTAACACAACGGCTGCTGTTATGTCAAAGGGTTTTTCTGTCCGAATTTTTGCGTACGCCTTCCGTAAGCGAGATATATTATCTACATCTGAAAATAGAGGAATACGGCGATATGTGACTATTGTCAGAAAAAATAGTCCTCCTGGCACATAAGAACGACGATAGTTCGACATATTGAGATATTGATGGTGGCGAGCATCCTCTGTTTCAGTTTAATCCCGATTCAGAGTAGGGTGGGCAAATGGGCCGGAGTACGCGGATAAAGTAGGGTGGGCAAATTGACATGATAACTGATGAAATTGCCTTCGGTACAGTATTTGCCCACCCTACCCGACGGAATGCGTACGCGGATCTTGTTTGGTGGGCAAATAGTCAGGATTGATGATGAAATTGCCTTCGGTACAGAATTTGCCCACCCTACCCTACCTTTTGCGATCGCACTTGTCGGGTGGGCAAATAGTCAGGATATATGATGAAATTGCCTTCGGTACAGAATTTGCCCACCCTACCCTACCTTTTGCGATCGCCTCTGTTGTTGGTTAGGTTAACCTGCTATACTTTTGGAGAAATGAGGAAAAAACAGTGAACTCTATCCCGATCAATCAATTTAAGACTAACATCCAAGACTTTATTAAAAAAGTCATCACTCAACATATTCCCCTCAAAATCACCGATCCCATTGAGGGAGACTTTATTATTATTAGTGCTGAAGATTGGGAACAACAACAAGAAACCTTGTATGTATTACAAAATAGCCATTTAATGGAACAGATCAACTGTTCTCAAGCTACCCATACCCAAAATAAAGGCTACTCTCCCAATCAGGAAGAACTAGATGAGATCCTTAGTATTTGAGGGCAAAACTTGGGAAATTTACGAAGAACTTCGGCAAAAAGACAAAAAACGCCATAAAACCCTTTGTAAAATCATCAAAGAAATGCTGAGAGAGGATCCCGCTAAAGGAATGGGAAAACCTGAACCGTTAAAACATAATTTATCGGGGTTGTGGTCAAGAAGAATTTCTCAAAAAGATCGCCTTATTTACAAATTTGATGATAACTATGTTTATATTTTTGCAATAGGTGGTCATTACGATCAATTTAATTGATTTTAGTGCGTTCGCTTTTAGCGGCTCCAAAGGAGCATCGTTTTTAGTGCGTACGCGGATAAAGTAGGGTGGGCAAATAGTCAGGATTGATGATGAAATTGCCTTCGGTACAGTATTTGCCCACCCTACCCAACGGAATGCGATCTACCCTGAGTGCGATCGCACTTGGAGAGAGGGTTAGGCGTACGCGGATAAAGTAGGGTGGGCAAATAGTCAGGATTGATGATGAAATTGCCTTCGGTACAGTATTTGCCCACCCTACCCAACGGAATGCGATCGCACTGACCGCTGACGGCTGAATGCTTAGTGCGTACGCGGAGCTTGTTTGGTGGGCAAATGGTCAAGGGTTCGTGATCAAATTGCCTGACGTATAGTATTTGCCCACCCTACCCGACCGAATGCGTACGCACTTAACCAATACAATGGTGCGTTACGGCTTAAACTATGGCAATATCATCTATTTTTATCAACCAAACCGCCCTTAGCACCCTACAAAATCTACCTGGAATATTGCTAAGCATTCTTCTGCTAACAAAATTCATGCAATCACCTAGCATTACTAACTCCTTAGACACTTTTCTCCAACAACCTAATATAGAAGCATCTCCTGCTTGGGAATTCATCCATGGACACCCGAAGCAAAAGCCTATGCCAACACTGTTTCATTCCCGCCTCCAACGCAACCTCGTAAACGCCATCAACAATCAAACCCAAGCATACGAAGCGATTCAAGAACTCCGGTGCATCATTCCTCCCTTATCCCCTGTACCAGATATTGTCGTTGTTAAAAGCGTCCGCCTCAGGGATCAAGATGGCCCCCTGGAAGGTTCACGCCTTCTGGTTAATTGAAATTCGCTCCCCTAACCAAAGCACATTAGACCTACAGAACAAAATTTTGCACTGCTTGAGCAACGGGACTCAGCTGGCTTGGCTAATCGATATTCAGCGACAGCAAATCTGGGTTTGGGAAAACCAGGAACTACCACTGGTGTTTGCCGGAACTGACATACTCCCCACCCTTGACACTATCTCAGACTTTACAGTAGACGCAATAATTGGAATGACCCGACAGCGATAAGGTAAGTATTCAGCTATCAGGTATCAGCTATCAGCTGATCTTGTAGGGTGGGCAAATGGACATGACACAAAGATGAAATTGCCAAACTTTCAGAATTTGCCCACCCTACGCCTAACTTTCAACTAACTAACCTTCAACCTTCAACCTTCAACCTTGGCCAAAAGGCCACGCTACGCGAACAACATCCCAACCTTCAACCTTGGCCAAAAGGCCACGCTACGCGAACAACATCCCAACCTTCAACCTTGGCCAAAAGGCCACGCTACGCGAACAACATCCCAACCTTCAACATCCCAACCTTCAACATCCCAACCTTCAACCTTGGCCAAAAGGCCACGCTACGCGAACAACATCCCAACCTTGGCCAAAAGGCCACGCTACGCGAACAACCTTCAACCTAAAAAAAATAGCCGCAGAAATACTATCCACGGCTAGGAATTTACCTTATGTCATTCAGTTTTATAACCTATCCAAACGTGCTCCTATGGGATTGGAGCGGATGGTTTGGCCAGGGGGAAAACCCCCCAGCAATTTAACGTGTTAACGGAGCCTGAAGTACTTGGTCATAATTGTTATGAATTCTCCGGGAACATCCGTCGGCTGCAGAGGACTCCACTCGGATATTTCGGCGTAACCCAGTGCATACAGGGCATGCATAGTATTAGTTACTGCCTTGCGGGAGCCCCTCAAAATGTGCTGAACAGGGCTTTTTTTTGAGGAATAATCATCGGGATTGTTGTCTGGATTGGTTGGAAATTCTGAAGGCATAAGGTTCACCTTTTGCTTTTTATTTATAAAAATAATTATAATGATTATAAATTAGTTTGTCAAGGGTTTTAAGATTTTTTTTTTTGAGGGAGAATGTAAAGAAATGCGATGGATAGCTATCAGCTATAGCAAAGGGAACAGGGAACAGGGAACAGGGAACAGGGAGTAGGGAAAAAAATCTATCAATTCCTACACGGATTGCTATATCAGCTATCAGCTATCAGCTTTTGGAACAACACTCTTCGGCAATAGAATGCTAATATTATGTTATGACAATTACCCTTAATAAAAATTTCCCCTATCTCCCTATCTCCCTATCTCCCTATCTCCCTATCTCCCTATCTCCCTATCTCCCTATCTCCCCACACTTCCTTTAGTGCGA
Source organism: Moorena producens PAL-8-15-08-1 (assembly GCF_001767235.1). Lineage (GTDB taxonomy): Bacteria > Cyanobacteriota > Cyanobacteriia > Cyanobacteriales > Coleofasciculaceae > Moorena > Moorena producens_A. The sequence goes on from NZ_CP017599.1 coordinate 9,149,405, forward strand.
TCGCTTTTGTAGTGCGATCGCTTTTGTCGGGTGGGCAAATGGATATGATTGATGATCTTATTGTCATGCCTCTCATTATTTGCCCACCCTACCCCACTACCCCACTGAGTTATGGAAAGCTGAAGGCTGACCGCTGAGTGCTGAATGCTTATTTAGGCAAATGGATATGATTGATGATCTTATTGTCATGCCTCTCATTATTTGCCCACCCTACCCCTGCCTCCCCTGTGCCCTTGCTGCATCGCTTATTCAATGTTCGGTGTAGCTTGCCCTATGCCCATAAGCACCTCAAGTAGCGTGAGCCTAGCCCATTAGCTGACAGCTGTTCGCGTAGCGTGCGCGTAGCGCATTAGCTGACGGCTGATAACTAAATGCTTACACTAAATTTAATTTTCGTTCCTTATATAAATATTTATTACTTTTTTTGAGATTAGCTTGTTAATAAAGTTTACATCCGCCATCCTGATCAATGATGTAGAATTTAGCTATGAATAAAAACAATAAAATTATACATCAAATTTTTCGGGATGGCGTTAGTCAGCGCGGACGCTTGCTAAGGGAACTCGAACCAGATTATGTTTCCGTAGATGAGCGCGATGTTTCTGATTTAATCACCTTCGTACAAGAGTATGCCACAAAACTAAACTATTACGATGAGTCCAATCGGATAAATGGGGATTGGTCGAGTTTCTTTGCGGGAGATGTTGAGCAAATGGTTGCTTACATTAATAACCCGGAAAGCTTCGCAGACGAGCCATCGACACAACGGCAATTAGCCCAACCTCATCTAGTTTTGTTGTTCACGTTTTTACAATTATTACGTTATCCTCAGCAACAGTTCAAGGCACTGACCCAAAGATATCTCGATTTTTATTATAAAGAGGTACTGCAGTTAAGGACAAAAGAGGAAGTTCCAGACAAAATTCATGGGATTTTTGAGCTGGAGCAAGGAGAAGAGGCCCATCTTATTAACAAGGGGACTTTGCTCAGTGCTGGACAAGATAGTGAAGGGGTTAATATTAACTATGCCACCGATGAAGATATAGTTGTTAATCAAGCTCAAGTAGCCAGCATCAAAACGTTATTTATAGAAAAAAAATCTATTGGTTTAGAAGAAATTCATAATCAAGATAATAAGAGCGATCAAAGTTTTGAAAATATGCTGCGATGGGCGGTTGGTAGCCCCGAGCAAGGAGACCAACTTCCTAAGATAAATGTTCAAGTTGATGGTCAAACTGTTGATGTTGATGTTGATATTAATTATCTCAAAGGAACTATTTATCAAGCGACTCAAGATAATCAACAAACAGATAATAACATAACCTCTTATATTACTTATATTACAGAACAATTATTTTTCCTCAACACAGACGATTTTAACTATTGCTTTGATATCCATGAACGAGAAATTAATAAGGCCGAAGCAGATATAGAAGAACCTACAGAGTTGGAATGGAACGAAGTTTATAAAATAATTGAAAAAGCCTACAGAAAAAAAATTACCATGGGGAGGCGTAATGCCTTAAAAGGAAAGCTAGAACAGTCCGAAGATCCAGAAAAGCCTGATTTCAAGAGCATGATGGAATTGGCTCTTGGTCATCCTAATCCTGGTGATGATTTGCCGGAAATGCCTAATGGTTATACAACTCTCCAAGAGATATTTGATCATCTTACCCAAGAGCGAGTTATTAGATATGTCAAAGAAGAACTGTATCTGAGTGTGGCAGATTTCCGGAAGATTATGGAAATCCAAGCTACTACAGAAAATACTAACTGGAAAGAAGTCTATCGCCTCGTTGAGAAAGCGCAAACAAAAAAAAGGAACTTTACTTATCCTCCTATTGGAAAAACCGAAATTAAAAATATCCATGCCAGTTCTATAATTGAGGCAGAAGAGGGACAAGCAACTAAAGCACAACGTTTTAAGACTTTTGGCAACATTACTCAAACCTCACAAAATTCCATCGGTTTTGCCGTTACTTCTCCCGTCTTGTTGTTGCAAGAAGGTACACGGACTATTACCCTTACCTTCCCATTACACGAGGAAAATTTGAATCGAGAAAAGTTTCAAGAAATACTAAGTAAAAAACCTTTTGAGATTTACTTGAGTAGTGAAAAGCAATGGATACAACCTCAATCATTTGAAGTAGAAGTAAAAGAAGCAGAAGAAGCAGAAGAAGTAAAAGAAGCAGAAGAAGCAGAAGAAGTAAAAGAAGCAGAAGAAGTAAAAGAAGCAGAAGAAGCAGAAAAAGCAGAAGAAGAAGCAGAAGAAGCAGAAGAAGCAGAAGAAGCATCTAAATCCTATTTAAAATTACAATTTAAATTAACCCTTGATTCCACCCAACCTGCTATTTTGCCACCAAAACCAGATGAGTCAAATTTTTCCCTTGCAACTGCCCATCCGGTGGTAAAAATTATCTTGAAACTATCACTACAAGAAAATTCTCCAGAAAAAGTTATTTATACTTACCAGGAATTTAAATCAATACCCTTAGAAAAATCAGAAAAAGTCAAAATACAAGTTAAAGTAGAAAATAGTCAAGATGTCCAACTGCGGAACGATAACTCAGTACTAAATCCCAAAACTCCTTTTCAACCCTTTGGCAATAATCCTAAAGCAGGTTCGGGGTTTTACTTCGCTAATCGAGAAATTAGCACCAAAAAATTAGATAGTCTTGCCATCAATATCGATTGGATGGGACTTCCTCAAGACTTCGCCACCCATTATGAGGTATACAAGAGCACCGAGGTAATTCCGGAGGCAATTACTAATAATAGCTTTAAAGCCAGTTTGAAGCTTTTTAATAACCGAAGCTGTGTGGAGATTGAAAGCTCCAAATCTATCTTTACCCAAGAAGACAATACTTTAAGTAATCCAATTCACCTCAATTATCAAATTCCAGGCTATTCTCTGGATACTTCTTCCTATGAAACCGATACAGACGATCCTTTTGAACAAAGAAGGTATTTTCAACTGGAATTAGAAAGCCCAGATTTTGCCCATGATTTATATCCAGTAGTATCAACTAAGGTGGCTTTGTCAACGGATAATGATATCAAATCCCTGCCAGTTTATCTCCCTTACACCCCGCAAGTTAAAGCCATCTTCCTCGACTATACCGCCTCAGAGGAGATTGACCTAAAAAACGCCCCAAATCAACCTCACTCTAGTCAAATCTTCCAACTTCATCCCTTTGGCTATGCCGATATCCTTTCTCTCAATCAAGACAACAAATATAAACTCTTACCGAACTATCACGAAGAAGGCACTTTATACATCGGTATCCGCAATCTGCAACCACCCCAAAACATTTCCATCCTCTTCCAAATGATACCGGGCAGTGGCAATGGGGAACTAACTCCGCCACAGATTCACTGGAGTTACTTGAGTGGTAATTCTTGGCGAGAATTTAAAGATACAGAGATGCTTTCCGATAGTACCAACGGGTTAGTGGATTCGGGGATTATCCGCTTGAGTATCCCTGAGGGAGCCACCAGTCAGCAGCAATTATTACCCAGTGGTTTACATTGGTTACGAGCCAGTGTTACGGAAAACGCTGCTGCCATTCCTGATACTCTGGACATCAAAACCCAAGCAGTCAGGGCGACCTTTGTGAATCAGGGGAATGCAGCCGACCATTTAAGTAAACCCCTCGCAGCTAATTCCATTCAAGGATTTGTAACACGAGATCCCGCCATCAACACAGTGCAACAGCCCTATAGTTCCTTTGGCGGTAAACCAAAAGAAGACAATCGCGCCTTCACCATGCGGGTGAGTGAAAGACTGCGCCATAAACAGAGGGCTATAACCGCCTGGGATTACGAACGCCTGGTATTGGAACATTTTCCCCAAATCTATAAGGTGAAATGTATCACCTCTGCTGCTGGCAACCACAATCCTGGTGATGCCAAGGTAACTGTGGTGGTAATTCCCGACGTGGCGAATACTGCGCCTTTCTTTCCCCTGGAACCCAAAGCACCTTCCTACTTACTAAAGGAAATCCAGGCATACCTGCAAAACTATACCTCCCCATTTGTGCAAATCGTGGTAAAAAATCCCCGCTACAAACCCATTCAATACAAAGTGGGTATCGGTTTTAGCGCTGGATGTGACCAGGGGAACTATCTCAAACAACTCAATGAAGATATTAAACGCTTTTTGTCCCCGTGGGCCTATGAAGAACAAGCATATATTACCTTTGGTAGTTCAATCCCTAATTCCTCAGTGATCCATTTTATTGATAAAAGACCCTATGTAGATTATGTTGGCTATCTCAAATTAATTGAGCAAGTCGGCATTAAAGCTGGATCTGGCGGCAAGTCAGATATCTATTATCGGGTGATTCCGTCTAATCTTGCCCAGGTGCAACATCCTGATTCAATTTTGGTTTCTGCCCCTCAACATATTATCTACCTGATGGGCACAGAAAAATCTTATGATGAAGAGGATTTTGAGGGGATTGGTTATATGAGTATTGTTACTGATTTTGAAGTTAGTTAAAAGGAGTTAAAGAGCATGGTTCAAAAGAAGAGAAGTCAACTAAAACAATTATTCAAGACAGGTAAAAAGCCTTCTCAACAGGATTTTGCCGACTTTATTGATTCCACCCTCAATATAAAAGATGATGGCATAGAAAACCCGGCTGGGGCAGATACTCCCCTCAAGATTACCGCCCCCCTCAAGATTACCGCCCAAGGTACGGATGAGAAACTGTTGGATTTTTATGCGGGTGATACGAAGACTTGGAGTATTAATCAAAAGCGTGATGGAAACAAGGTAGGTTTAAATATATCTCATTCTGCTTCTGGTGAAGTTAGCAAGAGCAAGCTTTTTATTGACAGCAGTAACGGGAATATGGGACTGAGTATCGATCATCAGCCGACGGCGAAACTCCATATTCAGCAGACGTGTCATGAAGATGCTTTGCGGATTGATGATCAGTTAAAGGATACGATTTTTCTGATTAATAAAGATGGCAAGGTGGGGATTGGGACGGATTGTCCAGAGGCCAAGCTGGAAATTAAAGGAGATCAACCTGTCCTGAAGATTTGGGGTCAAGGAGATAATGATAATGCAACCATTCAATTGCGAGAATCGACCGCAGCAAACTGGGGTTTTGACCTTAAGTACATTGGGAATCCAGACAACAAATTCTATATAGAAAGCTATAGCGACTGCGTTTCAAAAGGAAAACATTTAACCATTGATAGAGAATCAGGCAATGTGGGGATTGGGACGACCTGTCCAGATGCCAAACTAGAAGTTAAGGGAAATTTAAAGCTATGCTACGGAGTAGCGGTGAATGCATTTTCTTGTGATGGTACTCTCGAAGGTTGTAGCGATCTGGCCATACCAACGGAAAAAGCAATTAAAACCTATGCCGATACTAAAGCACTTCTCAATGGTTCTCCGAGTGAGAATTTTTCAACCAAAAACCTAACTGTAAATGGAGTAATTAAACCAAGTGCGGGGAATAAAAAAAACAACGGTATTTTCTTTAGTAAAGAACCGGATTATGGGAGTAAAGATGCTGCCTGGATCAGGTATTACCGTTGTGGAAATTCAGGAGAAAATACGACACTGGAGATTGGAACATCTAATGATTGTGACGATCATATTGTCTTAATGCCTGGAAAGGGCAATGTGGGGATTGGGACGACAAATCCAAGGGCTAAACTCTCTATAAATGGCGGTTTGCACGTTGGTGGTGATTCCGAGCCAGGGAATAACAACCTACTGGTAGATGGGCGTACAACTACAAAGGAATTATCTGTCTCAGGAAGTCTTAGCTTTGATACACCCACAAGACAGATAATTAACATGTGTAATAATAATTACGGGATAGGGATACAGGATAGCACTCAATATTTCCGCACTGACAATAATTTTGCTTGGTACAAAGGTGGTACTCATGATAACAATGAACTGAACCCTGGTACTGACGGAACAGTACAGATGGTTATCAAAGATTGCCATGTGGGGATTGGGACGATAGATCCAGGGGCAAAACTAGAAGTGAAGGGCAATCTCAAGCTACTAAAGGGAGTAGCGGTGAATGAATTTTCTTGTGATTGTACTCTCGAAGATAATAGCGATTGTGCAATACCAACGGAGAAAGCAATTAAAACTTATGCCGATACTAAAGCGCTTATCCATGGTTCTGTGAGTCAGGATTTTTCAGCAAAAAACCTAACTGTAAATGGAGCGATACAACTAAGTTGTGGTGATGCTGCCTGGATCAGATATTACCGTCGAGGAGGTGAACCAGAGGCAAGGACACTGGAGATTGGAACATCTAATCATTGTGACGATCATATTGTTTTAATGCCTGGAAAGGGCAATGTGGGGATTGGGACGAGCAATCCAACTCACAAGTTTCATGTCCTAGGATCAGATGCAGTAGGCTTATTTCAATCTTGCACTAACCTAACCGTCTTAGAACTTTCCACCAACGAAGGATTGAATAATCGGGTAGAAATTGCCAATAAACCTGGTGGGCGATTGAGCTTTTCTACAGCAGAAGCGTGTGATGTATTCAACGTCACCAAAGATGGTAATGTGGGGATTGGGACGACAAATCCAGGGGCAAAACTAGAAGTGAAGGGCAATCTTAAGCTACAACAGGGAGTAGCGGTGAATGAATTTTCTTGTGATTGTACTCTCGAAGGTAATAGCGATTGTGCAATACCAACGGAGAAAGCAATTAAAACCTATGTAGACACAAAAACACGTTTTTCTGGTTCTGCGAGTCAGGAGCTTTCAGTAAAAAACCTAACTGTAACTGGAGCGATACAACTAAGTTGTGGTGATGCTGCCTGGATCAGATATTACCGTGGAGGATGCGAACCAGAGGCAAAGACACTGGAGATTGGAACATCTAATCATTGTCACGATCATATTGCCTTAATGCCTGGAAAGGGCAATGTGGGGATTGGTACGGATAGTCCAGAGGCAAAGCTGGATGTGTTAGGAAAAATTAAAGGTGGCGGGGTTTTGGCTGGAATATGGGCAGCCCAACCAGAGACTGATGTTTCTATCACATGCGCGGGGTGGGAAGATGTTTCCGATACATCAGTTACTTTCACCCTAGATAGAAAAGCAATAATTTTTTGTACCTATTCAATTAATGTCCAACCAGAGGGGAATTGTAAAGGTCGTAATCTCGTTGCAACAAGGCTAGTCGTGGACGGTAATGGCTGTCCCCAATCTGGTTCGCACTTTCAAGCCCATAGCTCTAATCATCCTAATGTGAATTTGAATGGCAATGTCGTCTTGCCGCTTGGGACAGGTGAGCATACCGTTAAGCTCCAGTCGAAGAAAGTTGGCGACAATGTGGCAAGGTGGACTAGCAACCCATCATGCCTAGATGGCTTCGGTGGCGGAAGAACACTTGTGGTCATGGCATTTTACCAATAAAAGGCTTGGAAATAATCAGTGCGATCGCCTTGGATTAAGAACCTCCCAACCCACTCCTAACCCATCCGAGCAGGGAAATTCGCACTTAAACAAATCAGTAATAAAGTAACATGAAAGAACAACTAAAAAAACGCCTAACCCAACTCAAAGCCGAATTTGAATCAGGACAAAAAGTAATCGCAGATTTAGAAGCCAAACAAGCCAATGTCCGTGAAACATTACTCCGCATCCAAGGAGCAATTCAGGTATTAGAAGAAGAGTTAACTAAACATAATGGTGCTGCATCTGAACCAGAAACGGTGGAGGTTTTAGAAACGGAAGCAATTGAAAATTAAGATAAATCTTGTGGAAATAAACAAGCATAAACTATCTTTCCCCAATCACCATGACTGAAAACCTTACCATCTCCAACGCTCCCCCAGCACATCCTGGCATGAATTTCGCCTTATTGCGACAAGAAGGAATCAAGCACATCGAACGCCTAGGGGGGAAACTGTGGACAGACTACAATACCCACGATCCCGGCATTACAATCCTAGAGCAACTCTGCTATGCCATCACGGATTTAAGCTATCGCCTTGACTTCGAGATGAAAGACTTGCTTGTACCTTCTGCTGGAGAAAATAGGAAACAGTTTTTCACCGCCAGAGAAATCCTCACCGTTAATCCCCTCACAATTAATGATTATCGCAAACTGCTAATCGACATCGATGGTGTTAAAAATGCATGGATTAAACCCATTAAGAATTCACAACCCCCAATTTATTACGATTCCCTTCGTCATACCTTAACTTTTGAAGCTTCTAAACGCACTCAGCAAGTCAACTTAAATGGACTTTATCGGGTACTAATCGAAAAAGACAAAAATGTCTCTGACGAAGCGAGTCTCATCGAAAAAGTAAAATCTAAACTTAATCAGCATCGAAATCTGTGTGAAGATTTTGCCTCAGTCGAAATTTTACCCATTGAAGAAATCACCATCTTTGCCGAGATTGAGATTGAAGAAGGATTTGATGTGAATGAATTAATGGCACAGATATATTTGGGCTTAGATAATTTTATTTCTCCTCACCTACATTTTTTTACATTAAAAGAACTACTGGATCAAGGCAAAACTCCTGAAGCAATCTTTGATGGTGTTCCCCTGGAACACGGCTTCATTGACGATGAAAAACTTGATAGTTTTATCAAGAAAGACCAACTGCGCACTTCTGACCTAATTTCGATTATTTCAGATATTCCAGGGATAAAAAATGTTGGAAGCATTACTATTTCAAGGGACAATTCATCTGAATCAGAAGAATTGGCGTTAGCATTAGATCCTAATCTAACACCCCAACTCAAATATATAGATTGCTTGACAAGTAACATCACCTTTTGCAAAGGACAAATTTCGTGCAATCCGAACCTGAATAAAGCTAAAAATTATCTGGAATCATTACGACAAAAAAATCCCAAAACACCATCAACCACACAAATAAAAGATATCCCCATCCCAGTGGGGCAATACCGAGAATTATCTGACTATGAATCAATTCAAAACGATTTTCCTGCTACTTACGGTATTGGAGAAATAGGTTTACCGGCTTCTGCATCCCCCAAACGCAAGGCTCAAGCCAAGCAACTGCAAGCTTATTTAATGTTTTTTGATCAACTTTTAGCTAACTATTTGGCTCAATTAGAACACACTAAAGATTTATTAGATTTTCAAACTAAGAACAAGACAACCTACTTTTACCAGGAACTTTATAGCATTCCAGGTGCGCCAGAAATCCTAAACTTTGAGCAAAATTCACCAGATGGTAAATGGAATGATATTGATAAGATAAGAAGAAACCGTTTCCTAGATCATTTAATGGCACAGTTTTGTGAAAAGTTCACAGATTATTCCTTACTTTTATATGATTTAATCCTGGAGGAAAAGCTGATTGATGATAAGCTGATTGATGATAAAATTAATTTATTACAGAAGTATCCCCAAATTAGCGCCGGAAGAGGTAAAGCATTTAATTACACTGATTCCAGTCAGGTTTGGGATACAGACAACGTATCGGGACTAAAACAAAGAATTTGTAGTTTACTAGGAATTCCTTACCATCGAAAAACTTTGGCTCTCTGCAATGAATCGGATGAAACCGAAGGTTTCCATATAGTCGAACATATTTTACTTCGTCCTCGCAGCAGTAACGACTCCAAGCAAAACCCTAATTTTTTGGGAGCATCCCAATTTGGCACGTTAGCCATTTTAAAGGGTACTGAAACCTTTGCACTATCGTTACTTTTGGTAATAATTTTACAAAAATGGTATGCTCTCAATTTTTTAGATTTTGGTCATCCAATTTCGGAATTTAAAAGAACAGATTCAAACACAATAGTAACTTGTGTGTCTGATAAACACGGACTTTCAAACAATGAACGAATACAAATATTTAACACACGTAATTACAATGGGATTTATTCTGTTAGGGTGTGGTCAAAAGTAGATATTTTAGCCTGTACTCTCCTCATACATACAGGGTTATACCAACTCGTATCACTACTTCTACAGGTTCAACAAGATACATTCGATATAGAAATAGAAACGGAAGTTGTAGAATCAGAAACAGGAAAATGGGTACAATTATATCACCCGATAGATCCTTACTCTTTCCAAATCAGTTTTGTATTCCCTGATTGGCTACCTCGCTTTCGAGAAGAAAACTTTAAAAAACTAATTTATAACATTATCAGTGCGGAAATACCAGCCCATATAACTCCTTATTTCCACTGGTTAAATAAAACAAAAATGCTAAATTTTGAAACGGCTTACACTCACTGGTTAAATACAATTGTAGATAAAAAGACCACACCTGTTCCTATTAAGAGTACGACTAATAACCTAATAGAAGCCTTGGAAATTGGTCGTGTTGGTATAACATCATTTAGCGTCCTTGGATATATGACTATCGGCACAGATTTTGAAGTTATTTGTTAAAGCCTTTGGAAGTGAACCAACAACGACATATTATCAAAAAACAGATTATAGAACTTAATTTAAGTTCACAACAAGGTGCTTTTGAACTGCAAAACGAGGTAAGTATAATATATCGCCATAAAATCCTCCCCCTGATTGATAATTTGTTTAATCAGTTCAGCGATTTAGACACAATACATCGAATTAATACCCTAGAAATAGACCTAGGAAATATCGATATCAATAATCTAGAACAGGAATTGATTGACAAAATACTAGAACAAATTCAACAGCAATTAGCAGAACAAATTAGCCACTCAAGTTCCAGTTTTTCAACACAGGCACAACCTAAGACTGAGTTGGGTGAGTCTTCACCACTGCTTGGTAGAACAGAGGGAGAGACAGGCAAAAATATAGGACAAAATAAAATTACCTCTGTAAATGCAACGAGCTATCAAAGACTATCTGATCAAATTGGCAAATCAGAGATTGCTAGTAAAAGCGCTTTACAACTAGAGATTTTTAGCTACTTTATCCAAACAGGGATGCTACCGTGGTGGGCAGAAAACTTAAGCAAACAAGAGCTAGAAGACTATTGCGATCGCCTGATCACCAATTCCCCAAATCAGGTAAAGTCTATTGTTAAGCTTTGCTTAAAAAATCCCAAGCAATTACAGCGTATTATTTACCAATTTTCGGATTCAATACTCCTCAAAATATCCGGATTGTTTACTGGAGATTCAGTCCAGTTTATTGCCGACTATAATACAGACATAAAACCGGTCTTGGCACAGCTAGAGCAGACCAGAAATATTCCGGAAGCCAAATTGAGATTGGAGATATGGCAAGGAATACTTTTCAGTATCTCTTCAGATAGTAATACTCAAGTAGATAAGCTCAAGTTAATCGAAGAAAATTTATTACATATTGCCACCAGTAATCGGATTAACTATCCTGATTTTTTAACTAATCTTGTTGCCAAGATAGAGCATCTAGTCAGACAAGGAAAAGAATTTAAAAGTCAACTTCCAGAAATCTTAGATAGAATCCAAATTCCTAGCCAAGAGACACAGTTAATTAGAACAGAAGAAAGAGCGTCACAACTAGAGATTTTTAGCGACTTTATCCAAACAGGTATACTACCGGAAAACTTCAGCAAACAAGAGCTAGAAGACTATTGCGATCGCCTGATCACCAATTCCCCAAATCAGGTAAAGTCTATTGTTCAGCAAAGTCTAAAAAATGCCAAGCATTTGCAGCGCCTTATTTACCAATTTTCGGATTCAACACTCCTCAAAATAGCCGGATTGTTGACTGGGGATTTAGTCCCGTTTATTGCCGACTATAATACAGACATAAAACCGGTCTTGGAACAGCTAGAGCAGACCAGAAATATTCCGGAAGCAAAATTGAGATTGGAGATGTGGCAAGGAATACTTTTCAGCCTCTATTCAGAGAGTAATACTAAAGTAGATAAGCTCAAGTTTATCGAAGAAAATTTATTACATATTGCCACCAGTAATCGGATTAATTATCCTGAGCTTTTAACTAATCTTGTTGCCAAGATAGAGCATCTAGTCAGACAAGGAAAAGGATTTAAAAGTCAACTTCCAGAAATCTTAGATAGAATCCAAATCCCTAGGCAAGATACACAGTTGATTAGAGCAGAAGAAAGAGCTTCACAACTAGAGATTTTTAGCGACTTTATCCAAACCGGTATACTCCCGGAAAATTTAAGCAAACAAGAGCTAGAAGACTATTGCGATCGCTTGATCACCAATTTCCCAAATCAGGTCAAGTCTATTGTTAAGCTTTGCTTAAAAAATCCCAAGCATTTGCAGCGCCTTATTTACCAATTTTCCGATTCAATACTCCTAAAAATAGCCGGATTGTTTACTGGGGATTCAGTCCCGTTTATTGCCGACTATAATACAGACATAAAAGCTGTCTTGGAACAGCTAGACCAGACCAGAAATATTCCGGAACCCAAATTGCGATTGGAGATATGGCAAGGAATACTTTTCAGTATCTCCTCAGATAGTAATACTCAAGTAGATAAGCTCAAGTTAATCGAAGAAAATTTATTACATATTGCCAGCAGTAATAACATTAACTATCCTGATTTTATCAATAGTATTGTTCCCAAGATAGAGCATCTAGTCAAACAAGGAAAAGGATTTAAAAGTCAACTTCCAGAAATCTTAGATAGAATCCAAATCCCTAGGCAAGATACACAGTTGATTAGAGCAGAAGAAAGAGCTTCACAACTAGAGATTTTTAGCGACTTTATCCAAACCGGTATACTCCCGGAAAATTTAAGCAAACAAGAGCTAGAAGACTATTGCGATCGCTTGATCACCAATTTCCCAAATCAGGTCAAGTCTATTGTTAAGCTTTGCTTAAAAAATCCCAAGCATTTGCAGCGCCTTATTTACCAATTTTCCGATTCAATACTCCTAAAAATAGCCGGATTGTTTACTGGGGATTCAGTCCCGTTTATTGCCGACTATAATACAGACATAAAAGCTGTCTTGGAACAGCTAGACCAGACCAGAAATATTCCGGAACCCAAATTGCGATTGGAGATATGGCAAGGAATACTTTTCAGTATCTCCTCAGATAGTAATACTCAAGTAGATAAGCTCAAGTTAATCGAAGAAAATTTATTACATATTGCCAGCAGTAATAACATTAACTATCCTGATTTTATCAATAGTATTGTTCCCAAGATAGAGCATCTAGTCAAACAAGGAAAAGGATTTAAAAGTCAACTTCCAGAAATCTTAGATAGAATCAAAATCCCCAGCCAAGAGACACAGTTTATTAAAGAAAGGGAACAACTGGAATACCTAGTAAGGGAATTGCAACACCTTGATTTAAATAGCCAGATATTACCCCAACATAAACAGCAAATTAATCAACTTAAGACTGAAATAGAAATATTACGAAATGCAATCAATAATCCTGCCCAAGTCCAAAGGTCATCAGACCTGATTACACGCTTCAAACAACTACAGAAAAGTCTTGAAACTCTTAAATTCAACATCCAACAAGAACTCAAGTCTAATCAAACCAGATTTCCAGATGTTGTCAATACTTTTAGTGACTCTGATGAAATCTACATTTACAATGCAGGATTAATTTTGCTATGGCCATTTCTGACTCGCTTCTTTGTCAAAATAGGACTGGTACAAGATAAGATTTTTATTAATACCATATCTGCTGAACGAGCAGCCCTTTTACTCCAGTATTTAGTTGATAACTCAACAGAAATACCAGAACACAGTTTACCTCTTAATAAAATACTATGCGGTATAGATTTATTAGAACCTATAGACACCAATTTAGAAATCACCGAACAAGAACGAGCAGAATCTGAAAACTTATTATCTGCTGTGATTCAAAATTGGTCTATTTTGAAAAATACATCAATAGAAGGATTTAGAACAGCTTTTTTGCAGAGAAACGGTATGGTGAGAGTTCGTGATGGTAGTTGGCTGCTACAGGTTGAACGTGAAACTTACGATATTTTACTAGATAGAATTCCTTGGAGCATACGAGTTGTTAAGCTGCCGTGGATGGATAATATTTTATATGTAGAGTGGTAAGCTGTAGGGAACAGGGAACAGGGAACAGGGAATAGGTAATATCATGTTCGGTTGAATACCCATAATTAAGGAGAGGGTGGGGAGATGGGGAGATGGGGAGATAGGGAGATAGGGAGATAGGGAGATGGGGAGATGGGGAGATAGGGAGATAGGGAGATAGGGAGATTTTTATTAAGCGATGCAGCGCGGTCTTGGGGGTTTCCCCCATGAGCGACTGCATCAAGACAGGGTAATTATCCTGACATGATATGATATGATAACCAATTTAAATGCGCGACAGGTTAGCCGGGGAGTTAATCTAAAAAAATAAGCATTCAGCTATCAGCTGAATGCTTAAAAAAGTTACTAACTTTTCAGTTTTATTAATCAACCGTCAACCGTCAACCTCTTAACCGTCAACCTCTTAACCTTCAACTTCTTAACCGTCAACCTCTTAACCTTCAACCTTGGCCAAAAGGCCACGCTACGCGAACAACCTTGGCCTTTGGCCACGCTACGCGAACAACCTTGGCCAAAAGGCCACGCTACGCGAACAACCTTAAACCTGTTAACCTTCAATCCCCAGTAATGGACAAACCATCAACCCAGATTTTTGGACACACTCCACCAGAGGTAAACTCAGGCTCTTTTTCCACATAAATAATCGATTTCAGCAGTTCCCGAAAATCTCCGGCTACCGTTGCCGAATCAATACTAGTTAATTCTCCCTTATTCACCATCCAACCATCAAAGGGTAGAGAAAAGGAACCTTCGAGTGCTTTAACTCCCGCATGAAGCGCATTCACCTCATCAATCCAAATCACATTTTCGGCTTGCTCCAAGCTGTACTCTTGTTCAGCAGATTGACCAGGAAAAACATGATAGAAATTAGGGCTAACTGTAACTTTTGCCCCCATATTGGCATGACCTGTTGGTTTAGCATTCAGGCGTTTGGCGCTGCCAGCACTGTGCAGAAAATTGCTTAACACCCCTTCTGTAATTATGGGTACTCGACGAGTAGGTGTTCCTTCTCCATCAAAATAGACCGGTGCCACATTCTTTGGATGTAGCTCATCATCACAGACAGAAAGCAAAGGAGAAGCAATTGGAGTACCTAGAGACTCTGGAGTCGAGAGGCTTTGCTTGTCTAGAATATTTTGAGCATTAAATAAATTAGAAAAAGCATTCAGTAGACTCAGGAAAGCTTCGGGAGAGAACACTACCCGATATTTTCCGGACTTAACTTTCTCATAGTTCAAGTGACTGATGCTTTTCTCAGCAGCTTCTTGCAGACAAGTCTGAATATCCAGAGTTTCTAAACCTTGACTAATCTTATAGGCACCAGCACTACGGGGCTTTTTCCCTTCTTCCTCAGTTTTGGTATAAAGATAAATGGAAGCCGAGGAGCTAGCTTGCTGGCGCAATGCCCCATCACTATTGAGATAAAAGCGCTCAACATCCCGTTGAGATAGTCCATTGTAAGGAACTCCGGCAATAGCTGAGTGAGCGTCCAGTAACTTTTTCTCTGAATCCAGTAGGGTTTCTACTAATTTAGATACTGGCTGTTGAGGCACTTGATTATTGGGAATCTCTGGAATCGATACTGTTGACTCAGGGCTAAAGTCTGGGGCGTTTTCCTTCACCCCAAAACTACTCGCCTCATAAGCGGTTTTTAAGGCTAGTTCCAACCCAGTTGGGTTGGTATCGGTAGTTGAAGTAATGCCTACTTTCTGGTCTTGATTCCAAACCCGTACAGTTACACCAGAGCGATTAGATGCCTCAACCTGTTTTGGCTCACCCTGGTCTACTTGAACACCAGCTTCATCCACTGCAGAGCCATAAATATCGAATTTTTCAATTCCCAGGCGTTTTGCGATCGCAATCGCCGAATCAGCTATCTCATTAATCTTGGTCATCTTATGTTTAGATTGTGAATGTTTTGATTAACAAAAAAAAAGAGCGATGATATCAAATCCGGTTAATCACTTCGGATGTAAGCATTCAGCTATCAGCTATCAGCGGTCAGCGATTAGCGCTACGCGCACGCTACTTGAGGTGCTAGCAGGCGCTTTAACTGCACGGGGTCGGATCAGTAAAACGAGCAGGGATTTTCAACCAGCCGTACCAGCACCCCCCAGCTGGTTTACTACCGACCGTTGATTAACTGACGGCTGATGACTGTTTGCGCAGCGTGCGCGTAGCGCATTAGCTGAATGCTTACGATAAGTCTTCAACCGGAGATGATAGTCTAACACTAGTCCCAAAGCCTGGCTGCTGGGGTAACTTACCGTCCACCAACCGTAATCGAATCTACCTTGATATGAGGTTGACCTACGGTTACATAAACACTGCCGCTAATGGAACCACAGAAACCAGCGGCTAATCCTAAGTCTTTGGAACACATGGAAATTTTATTCATAATTTCCTTAGCTTCTCCAATCAGAATTGCCCCTTTCAGCGGTTTAGTGATTTTGCCATTTTCAATCAAATAGGCTTCATCGACACCAAAGTTAAATTCCCCAGTAGCACCAACACTACCACCGCCCATGCGCTTGCAGTAAATACCTTTATCGATAGAAGCAAATAAATCTTCTACCTCGTAATCACCAGGAGCAATGTAGGTATTGCGCATCCGTGAAGCAGCAGCATAGGCATAATTCTGACGGCGGCCACTACCTGTTCTGGGGTGTCCAGTCAGCTGAGACCCTGCCCGGTCGGCGATAAAATTCTTCAGTATGCCATTTTCAATCAACAGAGTTCTTTGGGCTGGCATGCCCTCATCATCCATATCAATGGTTCCAAAGGCATTGTCAGATAACCCTTCATCCCAGGCGGTGAGGCTTTCGTTAGCAATCTTCTCGCCTTTTTTGTCAGCAAACGGAGTAGTTTTTCGCTCAATCTGGGTCGTTTCCAACAGGTGTCCACAGGCTTCATGGAAAATTACCCCACCAAAGGAATTGGCCATGATAATCGGGTAAGTACCAGACTCTACGTAATCCGCATAGAGCATCTTACCAGCAGATTCAGCAACTTCCTCAGCAGTACCATTATAATCCCAGGCTCTTAGAAACTCTGGGTTACCGGTACTACCAGCACGCTTGCCAATAGAAGAGCGATGGTCGCCATCAGCACATAGTAGGTTATATCCCACAGACTGAGTTAAACGAATATCTCTGGCAAAGGTGCCATCACTAGCTGCTACCAGAACTTCCTGCCAATCCCGGAAATAAACAGCCCGTCGGGATTGGACATGGCTAGCCTTGCGCTGGAGTGCCCCATTGGCATCCAGGAGTACTTCTCCCATTTCTGCCATGGAACTGCAACCGGATAGCCAAGTGTCTTTGCCTTTAGCAGTAGCGTAATCCCGCAACAGTTCCAGGTTAGTTTCTGGGATAAAGGCATTAGGGGTAGGTAATTCCAGCCCTTGAATCGACAGGGCTTTCTCCAAAGCCGCTTTTAGCCCCGGAAAGGATAAGTCATTAGTGCTAACATAGCAATCTGACTTACCCCGAAATACTCGGATACCAGCACCAGAAGACAGGCGGGGAGAAATGCTAGTAATGGCATCATCTTCGGCAAGACAGCTGATGTAGTTGACCCGCTCTAGGAAAAACTCAATGAAATCAGCACCAGCTGCTCGTCCTAATCCCAGGAGAGTGGAAAGGGGAGCTCTCCAGCTTTCATCAAAGCTTGAGGATGTGGATTGGTATTCCAGAGTAGGTAGTTCTTTGGATAGAAGTAGGGTTGGGGGCATAGATAATTTCCTTATCCTTTGGATATATATCCTTTTGATGATGGGTTTTATATTTGCCAGTCTAGCAAAATCCTCAAAAGTTGGTTGAATCTGGTTCCATACTATGGGGGATGATCTTTGTTGATTGAAAATTATTCATTTATTACTTAATTTAAGATTATTTTTATGAAGACTAAAGGATTTCACCATGTAGCGATTATTTGCTCAGATTATGAACAATCGAAACAGTTTTATGTGGATATTTTAGGGTTTCCGATTATTGAAGAAACCTTCCGAGCTGCGAGAAAGTCTTATAAATTGGATTTACAAGTGGGTGATGGGGATAGGATTGAGTTATTTTCCTTTCCTAATCCCCCTGAACGAGTTAGTCGTCCCGAAGCTTGCGGATTGAGACATTTAGCCTTTCAAGTCGATGATATTGAAGCGTCGGTTAATTATCTCAAATCCCAGGGAGTGGATGTAGAAAGAATTAGAATTGATGAGCATACTGGGAAGCGATTTACGTTTTTTCAAGACCCAGATGGATTGCCGTTAGAAATGTATGAAAGTTAAATAGAATCGGGAATCGGGAATCGGGAATCGGGAATCGGGAATCGGGGGAAGAGTGTGGGAAGTGTGGGGCGGGGGCGCGGGGAGGGTGGGGAGATAGGGAGATAGGGAGATAGGGAGATGGGGAGATGGGGGAGATTTTTATTAAGAGTAATTGTTATAACATGATATTATGCTTCTATTTTCATGAGTGTTTTTGCATGCATTGAGATGCACCCTAGGGATCAGGGAGCAGGGATTAGGGATTAGTGAGCTGATCCAGATTTAAATTGCATAATTTAAGGGATTGTTTTTTTTGTTGACAGTCAACAGTCAGGGAAGGAACTCCTGTCGTTAAACTAAACCGTCTATTTGATTGGCTTTGATCATACCAATTGGACTTACTGCGTTTTTCATAACTATAAGGTACACAGGATTTTTTACCTGTTCTCCATTCCCTGTTCCCAGATCCGCTGTTCCCTGTTCCCTAAAACCCAGGAATCTATACCTCAACCAATTGAAAAATGCTGTAAAACATTGTATAATTTGCTAAGAATTAAAATTTTAAAGGAAACTAAAGAAAATGTCTTGGGATAGCTACATTGATAATCTAATTGGACAATCTAAAGACGCTAATGGAACTGTTCATGTTGATAAAGCTAGTATCATAGGTATTGATGGTGGTGCTAACTGGACTACAGATGCTCATCCTAATGCCTTAAAGCTCAATCCTAATGAAAGCACAAACATAGCTAATGCTTTTAAGTCAAAGGATTTCTCGGGATTCATGGCAGGAGGTATATCGATTGAGGGGCAAAAGTATCAATTTTTGCGGGAGGAAGATGGAAAAGTTGTTTATGGAAAACAGAAAGATTTCGGAGCTGTTACTCTCCAGGCAAGCAAAACGGCTATCGTTATTGCTCACTGTCCAGAAGGTGGCCAACAAGGAAATGCCAATAAGGCCGTTGCAGTTATTGCAGAGTATTTAGAAAGTCTGGGCATGTAACGGTGGATAATGATCTGGCAAAATCAGGAGTGGGATAGATTAGTGATTAGTAACAAGTGATTAGTAACAAGTGATTAGTAACAAGTGATTAGTAACAAAGGAAGTATAGCTTTTTTTTACCCTAATGAGGTACACATAGTTTTTTACTTCTTCCCTCTTTTGACTTTACTGCTCCCTGCTCCCTGCTCCCTGCTCCCTGCTCCCTGTTTCCTGTTCCCTGTTCCCTAAAACCCAAAAACTCCTTACTAGCTTTAAAACCGCTATAGAGTACAGCAATGACTCAAATAAGTGATTTATATTATCTGTATGATGTTGATAATGAAAAATGGTTAATAGAGACCCTGAAACTACTAAAAGAAAAACGACTAGACAATCTCGACATAGAGCATTTAATTGAGGAATTAGAAGGATTGGGACGTCGAGATAAATTAACAGTTGAAAGTTTTTTAGAACAAATTATCAGACATTTATTACTCCTGAACTATTGGCAAGAGCAATATGACTATAACGCGAACCATTGGCAAGCGGAAATTATGAGCTTTAGAAGTCAACTTGAGGACTATTTAACTCAAAACCTCCGCAATCATTTACAAAAAAATC
Organism: Moorena producens PAL-8-15-08-1; assembly: GCF_001767235.1. Classification (GTDB taxonomy): domain Bacteria; phylum Cyanobacteriota; class Cyanobacteriia; order Cyanobacteriales; family Coleofasciculaceae; genus Moorena; species Moorena producens_A. The sequence continues at coordinate 9,169,250 of NZ_CP017599.1, forward strand.
AAGCCAAAGTTTATCAAAAAGCTTTAAAATATGTCAGAAAAAAAACCGGTATGATGATTGAATTTCCTGAAGACTGTCCCTATGCTCTCGAACAATTATTAGATCAAGATTGGCTGCCTTCAAAAGCTGATATGTAAGCAGTCAGCGGTCAGTGGTCACTGGTCAGTGGTCAGCGGTCAGCGGTCAGCGGTCAGTGGTCAGCCGTCAGCCGTCAGCCGTTTGCCTTTGGCTGTTCCCGTAGCGTGGGTGGCACAGGCTTCTAGCCTGTGATCTAGCCCATAAGCTGATAACTGATAGCTGATAGCTGATAGCTGATAACTGATAGCTGATAGCTGATAGCTGATAGCTGATAGCTGATAGCTGATAGCTGATAGCTGAATACTTACTGAACTACTACCATAATTATGACGGCGAAGGCATGGGTACCTCCTTCACAGTTGGGATCTTTTCCAAGGTCAATCGGGCAGTAGTGGTAGTCCCTGAACCAGATAGTCGCTTAAGCAGTTTGGGTTTCGGGTCGTGGATCAGGCAGATAATCCGGTCTTCTGCTTGCCAAGGTTCTCCAGCTCGCACTACCTGTAGCTGATTCTGCCGTTCTCTCAACAGCGGTACTACCTTTCCGGAATCAATCAGTGCTTGTAGATAGGTCTGTTGATAGGTAAACCCAATATTTTCAAGCACCGTTTCTACCAACTTTACCTCCCCTTCGCTGAGATACTGGTTCCAAACCTTTAGAGGCAGATCAAAGGTCAGAGCAGGCTGAACATTATTGGGGGTGGAGTTCAAGCTTTGGGCATCTTTAGGTAATACTGCCAACACTCGGGGTGGCTCAAACTCTTCATAGGCCCGTTGAGCCAACACAAAGTTAACCTCACCATTTTTGGTCATTGCCAGGAAGGTGCCCATGGAGTCCAATCCTGCTTCTTCCAAAACCTCAAGATCCATAGCATTACTCAAGAACGCCTGTAAATTTTCTTCTAGTGCCTCCTTGACTGCTTCGGGGCTAGTATCAATCAGTACCACAGACTCATTCTTTTCTTGGAACAGACGAGCAATCAGGCGAGCCAAAGGATTTGATCCCACAATTACAACACCCTTGGCATTGGTGGCGGTGACTCCCAACAGATTTGCCACCACTTGAGCCGTTAGCCCTTGGATAAACACCGTCATAATAATGGTTAGGAATACCATGGCTTTGACAGTATCCCCTCCACTCATCCCCTGTTGGGCTAGCAAAATAGCAAACAAGGAAGCTACGGATGCTGAAACAATTCCCTTCGGTCCAATCCAACTGACAAATAGCTTCTGACGCCAGTTCAGAGAACTATTCCAAGTACAAACCCAGATATTGATGGGTCGCACTACTAACATCAGGGCTAATACAGTCAACAAACCGCCCCATCCTAGCCCTAGGATACTGGCCAAGGACAGGTCTGCTGCCAGAAGAATAAATAAAACAGATACTGCCAATGTGGTCAACTGACCCTGAAACCGACGCAACAGTCGCAACTGAGCTGTAGCAGTGGAACTCAGAACAATTCCGGCCACTACTGCAGTCATCAGTCCGGACTCGTCCTGGAGATATTGGGCAATTCCATACAAGTCCCATACCCCTGCTAGCACTACCAGAATTTTCAGGTTTTCATCGAGAAAATCAGCTTTTCTGAGGAACCAGCTCAACACCCAGCCTCCTGATGCACCAATGGCAGCACCAATGCCGAGACGAATCAGTAAACCGCTGATTAGCTTTACCGGATCCGTATCGCCATTTAATACTACATCTAGCACCAAGACTGCTGTAATCGCTCCCACTGGGTCGATCAGAACCCCTTCTCCTTCGAGTAAAGTAGCGACTTGTCGATCAACCCGTACCTGTTTGAGCAACGGACCAATTACAGTCGGACCGGTGACCACCACTAGGGCAGAATACAGAAATGCTAAGTTCCAAGGGAATTGACCCAAGAAATGAGCTGCGATCGCACCCCCAATTAAAGCAATAACTGTACCGATAGTCACCAAGTTCCGCAGACTATCTGACATTTTACTCAGGGAACGCAGGTCAAGATTTAGCCCTCCTTCAAACAAAATTAATGCCACAAACAAGGAGACTATTGCTTCTAGACCATCCCCTAACTGTTCCGGAATGACCAAACCCAGACCATCACGTCCGACCAATATACCTAACAGTAGCAAGAACACAATGCCAGGGACTTTCAAGTATTTGCCCAGCACCTGAGCACTGATACCTGCCATAACCGTCAGCACCATCAGTGCTGTAATATTAAAAGGCGCTTCCATAGATTTGATATTTTCTCACCGAGGAATATCTCGACCGCCATTCTAGCTTGTCCGCTGAGATTCGCTCTAGGTGTTTTCCCCTTGCCTCAGCATGGGATGATCAGATAGATCAACTATTGAGCTAGCAACGTTTTGCATCAATTTCACTAGCTTTGAGGTGATTGAGCAACCGTTTTATGCGTTCGCTAAGGGTTTTTTTTTGAACATCCCATGGTCATAAAAGAGTGATTGTTTTGTCCTGAGGACTAGAGGTCAATTAAAAAAACTCCTCTGGATAATTGAGGAGTGATCGCCTATGAAAACCGATTAAAATTTTAACGTTTTGCTGTTGATCCGCTTTACTTCAATTTACGTTTGAGAGCTGACCCAAAACCAAGAGAACCAGTAATCAGTAGACCTAAGACAGAAGCAGGTTCAGGCACAGGTGTTGTACATCCAAAACATGTAATCTCGAAATCAAAAGCACCATCACCTCCATCATTAGGACCACTTGCAAAATTAGTAACGATGGCTGTGTATTCGCCAGTTCCAGGCAAACTTAAGGTTACTACAGCACGAGGATCTGCAAATGGTCCCGGATTAGGAATTTCATCATCAGCAAACTCTAGAAAGCCTGGGTCACCCGGATCAATATTTAGACTAAATCCGCACTAAAAGTCGGAAGTATCCTCGAAAAGACCTTCAAAAACCCAGAGAGCTGGATCTAAATCTTGCTCTATGCGAAGTGCTTCAATGGTAACGACATCTCCTTGATTGCCGAAAAAGTTAAAAAAACGACCTGTGGACTGGTCACTAAAAAAACCACTACTAGAAACAGCATCAAACTCAGGGATTCCGTCTGTTAAGGTCCCTTGGTAGGTGATAGATGCGGCGTCAGCTGGTGCAGCGGCAATCCCAGCGCCAGTCATGACACTGAGGGCGAGAGCGCCGCAGGTAAGGGGATTGGTGACTTTGTTGTTTATCAAACTATTAAGCATGATGATCATCTCCTGACAATTGACTATGTTTGCACGCAAAAACAGAGCAAGCTTTGAACTTGAACTTTGGACAAAAAGCACTTGAAGTCTTTTGAACAACGTTAGAGTAATTCAGGATTTACGCACCAAGACCCTTAAAACCCGGTTTATCGCTATAAATCAAAGACTTAAATCCAGTTATTACGTTAAAAAACCAGGTTTCTGGATAAGTCAAGGGTCATTTTTATCAACAATCGTGATGTTGACAGTTACAGATTAAAAAAAAAATCACAAAAATGCCTCTGTTAGTAGCAAGAAAAAACCTTATTAGTCAACGCTACTAAATCGTGATTTTATTGATAATCCCTTTATTAATTAACCGGTCAGTTCATCTAAAAATCACGCAGATCAAGTCAATTAGTTAGACCATCTAGACCCCAAGACTCACGCGAACACCATGAACTTACCTATCGAAGACAGATAGTTTGAACCTGGATTTAAGTAATTAGGAGTTAAATCAACTCTTGGTATTGATGGCTTACTTGTCTCCAATCAAAATTTTATATCTAACTCAGAGAAAATTTATAAATTTCACGGAAAACTCACTAAACCTTTAACTATAAAAAGCTTTGATAAAGATGAGATATAATATGCATATTTTATCTATTTTTGCACAATGGATGTAATCTATAGCGTTTATCATAGTTATCAGGTACATTCAATTTTTCCATGGGTTACTCCCTACTCACTACTCTGTGAAACCTAGGACGAAGTACCTGACCCAATTGAGAAACGCTATAATATATTGACATCGACCCTAGAAATGGTAGAGAACACAAATTAACCATTAGTAGCCATTTGCTGTTAAAGAAGTCATACCACCCACATCAAGGTTCGATCCCATGGCTGTATAAAACGCGATGTTCTGAAGGAACATCGCGTTTTATACTTTGGGCTAATCCCATCTAGGGATCACCTTCACTCAATCTTCTGTAGCCCAGCACCTCAATGCGATCGCAAACAACCGTCATCCTTCAACCTACCCTAAGGCAAGGCCAAGAACCTTCAACCTTTAACCTTCAACCTTTAACCTTCAACTTTAAACATTCAACCAATACCATTCAACCAATACCAACCGCAACTTAATTGACCACCGATGGCTTCAACTCATCTTCGCTGTCAGCACTGCTTGCCTTAAGGCCATTATCCGGCAAAGGATTACGAGCCTCAATGAGTTTGATTGCACGACTGACACTTTCTGGCAGAATCACCACTAAACCACCATCAGCGACTTTATCCAAACCCCTCTCAATTGCCTCTGTTTCGTTGAGGATAATCTCATAGTTGGACTCGCGATTTTCCTCTCGTATGCCCTTACGAATTAATTCAGCTGCATCACCACTGGGACGTCCTCGTAAGTCATCATCTTCTTTGATAATAATCCTGTCAAAGATTTTTGCTGAGAGTCGTCCTAGTTCAATAAAGTCTTCATCCCGGCGATCCCCAGGACCACCCACAACCCCAAAGCGCTCTCCGGGCCAGTTGCGCACAAAACTACCCAATGCCTCGTAACTAGCTGCATTGTGGGCATAATCCACTAGAGCATGGTAACTGCCAAGATTGAACAAATTCATTCGTCCTGGTGTCTGGTCTACAGAAGCCCGAAATGTGGTCAATGCCTTTCGAATGGCCTCAATCGAGACCCCTTGAGCAAAGGCAGCAAGACTAGCAGCTAGAGCATTAGCAATCATAAAAGGTGCCCGTCCCGCAATTGTCACTGGCACATTGACTGCCTGCTCAATCCGCAGGGTCCAATCCCCTTTGATGATGGACAAATAACCATTTTCATAAACCGCAGCCAGACCACCACCACTGGTGTGATTTTTGACCAACTCATTCTCTGAGTTCATAGCGAAATAAGCCACTTGACCCTTTACCTTGTCCGCCATTGCTCTGACTAGGGGGTCATCAGCATTGAGGATAGCATAGCCCTTCGGACTCACCACTTCCGCCACAATACTCTTCACCTTGGCCATCTGTTCAATGGTGTCGATGTCTCCAATTCCCAAGTGGTCAGCGGAGACATTTAAAACCACCCCAATATCACATTTGTCAAAGGCCAAGCCAGAACGCAGGATCCCACCCCGAGCAGTTTCCAGCACTGCCACCTCAACTGTAGGGTCTTTGAGAATTACCTGAGCACTTTGGGGTCCAGTGGTATCACCTTTTTCCACCATATATTCATCAACGTAGATCCCATCGGTAGTGGTATAGCCTACAACCTTTCCAGTTTGGCGATAGATATGGGCAATTAAGCGGGTGGTCGTGGTTTTTCCGTTGGTACCTGTAATGGCGATGATGGGAATACGGTTAGGTTGCCCATTTGGGAAGAGCATATCTAGGACTGGTGCTGCCACATTCCGGGGCTGACCTTGACTAGGACAAACATGCATCCTAAAGCCAGGGGCAGCATTCACTTCAACCACCACCCCATCAGCTTCCCGTAAAGGCTTAGTGATATCGGAAGTGACAATATCAATGCCAGCAATATCTAGACCAATAATTTTGGCAACTCGCTCTGCCAGCCAGATAGTTTCTGGATGGATGTTATCGGTGTGGTCTACAGCAATACCGCCAGTGCTGAGATTGGCAGTTTCCCGCAAGTAACAAACTTCCCCCTTTCTGGGTATACTGTTCAATCTGTACCCTTGCTTTTTCAAGACACTCTCACTGGTAGGGTCTACCACAATTTTCGTCAAAACATTGTCGTGTCCGTCACCCCGATGGGGATCAAGGTTAGTTTGGTCAATCAGTTCCTCAATCGTAGACCTACCATTACCCACCACATGGGCAGGGATACGCTCTGCTACTGCTACTACCTTGCCATTGACCACAAGAATCCGGTGGTCAAAACCTTTATAATAGCGCTCCACAATCACAGAGCGGGAGACTTCTTTGGCGGTCTTATAGGCAGTCTGCGCCTCTTCCCAGCTATTAATATCAAGGGTAATGCCTCGTCCATGATTCCCATTCAGGGGTTTAATCACAATCGGGTAGCCACCTACATCCTCAATTGCCCCTTCCAACTCATCGAGGAATCGAATCGTTGTACCCCGGGGCACCGGTACACCAGCATCCCTCAGGATTTGTTTGGTACCTTCTTTATCACAAGCCAACTCAACGCCTAAAATCCCTGAATAATCACTCAATGTGGCTTGAATCCGCTTTTGGTGGACACCGTAGCCCAGTTGAATCATCGCTCTCGCGCTCAGCTGCATCCAGGGAATTTCTCTGGCTTCGGCTTCCTTAACCAGGGATTGAGTGCTTGGTCCTAAAGCTGAATTATTAGCCAGTTCTTGTAAATCTTTCAGGTCTTGTTCTAATTCACTTTGGGGATAGGTTTGCTTATCAATGATGCTACGACACAGCCGCACAGCTGCCCTAGCGGCATAACGACCCACCTGCTCATCAATGTACTCAAATATGACCTGGTAGACTCCTGGTGTCGCTGTTTCCCTAGTGCGACCAAATCCAACCCTCATGCCAGCCAGATCTTGTAGTTCTAGGGCAACGTGTTCAATGATGTGCCCCATCATGGTGCCTCTGGCAACCCGAGCCAGGAATCCCCCCCGGACACCAGGGGAACAGAAATGCTCTTCCAGACTGGGTAGGACAGTCTTTAGTCCTTTATAGAAGCCAGGAATCTCGTTGGAGGGGGTATTTGCCAATTCCTCTAAATCGAGACGCATGACAATCAGTTTGTGATGTCCAATACTCCAATAATTAGGACCACGTAAAGTCTGGATTCTCTGAATTCTCATATCAACTGAAACTTCGGTGGTGATGCTCGCTGAATGTGCAAGGAAGCCTAAAGACGCAATTCATCAAATAAAATCCGCCTTTATCGCCTACTTTGGCACTACTTTGGCACATTATGAGCCGATTGGCACGCTTGAAAAGTCTAGCTCCAATCCTGGAATCAGGCGATCGGGTAGGCTGATGATTAAATTTGGGATAATCTATTAATTATTAACCTTGGACAGAGAAAAAACTGTTCTGTGTGAACAGTTTTTTCAAAATTATCCATTGCAGCCAGCAGATTCCCAGATGAGTTCCCCCAACTACAGTCATGAGGAAACCCCCTGATTAAGGCGCTACATCCCTTGGCACAGGGCAGGTCAAGCTATACTCAAAAGCGTGGGCTGGTTAGTGCGGTTGTTGTCTAGGATGGCGGTTGTTGTCCAGGACGGAAGGTTTAGCTTTCTCCTGCGAATAAAGAACGCTTCTGAAAGTGGTAGCGATCGCCATGACACAGAACATGAACTCGCAGATTGTGGATACTGATCGGGTCGTTATGACCAATCTTAGGCTGGTTGGTGTAAACCATTTCCTTGGGATCAATAATTGTGACAGTGCCTTTACCCATCACTTGTAACCAACCATTTTTTTCAAACAAAGCGCAGGTATCTTCATCGATTCCGATTGCCAATCGATCCGGATGTTCAGAAATCGCACTGATCAGGCGTGCCATACGATTCCGATGGTGGAAATGTTGATCGACAATCACCTCTGGAATGATTCCTAAGCCCATGGTTATATCCACCAAAGCACGATTAGGAAACTCACCACTACCACCACCAGCAATCATGTGATGACCCATAACTGCAGCCCCAGCACTTGTCCCAGCTAGGGTAATCTCGCTCTGATGAACCCGCTGTCGTACTTTTTCCATTAAGGGGGTATCGGCTAGTAGCCCGCACAAGCGTAGTTGGTCACCTCCGGTCATGAATACCCCGGTACAGATTTCCAAGTACTCTAGTAAGTCTTTGTTTTCTGCTTCAGAGCGATCGCGTATATCTAGCAACCGAATTTCCTCGGCTCCCATGTCTTCAAAGATGCGTTGATAGCGACTGCCAATCACGGTTGGTTCTCTGGAAGCTGAAGGGATAATGGCAAGGCGAGCATTAGTTCCTCCAGCACGCCGAAAAAAAGTTTGCAGGATCTCTCGTCCATGAACTTTATCTTCAGCGCCGCCGATTACCAAGATTCCTGGTTGAGTGGACTTAGGCATCCTAATTCTTTGCAATTGAGATTCTAACTGCTGCATTATATTAGTAATGGGCATGAGGTGAGTTCAATACTTTTGAGTAGTGCTTTTTAGTTAAAATGCCACATTCTAGCAATTTTTCAGTTGACTCCGTGATTTTTTAATGATATTCACGCATTATATCCTTACAATTTCTGCATAATCACTGATTATGTATGTTACCCTCTTCTGACAGGATTCTTAGCTCCAGACCCCAAACCCCCCTTAACTCCTTGTGCGATTTGACATTATCACTCTGTTTCCGGATTTCTTCACCTCTCCCCTGAGTTCAGGGCTACTTGGTAAGGCACTCCTCAAACAAATAGCCGAAGTGCATCTGATCAACCCCCGAGACTTTGCTACTGACAAGCATCGACGAGTTGATGATGAGCCCTACGGTGGTGGGGTGGGGATGTTGATGAAACCAGAGCCGATTTTTGCGGCTGTAGAGTCTTTGCCCATTTTACCCCACCGTGATGTCATCTTAATGACGCCCCAGGGGCAACCGATGAAACAGCAATTGTTCAAAGAATTAGCCACAGGTTATGATCAGCTGGTGATAATTTGTGGACACTACGAAGGTGTGGATGAGCGGGTATTACACTTAGTCACCCGAGAGGTATCACTGGGGGATTTTGTCTTAACCTGTGGAGAAATCCCAGCCCTAGCCATGATTAACGGTGTCACCCGGTTGCTACCAGGGACAGTAGGAAAAGCCGAATCCCTTAAATTAGAAAGCTTTGAAGCGGGGTTACTGGACTATCCTCAGTACACAAGACCTGCTGAGTTTCGGGGATGGAAGGTTCCAGAGGTTCTGTTATCAGGACATCATGGGGAAATTGACCGCTGGCGTAAACAACAGCAAATTCAGAGGACCAAAGAACGCCGTCCTGATTTGTTTGATCAATCCCTAAATGCAAAGGGAACAGGGAGTAGGGAGTAGGGAATCGGGAGTAGGGAATCGGGAGTAGGGAGTAGGGAGTAGGGAATCGGGAGTAGGGAATCGGGAGTAGGGAATCGGGAGTAGGGAATCGGGAATCGGGAATCGGGAATCGGGAATCGGGAATCGGGAATCGGGAATCGGGAATCGGGAGTCGTAAGCATTTAGCTTATGGGCTACATCACAGGCTAGAAGCCTGTGCCACGATAATTTAGGTGCCAACGGCTGAATGCTGATAGCTGAATGCTGATAGCTGAATGCTGATAGCTGAATGCTGATAGCTTAGGCTCCTACGAAGGCAAACTTGAGGATAAATACTGTTGCTAAAATCCACATGGCAATGGTCGTTTCGTGAGCTTTACCTTGAAAAGCTTTTAACAGAGGAAAGGTAATTAAACCGACAGCTAAGCCATCAGCAATGGAATAACTTAAAGGCATGATCAAGATGGTGAGAAATGAGGGAATTGACTCGGCTGGATCGTCCCAATGGATTTTTATAACACTTGGGATCATCAACACTCCAACCATGACTAAGGCTGGTGCTGTGGCAAAGCTGGGAATGGCAGATAGAAAGGGAATGAAAACTATGGATAGGGCAAATAAAATGGCAGTAACAACGGCAGTCAAGCCAGTGCGTCCCCCTTCCAATAGTCCTGATGCAGACTCAATATAGGTGGTTACTGTAGACGTGCCTAAGATTGCCCCAGCAGTAGTACCGATTGCATCTGCCATAAAGGCTCGCGACCCATGGGCAAATTCCCCCTTTTGATTGATATAACCTGCTTTGACTCCTAGTCCAGTTAGGGTACCAACGGTATCAAACAGATCCACAAACAGTAGCACAAATAGGATACTCAGTAGTTCCCAGATATTGCTCTGAACTACCTGTGACAGACCTACAAATGCCTGACCCAGTAAATCTCCTGGCCACTGGGGTAAGGCAACAATTCCTTGTGGCCAAGGGGCTATCCCCAAAATCCATGCCAGTAATGCGGTGGCGAGAATACCCCACAGGAGGGCTCCGGTAATGCGTCGAGCGATCAAGGCTGAGGTAATTAGAATCCCGACAATGGTTACTAATGTGGCTGGCTCAGTCAAATTTCCCAAGGTAGTGGTAGTTGCCTGAGACTGAGCAATGATACCTGAGCTATTGAGACCAATATAAGCAATAAATAAACCAATGCCTGTGGTGGTGGCTTGTTTAATGCATTCGGGAATCCCAGTCACAATTTTACGGCGAACCCCAGTAACCGTAAGCACTATAAAAATTAGTCCTTCAATCAAAACCGCAGCCAGAGCAACCCGCCAATCTATGCCTAAACCCAACACTACTGAAAAGGTAAAGTAGGCATTGAGACCCATGCCTGGTGCTAGGGCAAATGGATATTTGGCATAGAGTCCCATCACTAGGGTTGCCAAAGCAGCTGAAATCCCGGTGGCAATCACTAGTTCCCCAAACAAATCCTTGGGTTGTTGGAGGAAAATGGCATTGGACAAAATATCGGGATTGACCACGAGAATGTATGCCATGGTGACAAAAGTGGTTACTCCTGCCAGAATCTCCGTAGTAAGTTTGGCTTGATGTTGATGAAATTGGAAAAATTTAGCGATCACATTGGTATCTTCCACGACTTTACGGGGTTCCGTCAACGGGTCAGATTCTGGAGCCATGGCAAGGCTTGGGTAATCAATCTGCTGCTAGCATAGTATTTTTTTGCTACATGCGATGTTCCTTTGGAACCGCTTCGCGAACGCTAACTCTAAATCCGTAACCTCTGCGGTGCGACCCCGGCGAGGTTCCCTCGCCAAGGGAACGTGCACCAAGAGAGCTGGATCCAATCCATCCTTTGAGAATAGATTAGGGTTTACCTGAAATAACAAAATGACCAACAGGTACCAGAAAACTGCCAACTGCTGTTACCAAAATGCCGATCAATGTCCAAATTTACGCTTTGGTTGAAACTTTTAATTCTTTGATATCCGTTGCGTTCGCGTAGCGTGACATGCACGGGCTTTGCCCGACGCTGCGCGAACGGTCAATCGCGTTTTGTTTGCTCTCTATTTTTATTAGTATTTCGTTTATATTGTTGACATCTTTTTGAAGGCTGTCTAGCTAACCGTTTATGTCTTTTAAGACTTCCTATAAGCAATAAGTAATTGTTATGGGTGTCTCGCTCATGAGTTAAACTCCTAATTGATTATTGGTGATGTCATATACCATTAACTTTTGTTGCCAAATCTTAAAATAATACCAAGTCATTGTATAATAGCTTAGATCGTTAATACTGCATCCAAATAATTTGGTTGAGATAATTCTAACGTTTTTGGCAGTTATGAGGTACAGTATTCTTTGAGGCTGACTCTCTGTCTTGATGCAGTCGCTCATGGGGGGAACCCCCAAGACCGCGCTGCATCGCTTAAAACCATCTTTACTATTGCCTTTTGCTAGCATGCCTTTTGCCTTAAAAGGATAAGCAATGTTGATCAAAAGTTACTGATAATTGCTATCTATGGATGACTTGGTGAAAAATTATATCCCTGAAAAAGCCCTAAACGTTGCATCATGGGCTGAGCTCCGGGAGTTTCGTAAAACTGGGAGCAAATCCCTACACACCACTGTCGAGTTTATGCCCGGACAGGTAATCTGTAAATTTGGCGCAAAAAAGATCCTAGATCATCCCAATTATTTAACCATCCAAATTTGCGATCACCAACATATTATGCTGGAGCCAGAGTTTTTGCAGTATCTCAATCATAGCTGCGATCCCAATGTATTTTTCGCTCCAAGCGATCGCGTTCTGAAGGCCATAACTAAAATTGAAATTGGCGAGGAACTGACTTTATTTTATCCATCGACGGAATGGTCGATGGATAGAGGATTTGATTGTATTTGTCAAAGCAAAGATTGCTTGGGTACTATTCGAGGTGCCGCCTACTTACCCTTAGATATTTTAACAAAATACAAACTCGCGCAGCATATACAACAGCGCTTGGCTAAACGACATTGATGTCCTAAAATTTGCTTGATAAACAGTTTCAATAAGTCAGCAGTCAGCAGTCAGCAGTCAGCAGTCAGCTATCAGTTATCAGCCTAATGCTAACGTAACAGAGATTAAACCAATGCTTACCTGTTTTATTCAAAAGCACCTCCAGTAGCACCATCTGTAGCCCATAGGCTGATAACTGATAGCTGATAGCTGAATACTTACCTCAATAAACAGTATCAAATAAAATTATGAGAGCTACCACTATGAATAAATACGATAACATTGCCGAGTATTATGACTCCACTATGAAGAGTGGGTATTACGACTATCCGAAAGAAGCTCAGTCCCTGGACTCTATTCTCAAAGGTCGGAAAAAACTGCTCGAAATAGGGGTGGGAACGGGATTGCTTGCAGAAAAACTGCTGGAATTAGATCCCAGCTATGAGATAACTGGAATAGATTTTACTCCTGCTATGTTAGACCGGGCTAAAGCTCGTTTGGGAAATCGGGCAAAGGTAGTAGAAGGTAATGTGTTATCAATGGATCTACAAGAATCTTTTGATGGGATATATTCCCATGGGGGTCCAGCAGGTGTATGTCGGGTTGGTAACGATTACCACTTATACAGTTTTCTGCCCAATTTTGAGGACAGCGTTAAAATGTTAAACAATATTGCCCGCCATTTAGTTGACGGAGGCTTGTTTGTCCTTAATATTCAATCAGAGGAAACCGATGCAGATGGCGAGCAAGACATTGGCAAGGGCATTGTTTACGCTCAGCAAAAGCATCTCGATTTCCTAGAAAATAAAGAAATGTACTTTTGGGAAACAGACTATCGTTTCAAAAAACAAGGTAGAATAGTTGCTAGCGATCGCCATAAGTTCTTAATGGTGTACGGCCAACTTCTAGAAGATACGATGAACGGGGCAGGGTTTAAGTTGAAAGAGGCGACTCCTGACGATTTATATATGGTTTACCAAAAAGTGATGTAATATCAAGTTCGGTTGAATACCCATAATAAAAGGGTGGGGCGGGGGCGCGGGGAGATGGGGAGATGGGGAAATGGGGGAGATTTTTATTAAGCGATGCAGCGCGGTCTTGGGGAGGCAGCGCGGTCTTGGGGGTTCCCCCCATGAGCGACTGCCGTGGTTTCCCCCATGAGCGACTGCATCAAGACAGAGTAATTATCCTGACATGATATAAAAGCAAGTTCGAGTGCGACGCAAGGAGAACAACTTATTCACAACAATTAAGATTTGCCAGTAAGTACCTGGACATAAATAAACGAAACTGTGTTAACTTTTGTAAATCTGCCAAAATTTCCTCTGTTCCCTGTTCCCTTTTCCCTGTTCCCTATCTCGACAGTTAAACCTAATTTTGTCCGACTACTTAGCATGATATCAAAATACGATAACAATCAAGAAATAAAAGATGGGTGGCGAGATGATGTAGCTGAATTTAGAAATTGGATGAAAATTATTCCAACTATTCCTGAGAAATTGTTCAAGATTGCCAGTGATATTCCCACCCCGGCACTTGTGTACGACCTAGATGCCATCACTGACACTGTAACGGCTTTACGAAACGACCTCAGAGAAATTCCGAATATTGAGCTTTGTTTGGCTGTTAAAGCAAACCGCTGCCAATCTGTGTTGCGTCATATGGCTAAACTTGGGCTAGGAGCAGACATTACCACCATACAAGAGCTAGATGCTGCCATAGCAGCAGGGCTGTGGCCAATCTACTCTACAGCACCAGGCTTCTCAGTTGCCGACCTTAAGCGTTTGGCAACTGAGGGTGTGATTCCAGATTTATGCAGTCTGTCTCAGTTGCGTGTCTGGTGTGAAAGCGCTAACCCAGACAAAAGAGTTGGGCTTCGACTTCGCCTTCCTTTTCACGAAGATTCCAAGGCTAAGAATGTAGTAACCAGGTGGAGTAGATTTGGAGTTGATCCCACAGATTCCGGTCTACACAGCCTAATACAAACCCATGAGCTTGAGGTCGTCCATCTTCATGTTCATGAAGGTGAAACTTTTTCAGAAGCAGATCTACATCAGACCCTTGATTTGCTAGTATCTTGCTTGGAAATCTTTCCTAAAGTTGAAGTGCTCAATCTCGGCGGCGGTTGGGCTTACCTGTTCCATCTGCAAAAACCTGAAGCACAACGGGTTTGGGATCTAGTAAATAAAACCATTACTCGTATCAACAACCAGCGCCAGCAACCCGTGCGGCTTGTGATTGAGCCAGGAATGCTATTGACTATGATGGCGGGCTACCTGGTTGCGGAGGTCAAAGCAGCAGACGATCATGCCTCTGGGCATCGCATTGTGGTTTTGGATACCTCTGCTTGGAACTTGATGTTCTGGGCACCACGTCCAGCAGTTGCTCAGATCCCTTTCCGAGAAGGACCGATGTTCGTCCATGACCTCGCAGGTTGTACCTGTTATGAAACAGATTATTTTTGTCTTAACGAAAAGATGGCAAGAATAGAGGTTGGTGACCGCGTGATCTTGAATGCATCGGGTGCCTACACCAGCAGTGTGGCACGGAGTCTGCATGGACTACCAATACCGAAAGAGTTTGTCATTCGCGACAACCGTCTATGCCTGGTTGAGTGATCAAAGCTGAAATAACAAAACCACCGACAGCTACCACAAAACCCCCAACTGCTGTGACTAAAATGCCGATCAATGTCCAAATTTGTGCCTTCGTTGAACCTTTTAATTGTTTGACATCCTTTGCGATCGCGTAGCGTGACATGCACGGGCTTTGCCCGACGCTTCGCGAACGGTCAATCGCATCTAGGGCGTGTCTCTACTGGGAACAGCGGATCACCGGAACAGAGAATAGCGATGCAGCGCCTTAATAAGGGAGTTTCCCCCCTCTCCCCACACTCTTCTCCCGACTCCCGACTCCCGACTCTCTATTGCACCCGATTCCACATCCGTTGAATTTCCCCAATCACCTCAGAATTTGGTGGTGCTAAGGTTTTTAAATTAGGGTCAGTTTTTGCACCGGGAATACCTTTTGTCCAAGGACTCCCGGACACCGATTGCAAATCAATACCCCCAACCACAGGACGAAAACCGTATTGCACAAAGGTTTTTTGTTGTTCTGGAGCTGTCAGGAATTGGAGGAATTTCCGTGCTGCTTTTACCTGTTGCGAGTTCACATCTCTGCGCACAATGGCTGCGGTGGAAACCGTTTCAATGGTATGATTAAAATAATAAATCTGATAGGGCTTGCTTTGAGTCTGGTCTGCTTCCAACGGTACAGAGCAATGCTTTCATATACAGTAGCAACATCTGCCTCATTGGGGCCACGAGCAATAAACTCTTGCAATAGAGTGTCCGTTGAGCGTGGCGGTTGATAGACAGACCGCTTTACTAAACCGAACAGAGATTGAATTTCCGGGCCATTAAAATTAGTTGGGGATAAGGTTGCGCCCCCAGAATTACTCTGTGTCCAAAGACTTAAGGTCAGTTGTCCGCTATTGGAACGATTAGGATCGGTAGTGACAAAGTCAAAACTACCCCAGTTAGGATTGCCGCCAATCTCCTGCCAATTGCGCTTTTTCATGGCATTTTCTAGTCTTAACCATTGAAAACGACCATCGGGAAACAGAACTTCTCCCCGTTCTGGCCAAGCAATACCTACTAATAGGGTTTTGGCAATGGGTTGAGGGTTATCATAAAAAGGTGGATTAGTGTTTTGGGCTTGCCAGCGATCGCTCAATTCATTCAACAAAACCCCATTGGCGGGAATTAAAATTGTGGGTTTAAAATCATTCTTTTCATCGAGATAGCGATTGACTAATTCCTGGGAGCCTTGGAATTTAAATTCGATGTTAATAGTAGAATGGGTTTCTTCAAAACGTTGTTCCAGAACAGCGAGGGGTTCTTGCAATTCTGTTCCACTTACCACATAAAGGGTTTGGTTTAATCCTGGTAAAGGAGCGTAGGCAATGCCTAGGGAAATAGCGATAATCCCCAGGGAGGTAATTGTTTTAGTGGTTTTATTATCCATGAATTATTCTAGCAGTTGGCGACTTTATTGAGTACATATTTCTGTTTTTTTAGGGAACAGGGAACAGGGAAAAGGGAACAGGGAATAGGGAACAGGGAATAGATCAGTTGGTATTAAACTTAAGTTATTTACAGCAGTTTGCAATTGGGTATTGAAAACCGCTATAGCTGATAGCTAATAGCTAATAGCTGATAGCTGATAGCTGATAGCTGATAGCTGATAGCTAATAGCTGATAGCTGATAGCTGATAGCTAATAGCTGACTATCAATTTAAGATAGGAAAAGAGCCATATTGTCTTGAAAACCTGCCAATTCCGTACTGAGGGAGCGCAATTCTTCCACTGTTTGGGCATCTTGTAAATTGCTTGTCCGCAGGCGATTTTGCAACTGTTGTAGAACTCCTGCTGTATCAGTAATCAAAGTAGCTAGAGCAATCACCTGGGCTTGTCTGGCATCTTCCCCTTGTCGGGCCAGGGTAATATTGTGCTGTAAGCTGGTCGCTAATTGCTGTAATTGTTGCCTAGCGACTCCAGAACTCTTAGTTTTTTTCGCTTCTACCTCTTGCAACTGCTGCTGTAAATCGGTTACCGAAAGCAGGGAGTCTGTACCATGGAGACGTTGGGAGAATTGGTCAATTTTGCTGGGTAATTCCAAAGCGCGATCGCATGCGAATTGAATAGTAGAAAGTAGCTCCATTTCTGTGGTAGCAAGGGCAAGTTTTTCCGATTCTGAGCGCAGGCTTTCTGCTTTTTGAGCAATCAGTTGAGCCTGTTGTCGTACCTGTTGTAATTCCCTTTCCAAAGCAGGGTTTTGTAGGGTCGGGCGTTGTTGACTTTCCTTTTGCTTAAGAACAGTGGCACCAGCCACCGTGACCACTCCTGCTAGGGGTATAGCAATGGGGCTGGGAAGTCGAGCAACTCGTACTGCGATCCCTAGGAATACACCTCCTGCTAAGACCGCTAGGGGATAATGAAGAGGATTTGCAAAGGTTAACATGGGTTGCCTCATGGGTAATCAGCGACTGATAATTTACTTAAACTGTATCTCTCTTCTGTCACTCTCGGAGTTGTAAAATGAAGAGGAAACCTATGAAACCCGTCATTCGAGTATGGTAGAGGCGAGACAGGCTGCTTCCACAGTGAGATTTGTAGATACATACTGTGAACTGTACAAAAACTTATTTGTAGAAGTAAGAGCCTATGAGTACTTTAAATACATTCATGTGGGACTGATTAGTGACATAAAAAGAAAAAGTTTACCAGAGATAGCTAAGGTAGTAGGGTTAGAAAATGCACAAGGATTACACCATTGTCTTGATGCAGTCGCTCATGGGGGAAACCCCCAAGACCGCGCTGCATCGCTTCTTAAGCAAGTCCCCCTGGTCAGCTAAAGAATTAGAGTCAAGAAGATTAGGCATCATCTTAACTGTGTTAGAAGGGAGGGAAATAGATGTGATAATAGACGAAACAGGAGATAAGAAGAAAGGAGAAAAAACGGACTATGTCAAGAGACAATATATTGGCAATAAGCGTAAAAGTAGAGAATGGGATTGTCTCAGTAAATGCCTATGGACATTGGGAGGGTATGACTTTCCCATTAAAGTTTAAGATTTTTAAGCCAAAAGGAAGGTTAAAAGAAGGAGATAAATACAAAAGCAAGCCAGTACTTGGAGCAGAACTAATCAAAGAGCTAAAAGAAATGGGTTTTAATATAAAAAGAGTATTAGCTGATAGTCTTTATGGGGAAAGTGGTAGTAATTTTAGGTCGGTAATTGAGGAATTAAAAATAGAGTATGCAGTAGCAATCCGCTCTAATCATGGAGTGTGGCTACCAAAAGAGCAGAAAGTCAGAGCCAATAAATGGCGAGAATTTGAGCATCAAGGCGCTTGATGGTAAGATCCAAAAAAGATACATTAGCGATGCAGCGCGGTCTTGGGGGTTCCCCCCATGAGCGACTGCATCAAGACAGAGAAGTTATTTATGGAAAAAGAGGATTAAGACAATATTGGGAGATAACAACGGATAAAGAGACAATACCAGCCGATTCAACTTGGTTTGTCATGACGAAAATCCCAAAAATAAGCTATAAAAAAGTAGGCCAAATTTAGAAAATAAGAGCTTGGGTGGAATATGGATTTAAACAAAGTAAAAGTGAATTAGGTTGGGCAGATTTTCGTGTCACTAATTATCCTCAAATTGAAAAATGGTGGCAATTAGTTATGTCGGCGTATTTAATGGTGTCTCTACACAGTGACTCTTTTAACCCAATGGTTACACCTGTATCAGAAAAGTTTCAACAACATGATTGGTGGAATGAAATAAAGGGCTGGAAAAATATTCTTAATAATCTTAGATTAATTATTAAACCTTATCTTAGTTTTAATATCATTAGCCGGTGGCTTAAAGTTTTTCCTATTCCTCAGCTTTCTTTGGGTTTCCCTAGGCTTATAAATCTAATGAATGAGTTTGATTGTTTGCGTGACTTTGTTTATTTTTGGGATAATTTTTATTATTCATCTGCCTAGAGTGACAGAAGAGAGGTATAGTTTTCACTATTTTAATGAGGTACATGTAATTTTTTTTATGCTCCCTGCTCCCTGCTCCCTGCTCCCTGCTACCTGCTCCCTGCTCCCTGCTCCCTAAAACCCAGTAATTTGTACCTCATTCAATTGATAACTGCTACAATTGACTTAAAACTCAACTTGTAAATCTGCGATCAACTTAGAAATCGTTTCGGGATTGCCCTGACGATAATAGCCCCCATTTACTTCAGCAATTGTTTGCAGTACTTTAGGATTAAACTCTCCTTTTCCACCATACCCAACGGTAAAAAAAGCAATACTTTCATCCGCCTCAAAGTTACTGGTTTGTAATTCTTGGGATAGGCGTTCGAGAGTAATTTCCGAGCCAGAATCCTCACCATCGGTCAAAATCAACACCGCATTAATCGCGTCTGTTTTAAAATTTTGTTTTAACCAGTTCCGAGCAAAAAGAGCACTATCATATAATCGAGTTCCTCCCCCAGCTTTCAGACTACCGATAAATTTTATCCCCTCAGCTTTTCCTTGGGGTGTGCCTTCCACCATAAAGGGCTGCTTAATCTCATTACTGAAAGGAATAATCGCTATCTTTTCCCTTGAACCGATATTCTGCACGTAGTTCAGTAACGTATTCTGCACAGCCGAGAGTTTCTCACCTCTCATAGAACCGGAAACATCTACGACTAAAGCAACTTGGGAAGGTTTTTTGGCGTAGCTTTGCCAACTTTGCAACATCGCTTCTACCACTTCCGGTTTAGGAGGACGGTAGGAATCGTATTTAGGATTAGCTTGTACCCCAAATTCAGGGGAAAACTTACTACCAAGGGGCACCCCTGAAATCCCTGGACGTAAGCCCAAGTCTACCGCAATTTTTTGGGTTTCTGGTTGCCCTAGGAATTCAATAACTTTTTCCCCTGCTGCTTTCTCTTTTTCACTCACCCATGGCGCATTGGGGAAGATGGCGCGGATGTTGGAACTGAAGGTAGCGGAAGGATAAACCGCTTGATAGTTAACCGTATTATTACCTTGGCTGTTGGCACTAATCACTAAGGATTCGTAGACAGAGCCCACAGAAGCCCAAAACGGACCGTTGTTCACCATCGATTTCGCTAAGGAGCCCGTAGATTTTCCGTAACGGGTGATTTTATTTTGGATTTTCTGAACCCGATCTTGGTATTTTTTTACATCAGCTATGGTCAGTTCTTGAGGACGCTTACCGGAAACCGAAGCAAATTGAGCCACTAGGGTTTGCAAGCCAGAATTAGAACGGGTTGGGGCGGTGTGAACGTAGGTTATTGGTAAAGGAGCCGCCTTGGGGTCTAGATCCTGGTGATTTTTCGCCTCTACCAAGGAAACATAGAGATCGTCCACTGCTGCTAAACTTCCGGCTAAATCAGCTTGGGTCATAAAAACCATTGGACTGTAAGCAAGCAGAGGTGATTCAGTTAAATCTGGGATATAGTTTTGTCCTGGAAAAATTTTATTAATCTGGAATATCAGCTGACTCTGGTAAATTTCTCCATCGACAGAAATTAACGTAGGAAATTGGGAATCTTCAGGAGCGATCGCACCGGATTGCAATTGTTTAGTAAGATTAAGAACTTCCTCCACCACATCCCCACTTCCTTTAGTATCGCAGGTTAGATAAAAGGGAGTACCATCCTCTAGTTTAGGTTGGGAGTTATTGAGTTTGCTAGCAGCGCGATTGACCGAAGGTCACGCTACGCGATCGCAAAAATCTTTTAAGTCACTCCCTGCCAGAAAGCGAATTTCTAAACCTCGGTTAACTGTTTGGTTGATCGTTTGACTATTTTGACAAGCACCAAGGAGCAAGAGAACAGAAGATACCGGTACCAAAGAGAGTTTCCAAGAGATTGAAGTAAAAATCTTGGGGAGATTGCTATAATTAAACATCACACATCCCTTAGTTGTTGAATCTAAGATCAAGCACCAATTAAATGATAACACGTTTGCTTCACACAAAAATCTGTTAAAATGGTCGTTTTTTATGGGGTGTGATAAGATAGAATAGGCTTCCAGTATTTGGTGAAATTTTTTCCTATGGTTCAGCAAATTACTCCCACCACCGATGACATCTTATATCCCGAAAGTGACGGGAAACTAATGGCCGACAATACCCTTCAATTTGAACTAATTACTACCATTAAGTATGGCCTAGAAGTCCACTTCAAAGATGACCCCAATGTGTTTGTCGCTGGGGATTTGTTGTGGTATCCAATACAAGGAGAACCCAAAATCAACCAAGCCCCCGATGTGATGGTAGTTATCGGTAGACCCAAAGGGCATCGGCGTTCTTATAAGACCTGGGTTGAAGATAACCTTAATCCTCAAGTCACCTTTGAAATTGCCTCCGAAACTAACACCATTAAAGAATTAGAAGAGGATAAACTCAAGTTTTACCGGACCCATGGAGTAGAAGAGTACTATCTCTATGATCCAAATAGAGCCAAACTAAAAGGCTGGTTGCGTTCAGCCGAAAAGTTAGAACCAATCCCCCAGATGCTGGGTTGGGTGAGTCCCCGTTTAGGAATTACCTTTGAGTTAGTAGCATCGGAATTGGTGCTCTATTATCCCAATGGTGAGCCTTTTGCTAGCTATTTAGAAATTAGTGAGCAAAGAGATATGGCTCAACAACAGGCAGAACAGGAACGCCAACGGGCAGAGCAAGCACAGCAAGCTTTAGAGCTTGAAAGACTCGAAAAACAACAGGCATCACAACGAGCAGAGCAAGCACAGGAAGCTTTAGAGCTTGAACGAACTCGTATGAAAGCATTGTTGGAGCAATTAAAAGCCAAAGGGATAAATCCCGAGGATTTTGACCTGTAAGCTA
Organism: Moorena producens PAL-8-15-08-1; assembly: GCF_001767235.1. Lineage (GTDB taxonomy): Bacteria > Cyanobacteriota > Cyanobacteriia > Cyanobacteriales > Coleofasciculaceae > Moorena > Moorena producens_A. Next base: position 9,190,934 of record NZ_CP017599.1, read on the forward strand.
TTTGATTGATTTAGTTGAAACCATACCGATACCCCCTAATTCACATCCAGAGCCGCCTCTAAAATTTCACTTTTCTGCTGTTCTAGTTGACGCACTTCTGATTCATCTCCTAACGCCCGATAACTGACCTGGGCTTGCTCTAACCACTGTAAAGCTTCTTCTTTACTATCAATAATTAGGGTGATAATTACTAAACGCTTTTGTATTTCCGCTTGACTGTTTAAATTTGAGGCTGCTTGAGCCAGTTCTAAACCTTTGAGGTAACGCTCCTTTGCCAGTCGATTTAATGCCACTTCTGTGTAGGCATCCCCTAGCAATTGATAGGTAGCTACCAAAGTATTACCATCTTTGATGCTTTGTTCAAGTATATCAATGGCATCATATTTCAAGTCTTTGCTGAGGTAAAAATGGGCTAGGGCTAAGGTATTTGCTTTTTCACTTAACTGTTTTTGCTGGAGTTCCTCTACTTCTTTTAATAGGGTGTTGGCTTTCTTTTCATCAAGTATCCGAAAACCCAATACCCCTTCCTCTATAGAACGTTTCCCTTTGTCAGTTTCAACAATTAACCAATAATAACCAGGTGCTAGAGGTTGTTCCCCTGAATAAAGAATTTCTGTCTCCCTAGTGTAGGTTTTCCAGTCTAGATCTGATGCAAGTCCACGAATCCTAACAGAGTAACGTTCTGCACCTTCAACCTGATGCCAGCGTAGGGTGGGTCGGTTGTCGAGTAAGGATGTGTTCCTCGGACTTAATAGGTAAGGAATTTTTTGATTATTTGCTGCCCTAGTAGAAGCGGTATAATCCTCTGAATGAATTATTCTACTATCTCCGGTGGTAGGACAGCCTTCATTAACGATGGATGTTTTTCCCGGTTCAGGTTTCCAGGTTGTCCAGTTGGAACACAGCACTTCAACCGTAGCATTTGAGTCTAGCAACAGCCTATCTTCCCCCCTGAGTACATTACCAATAGAAGCTGGTTGAAAATTTGACCAATTGGGCTTCTGGAATTTGACTTGACCTGGAGGAGCCAAGGCGATAATTAGATTAAAGCTTCGTATTTGAGGCAGGGCAGGTTTGACGAAAGGGACTGCCACACCTAGCCCCAATGCAAAGGCAATTAAGGTTTTCCATTGTTTTGACCACATGATTGATTTTCCTCCTTTAATTTTTGATGAGCTAAGCCCAGCCACAGATCCTCATCAGGATTAGCACTTGACCCCAATTGACAACATTTTTGCCACTGGGTAAGGGCTTTGGTTTTCTGGTTTTGTCCTTGATAAACCTGAGCTAATAAGCAGTGGGCTGAACCGCGATTGCTGATTTTTTCAATACCTTCTGGACTACTGCCTAAAGAGACCGCGCTCCGGAGAATTGGTTCTGCTTGCTCCTCTCGCCCTTGCTTGAGTAAAGCCCAACCCAAGTTTTTCATCAGGTCGTATCGAACTTTGATGCTTGCTTGCCCAGCCCCGGCTAAACCTTTGAAGAGTAAGGGGATAGCTAAGGAGGGTTTGTTGTTAAGAATATGCAAGCGACCTAAGTTGTTATAAGCTTTAACAAAACCGCCTTTTACGGCGAATTGGTATTGAGTTCTGGCTTTGTCAAACTGTTGTAAATCTTCGTAAACTACAGCTAAGTTGTAGTGAGCTTTGACATTATCAGGATTAAGGGCTAAGGCTTGCTGATAGTGGGCTTCAGCACTGGCGAGTTGACCCTTGTTATAGTTTTCAAAACCTCTTCTATTAGAAAAATTAGAAAAATTGGGCAGATAAAAGTTAAAACCTAGTAAGATTAGCAGTAATAACTCCGTCGCCCCGAGCTGGGCTTCCCCATGAAAATGCTTGGGAATACCCAGTCGGATTAATAATTTATCAAATTCTTCTTGTCCGGTTTCCGTTAGTTCGCTTATCGCTTGTAATAAGGTCAAAAGACTAGGAAAAGCAATTGCTACTGCTCCCGCAAATCCAGTGCCTGCTATCAGAAAACGAGGCAGAAGGTCGATTAACAAGCCAAGATTCGCCGTCCAGCCAGCAATGCTCAATCCTCGCCATAACCAATCCCACCATTGCCAGCGGGCAAGCTCCGTTTCTGTTTCTAAATGCCACCACCAAGCTGTGTCTGGGGGTTCCAAACTAGTTCGCCAGCTAGAAAAATCAATAACCTTGCTGATCTGCCAAGCATTTTGTTTGAGGCGCACATCCAAGGCAACAAGGGTTTTTTGTTGGTGATAAGAAGGGTAAACTTTTGCCTGACCAGTAGCGTGAACAAAATCCCTAGCATTTAAAACTGCAATAATTTGCTCTTCAGACATCGGTGATGCTGAATATTCCAAGTTATCAAGGGCTATTTCGTAAGTCTTGAGAGCCTCATCTAAGGGAGGAGTATTCATTTACTTTGTGGGTCAAAGATGTAAAAATTAAACTTAATAAACTTAATTGTTCTTGCAGCTTATATAGTTGATTTTATAGATTTGTACTACTAAGCTCGAAAAGCTTGACTGTAAGCAGTCAGCCGTCAGCCGTCAGCCAAGGGCATAAGCTGATAGCTGATAGCTGATAGCTGATAGCTGATTTTTCAGTATATATAGACTTATCCGGCTAACCAGCAAAAGTTATGCAGGAAACTTTCAATACCAGGTTGATCTCCCACAGGACTTACCCACCAAGACCCTTAACATCCCGTTTCTCCTTATAAGTCAAAAGCTGAAATCGGTATATAGCATTTCTTAAATAGGTGAGGTACACAAGTTGTGGATTAATGGAAATAGGGAATAGGGAACTAGGGAATGACTTTTTTGAAGTGTCGTCTGTTGCTTGATGTACTTTTGCTGCTCCAATATCACCCATACCAACTGCTCCCTTGCCAGTTGTTTGAGGGCTTTTGGCTCTAGCTTGTTCAGTGCGAGTTTTCTGCTCATGCTGTTAGGTTACCGATTTTTTCAGTTTTGTCAACCCCCCTCACCTGAATTCTTACAATTAAACTTAATTGTTCTTCCAACTTATATATTTTATTTTATAGATTTGTACTACTAAGCTCGAAAAGCTTGACTGTAAGCATTCAGCGGTCAGCCGTCAGCGGTCAGCGGTCAGCGGTCAGCCGTCAGCCAAGGGCATCAGCTGATAGCACCTCAAGTAACGTGGCACAGGCTTTGGCCTTGGCCTTTAGGCCACGCGGGGCGCGTTTGGCCACGCTGTGCGAACGACGCTGTGACGTAGCGCATTAGCTGATAGCTGATCTAGGGGTAATTGCAGCTGGCTCACATTTTTTTGTTCCCGCTTTTTATTGTAGGGCGCAGGCTAAGTAGTAACAACCGTTAACATCAGCCTTGCAATTGGGTTGAGTGCGGGGCCAGTCTCTAGATTGACAATCCATTGGCAATTATTGACAATATAGCTATAAACAAGCAGTAAGTAACTAGGTATCCCAATGGACACAATGAATATTGCCCTGCCCTCGCAGATGAAAGAGTTTATTCAAGCTCAGGTAGCCTTAGGGGGTTATAGCAGCACTAGCGAGTACATTCGAGAGCTAATTCGAGCTGACCAAAAGCAGAAAACTAGATACGCCCTAGAAATGGAAATTCTCAAAGGACTAAGTAGCCCAGAGCCAACAACAATGACAGCTGACGATTGGGAAGATATTCGTGCCAATATCAGAAAGCGGTTTGACCAATCCGGGAAATAACTGATACATAGGATAATTACAGCGTTTCTCATATTAATTAGGTATAGAGGATTTTTTCCCTACTCCCTATCTCCCTATCTCCCTATCTCCCTATCTCCCCATCTCCCCATCTCCCTATCTCCCTATTCCCGACTCCCTAAAAAAAAATCGGTCAAGTTTGGGTTAACCCCAATCCTTGACCGAATTCTGTACTTTAACGTTCCACAAGTACAGCTCAAAATCGATAATTTCAGACCTCAATTATGGCATGATTCCCGAGTTAGTCAGCAACTACTGAAAAGCAATAACATCCCACCTCATTATGCTTCATTCTGCTTCATCCTCCTTCACCAAACATCCTTCACCATTCCTGATTTGCCAGGGGGCAACCCTGGCAAACTCCTATCTTAATCTACGTAAAAGTATCGAATCAAAAAGGTCATAACCTCACCAGGCTTTCCCGTAGGCTCCGGAGTGCTCCACTCCTCCGGCTCCGCATACTTAAGGGAATAAATGGCATTAATTGTTTTGCGAACCTTTTCAGGAGAACCAATCAAAAGGAGCTTGGCTTTCTTGGGTAAGCCACCTTGGTTGTCGGAAGGAGGAAAATTGTTACTCATCTGAAATTATCTCTTGAGTTTGTTGACATTATTAATTTATCAATAAATAAATATAGTGTCAAGGGGTTTTAGAATTTTTTTTTATTAGGAAATCGGGAATCGGGAATCGATAATTTTAATAAAAATAATTTTAAATTTGGCAGTATTTTAGACCAATAAAATCAGCTTGTAATCGGTATAAAACACTAGCCACAGACATAAACTAAACTATATTAATCGTAGGGTGGGCAGTATTTTAGACCAATAAAATCAGCTTGTAATCGGTATAAAACACTGCCCACCGAGATCAAATTAAGTAGTTATCTATATTTTTAATAAAATTACTGGTCTGGTGGCCAGTGCCTAATACCAATTCAAAACCTGACAATCCTGTTGGTACCCACTGCCCACCCTACATCTCCCTAGATTTTTAATAAAATTACTGGTCTGGTGGCCAGTGCCTAATACCAATTCAAAACCTCACAATCCTGTTGGTAAGCACTGCCCACCCTACATCTATATTTTTGATAAGATTACTCCTCTGGTGGCCAGTGCCTAATACCAATTCAAAACCTGACAATCCTGTTGGTACCCACTGCCCACCCTACATCTACATATATAGCTCTGGTGGGCAGTGCTTCAGCCCATTCAAAACCTGACAATCCTGTTGGTAAGCACTGCCGACCCTACATCTCCCTAGATTTTTAATAAAATTACTGGTCTGGTGGGCAGTGCTTGAGCCCATTCAAAACCTGACAATCCTGTTGGTAAGCACTGCCGACCCTACATCTACTTCTTCGGGTGCATCTCATTTTTGCGGTTTGACCTGGTGGTGCGTTACGGGACGAACTGTGCTAACACTGGCTACCGATAAAATGAGGGCGAGCCCGTCCCTGAAGCACCACTAGCAACTACGCTATAAAAGAGGAGTTAATTATCTAGATTTTTAACAAGATTACTGGTCAGGTTGGCAGTGCTTCAGCCAATTCAACACCTCACAATCCTGTTGGTACCCACTGCCCACCCTAAATATTTTTTCCTTCCCACACTTCCGACACTCCCCACACTTCCCACCCTCCCGACACTTCTTTTAGTTATAGATTTACAAATATCAGATGCACCCCCACACTCCCCACACTTCCCACCCTGCCTACACTTCCCACCCTCCCCTGCTATAAAGCAAATGGATAATTGCCATGAGTTTTTATGAAGTTAATATATTTATTAATAAATTCTTAATATTAAGTTAACGGCTGACTATGTTTCTGGGTTTGTGCCTTGACTATAGACTTAAGTAAATGATTTTAGTAAGATTATTAAATAAATCTAATGGATGTATTTGCAGTACAGTAATAAGTACTTAACTACATGTAATGTAACAATTACCTAAATGTCATTTAACAATGCAACTGACTAACCAAATTCACTTTCGCAACATAAGGGGCGATATTTTTGGTGGCCTAACCGCCGCCGTGATCGCCCTCCCCATGGCTCTTACCTTCGGTGTCGCCTCCGGTGCTGGAGCAGAAGCTGGTTTGTGGGGTGCTGTATTAGTTGGCTTTTTTGCTGCGGTATTTGGAGGTACTCCCACCCTAATTTCTGAACCCACTGGTCCCATGACCGTGGTGATGACAGCGGTAATTGCTAACCTTACGGCTGCTAATCCAGAAAACGGCATGGCTATGGCGTTTACCGTGGTCATGTTAGCCGGAATTTTTCAAATTCTGTTTGGCTTTCTGCGCCTAGGCAAATACATTACGTTGATGCCCTACACCGTCATTTCCGGTTTTATGTCGGGTATTGGAATCATACTAATTATTTTGCAAACTGCTCCTTTCTTGGGTCAAGGTAGCCCTAAGGGTGGCGTCATTGGCACAGTTACTAGTTTGCCCACACTGATAGCAAACATCAACCCGATTGAAACTGTTTTAGCGGTTTTGACGGTAGCAATTCTTGTTTTGATGCCCCGCAAATGGAAACGCATCGTACCCCCCCAGTTGGTAGCCTTAATTCTGGGAACAGTTTTGTCTTTGGTGTTTTTCTCTGGGGTAGATATTCGCCGTATTGGGGAAATTGCTGTTGGTTTGCCTAGTTTGCGTCTACCGGTGTTTACCACTCAACAGTTACAGTTAATGGTGGTTGATGCTTTGGTGCTAGCTACACTGGGCTGCATTGATGCATTACTAACGTCCCTGGTGGCTGATAGTTTAACCCGCACCGAACATGACTCTAACAAAGAGTTGATGGGCCAGGGTTTAGGTAATTTAGTATCGGGTTTATTTGGCGGTATTCCTGGGGCTGGCGCAACCATGGGAACTGTGGTTAATATCCAAACCGGGGGTAGGAGTGCCCTTTCTGGTATCGCCCGTGCTTTAGCATTACTAGTAGTTGTGCTTTGGGCTGCCCCCCTCACCAAAAGTATTCCCCTTGCTGTTTTGGCTGGTATCGCCCTCAAGGTAGGTATTGATATTATTGACTGGGGTTTCCTCAAGCGTGCCCATAAAATTTCTTGGAAAGCATCCCTGATTATGTACGGGGTGATTTTACTGACTGTTTTTGTTGACTTGATTGTGGCCGTGGGAGTGGGAGTATTTGTTGCGAATATCCTCACCATTGAGCGTCTTAGTAATCATCGGGCAGAAAGTGTTAAGGCGATTACCTATGACGATGAGGAAATTCAGCTTTCCCAGGAAGAGAAAGTACTATTGGATCAAGGTGATGGTCGTATTGTACTGTTTCATCTCAGTGGACCGATGATTTTTGGGGTTGCCAAGGCAATTTCCCGTGAACACAATGCCATTGAAGGTTTTGATGTGCTGATTCTGGATTTCAGTGATGTACCTATTTTAGGTGTTACCGCTACCCTCGCTTTGGAAAATGCTATTCAAGAAGCCTTAGATAAAGGTCGTCAAGTATTTATTGTAGGGGCAGCAGGCAAAACCAGAAAGCGCTTACAAAGCTTGGATATCTGGCATAAGATTCCAGCCCAAAACCTAGAATTGAGTCGTTTAGAAGCACTGCGGTGGTCTCGTACGATCGTGAATAACTCTCAAAATTATGCACCAACTCAGGCACAAGCTAATTTTGATTTGTCAGCTGATGTGTAAGTTTTATTTAAGCCTTTACAGCTCAGGGTAAGCGCAAGAAAAATGAACTAATAATATAGCTGGTTAAGTAGTTTGGTCACAGATAATCGAGCCCAGGTGATTCCCATTGATGGCAAACAACTCAAGGGCTCCTATGACCTAACCCTAGTACAATCAGCCTTGCATTTGGTTAGTGCATAGGGCTTCTGAGCATCGGCTGTGTCTCGGGCAAGTGAAAGTGGATCATAAAACCAATGAGATTACAGCTATCCGTTGCTTTACTGGAATTATTGGACATCTGTAGTTGAGTCCCGATACCATTGATGCCATCGGGACTCAACTACAGAAACGCCCATAGTATTCCCAGGAAAGGTGCAGATTATGTTTTGGCTCTAAAAGGGAATCATCCCACTAAGTTTCACCCAGGTTAAGCAATGGTTTACAACTGCTTTTGATAATAAGTTTGAGGGCGTCGAGCCAGCCACCCAGGATTCAAGGCTACGCTTGGCTGCCGTCCTGACCCCTAAGATATGATTAAGGAGGAATTACAATATGGATTTTTTGTCCGATTTCTTGACGCTCTTCCTGGCTAAGTTGCAGTCCCCGACACTCGGCTTTCTGATTGGTGGTATGGTCGTTGCCGCCGTCAATAGCCGACTGCAAATTCCAGATGCGATCTATAAGTTCATCGTCTTCATGCTGCTCATCAAAGTCGGCCTGAGCGGCGGCATTGCGATCCGCAATGCCAATCTGGCGAAAATGCTGTTGCCCGCAGTGTTCGCCATCGTAATAGGGATCCTTATCGTGTTCATCGGGCGCTACACGTTGGGCATGCTGCCGAACGTCAAAACCGTGGATGCCATTGCGACCGCAGGCTTGTTCGGTGCCGTGAGTGGCTCTACCCTCGCCGCCGCCCTGACGCTACTGGAAACCGAAGGCATCGAATACGAAGCCTGGGCTGCCGCACTCTATCCCTTCATGGACATCTCAGCGCTCGTGACTGCGATCGTCTTGGCCACCGTTTATCTCAGCAAGCAGCGCGGTACCGCAGACGAGTATCTCAGCAAGCAGGAGTATCTCAGCAAGCAGCCCGTTACCGCAGGCGGTTATCCCAGCGAGCAGCGCATTACCGCAGGCGGGTATCCCAGGGAGCAGCGCGGTACCGCAGAGGAGCGGGTCAAGATATGGCCCATCGTGAAGGAAAGCCTCCAGGGTTCTGCCCTATCGGCACTGCTGCTCGGCCTCGCTCTAGGCATGCTAACCCAGCCGGAAAGTGTCTATGAGAGCTTCTTCAATCCCCTCTTCCGCGGCCTGCTTTCAATACTGATGCTGGTAATGGGTATGGAGGCAACCTCAAGGATCAGCGAGCTGCGCAAGGTGGGCCAGTGGTACGCCCTATATGCCTTTGTGGGGCCGCTGCTGCATGGGTTCATTGCCTTCGGTCTCGGCATGATTGCCCATGTCATCACGGGATTCAGCCTTGGCGGCGTCGTGATCCTGGCCGTCATCGCCGCCTCCAGTTCAGACATCTCAGGGCCCCCCACTTTACGAGCCGGTATCCCGTCGGCCAATCCCTCCGCCTACATCGGCTCGTCCACAGCCGTCGGCACGCCGGTTGCGCTTGCCTTGGGAATACCGCTCTACATCGGGCTCGCCCAGGCGCTGATGGGCAGCTGATCCCAGACTGGTGGCAGTCTGCCGGTGTTCCCCTGGCCCGGCGACCAACGCGGCGGCTATGTCAAGGTCTGCGTCGTCTCCATTAAACAGCCGCCCGGCCCATAGGTCTGGGCCAATGATTCGTCACGTCAGTTTCACATCCAACCGCGATCCTGACCCTGTTATGGCATCGCGCAAACAACACGAGAAACGAATTTATAGCCATTAGTTGAAAGTACTAACGTACCAATATGTTCCAGAATAACTTTTGTCAGTCAATCAGGGGTTTTAGCTTAGATAAGAGAATTATAAACTAGAAGTCATTAGCTATTATAATTATTCGCTTAGAAAATTTTGACTGATGGATCATATGATGATAGCGTAATCACTATGGCAAGCGCCCTATTACGCAACGTGTAGACGAACGCGATGGTATTTCCTTCCTCTACTCGGATCAGCGCGATAGCGAGCGGTTCTACCGTTTTCCTGAGTTTCTGTGCAGTTCAATGACTACAAGCGTCAAGAGGTAACCAGCATGACCCAACAAGCCAGCAAGCTCGTCATCGTCACGGAAAAGTTGCTGCTGAAAAAGATCGCCAAGATCATCGACGAAGCCGGGGCTACCGGTTATACGGTGGTGCCTGTTGGCGGTAAAGGCAGTCGCAACGTGCGCTCGTCGGGACAACCCTCCGTTGGCGACAACTACTCGAATATAAAGATCGAGGTGCTCACTCGCAATCGGGATATCGCCCTGAAGATTTCGGATGAGGTCGCAGCCAAGTTTTTCGACGATTATTCGGGCATCGCCTATATCTGTAACGCGGAGGTACTGCACGCGCACATGTTCTGACTCAAAACCGAGCCATCGAACCAAAAAAGCCGGGGCATGACCCCGGCTTTTTGGCCAGGGCTGTTTCATTCCCTAAAACAGGTAAAATAGCAGACGTCTTGCTTGAACCTCCCCACCCTGTAGAGGGATGGGGATTCCCAGGCACAACAACTATGTTGCTGTTATCGACCTGGGCGTGACTTTCCCCCGCACCGGAGGTAGCTGGATAGGGTCAATTCCCAGTTTTTTGAGACCCTTACTTTTTATATTAACACTATTTGAGAGGGAAAATTCATCCCCGACCTAAGCCGTAGGGTGGGCAGTGCATCAGACCAATTGAAAAGCTGACAATCCAAGTCTAAGCCACTGCCCACCCTACCTCTCCCAACTCCCTTTTGAATGCATGCCTTTTGCCTCTTGCCTTGCCCGTAGCGCTATATCAGTTTCTCCAAAAATCTGGAATGCTGGGGCTGTAGTTGGTAGCTAAGTATACATCTACAAAATTATTAGTTACATGATTGCTCAAGCATTTGATGAGTTTTACCCCTCCCATCCAGTTCTGAGTGTAGTCTCTGGAGTAGACTCAGAATCAGAGTTAGCTTGGATACAAGCAAAAGAGTCTGCTGATCAAGTTGTCTTCAAAAATACAGGCAAACATCTCAGTGACATTGAAACCACAGTACTTCAGGGTTCCTGGGAAGGGAAAACCTATGAGCAGATCGCCAATAGGTATGGCTACAGTGCTGAGTATCTTAACAAAGATATAGGCAACAAATTATGGAATAAGCTCTCAGAAGCCTTAGGAGAAAGGGTTACCAAAAAGAGTTTCAAACAAGCACTCAGAAGAGCATGGAAAAAGTGTCAAGGTACATCAGTGGGCACCAATGGAGAGCAGCAAGCATCTGAGCCGGTAACAACGCTACCATTTCCGTCGGGTTGGGTGGCGCTGGATTCACCTCTTTATGTGGAGCGAGACAGCATCGAATCTCTCGGTTACGATACCGTTATTATGCCTGGTTCCCTGATTCGGATTAAAGCACCAAAGCTAATGGGAAAAACCTCCTTAATGATGAGGATTCTAGCTCATGCTCAATCCCAGGATTTTCAAACGGTTTATTGAGATTTGAGCAGTGTAGACCGAGCAATTTTAACGGATTTAGATAAGTTTCTACGCTGGCTCTGTTTGAAAGTTGGTCGGCAGTTAACGTTAGAAAATCAATTAAATGATTATTGGGATACAGAGATTTTGGGGAGTAATGATAACTGCACAGTCTATTTTGAGGAGTATTTACTGGCAGAAATAGATTGTCCCCTGGTCTTAGCATTGGATGAAGTCGATCGAGTTTTCCCCTACCCCGAAGTAATAGAAGACTTTTTAGGGATGCTGCGCAGCTGGCATGAGAAAGCCAAGATTTCGGATATTTGGAAACAACTGCGGCTAGTGATAGCACATTCTACAGAAGTTTATATTCCCTTAGACTTAAATCAATCTCCCTTTAACGCCGGGATTCCAGTGGAGTTGCGAGAGTTTGACCAACAGCAGGTAAAAAATTTGGCTCATCTCCATGGACTAAATTGGAATGATACCCAGATAGAGAAATTAATGACAATGGTATCTGGTCATCCCTATCTGGTAAGGTTAGCGATGTATGAAATTGGCTCTGGCAAGGTAACATTCCAGCAGTTGTGGCAAGATGCACCAACAGAAGCAGGTATTTATAGCAACCATTTGCGGCGACATTTAGAAACACTGCAACAATTACCAGAGTTGCTTCAGGCCCTCAAGAAAGTTGTCACGTCATCCGAGCCAGTAGAACTGAATCCGATCGAGATTTACAAACTGCACAGTATGGGGTTGGTAGAGCGACAGGGTAACTATGTTGTCCCTCGCTGCAATTTGTACCGGGAATATTTCTACCAAGTTCTAGCTTTTAGGTAAGCATCTGCGCTACGCGCACGCTGCGCGAACAGCTGTCAGCTATCAGCTAATGAAACAGCAAACATGACAGAACCACAATCATATGACTATCAAGTTGGTGGCAGTCTGCTCCATCAAACGTGTACAAAGCGTCACATAACGAGACTTTGTGTGTTGATTTCCTGCTTCAACGGGGGCATGGGAGCGGTTAACCCTCAGCAGGCTTACGAGTCGAGCCGTACTCGTTATAGCGTTCTAGGTTCACTGAGGCATGTCCTACGCGATCAATCTTATTTCCACAGCAACCACACTCATAAATCCTTTCAGATAAAGGCATTGGCTGTTTATTTCCGCATGATGAACATAATTGACTAGATGGAAAGAACCGGTCAGCTACTACTAACTTGGCACCGTAGCGTTCACACTTATACTGAAGTTGCTGCCTGGCTTCATACAGTCCATTATCACCGATAACTTTGGCTAATTTATGATTAGCCATCATCCCAGAAACGTTTAAATCTTCTATGACAACTACGCTGTGGTTTTTAGCTATATAAGTGGTCATCTTGTATAGGTGCGCTTTCCGCATTAAGAATTAAATTCGCCACGGGTCGCACCTGAAGATAATCTTTTCGGATATCAGCAACTCGACGGTGAAGTTTTTGTACTTCAAGCAAGGCTTTTGAGTAATTCTGAGAGCCTTTTACTTTTTTAGATAATTTCCGTTGAACTCTAGCTAATTTCCGTTGAGCGTTGCGGTAAGGCTTAAGTCCTTCAAACTCTACACCAGAGCTTAATACAGCTAGGGTTTTTATCCCAAAATCCACACCAACTCTTTCTCGTTCTTTAAGTGTTGGTTCAAAGGTCTTTTCCATGGAGAAGCTAATATACCACTCCCCGGCTTTCTTGTAGATTGTGACTTTTTTAGTTAGACAATCTGGTAGGGCTTCAAACGTTCTTACCCGCTTCAGGAAGGGTAAGTTATGAATTAGCCCACCTAATCGAATCGGTCTCCCTGAATTATCAATAGTAAAGCGATCATTTCTACCCTTGCATTTGAATCTAGGGTACTTACCCCATCCTTTGAAAAACCTTTTGAATGCTTCCCCTAAATTGATGAAGGCATATTGGTAAACCTTTGAGGATAATTCCCTCATCCAGGGATACTCAGGTTTGACATAGTTGGTAAATAGCCGCTTTAGGGTTTTAGTGTTAGGCTTTAACCCTTGATTGTAGGCATCTTTCCACATCGCGTTGGCCCCAGTTGTACACCCACCGACTAAAACCAGCGTGTTTGGCCATCAAGGTTTTTTGACGGTTGTTAAGCTTCAGTTTTGTCGTGTAAGAGTGATTGGGAGCCATAGCGTGTAACTTGTTATTATCTAAATTATACCCACAAAACCGCTCAATGAGCAAGGGCGAATACTGCTTAAAAGTAAGGCTAAAAGAACATGAACACGGTCAGCTACAAAGCTCGAACGCAGACGTCTTAGGTTGGTCTATGTCTCAGGTGGCGAATAGATCCGCAAGCTACCGAAAACAGACGCAAAGTAACGCTAACTATTTACTAAGTCCCAACTCCCAGTTAATGCCACCAGCTACGTAACGCGACAAGCGGACGAAGACTTTTACCAAAGCTTGAAAGCGGGTCAGTTTTGTTATGTACTAAATTCGCGACAGATGGGCAAATCCAGCTTACGGGTACGGACAATGAAAAAGCTGCAAGCAGAAGGAATCCTCTGTGGTTTTATTGACCTGACCGGGATTGGCAAAGAGGATGTCACCCCAGAAAAGTGGTATGCTGGAATAGTCAATGCTATTGTGAGTAGTTGCCAGCTCAGCAAACAATTTAAATGGCGCAGCTGGTGGCGGGAGCAGCGGGATTTGCTTTCCCCTGTGCAACGGTTGAGTCTATTCATTGAGGAAGTGCTGCTCGTTCTGGTTGAGCACAAAATTGTTATTTTCGTCGATGAAATTGACCGAGTTCTGAGCCAGAATTTTTCCGTAGATGATTTTTTTGCTCTGATTCGATTCTTCTACAATCAACGAGTAGATAATCTCGCCTACCAACGGCTCACATTTGCCCTGTTAGGGGTGGCAACTCCAAGTGATTTAATTACTGATAAAACTCAAACCCCCTTTAATATTGGTAAAGCGATTGAACTGCGTGGATTTCAACTCCCTGAAACACAGCCATTAGCTCAAGGATTAGAGGGTAAGGTAGATCATCCCCAAGCAGTGGTTCAGGAACTATTGAACTGGACAGGAGGGCAACCGTTTCTGACCCAAAAGTTATGTCAGCTGGTGGCTCAGAGTGCCGACAGTAGGAGTATTCTCAGTGCCCAATCCATTGAGCAGATAGTTCAAAGGCGCATCATTGAAAATTGGGAAGCCCAAGACGAACCAGAGCATTTGCGAACCATACGCGATGCTCTTTCAGAGCCGCTACGCGATGCTCTTTCAGAGCCGCTACGCGAACGCATTCTCCGTAACCAGCAGCGTGTTGGTCAGCTTTTAGGAGTATATCAGCAAATTTTAGAACAGGGGGAAATTGTTGCTGATGGCAGTTCCGAGCAAACCGAGTTGCGACTGTCGGGGTTAGTAGTTCAGCAGCAGGGAAAATTAAAAGTTTACAACCGTATTTATGAGCAGATTTTTAATATAGAGTGGGTTGAGAAACAATTAGAGAAACTGCGCCCCTACTCTGAAGACTTCAATGCCTGGGTTAGTTCCAATTATCAGGATGAATCACGACTGTTGCGGGGTCAGGCTTTGCAGGAAGCGCTTTCATGGTCAAATACTAAAAGCTTGAGCGATCTAGATTATCGCTTTTTAGCTAGTAGTCAAGATCTAGAGAAGCAAGAAGTTGAACATGCCTTAGCACTCAAACAAGAAGAGAGTCGAATCTTATCCCAGGCGAATGAGACCTTAACTCTAGCGCAACAGCAAGCTCAAGCCCAATTAAAGCAAGCGCAACGAAAATCCCGGAGAATAGTTAACATTGGTTCCACAATTTTGGCTATTTCCTTGGTAACAGCAGCATCAGTAGGTTTACAAGTTAGACAAGCAAGGCGACAACTGCTAGAAGCTGATGTTTTATTAGCCAGTGTTTCTTCAAAAAGAGCCTTTGAGTCTAGCCCCTTTGATGCACTACTGACAGCCTTGCCAGCAGCACAAAAACTGCAAGCCTTAGCAGAGTCTGGCTCAGTCAAAGATTATACGCGCCTGCAGGTCAGATCTGCACTACAACAGGCTATTTATGGCATTAGAGAGCGCAATCAGATCGAAGGACATCGTTTTGGTGTCACAGATGTAAAATATAGCCCTGATGGCAAGCTCCTCGCCTCTGCTAGTGAGGATAGGACGGTGAAGCTCTGGAATGTGGAAACTGGAACCTTGCTGCAAACCCTTGAAGGTCATCGTGGTAAGCTATGGAGCGTCAATTTTAGCCCTGATGGTAGACTCTTAGCCTCTAGCAGTGAGGATGGCAGAGTTAGGATTTGGAGGGTAGCAGATGGCAGCGAAGTACAAATCCTAGAAGGTCATAGTAATTGGGTCAGGAGCGTCAGTTTTAGTCCTGATGGTCAGACTTTGGCTTCTGGGAGCTCTGACAAGACAGTGAAACTGTGGAAGGTAGCAGATGGCACCGAAGTGCAAACTCTTGAAGAGCACCGCAACGCTGTTACTAGCGTTAGTTTCAGTCCCGATGGTAAGACCCTAGCCTCCGCCAGTTGGGATTACACTGTCAAACTCTGGAATCTGGAAGATGGTAAATTGATACACACCCTCAAAGGCCATCGCCATAATGTTAGGAGTGTTAGTTTTAGTCCAGATGGCACCACCTTAGCTTCTACTAGTGAGGACAACACTATCAAGCTCTGGAGTGTGGCAAATGGCACTCTCTTGCAAACCCTTGAGGGTCATCGCAGTCCTGTCTGGAGTGTTAGTTTCAACCCGAATGGTAGAATCCTGGCTTCGGCTGGTTCCGATAACACAGTAAAGCTATGGAATCTAGAAGATTTAAAAGACTTAGAGCCAGCAACCATCGAACCGCAAACCCTTAAAGCTGATCGCAGCCGAGTCTGGAGTGTTAGTTTTAGTCCAGATGGTCAGACCTTGGCCTCCGCTAGTCAGGACAACACTATCAAGCTCTGGGTGTTAAACAGCACTGAACCACAAACCATCGAAGCACATGGGGGGGATGTTAGAAATGTCAGTTTCAGTCCCGATGGTAAGCTACTTGCTTCTGGCAGCTCTGACAAAACTGTGAAGCTATGGCAGGTAGAAGATGGTAAACTGCTACAAACCCTGGAAGGACATCGCAGTTTGGTCAGAAGCGTCAGTTTCAGTCCCGTTAGCCTAGCTTCCCCGGAGGGGGTTGGTAGAATTTTAGCTGTCCGGCAAAAGAAGCCCCACACCTATGCTGCGCATTAGGTGTGGGATGAATTTTGCACAAGATATTTATGTAATAGGGAACAATTACGATTGAAGATCGTCTATAATAAAAGAAGTAGGGAAGACAAATTAAGAGCTAACCGCCACCTACTAATTAAAAAATAGAACTTATTTATTGTTCCGGCGCGGAGGGGCATCCCGGAGAGGAAACCTTATCAGAGGGTCGCCTTAATCATAAAGTTTTAACCCTGTTATGCATAGCCTGCTAACCATTTTGGCTCCACTCTTCTTGCGGTAACTTCTGACCGTGTCGTTAATAAAGCTTACCGTGTATCCGTTCGCGCAGCGTCGGCGAAAGCCGATAGCGATGGCTGGAGTTGGTAAGAAGCCCACACTGAACTCGTTCGCGAAGCGGCTCTGTAAGAGCAGAGTCAGTGTGGGAGTATGTCACCTTCTGCCAGCTCTGACAAAACCGTGAAGCTATGGCAGGTAGAAGATGGTACCCTGCTACAAACCCTCGACCATCGCCTTTGCTGAAGCTAATTCACCTCTGGGATATCTACTGGTTACCAGCATCAGTTTCAGTCCTAATGGCAAAACCATAGCTTCTGCTAGTTCCGACGGCAATGTCAGGCTTTGGAATGTCGAAAATGGCACTCTAGTGCAAACCCTTGAAGCTCATAGTAGTTGGAGTACAAGTGTAAGTTTTAGTCCCAATGGTAAGAGTTTGGCTTCCGGTGGTGATGATACTATAGTGAAGCTGTGGAATTTAGAGACCACTGAGCCACAAACCCTCAACAGTCATCTGGATAATGTCACCAGTGTAAGTTTCAGCCCCAATGGCAAGATTCTTGCTTCTGCCAGTAATCACCGCACCGTGAAACTTTGGAAGGTAGCAGATGGAACCGAGCTGCAAACCCTTGAAGGTCATAGCGGTTGGGTCAACAGCATTAGTTTCAGCCCCGATGGCAAGACCTTAGCTTCTGCCAGTGAGGATAACACTCTCAAACTATGGAATTTGGATCTAGACCTAGATGATTTAATTAGGCTGGGTTGCGACTGGCTCACAAATTACCTTGCTACTCATCCAGAAGAAGAAGAAATACGTAAGATTTGCCAGCATGGTTGATTAAGTCAGTAATTGGTTTTTTGAAAGATGCTATAAGTGTTGAATAATTTATATTTCAAACCTGATTTAAGCTAAATTTTTACTATAACTTATTATCCACAATATTTTTATCATGTGTTTAAAAATCTGATTTTTTTTATGCTCAATCGGTTTAGGTAAACGCCATACTAAATGAGTAAGTAATTGCAGTGAAAGCAAACAAGAGTATTTCAATCATGAAACCCAACAAAACAAACACTAATCCATCTAGCCAACAATTTTTTTAAAAAGATTGTGTCTATCTCCATTAGCTTTGATCGCATTTTTTGAACTACCATTAACATTTGCTAGTAAATTATCAGGCATTTTATGTAAAAGCCAGGGTAAAGGCATCTTCCCTCTTCTATACAACCCGATGTATTGTACTCAAGTACAAACCGTTATAATAGATTCAGCCGGTTCCGGTAAATCCCTGTCCGACATTCATCTCGCCATTGATCAGGCAGCATTCCATCGGAGCATCCTGTCGGCGGAATGCTAAAACAAGCACTACTCCCATCACTCCTCTAAACAAAATCTAATGTCTGGTAACTCACCCCCACTCATTCAAACCCTGACCCCAGAGCGTTGGGCAGGGTGGAGCATGGACTTTATCGGGGCAGGCTATATTGCTTTATTTGTCAAAAATGGTCGGTGTGTGCGGGTATGGAAGCCAGGGCGTCATGTCAGCTTCGCCCTACCCTGGCTAGAAAAATGTGAACTGCTCCTAGTAGACAGCAAACTCCGGCACTTGCCCATTACCTCTCAAGGAGACTTTCTATCCCGCGATCAGTATCTTGTCAATGTCTCTTTGAATGTAATGTATCAAGTCGTAGATGCCAAACGAGTTGCCCTAGAAATATCTGACCCCATTGCTGCCTTAACTAGTGCCGTTAAAGATAGTTTAGGAGTAGCAATTAGTCACCTCAGGATGGAACAGTTAACCAATCAGGGACGAGTAGACGTCCGACAATACATTCTCGACCATGTTGACGTTTACTATACCGTAGGCTTTTCCATCGAAGATGTGCGAGTCAGTGACATCAGCTTTCCTAACACACGAGGGATAATTCGTCAAGTCGAAGGGATGAGTGCTCGACAGGAAGCAGAACATGAAGCGGTTCTAAAAATGCAGATTGCCAATGCTGGTCGCCCAGAACTCTCCCCACCACCAATCCAGCAAGTCAATATCCTCCCTGGTGGAGAAGCTAACTCTAAACACTCCATTGTCAATCAGGAAGTACCTAGGGCTACAATTCCAGACGAATCAGCCCCCACACCCAGTCTGCCCATTCGCGATCAACCAGTACTTGCCCCAACCGTACTTTTTTCCAATCCTACCCCAGCAAGCAAGGGGCGTTTAGTAAACCGTTCATCCGGTGCCATCATTGTTTTGTCTGCTAATCCTTTCACTATTGGTAGAGAACCCACGAACACCCTAGTGTTAGAAGATGCGATGTGTTCTCGCAACCATGCCCAAATTCTCCAAATTCCAGAGCCTCAGAACAAAGTGCGCTACCAAATCATTGATGTGGGTAGTTCCAATGGTACTTTTGTAGACCAACAGCGGCTTACTTCCCATCAACCCTTTTGGCTCAGTGCAGGAAATGTGATCCAGATTGGTAATCAGGAATGGACTTTCGAGTTACCTTGAGCAGTTGATCCGCATCTAATACTCTACGAGGCAGCATTACCGTAAAGGTAGTGCCAACACTGACATCACTGTTTAGACTAATTGTCCCGCCATGGATATCGACACATTTTTTGACAATAGCTAACCCCAGTCCACTACCAGAAATATTTTCTACATTCGAGCCTCGATGAAAAGCATTAAACAGATTATGTTGGTCTTTCCTCGGAATGCCAATCCCGTCATCACTCACCTCAAAAATAACTTGGTTATTTTGACAGGCAAACTTAATCAAAACCTTACCTCCATTAGGGGAATACTTGATGGCATTGTCAATCAGATGGGTAAGGATTTGCAGTAGCAGCTTAGAATCAAATAACGGTCGCCCACACTGTTGATCAATGTTTAAAATCAGGCGATGTTGCTCACCATAGTGCTGTTGCATGTCATCCACTAGATCACGCACAAATACTCCTAAATCCAAAGGAGTAGGCTGAAACTCCAGTTGTTCAAATTCCGCCTTATTAAGGAACATCACATTACCCATTAAGTCCGTTATCCGTTGAACAGCTTCTCGGATCCGTTGAAAATGTTGGCTTTGCTTAGATTTATCCCATCTATCGCAGTAGGCTTCCAGCAGTTCAGAACTGGAGAGAATGCTGGTCAAGGGCGTGCGGTACTCATGGGAAATGGCTATGATCATCCGAGATTTCAGATGATTGAATTCTTGTTCTTGGGCTAGAGCTTTGCGTAGCTGAGCTTCTAATTCTCGCAGTTGCTGGTTTGCCTGTTGTAGATCAGCAGTGCGTTCCGCTACCCGTTCCTCTAAGTACAGATTTTGGTCTTCTAGTTGTTTGGTCAGGAAATGCAGTTGTAAATGCACCTTGAGACGGGCTAACACTTCTTCAGTCTGAAACGGCTTGGTGATGTAATCTACAGCCCCCAGGGACAAACCTTTTATTTTATCAACCGTATCATTCAGAGCAGTCATAAAAATCACTGGTATTTCATTAGTTGCCGGATTAGATTTCAGTCGGCGGCAGGTTTCAAAACCATCCATTCCCGGCATCATTACATCTAACAAAATCAGATCTGGTCTTGCATATTCGCTCTGATCGATAGCCGTTTCACCATCAGTTGCTACCAAGATTTCCCATCCCGAATTTGCGATCGCTTCTGACAACACTTTCAGATTCGTGGGATTGTCATCAACGATCAAGATAGTGGCTTGCTCAACTTTATTGATAGTCATGGATTTCCCCCCTGAACGATTTGATAAATTCCCGAATTTGCTTAACCTGAAAGCTAGTTGCTAATTGCCTTAATTCATTGGCAAAAGGACTAAATTTTTTATCGATCTGTTCCAGTTCAACCACTGTTTTCTCTATGCCATGGATATTGCCTCTTTTTGCCAATTCAAATAGCTTTTCAATCACCTCAGCTGGTGGAGCTAAAATTTCATCTGTCTCCAGGGGTAAATTTTCTGTATTTATACTTTCTAGGTGATTATTGGCTTCATAAACCCAATCAATTTTTAAATATTTTTGTAACTGATTAAAAAGATAATCCATATTAATTGGCTTAGATAAAAATGCATCAGCTCCAGCCTTTATACTGTTTTCTATGTCAGTTTCAAAGGCACTAGCAGATACAACCATAATCACTACATTTGGCAGTTGGTGTGATTTTCTAATAGCACCGATCATTTCCAATCCATCCATAATTGGCATCACCATGTCTGTCAAAATTAAATCGGGCTTAATTTCTGTTGCTTGCTGATAACCTTCTTGACCATTACTTGCTTCAAAGCAACGAAATCCAATCGACTCTAGTAGGTTAATGAGTAACGAGCGATTGTTGAGATGATCATCCACTATTAAGGTGGTTGGAGGTTTACCTTTAATGCCAACAATATTGCTGCTGTATACGACTGTTTCTTGCTCCAGGGATTCCGTAGCAATTGCTAGTTCCAAATCTAGCCAAAACTTACTTCCCTCACCTAAGGTACTCTCCACTTTTATTTCACTCCCCATTAGGGAGATAAGTTTCATACTAATTGCTAATCCCAAGCCAGTACCTTCTGACTGTTTTTTAGTATCTCCTACCTGCTCAAACGGCAAAAAAATCTTTTTTAATTGTTCTGGAGTCATTCCTACACCAGTATCTTCAATTTGAAACCTGATTGTGTGGGAACGGTCACCATTCAACGGTGAAACAATTAAACGTACTTGAAAGGTTACACTTCCAGTATCGGTAAATTTAATCGCATTACCCAGTAAATTAATTAAAACTTGCCGCAGGCGTTTTTCATCCCCATAAATTGCCACTGGAAGCTGAGGATCGGCATGGTAAATAAACGATATACTTTTTTCCTGGGCACGAATCCGACAAATTTCTACCACGCCCATCAAGAAGGAAGCAAAATGAAGATCACTTTTGTGCAGCTCTAGTTTCCGAGCTTCAATTTTCGATAGGTCTAAAATATCATTGATTAAAGTAAGCAAATGAGAGCCACACTGGTGAATAATACCGATGCCATCCAGGTCTGATTTACTTATATTCGAGGAGCGTTTGAGGATTTGAGCGTATCCCAAAATTCCATTGAGGGGAGTGCGCAGTTCATGGCTCATGTTAGCCAAAAATTCGCTTTTTGCCTGGTTAGCCACATCAGCAGCTACTTTGGCTGTTTCTAATTCTTGGGTGCGCTCTTTAACTTTGACCTCCAAAGTGCGAGAATAATCTTGCAATTGCTGGTTAGCTTGTTTCAATTGCCATTGATTGTGGGTATTAGTTCCTAAAATTGCCGATAAACCTAGAGCCATTAATGGGGAAATTACAGGAATCCACCAACCTGTTATAAAGACTAAATAGCTACCACCGACAATCATGCCCCCTGTGATCAAAATACTCAGAATTAATTTGCTCAGGAGATGTTTTCTTAACCAGTTAGTCTCTGGTAATAGCCAACTTCCTACGGCTCCGATCAACGAACAGCAAAAAATCCATAGCCCCTGTGCGTTAACAGACCATACTCGCAGCAGAAGTCGTCCATCAAGTGCTGCACTCAACATCTGGCTGGCGATATTAGCATGAATAACGACACCAGCCATTTCCTGAACGGTAGAGGTCACACTGCTATCATAGGGAGTCGGAAAAATGTCGTTAAGGCTCGGTGCAGTCATACCAATCAAAACAATGCGATTGTACAACTGCTCCGGCGAAATTCTATTGTTCAGAACATCACTGATGGAAACTATATTGAAGCGCTCCTGGGTGCCACGGTAATTCAACAATATTTGGTAGCCTCCAAGATCTGCACCTTGATAACCAGCATTTTTCTGGGTTAGATTGAAAAATCTTGCTTGACCTAATTGGTAAGACTCGCGCCTCCCATCGATTTTTTTGAGATTGATCCCTTTGGCTTGAAGATACATCAAGCTCAATCTAACCCCTAAGGTAGGTATATCCTGACCGGATTGATCTGCTGCTGATATCAAGCTTCGCCTTACTTTACCATCCCCATCTAGCACCAAATCGGCTAGAGCAACTTGATCTCGTTGTGCTAAGATCGGAGGTGGTGCAACTCTTTTATCCCTCAGCACGGACTTCACTCCAATCAAGTTTGGTGTGGACTTCATCACCTCAAGCAACTTCTGATAACCAGGTTCCACTGGAAAATCGCGATAAATATCCAGACCTATAGCTTGAGGCCGGTATGCTTTAATTTTTTTGATTAACTCAGCTAAAACAGCATCAGAAATCGGCCATCCTCCAAGTTGAGTCAGATCCGATTCATCAATGGTGATAATCACAATGCGATTATCAATGTCTTCAACCGGACGCAGGCGAAAAAATTGATCCAGGGTAGCCCACTCCAGTAGCTGGAACCATCCTGCCGTATCCAAAACAGTGACCAGTGCAGCCACAACGGGAGCTATTATCAGTACAAAGCGCCATTGCTTCAAACGCTCTTTAAAGTGAAGCCACATTCCCCTTAGTCAATCTCTAATCTAGGTCAGGTGTGTTCTCTACCAACCTTGGTGAGAAGCCTATAGGCGCTTCTATTGGTTGGCAGGATTCCAGGAATAGCATCGACCGGTAGAACTGCTTTTGTGGTGAGTCACTAAGCCGTCGATAACTTACCTACAGAATTCCCAGTAAATCCTGACTAAGTAACAGTCTTGAGAAAACAAGCAAAAAAGGGAGAAAAATTGAGCTTGCCCAATTGTGGAATGATTGAGGCTAATTGGTCATGGATAATTGCTAACTGACTCAACTATACTTGATTGAGTTTCTTAGTTCAGCTATTGACAGGATAGGACGGAATCAATTCCGTAAGTTGTTTTAAGCCCCATCTTAAACCCCTGGTTTTCAACCAGGGGTTTAAGATGCGATATTTTTTGGAGTTATCACAAATCAGCTGCTAACTAACCCCTTGATCCAAATAGGGTTAAATCCTTGCTTTCCAAGGATTGCAGGATAATAGTTGATGGTCTGATGTTCAGTTATTTATAGTTTATTTATTAAGCAACGGCTGGTTAGCGATCGCAGTTAGTCCTTGTGATTTTAACAGTTCTTCCCAATGGGAGCGATAGACTGAATTTTTTGGTTCAGCTCGCCTTAAATCAGCCATGGTAGAGATAGTATCGACCCAAATCCCTGATTCAGCCAACAATGAGGCTTTTTTCAGTGAGGCTTTTAATGTCTTCTGATTCATCAAGGTAGAATTGGCTTCAACTCGACGAACCCATCCAGTTACCTCAGGACTATCTGGTTCTAAATACTCCCCACAAATCATCACCAAAGACCACTGGTAATTCTTACCGACCTCGAGTGCTCGAGCCTCAGGTGGTAATTGAACCGCCATTACACCTGGCTGATTAGGCAGACGTATAAAGGTCTGGTAATGATGGTTTCGCTGTTCATCCTCGAAACTTAAAAAAGCTTCTTTAGCTGAAGTCTGAGGAACATATACCAGCAAAGTTGGACGTTCTGCCACCGTTAAGCCCACATTAGTAGCTGGCATCAGCGGTGTGACTGATGAAGTAGTGGTTTTAGCGTCAGAGAAACAAATATCTTCACCCCGGGAAGCTCCTCCCCTTCCCGTCTTCGGTGCTGGATTCTTCCCATTTTGGAACATCACCGCCTGACTTGGCAAACTGTGGATTAGAGTCATTCCTAGGAATAGTAAAGTAAAACAAAGTGGTAATCTCACGGTTAATTTGTTTGATTTCATAAAATATTTCCTATTGCTGCAGGACTTTCTTTATGATCATGCTGGGCACAGAAAGCAAAGCCGATGATTTGCCGCTTTCTAATTTTTGTTTTTGAGGGTTGCTAGAAATTTCAATATAAACGCCTAATGTTTGCGTTCATGTTTGTTTTATGTTTTATTTCTAGTATGTTTTATGCCCAATTGTCCTCTAATAATGTGTTTGAAAAGTCCTTCGATTAGAGATAGAGCAATTACAACCAATTTCCCACTAACACAAAGGGAGCCCAGTAGACAGGATGGTTGTATTCCCCTTTCAATAGCGCTAACTGAGCACGGCGCAACGCTTCAGCTTTAGTTACACCTGCTTGAGCCAGATACTTGTAAAATTCAGCCATCAACTGAGCAGTCGATTCATCCCTTACTGCCCATAGGGTGGCTAAGGTACTCCGTGCTCCCGAACGTACTGCTACTCCAGCTAACCCCAAGACGGCACGATTATCCCCTCTAGCAGTTTGACAAGCACTGAGTACCAATAATTCAATGGGATTAGTGTCTTCTCTTTCTCTTGAGCGCAGTAGTGAATTGAATTGCCGGACATTAATTCGATCGTTCCAGGCTAAAACAAACGTCTCATCGGCAGTACTACTAAACTGACCGTGGGTTGCCAGATGCAATACTGGGAAAGGTTTTGCATCAACGGCGTTTTGGAGGTTGCTATCAGTAAACTCCTGATTCAAAAGCACTGTTGTGGAAATTTTTGACGAAATCTGTTCTAATTCTCGCTTTACTGCTGGCAACGGCTTAAAACCTTGGCGACCCTCACTCAGCCCAGCAGTTATAGCTTGGATCTGTTTCGATTCAAGGGAGCGTGGATCTAAAAGCTGCAATCCTGGACTTAGAGCTATGCTATATTTCTCGATCAGATACTGTTGACCATCATAAAGAGCGGACATGGGTAAATTCCGCAAAGTACCATCTAGCACAAATACTAGAGTTGTGATGCCGTAGTCTTCTAACTCAGATTCTACAGGTCTAATCAGCAAATCATAAGCTTGCTGATAGAGCTTGAGACGTGCTGGCTCAGAAAAAGCTCTATTCAGGGATTGTCGCATCCGTCGGAAAAACTGCTCTAGCTCAGCTTGAGGTATATAAGTTTGGTAGTGACGGAGCGCTTGTCCTGGCACAGAAACGATCACCTCTAACCGTTCTGGCAAGATAATAGGATAAATAACTGCCGCTTTCTGGTCAATCTGGTCGATCTGCCTCGGTTGACCTTTTAAACAGGCTTCCTGGAAAAAGTTCTCTAATTCGGCTAATTGCAGCGATTCAATAACTTGCATCGCCTTTTTCAGGTGGTCTTGACTAATTTCCCCTGACCCTTTTACCCGGGATACCCCTCCTGGCTCAGGGGTGGTGACAGAGGGTTGCAGTAGTAATTCGACTAGCTCTCGATAGATCGGTTCAACAGTTTCAGTGAAAGAAAATTGGACATCTGGATTGATAGCGACTAAGTCTGAGCGCAGTGACTGGAGAGTTTTGACCGCTGAATCGTAAGCTGCGATCGCTTCGTTGATATCCCCCTGCTGTTTGTGCAGCCTCCCCAGTTGCCAAGCGGCACGAGCAGCAATATCTGAGGCATGATTACCTTGGGCAATCTGTAGAGCATTCTCTGTTAACCTCAAAGCCTCGGACCACTGCTGGGTTTGTTCATACAATGAACCTAACTGAGTCATGGCATAAGCTTGAGCTGTTGGATCCCCCAATTCCATGGCTTGTTGCACTGCTCGTGCCAGAATTTTGGCGGCTTTTTGAATGGGTATAGGCACCCCTTGTGACTGTCTAGTTGAAGCAGCTGCCAACTTTGACAAGCTCTCAGCAAAGTTGACCGCAGCGTAGACTGTGGTTCGACTGGGGGGCTGCTGAGCTAGATTAGATTCAATGGCAGGCAATAGTGCGATCGCTTTCTTGTGCTCGTCTAGTTCTAGATAAAGGCTGAGTTGGTTGAGTTGGGCTTCAGTTTGAATTTGTGGGCTAGTTGCTTTTCTCACCACTTGTTGGTAATACTTCAAGGCAGTTTCCGGCTCTTTTAAGTTTCTGGAAGTATTTCCCAAGCTGAAAAGAATGTCACTGGTATCGGTGGGAGAATCTAACTTCTGGGCGATGGCCAAACTTTGCTCTAAAACTTCCCTGGATTCGTGTACATGTCCTACTACTTGCAAAGCCACTCCCAAACTCCGCAATCCCTTGACTTTAAGCAGGGAATCATCTTGAGCTTGGAGCTTTTCATTGACAGCTTCTAATAGTTTTCGCGATCGCCTGTAGAAGCCCATCGTTTGTAGGGCTTGAGCCTGGTTAATCTGGCTACCCAATATGCCAACCTCATCTCCTAGAGATTGATAGGTAGCTTCTGAGTCTTGCCAACTTTCCAGGGCAGATTCCGTTTGTCCCATAGCATTTCTGAGACTTCCCTGAATAGTCAGCGCTTGAGCCAAAATTGACCCTTCCTCCCTAAGTTCTGGACGCTGCAAAATCTTCAAACTTTGGTCAATAGCACTCTGGGCTTGCTCCCATTTTCCCAATCGTTGGTCAGCTAAGGACAGATAGCTCAAGCTCAAAGCTTGTCCCACTTCATCACCTTGTTGCTCAAAACCAACAGCTGCCTGTTGCCAGACAGCAGCCGCCTCAGCAAATCGTCCGGCTTCATAGAGAGTTTTGCCTTGCTCTAGCAACTCTGAACTATGGTCGGCGGGTTGTACCACAAGGGTTTGGGGATTAGAAATAGCACTAACGATTTCCTGGTTTCCACCGACCTTTAGTCTACTCCCCAGTACCGAATGATCAGGATGGGCTAGAGCAGGAACTACCATAGTCACTATAAAAAAGGTTAGTAATCCTAACCAGATAGTATAGTGAAGAGATTTGGGAAGCTTACCTAACTTGCTCATCATCTATGTCGAATAACCACCAGCAAATGTTCTTGGGCTCGCATAAATTTATGTCATCTTAGTTATTAATTAGTTAAGCACCTACACAAAATTCATTACCTACTCTTAATCTCTGTCACCCTTACATTGTAAGGCTTTTAATTTTTGTAAATGTGCAATTTTTTTTGGCACCTGCTTATTTTTAATTGATTATTTTTAATTAGCTGAATATTAGCCATGACCGGAACATACTCTTCCCCAATATGGGAGCTAATCGGGATTAGTTCTATAGTTCCCACTTTTCTAGGCAAGAGCATCAAGCAACAAACTGCTTAAAAATCCGGTTCGATTACCCATTACCTATTACCAGTTGGGTTAACAGGGGTATTCAACCCTGATCAGGTATGGCTATCGATGCTTGATCAACAGCTTTTGTGATAATATAGAGGTATATTGCGATTGGGGCTGTGGCTCAGCTGGATAGAGCAAGCGCCTCCTGAAAAATCGGGCACCATGGAAGAAATTCTGTGAGTGAATGTGGTCAAATTCGGTGAAACCTAAGGGGTATTTAGCTTATTGAGTACTCTAAGGCAATACCGAGCCAAGCCTGAATCTGTGTGCGAGTAATCGTCGAGGTTAAATCCAGGAAGGTGGAGAGACTAGACGGCCACCACCTAAGGGGTATTATCCTTAATGGGTATTATCCTAGGGTGAAGGTATAGTCCAGAGAGTGGGGAAACTCACACCAATCTGAAGCGCTAGGTCGCCGGTTCGAATCCGGCCAGTCCCGTTTTTAAGCTGTTAGCTATTAGGTAAGTTAACTACTTCTTCAATAACTACTTCAACACTTCTTCTCTACTGCAACACTTCTTCTAATTGGTGCTGCTCCCAAAGAAAGCGATAAATACCGGGTTGTTGTAGAAGTTCACCATGAGAACCAGTTTGGACAATTTCCCCTGCGTCCATTACTAAAATCCGGTCAGCCTTGGCAGCAGCTGAAAGTTGATGGGAGATAAAAATTACAGTTTTGCGCTGGACTCCTTCGGAAAGATTGTCCAGTATTTGGGTTGCTGTCTGATTATCCACACTGGAAAGGGCATCATCAAGAATCAGCACTGGTGCATCCATCAGCAGAGCTCTAGCTAAAGCAGTACGTTGTCGCTGCCCGCCAGAGAGGGTTATTCCCCTTTCCCCAACAATTGTTTCGTACTGCTGGGGGAAATTCATAATTTCCGGATGAATTTGGGATTGCGAAGCTGCGTATTCTACCTCTGAGTATTCGCTAATTGGTATACCGTAGCAGATATTGTTTTTAATACTAGTGCTGAACAAGAAGCTGTCTTGAGGAACATATGCGATCGCATTCCGCAAGTCCTGCAAGGGCAGCTTAGTAGTATCATATCCATCCAAAAACAGTTGACTAGCTTGAATATCCAGCAAACGAGGCAAGGCATTAGCCAGGGTAGATTTTCCAGAACCAATGGCTCCCACAATCGCTACTGTCTCACCGGCATTAATCGTGAAGGTAACATTTTTCAGGGCAGGAGTTTTGCTGCTGGGGTAAGTGTAACTCAAGTTTACAGCCTTGAGCTGACCCCTTACTGGCGTTGGCAGACTAACCGAATCTGGGGCATTTGTAATCCGAGGCTGAGCCAATAGAATCGACTCAATACGATCAATACTCACTTCACCGCGTTGATAAGCAGTGATGGTAAACCCTAGCAGTGCTGTGGGGAAGACTAAACGTTCAGTGTAAATAATCAGCGCCACAAAGTCACCAATACTAATAGCACCGGACTCAATGGAACCAGGACCAATGCTTAACAGCACCAGTAAGCTGAGGTAAGTAAGAGCCTCAATTATTGGAAACAGAAAGTTTCGTGTTCTTGCCAAATTGAGATTTGCTCCCAAAAGCTGCTGATTGAGCTGATGGAACGCACGACGCTCGTTTTCTTCCTGAGCGTAGATTTTAATCATGGCGATACCACTCATATCTTCCTGAATCAGCTCACTGAGGTTAGAAAGTTTCTCCTGGACTTCTTGTTGTTGGCTGCGCAGTTTCTCACTAAATAGCTTGACAATAATCAACATCAACGGATAAACCGCTAGCGCTAAGAACGTCAACCACGGATCAATGGCAATCATAACCGGCAGAGTCAAACCGTAGGCAAACACCGTATTCGCCAGACTCAAAACTGCAAAACCCAATAGACGCCGAATATTATCCACATCGCTGGTGGCTCGGTTAATCAAATCACCTATGGTGTTTTGAGAAAAATAGGCTGGTTCCAATGTCAGCAAATGCCCAAAAATCCGCTGCTTGAGGTCAAATTCCACTTTGCGCCCCACCCCAAACAATAGGATGCGCGAAACCATCCGAATCCCCCACATCAATGAGGTGAGTATCAAAATAAGCAGCACAAAGCTCCCGACTTGGTCGAAGCTCAAGGTTTGACTCAACTCGTCAATAGTATCCCTGATCAATAAGGGGATATAAACACCAAGTCCATTGACAATAAGGAGGGCAAAAATACCTAGGGCTGACTGTCGCCAGTATGGGCGCAGGTAAAGCAGCAGTTTTTTCAGACGGGAATTCAGCATGTTACAATACTATACAATTCCCGTCCTGCTTACAATATTTAAAGAATTCCCCTACTATAGGCTTAACCTTTCACCAAAAATCGGGGAGTAATTACCCTCAAGGTAACCGCAGATCAGGATAAATAATCAACCCTTACTGAAGGTGAGAGCCGAGGGTGGTACCGGTTTACCTCCGATGAAACCATAAACCCACACTATACCCGATTGGGTTGATGTGGGTCGGTGAAGTACCCCAACCTGCTTTGGCCGTAGGCCACGCGGGGCGCGTTCGCTGAGGTTGGGGCTTCCCATACTCAACTCAAATCAGGGACGGTCTTATTCGTCAATAGGGTTTCCCGCTTCATCCGCCGATGCCTCAAAAAGCCGCGCTAGAATTGGTCTTACTCAGCGTCCACAGGCAGACGTCCGCCTTCCGCAGACGTATAACTTTTACGACAGACTTACCATGGAATTACAGCTCGATGGCTAACCAGCTGGGGCAAGTCTCTTCCCTGAGCTCTGCTAGTACTTTGTAAACCATTACTGCTTTTACACGCGCAGCTTTTATTAGGTAGCCTTTTAGTCAGTCAGGCGGGTCATCGACCAAATTAATTATAGCACGATTCGCAACAAGTCGTCGTCTCGCTATCCATCCCCACCTTGAAAGAAGGTGGGGATGGATAGCGAGTTTTGTTAAAATAAGGTCTATATTTCAAGAAACATCTCTTGTGGTCGGCGATTCAACTTCTGTGCCAGTAACTCGTCCTCCTCGTAGTTGGAAGTAAATATTGCTAAAGAAGGTGTTAATTACCCCGGTAGTCTGCTCAAGAGCTCCGATAGAAGGGATAAAAGCTTGGATGCCAATGGCTTGATTGGGTGGAACAAGTTGAGCCAACACAGCGTCTCTAGGGAAAGGACTAGCATTAGTAGTCAGCTGAATTAATTCCCCATTAGGGACAAATGCAGTGAGGGTTTCCTCCTGCCACCCGATTGTTTTGGCCATTTGAACCGCAGGTTGGTTTTGAGCGACTCCAGGCCCGAGAAGTTGAGCCAGCCGATTAGATAGAAAAGGGGTGCTGGCCACAAGCAAGACAAAAAATCCCGTCCAAATCAAGGTAGGTCCTGGGTTAGAGATATTGCCACCTTTAATTCGCATTGCTCCTAGGAACCAAAGCAGAAGTGCTAAGCCCAAGGGTTGAAAGGGAAGTGAGAGAATTGTCCATATCGGTGAAACCAGGGCATTGGTTGGGGTGAAAAACAGCAGGACAATGATGGCAAAAACCAAAAAACCCCCAAGCCAGGTGAAATACTGTTTAGGGATGATTTCGAGCAGCAGCTTGGCGAGCAAAAATCCAAGCACTACCCATAGCAGGACTAGAAATAGTAGTTGCATAAGTGAATACCATTGTAAGTTTTTGACCGTTAGCTGTTTGTTGTGGAAGTTTGATCCGACAACGATTACGTCCTATCCGGCTAGTCGTATTCGGCTAATTGATAAACTGTGGTAATTTGATAGGCATACATCCCTCAAATTGGGGGGACATGCTCAGGCAAGAGGAATCTCTCAACAGGTAAATCACCCCAGTCTGAATTGCCTTAACACCGGCATTATACTTGCCATTGGCTGAAAAGCGTCACTTTGAAATTGGTGTGAGTGCGATCAAACTAGGAAACGTTTTCTGTCAAAGGGGTTGAAATTTGGCTAGTTCAACCAATAATCATAGAATACTCTTGGCGAATTAAGAGGGGATATTTGGATCTAACCCCATTTAATAGCAGACTAGGCAAGACTTCATACTCCATGCCTGTTTGCCTCGCGCCGATGATATTGATGGCCGATATTGATGGCCGATATTGATGAGGGAATTGAAAACCTTGCCGGTGGATAAACCAGCTCAAATGGGAAACACTTCATACAACACGACTCCTACCATACAAGAGTCTCTGACGGTGGAAAACCGCATCAGTCGTTTGGAATTAATTGTTGGACAAATCGGAGAGGCAGTACTTGCCACTACCGAAACCATAGACCGTCTGGCTGACCGGGTCGATAACTTTGTCATTCAAGTACAAAACCAAGGGCAGCAAGTTCAACAACAAGGCTACCAGCTTTTTGCTCTAAGTGATGCGGTGCAAACCTTGGCAGAAACTCAAAATGAGTCTCTAAAACAGCTTGAGCAAGTCACACAAACCTTGCAACAGCTTGCTACAGCGATTGAAGCCGGGGAACATTGACTTTCCTGGCTTCAATCGCTGCAGCAAGCTTCTCGATTGAGACTGGGTATGGGGTGTGGGGGAACGGGTGTAGGTTAACAAGAAGGTTAAACTCCCTTTTTCCCATACTTTCACTTTTGACACTCCCCGGCCTGTTCGCGTAGCCTCTGGCACTGCCAGTAAGGCGCGGGGATTCTTAGTTCTACGACACGCCTTTAAATTAGTTATCCAGCAAAGGCAGTACTTAAACCAAATACCCGTTTAAAAACTAAGTATTGAGCCTAATTTAACTAATCGAGCGTGGGCTTATCTCCCTAAGCGTTGGGTTTCCCTAGTTCCCGTGTGCCGGAGACGAAACCTTATCAGAGGGTCGCCTTTATGGTTAGTCGGCTATGGGTAAAAGGGTTAAAACTTTGCCGATTTTGGCTCCACTCTTCTTACGGTAACTTCTAACCCCACGGTACGTTTAGTCTTAAAAGGTTATTTACTGGTGTTTCGGTATCCGTTAAGATCCATGCGTTTTGGCGAGGTATGCGCGCTCCTCGTGTACTAGTATCGCAAAACGCTCGTTATTTTAAATTGGCAGTACCGACGAATCCTACCTGTGCGCTTTCTACATGTTTATTAGATCACATTTTAATCAAAAGCCGTCCGTTGAAGGATTTAAAGTTACCGTAAGAGAGTGGAGCCTTAATTATCAAGTTTTCACCTTTTTGCACTAGACCGACCCACCTTAAAGGCTCCACTCTCGTTCGGCGCGCGTCTCTAGGGGCTTGAGACCCAAAATTTCGGTCAAAACCCCTCAAAACTCTTGGGGCTTATTGACAGGTTTATTGACAATAAATTGCTCTGAAGCATTCCCACGAAACTAAGAAATCTCGTTGAGTTATCAAATGGGAAGAGTTTGAGAGGGGCGTAATACCCCATCCGTCGTTTGCGGTGGGGATGAATAGCCTACACCCACGTGCTAACCCTATCCTGACTCTGAACCTCGTGCATTGAAGAGTGGAGTGTTGTGGAATTCAAGCTAAAGCTTTCCAGCATGGTAAAAATATGCTACCACAACGAGAGTACCCAAAACTGATTAGGAGAGCATTAATGCATTTTCCAACGCGGTACTTCCTCCTTGTTCCGGTGACTGTACTCATGAGCTTATTGACCGTTAGCTGTAGTGGCAAAAAAGTTGAATGTCAGAAAATTATTGAAGTGGCGAACCAGGCAGTTGAAGAAGCTAAAACCCTGACTAATGGTGGAGAATCAAGCGATCCCGAGGCAATGCTCCAGGCAGCTGATGCTATGGAGGGGGCATCTCAAGACATGGAATCGATAATAGTTAAGGACGAACAGCTCCAAGACTATCAAGCTGGTTTTATTAAGATGTATCGCAATACCAGTAAGGCGACTCGCGACTTTGTAGAGGCTTTTAAGAAGCAAGACCGCTCAGCTGCAGAGGAAGCTTTGAGCAATTTGCAGAAAGCCACCACCCCAGAACCAAAATTAGTGGCGGATATTAATACCTACTGCTCAGCTAACTAGGGGGTTGAAACAGTTAATAAAACCCTATTATTACCTCGACGTCTGTATTGCCAAAGAGGTTGTTTAGATGTCTTGTGGCGGGCTGACTGCGCTATAGAATCGCTATCTAGAGCGCAGCTGAAAAACCCTATATTTTTATATCCTGGTTAGGCAATACCCAAAATACCGTAGTTGCTAGGTCTATAGTAAATTTACCATTCAAGTCTATGGTATTTTTCGTTTGTCAAGTAGTGCTAGTAGTATATTTAAACAATCTGCCTTTGATATCTAGTCAGTAATCTCGGAGTCGATCAAACCCCAGGTTTGAAAACGGGGGCTTGAAAAACTCATAGCTGACCCGCCTCAGTCCTTGGGCTTTGGCGCACGCTACGCCAACGACTTCGCTCAGGGCTACGTTTAAATCGCCATCACACCCTTGGATACGCAGCCAGTCCTCTCCTGTGTGGCTCAAGGTTAAACAGTTGTATCGAGATTAAGACAGTGCTTTGAGCGTCAAAAACGATTTAAACATGTTTCTTGGCTAACTTAACCCTAGAAATAGGATAAAAACACGATTATGCGTGTTTTTGTACTCGACAAAAACCTTAAACCATTAGACCCTTGCCGCCCTGCTAGAGCTAGATTACTGCTAAGACGCGGTAGAGAAAAAGTCTATCGTAAGTATCCGTTTACTATCATTATTTTAGATTTAGAGGAGGAAAACTGTGTTACTCACAAACATCAATTAAAGATTGACCCTGGAGCCAAAACGACAGGATTTGCCATCCTTGCGCTTTGGCGCAGGCTACGGGAACAAAATAACGTTGTTATTTGGGGTGCTGAACTCACTCACCGAGGCTTTCAAATCCGAGATGCTTTAACCTCAAGACGGCAGTTAAGACGCGGTATACGAAACCGTAAAACCTGTTATATAAAGTCTAGGTTTCTTAACCGAACCCGCCCCGATAGTTGGTTACCAACGAGTCTCCTGCATCGGGTTTTCACCACAATCACTTGGGTTAAAAATCTGATAATATTTGGCTCTTCCGTACTTGTTATGCTAAATCAACACTTTGGCAAAGGGAGCAGGGAGCAGGGACTGAGGCCGTTGGCCACGCTACGCGAACGGAGCAGGGGAAAGAGGCCGTATTCAGAAAATTTTGCTAGTTAAATAGCCTAATAACCCTTGTACCGTAAGCTTTATGAGTTTTTTTAACTGTCGGTTTAGCATAAAAGGTACTGAAGAACCTAATATTTTGTCCTATATCAGGCCTTTATCAAGAGCTAGTCCGGTTCGATATGCAGAAGATAGAGAACCATAAAATCAACGGTTATGAGTATCAACAGGGTAAATTACATGATTATGATGTCAGAGAATATCTGTTATAAAAATCGGGTATAAAATGCGGATATTGTGGTGCAATTGATACCCCGTTAGAAGTGGATCATATCACGCCTAAATCAAAAGGCGGTTCTAACCGAGTTTCTAATTTAACAATAGCCTGTCACGAGTGCAATCAAACTAAAGGCAATCAAGAAATCGAACAGTTTCTATCTGGGAAGCCAGAGGTGTTGAAACGAGTTCTATCTCAGGTTAAAGAGCCTTTAGCCGATGCCGCTGCGGTTAACTCTACCCGCTGTTCGTTGTACGAGGAACTGAAGTTAACACGACTGCCTGTCGAAACGGGTTCAGGAGGATTGACCAAGTACAACCGTCGGTTCAAGTTACCTAAAACCCATTGGCTTGATGCCGCTTGTGTAGGGGTTGTAGACAGCCTTTATGTTGAAGTTAAAAAACCTTTACTGATTGCTGCTAAAGGTCACGGGACTCGTCAACGTTGCAGAACAAATAAATACGGATTCCCCACTCGCCATTGTTCTAGAACCAAGATTCATCAGGGATTTAAAACCGGTGACATTGTTAAAGCAATTGTCACCAAAGGCAATAAAATTGGGACTTATGTTGGACGGGTTGCCACTCCAAAAACTGGATCATTCAACATCTCGACTGTTAAGGGACTGATTCAGGGAATCAGTCATAAATATTGCAGCACTGTACACCGGAAAGATGGATACTCATACAACTTCTAACCAGGAAGCCCTGTCGGGCTGCTGTTTATGTAAGGGGGAAAATTCCTCCCCATACATGAATGACAGGGGTATCCATTTTCCCCCTTACCAACCCCAAATATCTGATGAAATATGCCTTGGTTCATGAGTGGTTGACTCCCAAAGCAACTGGTGGCTCAGAACTGGTAGTGCAAGAAATACTCAAACACATTGATGCCGACCTGTACGCCCTGATTGATTTTGAATCAACCAATCCCCAGAGTTATCTATATCAGCGCTCTATTGGCACAACCTTCCTACAGAACTTACCCTTCGCTCGTAACGGGGTTCAGAAATATCTGCCGCTGCTACCCTTAGCGATTGAACAGCTGGAACTAGGGGAGTATGATGTTATTCTCTCCTCTTCCCATGCTGTTGCCAAGGGTGTCCTTACTAGTCCCCAACAACTGCACATCTGTTACTGCCATACGCCCATGCGTTATGCCTGGGACTTGACGTTTGATTATTTGCGCAGTAGTTCTATGGGACAGGGTTTTCCAGGGTTGATCACTCGCTATCTGCTTCATCGGTTACGTCAGTGGGACGTGATTACAGCAAATCGGGTGGATTACTTTATTGCCAACTCTCATCACACAGCACGGCGGATCTGGCGCTGCTATCGGCGTAGGGCTGAAGTGATTTACCCACCAGTTAATATTGAACGTTTTCCTTTCCAGGAAGAAAAAGAAGATTTTTATCTGACCGTTTCCCGGATAGTAAGTTACAAACAAGTATCTTTAATTGTTCAAGCTTTTAATCAACTGGGATACCCTCTAGTGGTAATTGGTGATGGCTCAGATTTAGCAGGGATTCGCAACTTGGCTCACAAGAATGTAAAATTTATGGGATTTCAACCCAATCAGGTAGTTGAGCAGTATATGGCTAAAGCTAAAGGGTTTGTCTATGCTGCCTGTGAGGATTTCGGCATTGCCCTGGTGGAAGCCCAAGCTTGTGGTACGCCGGTGATTGCCTATGGTGCTGGTGGGGCACTAGAAACAGTTCTAGATATTCGGCAACATTTAGACAGTGGTACAGGTCTATTGTTTCCAGAGCAAAGCTCAGGGGCTTTGATTGAAGCCATGGAAACCTTTGAGACCTTGGCAGGAAAGTTTAATCGGGAAGCAAGCCGGTTAAACGCTGCCAAATTTGCCCCCAACATTTTTGCTGATCGCTACCTGACATTTCTGGAAAAGTGTTATCAAGACTACCAGTTTTAATTTCTCTGGTAAAAAATTAAATATCCTAGCTGGCTATGCGCTATAGCGAGTGTCTCGTAGCTTTATGATTATGACGTGTGGTGTGAATTGAAGGAGTGAGATGACTGCCGAAAGCCAACTTAACTCCGTCAAGATATTGCGAGCATTCGTGAAGCGAGGTTTTCAGCCCCTCGTTTCACGTCGTAGACACAAGAATCTGACTCGCTATCGCTTAGACGGAAATTTTGCCAAGCGACTGTTTGATGTGACCTTTTCCCTATCAGTTCTAATTTCGTTTTTTCCCGTTTACCTGCTACTGGCATTGCTAATTGTGATCAGCTCACCTGGACCAATTTTTTATGTTCAGGAGCGGGTGGGTAAAGACTACAAACCTTTTGCTTGCCTGAAATTCAGAACTATGGTGGAAAATGCAGATGAAATGTTGCTAGAGATGATCGAAAAATCCCCTCAGATACGGGAGGAATTTCAGGATAATTACAAGCTCAAGGATGATCCTCGAATTACTGGAATTGGAAAATTTCTACGGCTGACTAGCTTAGATGAGTTTCCTCAGTTCTGGAATGTACTCAACGGACAGATGAGTGTGGTTGGTCCAAGACCGTTAGTGCCAGAGGAATTGCCCAAATACGGGCGTCACATGGATAAAGTCTTGACAATTCGACCCGGAATTACTGGCTTATGGCAAGTTTCTGGACGCAATGACATACCTTACAACCGCCGTGTGCAAATTGATGTTTACTATGTCAGTTTCCGGAATTTTTGGCTGGATTTATGGATCATATTGAAAACCATTGGTGTTATTATTTTTCCCAAAAATAACGGTGCTTACTAGAGGTAACTGGTGCCTGCTAGAGGAGAGATTAGGTAATGGGAGAGATTAGGTAATGGGTAATGGGTAATGGGTAATAAGCCCAGTTGCCAATTACCCATTACTGATACCAAGTTGCTCTCAAAGCTATTATTTAACCTATTATTTATCAGAGTAGGAGAGTTTGAGAGGGAAAAGAATACCCCGTCGAATTAGGTCGGGGATGAATTTTCCCTCTCAAATAGTATTAATATAAAAAGTAAGGGTCTCAAAAAAACAGGGCAAAAGACCCTACTCAGCTACCCTGGCCTATGGCCACGCTACGCGAACGGTGCGCGGGAAAGTTACGCCCATGGAGATAACAACCAACTATGTTGTGCCTGGGAATCCCCATTCCTCTTAGGATGGGGAGGTTCAATGCTTAAGGGCTCAATTGAACGGAATTGGTAGATGGGAGTAAACAAGCTCCTATCTACTACCCATGTCTTGATGCAGTCGCTCATGGGGGTTTCCCCCAAGACCGCGCAAATCACGCTAAATGCAACTCGGTATGATTACCCACTATCAGCATAGTTTGTTGATATGATCGCCCTATCAAACCGGAGGGAAGATCAGATGAACAAAGCAGAACTACGCCGATCCCTGCTTCAAAAGCGCCAGTCTATGTCTGTAGAAGAATGGCGGCAAAAAAGCGATCGCATCTGTAGCCATCTGCAATCTTCAGCCCTAGTTACCCAGTCACAAACAGTCTTAGCCTATTTCAGTTTTCGACAAGAACCAGATCTAAGTCCCCTATTTACAGACACTAAGCACTGCTGGGGACTACCGAGATGTGTGGGAAAATCTCTCTTCTGGCATAGCTGGAAGGCGGGCGTTCCATTGCAAAAAGGAAATTATGGTATTTTAGAACCCAAACCTAATGCTACCACCCTAGAGCCAAAGGATGTGAATTTAATCCTTGTACCCGCTGTGGCTTGTGACCAGCGGGGGTATCGTTTGGGCTACGGTGGTGGTTTCTATGACCGACTGCTGAATTCACCAGAGTGGGATTCTATTCCTACCATCGGCATTGTATTTGAATTTGCCTATATACCTCAACTACCCATTGATGAGTGGGACCAAGGCTTGCACAGTGTTTGTACAGAAACAGGATTCAAGAGGGTGGAACAGATCTGAAATTCCTTGTTCGATACTGTTTCATACTATTGCTGTACCAAGACTGGAGACTTCATACTTCATTTAGGAGACGACTGGCAATTAAGTGCTCCCTTTGGATAAGCAATACGTTGGTGATTATATTGTTGCCAAACTCTGATAAACACTTGGGCAATTTTTGATAAATCCTGCCGGGTTAGGCCAGAATCCACTAATTGGTTGTCCTGCCAGCGAGCTTTGAGAATTTTATTGACCACCGTAAGAGCAGTTTCCGGAGTGACCTCTTTGAGTGAGCGTAGGGCCGCTTCACAGGCATCAGCTAACATAACTACACCAGTTTCCTGGGACTGGGGAATTGGACCGTCATAACGAAAATATGACTCGTCCACAGACCCAGTACCTTCGAGTTGGGCTTTTTGCTGAGCCTGGAAATAAAAATAGGAAATCAGCAATTTCCCCTGATGCTCTGGGATAAAGTCCCGCACTGCCTTGGGTAACTGGTGCTTACGAGCCATAACCAGTCCTTCGGTAACGTGCTTTTTGATAATTTCAGCACTCTTGAAAGGATCATTAATCTCATCATGCTTGTTCGGACCACCCATTTGATTTTCTATAAACCCTAACGGATCGTGCATTTTACCAATGTCATGGTAGAGCGTACCTGCCCGAACCAGTTCCACATTACAGTGGAGTTCTTGAGCCGCTGCTTCTGCCAAAGAAGCAACAAACAGAGTATGTTGAAACGTTCCAGGTGCCTCAGTAGCTAGACGTTTGAGCAGGGGACGGTTGGGATTAGACAATTCTGCCAGACGAATCGGTGTCACCAGGTCAAACAAACGTTCCAGGTAAGGTGATAGGCCCAGGGCGACAATACTCCAAGCTAAGCCAGACAGAGCGAATAACAAGGCTCCTGGCAGAACTGCATACCAAATTGTACTAGCCGTGGCACTAATAATCAGATTGATAATCAGGGAAACGACACCTTGAGTTAAGCCTACCCCAACTCCCAAAACAGCCAATTCCTCTCGCGATCGCATTCGTCCTGCCATCAAGGCACCCAGTAAACCACCAGCAACATTTGCCAGTACTTGTTCTCCAGTGACTTCCATACTAAAGGTCACTAAGCCTGTCAGT
Organism: Moorena producens PAL-8-15-08-1; assembly: GCF_001767235.1. Classification (GTDB taxonomy): domain Bacteria; phylum Cyanobacteriota; class Cyanobacteriia; order Cyanobacteriales; family Coleofasciculaceae; genus Moorena; species Moorena producens_A. Next base: position 9,230,725 of record NZ_CP017599.1, read on the forward strand.
AAAACCACCACTGTCACGCCCATGGTAGACCCATAAAAGTTCCCTACTAACAAACCAATAGCAGGCATAGTGTAGGGAATCTTGAAGAAGGGACTCTTGAAGAGTATTGATATTGGCATACTCAGCGTCAGTAGCAATACCAAAATGTAGTCCCGCCGTCTCCATTTCGGGTGAACTCGCCGTTGCACTAAGGCAAAGATGCCCACCGTAGTAGTCACCAAACCACCAAATCCCATCAAACCCGGCCAGTTAATTCCTCGACGGCTTAAGTCGAAATAATCCAGTAGTACAAAGTCTGTTTGAGTGATGGTTTCACCTGCGGTTACAATCACATCTCCTTGCTGCACTGAAACCATCATTGGTTCCACTTTTTCTGCTGCCTGTTCTGCTATGAGCTTGGTTAATTCTTTATTTTCGATCAAGTTGGGTTCTAACACTCTAACTAGTAAATACTTAGCTAGTGGTTGAGCTTCCTGAGGCATAAGGCTACTCAAGTTTACCTTCACCGCCTCTTGGATCAGATTTGGTGGTAATCCTGGAACCATGCCTTGGGTCAGGATGCGACCAGCAGCCTGCTTAATTACTATGCGGGTTTTCTGCCAATCTTGATCTGATAGATCCAGTACGGAAACATCATCTAGGCTACTGAATTCAGGGCTCAGGTATTGTGACAGCTGAGGCAACACCTGAGCGTACTGTTGGCGAGCAGCAGATATTGACTCAATCAGAGCTGAGAACTCTTGTTCAGAAGACTGTTGACGGTAGCTTTGCAGATCACTTACTGCCTCAACAAAAGCTTTATTTAATGAATTTTCTGCCGGAGTTGGTGGTTTGGCTTCAGCATCAAACCCCTTGACATGGTTATCGATATCTGAAAATGCCAAGATAGCCCGCCATTCCCATTCCTTACTTTGGCGCAGATACCGCTGGGTGGCGATGGATAGTACATCAGTCTTTACAAAAGGAAAAACACCGCTGTTAGTGCGCAGTTCTTCCACAGCGTCGAGAGACTTCTCAAGATTTTGATCAATTCTTTCTGTAACAAATTGGTCAATCATCAAGACTGGTTGAGCACCTCTTTGAGCTTCTTTGCGTCTCTCAGCCGTCGTCTTAGAGTCCTCAACCAGAGCATCGAATGGTGCCCGGACTGTCTGTGGTGCTACTGTCTCTACATCTAGCTGTGGCTGATTGTAAAAGCGCCCTCCCATAACACTGGTCAGGGAAACCACTGCTAAAGTCCACATTACAGGTAGAGTAATTTTCTGTTGAAGTTGGTGCTGGCTTTTGCCCCAATCTTTTCCTGAAGTTAGGCTAGTCGAAGTGCCTTCACAATGGGTTGGAGACTCTGTGAGCTGTAGAGGTTGTCCTTTCAAATTCTCCTGCTGTGATTGGCTAACTGAGGATTTGGCAGCACTAGAGGAGTTAAATCCCAAAAAACTGCGAAGGTGCTGAGATGTTCGCCGTAATTGCGTGATCGGCTGCGTCAGCGAATTGAACGTTTTCATAGCACAGGAATGGCAATGTCTGGTAACAGTAGCGGTCTGCTCACAATTTGCTGTGTGGTGGTGGCATTTTGCTTAAAGACATCTACATTTATTTATTATTCATAAAAAACACTGGAAAGTTTGCCTCCACTCATTTTCAATCCACTCATTTGACATGGGTAGAGCGCAGGTTGCGTGGGAAACTTCCAGTGACAATCACGCCTTGTATACTGTAACAGTAACTGGAGTTTGCGAACATAAAACTTCATTAAAGTGGTAATTATGGTTTCGTGGTTACCTTGGTCAATCCCCATGGCTATTGGTTGGGTTTGACTTCCAGATGATTCACAGACCAACTTCACCGTAAATACGCCTAGGTCGTTATTTACAACTTTAGCTTTTCTTTCTTTGATCCATTCCCTAGGGGAACTTGGGGTAATTCGCATTAGTCGCTGTCGAGTTGGTGATAAAATAGCTACTCGCATTGAGATAATCCTCAATCATGGAGTTGTAAGTCCCCTTGACCACCTAATCCAAGCGGTGCCACCCTAGGCCGCGAGGGATTGCTCGCGGCCTAGGAGGCGCGCACCTTGATGATTCCGATCCTTAACCGCGACTGAAGTAAGCAGTCTTGCAGATACTCCAGCTTAGGGGTTGTGGCTGGAAGTTCTTACCAGGATTAGGCTCAATGGTCTAGTCACACTTAGGCTTAAGTCTTACCCCATAAGCACCCTTTATTGCGGGGTCAGTAACAGAATATAATTCCAGACTTGACTGATTTTTAGTTTACAAAACTCAGAAGCCAGTGTTTTTTTTAGATCATCTTAGTTTAACTGGTTTATATTGGTTTTACCTATAGCTGTGGTAGCAAATTCAACACCACGGGTGCAACACAGGCCATGAAAATTTTATGTACCATCAAGTTTCAGGCTACAGCCCCTTGTAGGTGGAGCTTCATTTTTGCCTTGAAAGTCCTTTGATTGAACAGCTTATCGAGATCCGATCACCCTTGGTGCCACCACAGCTAGCTTCTGAAACTGAGCTATCGCTGAAACGTCATATACACCTGACCACACTGCCAACAACTGGTCTGCTAATTGCCATGGGTCAACCCCAGTACTGCTGAGGTTAAGCCCCACCAGCCAGGGCACTGGAATACCGATGATACCGTTATAGGCACCAGCTAAAGCACCTGTTAAGGCAGCAGTAGTTTGTGATTGATAGCCTGTAAGAGCTGCACGAGTTACACAGAGGCGAAAATCTTCTGGGGTGTTTAGGAAACAGTACAATGCTAAGGCAATCGATAAAGAGCAGTCATCCTCAGACTCATTTCTACGCCTTTGCTCTCGACGCACCTGGATAACAGTTTGTTCTAAACTTGCCCCAAGCTCCAGTAGACTTTGTACTTGTTCCAATTGTTGCACCCAGGCATTTTGATTTTCATAGTTCCCTAGGTCGGCAATGATTCGGGAAATCAGGTTAGGGCAGTCAAGTTTTTCGGTAAGGGCGATCGCTATTGCCCAACCTATAGTCAAGACACTCTCAAACCTTTCAGAATCATTTTGCCAAATTGCTGCCGCCTCTAGCAGCTTTTGGCGCAACTTGACTTCATCTTCATGAAAAAATAATGCTATTGCTAAGGTTGCTACTGCTGCTTCGCTACTGTTGGCAGTCCCTTTTAATGAAAGGATAGAGGGTTGAGCCTTTTCACAGTGAACTAACCAATCTCCTAAATCGAGGTTGCCACAGCGAATTAAACTTTCAATACCACAAGTAGCAATCTTTCTCCAATCGGAAATCGCCTTACTCAAACCAGCATCCCCAAGGGAAAGCGGTCGAAATCTTACTTGAGCTGGTGGTAACTTTTGGCAGCCACTCCCAGCCAGGATTTCTCCCACAAGGCTACCTAACAAGGCACCTCTAAATCGGTTCAAAAGTGAGTACTGCATCCATATTTTGTCAAGAAATCTAGTGTGCTCTTAAATTGCCTTTTTCAACCCCCAAGGCAGCACCCATCACCTTTTTGATTTTAATTACCAATCGATTTTCTCAATGTCAGCACTAGAGCCTGTAACCCCAGTCTATAGCTGTTAGCTCCAAAACCACTAATCTGACCAACTACCACTGGTGCCATGAACGAATGATGTCTAAAGGCTTCTCGTTGATAGATGTTGCTAAGATGAACTTCTACAGTTGGCAAGGCTACCGCAGCTATTGCATCTCGAATAGCCACACTGGTATGGGTATAAGCACCAGCATTAATTAAAATCCCGTCGTGGTGTCCTAAAGCTCCATGTATTCTATCGACTAAGATACCTTCATGATTAGACTGCAAGGCTGTCACGCTGGCCTCAAGCATTTGCCCTTCTTGCTCTAGGAGATAGTTAATCTCATCCAAGGTGACAGATCCATAAATACCTGGTTCTCGCTGTCCCAGTAAATTAAGATTGGGACCATGGAGAACCAGGATACTTAGACGTTTTCGAGTATCACCGGACACAATAACTATCTAATTCCGACGACACCTTGGTTCATTAACAGGAATGGGGATTGGTTCTGGTTCAGGCTGAGCCTCAGGACCTAATAGCGCTTCAATAAGCTTGCGCGCCCATTCTTGAATTTTTTCCAAAACCTTTTCTATATAGTCCATCAAGCAAAAAGCTCCTATAAGACCACTTGTATCTTTTCTTTTACACTTTCAGTTCCCTAACTGGTTAAAAACGATTACTGCTTTTTGAGCAGCTCAGCAAGGGAATCAGTCTTGCCTAAGGTTTTTATGGCTTGACCATGACTCTGAGAAAGGAAAAAGAACAAAGTGTTGTATCTATTATTTTATTAAGGCTAGCACATTTTATACAATTCATTCAACCAAGATACATTAACCGTGTTTATACCCTCACCAGCATCAGACCTATCAGTTGCCTGACTCAGTCAGTAATATTTGGCGAAAGGCTTGCCTGGTTTCGGGCTTCAAATAATTCTGTTGTAAGGTTTGCCACTGTTGCCATGATTTGTAGCGGTTGGCCTGTAGTAACTGAGCCAGCTGGGGAGCCTTATGTTTTAGGTCCGAGTGAAAGACACAGTTTAAGAATTCGTCTAAAACCATACTGTCCTGAATATCACCTAAGATACCTTGAATTTGCTTCATATCTTCCACATAGTCCTTATAGGTAGGACTATAGAGTTCAGTAAATAGATTCATTTGGTAACGCACCCGCTTGGCTTGCTTACGTAGATCGTGAATCATTGCTCCACGAAGGGCTAGCAGCGACTCAACTGCTGCTGGTTTCAGCTGCTTTGGAGTTTGGCTACCAGTATCCTTAAGATCAACGCCCACTAGCCAAGCCGGGTGGAGTAACAGGCTGCTGACAATGGGTAAGAGTAAATCAGGTAATACCGCAGCCGCTGGCATCTGAGCAATTTCTTTATAGGTGGGTTTTTTGAGCCACCGTTTTAAGGTTTGCTTAAGCTTTTGGTGTGGCTTACCTTGCAGAGCTTCCCGAACTTGTGTTAAAGCTTTGCACCGCTTTTTTTCCAAGTACACGTAAGCTTGCTTCAATGCTTTCCGTTCTTTGGTGGGTAACTTGGGTTGGTAACCTTTGTGGAGGGTTTCTTGGAGGACATCTAGATCTCGTAGACTCCCTAGAATACGGGCAATCTTACCAATCTGTTTTTCAGAGGCTGCTTTGGGCAAGTCTAAGGCAGGGGTAAAACTAGTGACGGCGGTACGCAAGCGCCGCATTCCGATACGCATTTGATGCAGCTGTTCTGGATCTCGATCTTGGAGAACGGCGGCTTCGTGACTAAGTATTTTCTGGAAGTGTTTCTCAATTCCCAGATAACTCCATTCTCCAATGGTTTTGGTTTGGGGTAATACTAGTTTGTTCATGGTCCCAGTCTGACGTCTACCAAGCCAGACTCTTGAGATTGAGGTTGAGTGGACTCAGGATAGTCAGAGTCCAAAGCTTAACGTAAAGTTAACCAAAAGCCCACTTTGATTAACTTTACGTTAAGGATAAAAATAATGTTTTGTATTATTACTTATTCAGAGAATATTGTCAAGTTATGATCAGACTTTGCATAGAGGTTTGCAGCTCATGAGTCAGGTCAACTATAGCTTGTCGGATAAATTCTAGGGGGGGTTGGGCATGACTCATCGGTGTCTGGTCGATTGTGTCTGTTGGATGATACTTGCAGCACTAACTGATTAATCGAAGGTTTGATTGATTGTGATCAGATGTAGTTATCTAAGGATGGATAGTGCCATCAGGCATAATTGTTTCCCTTAGATTAACTTGGCTTAGTTCAGCTTCAATGATAGTAGCCCCAGTTAAGTTAGCTTTACTGAGGTTAGCGCCCCTCAGCTTAGCTGTAGTCAGGTTAGACCCGCTTAAATTTGCTTTAGTAAGGTTGGCCCATCTAATGTCAACCCTGTAAAGGTCTGCCTCTGCTAGGTTAGCTCCAAACAGATAGCTTCCACTAAGGTGAGCTTCTGCTAGGTTAGCCCCTGGACACTCAGCTTTGTATAGGTAAGCCCCAAGGAGTTCAGCTTGATGAAGATTAGCATTGCTCAGATTAGCATGGCAGAGATTGGCAGCCATAAGGTTAGCCTCAACCAGGTTAGTCCGTCTTAGCTTTGCCCCACTTAAATCTGCTTCTGAGAGATTAGCTTTGAGCAAGCTAGTGCCAATTAGGTTAGCATTACTCAAATCAGCTTCCATGAGGTTAGCTAGGGTCAAGTCAGCCCCAATTAAATTGGCACCATTTAGGTCAGCCCTGATCAGGTTAGCTGCTATAAGTTTAGTCCCAATTAGCTCTGCCGATATCAGTTTAGCTTTGATCAGTTCAGCATCTTGGAGGTTGGCATTACTGAGGTTAGCTTGGCTGAGGTTAGCGCTAATCAGTTTAATATTGCCTAGATTTGCCTTTTTTAGGTTAGCTTTTGCTAAGTTTACCCTTTCAAAGTTAGCCCCATTGAGGTTAACTTCGCTAAGGTCTGGTTCTAGATCTAGATTTGTCTTTCTCCATTCTGTCCATCTCAATGGATCTTGTTTGAGTAGAGCAAGATGTTCTAGATTGGCCATTGAGGTTCTCCTTCACATTATGTAGCGGTGCCAACAAAGACTTTAACTCAATGGCACTACATTAAGGGATCAGCTCAGGAAGAATTCCTTTCTATTCCTTGCGCTTGGCAGCAGGATGTTCACGACCACTCACGCTTTCAATAGCTGTCAGCGCTGCCTGAGACGCTGCTAATATATCCCGTTCTTCTCCACCTAGGTAGAGGCGTCCAAAGCTGCCCACTGCACTAATTTGTAAGATGTTAATTAAGGCGGATTTCTCTGCTTCATTGGCAGCTAGGGCGGCATAGGCAGCTGGCTCAACTTCTAATACATATAGGGTTTGCCCTGCTAGCAACATTTGACCCCGCCGTGTGCGATTAATTAACTGGGTCTGGTGGGCATCAATATTACGGATAATTTGGCTAGAAATGACCCGAGGTTTGAGCCGATCCTGTTCACGGACGCCCAGTGCGTCTAAAATTGCTTTGCCAGCTGTACGGGTTTCCCCTTGTTTATTAGCATGCACCTCTAGAAGTCCGTAAAGCCGTTCGACCACCAGCACTCCTGGACGCACGGCAGTGGATTTGAGGGCAATATCGGTAATCCGGTTAATTTCAATACCTGGTGAGATTTCAATCCAAAGGGAGGTATCTCCTGGTAAGGGCAAAAATCCTAACGCTACTGTTCCCATGTAAGCGGCGTGCTGAGGCTGCAAGCTGTCTATGTATACGTAACTGCGTAGTTCAATACCCAAAGTTTAATCTGTTCCTTTTTTGGTGACTAGAAGTTGTCCAAAAGGTAATTCGCACTCAAAGAAGCCTACCACACCTCTCGACCTTCTGCTTTACCCCAGTGAACCTCTTCACTGATTTCGACTTCATTGGCTAGTAATTCATCTAGGGTATATTCTCTGGGGTGGCAGATGGGTTGCTCGAGCTTTTGTTCATAGACATCAACAGCAATGATGACAAGCAACGAAAGATATTAGTGTTGTTTTTATCCTTCAATAAAAACAAATTTTTTATAATTTAAAAAACGGCAAAATTAGTTTTATATGTTTAGATTAAGTCTTGAATTTATATTTAATTTGCTATAAGTTAGGTTGAATTTAAAGCTATTAATATAAAAGAAATTGGTATTTTAAAAAAGCCTGAACAATAGCATCACCACAAACCTTACTTTTTTAAAGATCCGATGGTAACCTGTTTACTCATTAAACCAAGGAAATGTAAAACTTTGTGAGTTGAAAGGTTTATAACCACGATTCTGCTAATTTAAATTAAATTAGAAACTAGCATATAATCACATACCTTCTCAGAGGGTGAATAGTTTGTCAATCCTGGCTGACATACTGTTGATGAAAGTTTTAAACTGATGAGATAATGGTAGTTTGGTCTAAAAAGGAAGTAAGTAATGCGACTGTCTCAGATGCTGTTGGTGACACTGCGGGAAGACCCAGTGGAAGCAGAAATCCCCAGCCATAAACTTTTGCTGCGTGCGGGTTACATTCGACGTATTGGCAGTGGCATCTACGCCTATTTACCCATGATGTGGCGTGTCCTAAAAAAAGTTTCTCAGATTGTGCGGGAGGAAATGGATGCCACAGGTGCTCAAGAGTGTCTACTACCTCAGTTACAACCGTCTGAGCTGTGGAAAGAATCGGGTCGTTGGGACACCTATACGAAAGCTGAGGGCATTATGTTTGCTCTGATTGACCGACAAAAGCGAGAATTGGGACTTGGACCAACCCATGAAGAGGTAATCACTACTGTTGCTAAGGACATGATTCGCTCCTATCGGCAATTACCTCTAAACCTGTATCAAATTCAAACTAAGTTCCGAGATGAAATTCGCCCCCGATTTGGCCTGATGCGGGGACGGGAATTCATTATGAAGGATGCGTACTCCTTCCATACCGATCACGAAAGCCTGAAAAAGACTTATCAGGCGATGGATCAAGCCTATCGAAATATGTTTAGCCGCAGTGGTTTGGAGTTTAGAGCGGTTGAGGCTGACTCTGGGGCGATTGGGGGTTCGGGTTCTCAAGAATTTATGGTTCTGGCTGATGCTGGGGAAGACGAGATTCTCTACACGGAGGATGGCAAGTATTCTGCCAATGTGGAAAAAGCAGTTTCCTTACCACCAGACCTAGAGCCCTCACCCTATAACACTTATGAAAAACTAGAAACTCCAAACACCTCAACTATTGACACCCTATGTCAATTCCTGAAGTGCTCTGCCACTAATGTGGTTAAAAATGTTCTTTACCAAATTGTCTATGACAACGGCATGACGGTGTTGGTTTTGGTGAGCATTCGGGGGGATCAAGATGTAAATGAGGTGAAGTTACAAAATGAATTGGTGAAATTGGCAGACCAATACGATGCCACAACGGTTTTAGCCCTGAGTGTACCAGAGGTGGCTACCCAGGAAAAATGGGCATCGAAACCTCTACCTTTGGGTTACATGGCACCTGATTTGGCAGATGATTACATCAAACCAGCTAAAGATATTGCGCCTCAGTTTTTGCGGTTGGTAGATCAAACAGCAGTGGAACTGAAAAACTTTACTACTGGTTCCAATGAGTCAGGCTATCACGTAGTTGGTGCCAATTGGGGTGAGCAATTCCAGTTACCGAAGCTAGTGGTGGATCTCCGTAAGGCTAGTCCAGGCGATCGCGCCATCCATGACCCGAATCAAACCCTCTTATGCGCTCGCGGCATTGAAGTTGGCCATATTTTCCAGTTGGGGAGGAAATACTCATCTGCGATGGGGGCTACCTACACCAGTGAGCAAGGGGAAGAAATTCCGTTATGTATGGGCTGTTATGGGGTGGGAGTGTCTCGGTTAGCTCAAGCAGCTGTAGAGCAATCCTATGACAAGGATGGGATTATCTGGCCAGTTGCGATCGCACCCTACCATGTGATTATCACGATCCCGAATGTGGGAGATACCCAGCAGATGGCAGCAGCAGAAAAACTTTACACTCAACTCAATGAAGCAGGTATCGAAACCCTGCTTGATGACCGCAACGAACGAGCTGGGGTCAAGTTCAAAGATGCTGATTTAATTGGGATTCCCTACCGGATTGTGACTGGGCGATCGCTTAAAGATGGCAAAGTGGAAGTGGTGGAACGGGCTACCCACAAATCGACAGAACTCTCCCTTGAGGAAGTGCTACCCACCCTGAAGCAGTGGATTGATACAGCTCTAAGGACGGTTTAGGATTGAGGGTTGCAGGTTGAACGCGCACGCGTGGCCTTTTGGCCTACGGTTATTCGCCCCGTATTCGGTGTAGGGTACCTTGAACCATACAAGGATAACTATTGGGTAAATATCACGCTTTGACTAATTAGTGTTATACCCATTCTATGGGTAGGGAAACGGTAAAGGTCGCTCCCTTACCCAATTCACTGTCCACAGTTATCTGACCGGCCATCAGATGACAGAGTTTTTTTGCGATCGCTAAACCCAACCCAGCCCCACCATACTTGCGGGTGTCCGACTCATCTACCTGAGTGAAGGGTTCAAAAATCTTTGAATGTTGCTCTGGACTGATGCCAATACCGGTGTCACTGACTTGAAATGTGATTGATGGTTTAGTTATTTGGTGTTGACCAAAATCAGAAGTAATTGTAGATTCTAAATTAAATTGATCGTCAATCTCTGCTGTGCCATCACTCTTTTTGACTATCAATTTAACAGTTCCATGCTCTGTAAATTTACAAGCGTTGTTGAGCAAGTTAAGCAGGATTTGGCGCATTTTGGTGGGGTCAGTAAGGATTCTGCCAGGGTGATTCCAATAGATGACTTCTAAGGTATTGTTGTTCTTTTCCAATAAAGGACGCACATTGGTTATCAGTTCTTCAATCAATGAGGATATATCAGTCTTTTCTTCATGGATTTCTAGCTCACCTACTTCCATTTTCGATAGGTCAAGTATGTCGTTAAATAAATTCAGCAGATGCCAACTAGAGTTTTGAATCTTCTCTAGCCGGGGAATAAAGTATTCTGGATCCGACTTTTGAGCCCGAGCTTGTAATAACTCACTATTACCAATAATGATATTTAGAGGCGTGCGAAACTCATGGCTCATGTTGGCTATAAATTGGCTCTTAGCATAGTTAGCTTTCTCAGCTATTTCTTTAGCTTTGATCAGCTCCTGCAAGTAAAGTTGACGCTGTTTATGAGCCTGTCGGATTTGGTGCTGTTGTTCTCTAACTTGAGCGACAAACTTTAGGGTTTTATTGATGGTAATTTCCAAATCCTGAAAATCTATTGGTTTGGTCAGAAAATCAAAAGCACCACGGTTCATCGCTGTCCTAATATTTTTCATATCCCCATAAGCTGATACCACCACTGCTTTAAGTGTTGGGTCAACTTCAGGGATAAACCCTAACAAAGTAAGACCATCCATCTCAGGCATATTGATATCAGTTAAGATCAGATCTATTCGTTTTAAAGATTTTAGGATGTCGAGCGCTTCAGAGCCATTATGCGCAAATAAAAAGTCCAACTCTTGAGTTCTGATCCGTTTTCTAAGTCGCTGTTTTATGAGACGTTCTAATTCCAGCTCATCATCCACAACAAGGATGATTTTTTTTGCAGATGTCATGTAATTTTATCTCCCCTTGAGGATTACCACTTAGTTTGAATAGTTGGTAATGGGTAATAAGAAAAATAATGAATTTGGAATTTGGAATTTGGAATTATGCTTACCCATTAGCCATTAGCCATGACTTATTAGCCATGACCGATTAGCCATGACTTATTAGCCATTTAAAAAAACGTTTATTATGAACACTACTAAAAATACCGGACGTGATATATCTATATAATTCCCATTAACCCTTGACTAAGTAACAGTCTATAGTAGTAAAGTTATTTGATTATGTTTGCTGGTTTGTAAATGTCTGATAACCAAAGGAGTTTCAGTTGCGGCTGTCTAAATTCCTTAAGGGTAGGCAAATTATAAATTCGGTATAAGCTTCCAATTCAGTGTCCACATTCAGTGTTCCTCTATGCTGTCCAATGATAATATCATAGGTTAAGGATAATCCTAAGCCTGTTCCTTCTCCCGTAGGTTTAGTAGTAAAGAAAGGATGGAATATCTTCTCCTTAATTTCAGGCGGGATACCAGTACCATTATCACCAATCCGAATTTCTACTGAGTCACTTAAGCGCAATGTCTTCACCCAAAGCATGGGGGTAAATTCTTCACCGATGTTCTTCTGCTTGCTCTGGAGGGCATAGCAAGCATTTTCGATAATGTTAATAAAGGCACGACTAATATCACTAGACACCAACTCCAGTTGACCAATGGAATCATCATAGTCAGTTTTAATCGTGACATTGAACTGATGATTCTTGGCACGAACACTGTGATAAGCCAACTGGATAGCTTGGGCTAATACAGTATTGAGGTCAGTCAGTTGGAGTTGAGTACTGTCAGTTCGGGCATGCTGCATCATACTTTGAATGATGCCCTCGGCTCTTTGACCATGACGTTTGATAGCGAGAGAATTGTCTCGCAGTTCTGTCAAGGTGTCTTTGATATAGCTAGCTGTTGTTGTTTCTATATGCTCTAATTGTATTTTAAATTCTTCGATGAGTTCCTCAGCTAACTCCATCGAACCTTCGGCATAATTGTTAACAAAGTTGAGAGGATTCCTCAGTTCATGGGCAACCCCTGCAGTTAAGGTGCCGAGGTATGCTAGTTTCTCTGTGGCAATAATTTGCTCTTGGGCTTCCTTAAGCTGTTGGAAAGTTTTACTTAACCTCGTTTCCGCCGCTGCACGTTCCGCAACTTCTTGTTTCAAACGGGCATTTTGCTCATCAAGAGTTCTAGTCAAATTTCTTATTTGTAGATGTATCCTTACTCTAGCCAATACCTCGTCTTGTTGAAACGGTTTGGTGATGTAATCGACGGCTCCGATGGAAAGACCTTTGACCTTATCAACTGTGTCAGTCAGTGCGGTCATGAAAATTACCGGGATGTCTCGATTTGAGGGGTTTGCCTTTAGTCTTTTGCAAGTCTCAAATCCGTCAATTCCTGGCATCATTACGTCCAATAGAATTAGATCGGGTTGATTATAGTTAACTTGTTCAATCGCACTTTCACCATCTGTTTCCACAGCAACCGTAAAGCCAGCATTGTGCAAAGCCTGAGATATAACTGATAAATTGGTGGGTGTATCATCTACAACTAAGATGAGATTTTTGTCTTGATCGTATGTCACTGCTTCAGGATCCTATCAACACAAATTGATTTACTCATAAATTTAAAAATATCTATAATTTATTATCCCTTAACCATGTATAATCCTAATTTTATTTATTAAAATAAAACAACTATTTTTGAGTTATAATTAGATAAAAGTTAGGGATTATCAATTGATTTGGATAAATGAGTTAACTTATTAAAGTTAGCAAACCCTAAGCCGGACAAAAAAATGGGTAACCTGATTCATCTGTGCTGGTTCATACTTGAAGCTATTACTGAAAAAGGTGCTTGTTTAGGATTATATAAACTTACCTTGAACTTACCCTCAGGGAAAATACTGACAGGAGGTGGGATTTATGGCAGTTATTGTCAAAGATTGAGAAACGAGCCAGGATTATATTTGGCTCGGAACAAGATTCGGAGCTTACAAGTCATCACGCCCAAGTCATTTCTTGGAGTAATTTCAGACATAAGCGAGTTTGTTACCTACTTTTGCTTAAGTCCTGATTATTTCTGGATTGTTACCCATGATAAAAACCTCTGCTTGTCTGCTTTCCCATCAGCCTTAACTATGGGTGTTCAACCAGATTTGTTCTGATTGCTATTTACCAAAGCCAGAATTTCTTGCCACTCCTGATTTGATAAAGGCTTCTCTACCAACTCCACACCAAAACAATCAGCAGCAGCATGAGTTAGGGCATCCACCACAATGTTTATTAAGGCATCTCCCTGTTGAGCCATGGGTAGATTAAAGGAAGGGGGCGCTTCCCCAAACACGTGAGTATACAGTCCAGCATCTGGTTCTAAGCGAATTGAGCCATGCTGCAAAATCACATTACCACGGCGCAATTGAGCACTACCAATCAGTTTAGAACCATCTGCCAACACTAAATCGGCACCAGTAGCAGTCCCGAAACAGTTGGGATTGTTAATATACCCCCGTCCAGCTGAACCATAGTGCAACTCTACACCAAGGGAGCGCCACCCCTGAATCAAAAACTCACAAATTTGGTGATAGGCATCAAGACGTTTACCAGTCAACCCGGAATTAACCACCATATAGGTCAAATCTCCCTGATGTAGCACAGCTCTACCACCACTGGGACGCCTTACCAGCTCTACTGGTTGTGATGCCCAAGTGAGTTGTTCCCAGAACTCAGGCCAACGGCGTTGATGGTAGCCAAGAGAGATGGTTGGTGATGCCCAGGTATAAAATCGCAATACTGGGGGATGTTTTCCCCGTTGGTGCTGGGCTAGTAGCCACTGGTCAATGGCCATCTGAAGCCGCCCTGATCCCTGTAGTAAGGGTATTAAACGCCAGGATGAACTCTGAAGTGGTAAGTCTGAACGATCAGAAGTCTTAAGTGGTAAGTCTGAAGTATTAAACAATGCCATTGTTGGCTGATTTGTTCGAACTGGTATGTTTTAACTTTTATCCTTCACCTGTGTGCTAACATCATCTGGTATCAGAAGATTTTAGGCCGCACCAAACTCAGCTTGTAATAAGTCATCATTGTCATCGGCGATAGTGGCTACCACGGTAATGGCGCGAGAAATTTCCCCTGGGGACAATTCAGCAACAGTTCGCGTGGATAACACGACAACTTGATCCTCGACAATAGCAAAGCGGGATTCAAAGGTGTCATACCAGTTCATTTCCAGGAGCTTGCGCATCAATGTTGCCTCGTCTTTGGCAGGTAGATGCATCACAGAAGACCAAGCTGTAAAGGTGTCATCATCTGTGGAACCAGTGAGCTGAACGAATACTTCCACGCTACCGTACTGAAACTTCCACAAGTAGCCTTCTTCACTGTGGCTTACCATAGCGCTATTGTTTTGTTCCAGGCTGGAGATAACCGTTTCAATGTTTTCGACATAGTTAACGGCAGTCATAGTCTGGTTGAACTCACTGGCAACGATTTCTGCCATTGACAAGTCTTGACTAGATAGAGTGTCAGGATTCGGCTGTGGGTTTGTCATAATCAATTTCTCTGTGCTGGTCTTGGGGTTTGCCTAAGACCCAGTATCACCTGTAGCTACGCTTGTTGACACGTTGAGTGACATCCTCCCGACGCTAACCCGAAGGGTATAGCGCGGGCTTCCCAATATCACTATTGGACATTGCTGCCCTACGCCACTTATCTAGGCTAAATGCCCCCGACAGCCCGACTTGACAGCCAATTTCTTTCCCCCAGAGTCCCTGGGTACTAAGTTTTTCTATGCCTCGATTACACAGTTCTTGAGCTGCGGCAACATCTCTATCGACAGAGTAGCTACATTCAGGACAGGTATGCACCCGATCTTCTAGTTCTTTCCTGACTTCAACGCGGCAGTTAGGGCAGGTCTGGCTACTGCCTCTGTGGTCAACTTGATCGACAAATACATTGCGTCGCTTTCCTACGTATTTGAGAATGGTACGAAATTGACCAAACGCTCCGTCTAGACTGTGTTTACCTAAAAACCCTTTTGCCATGATCCGGAAATCAATATCCTCTAAGAAGATTGTATCCGCCATGTCGCAGAGACAGTGAGCTAGCTTGAACTGATAATCTTTTCTCTTGAAGGCAATGTGATTGTGCTGCTTTTCTACCTTAATCCTGGCTTTCTCGTAGTTAGCCGAACGTTTTTGTTTCTTTGATAATCTACGTTGTAGCACTTTCAGCCGACGATGTAGATCTTTGAAGAATTTACGCCCAGGTTCGACAAAACCATCACTAGTAGCGCAGTAAGACAACAAGCCGACATCAACCCCAATCACATGACCGTGAGGCATTGGGTCAGGAATTTGAAGATCCGACTCGATAGTAACAACTGCAAACCAACCCACAGCTTTTTTGACTACTCTTACTTGCTTGATGGCAAACCCTTCTGGTATTGGTCGATGCAAGTTGATTGGCACCCTGCCTAGCTTTGGTAGCTTTATATGCCATCCAGTAATGGGATTGGTTTTGAACTGAGGGAAAAGCATTGACTTCATTTGTCCATACTTTTTGAACCTCGGAAAGCCGAAGCCGCGTTTGACAAAGAAGTCCCAAGCGTCGTGCAGTCTTCTGATATTAGTTTGTAGCACCTGTGAGGGAACTGCTTTGAGCCTGGGAAACTCTTTTTTAGCTTTGGGAAGGTTGTTTTGCTGTTGCTGATACCCAGGAAACGGATAATCGGCACTCATGATGTATTCCGACTCCAAACTACACCTATCTATGGCACATTTTCGAGAGCTTATGTAGTCTTTTAGCTCCCTAAGTGCGTAGTTGTAGGACGCTCGACAAGTTTCTAGCCACTCACAAAGCAGCTCTACTTGTCTAGCATCTGGTTTTAGGCGATAGGTGTAATTCAATATCATAGAAATTATTCTACTATATTTTTGATTAGTGATAAATAGCTATTTTTAGGTACATCGAGTACCCTTAAAATAGCTTGATAAGTCCATGTATCCTGACGTTGACCTTCAGTACAGTACGGGACTTATAGCCCCTCAAACACACCAATAGTTAATTTTCTTAAATCAAGGGTCGAGACTTGCAATTAGGTGAGACAGGCAAAAAGTAAAAGCTCAAGGGGAAAAGATGATTTTGCCTTAACCTTTTGCCTTGAACCCTTTTCTTAGATTTTACCTTTGAGAGACCGAAACAATAACAAAAGCCCTTGAACAGCTTCTGACTGCTTGAGCAATTTTCTAGGAGACTGCTTTTTGCTGATTTTTAGATACCTGATTAAAACCGTTCAAAAACATAGGCACAAATTTTTCTATAAACCCTTGTGGATCTTGCTGCCAAGCCTTTTGTGCTACCTGAATCCTGGTCATTTGCAGTTCAGGGGCTAGCAAGGTTTGGGGTAAGCGCTCGATCAGGTACTGAGGACGTTCCCACACTGGCAAGGTATGGGCAACCTCCAGCAAGTTATTGAGTCGGCGCAGTTCAGCACCTGCCATCAGATCGATACCAGATTCATAAGCCGCCTGTTCAATGGCTACATACTGGCACTTTGCCTGTTCTACCTTCTGTCGATGTTCTGGGCTTTTCTTGGCAATTTGTGCCAACCACCGATTCCCCCAACGGACATGACCAACTTCCTCTGGGAAAATCTGTTCAATGGTTTTAAGAATCTTAATATTTTCTTCCGTTTTCGGTGCCTCTTTTAATGCTTTGATGTGAGCTGAGAAGTACTCACATCCCCGTTTTTCGGTGACATTAATTGCTGCCAAACCAGCGATCAGTCCATCGTTGAGCTTTCCTTGTTCTTTATAGCTTTCCTGGTCGATTAGTCGATCAAATTCCTTGATGTAGGACACTCCTGGGGGCTTACCAATATCTGCCCCCAGTTCCATGAGTAGGTCAGTCAGCCACATGGCATGACGAGCTTCGTCAGCAATGTGATGAGATAGATCCCGCACCAGTTCTTTTGGCTGACCATCCAGGTTTTCTACCAAATCCGTGAGATCTAGGCAACTGTGTTGTTCGTTGTAGCGATAGCGGTTGAGCATGACCAGGTGAAGTTTGCGATCGCGTACCACATGTGGCAGGATTTCACGAGCACCCATGCCGTTGTTTGATTTGTGAGGATATGCAACTGTCATAGATTTTCTCAGGTATCTAACACATACTAGTCCCAAATTCCCTAGAAAAGCGATGCAGCAACCTAGCTATATAATACAGAAGCTCAGTGTTGTACTTCGCTTCTGAGCGATCTGAAATATTAATTAATCAAAAGTTACAAATAAATAAAGAAGCCACCCTAGAGGATGGCTAATGGTCTTAGTTCACCATAGACAAAGTACTAGACATCGTAGTATAGTGCGAACTCATAGGGATGAGGCCGCAACCGCATGGGGTTGACTTCGTTGTCTAGTTTGAATTCAATCCAGTTGGTAATGAAGTCTTCGGTGAATACTCCTGATTCAGTCAAGAAGGTATGATCCTTTTCTAAGGCTGCCAGAGCATCCTCTAGAGAAGCGGGGGTGGATGGAATTTTGCTCAATTCCTCTGGAGAGAGGTCGTAAATATCCACATCTAAAGAATCACCGGGTTCAATCTCGTTCTTGATCCCATCAATACCAGCACAGAGCATGGCGGCGAAGGCGAGATAGGGGTTACAGGTGGCATCAGGGCAACGGAACTCTAACCGCTTGGCCTTGGGATTGGGGCCAGACAGAGGAATGCGGATGGAAGCTGAACGGTTACCTTGGGAATAAGCTAAGTTCACGGGCGCTTCAAACCCAGGTACCAGACGCTTGTAGGAGTTAGTGCTGGGGTTGGTAAGTGCCAACAGAGCCGGGGCGTGCTTGAGTAAACCACCGATGTAATTGAGCGCCATTTTACTTAGGTTGGCGTAACCATCACCCCAGAATAAGGGTTCTCCATCCTTCCAGATCGATTGATGGGTATGCATCCCGGAACCATTGTCGTTAAAGATTGGTTTGGGCATGAAGGTGACAGTTCTGCCATACTTCTTGGCAACATTTTTGATGACATACTTATAAATCATCAGATCGTCAGCAGCCTTAATTAGGGTGCCAAAGCGAAAACCCAACTCGTTCTGTCCACCTGTAGCCACCTCGTGGTGGTGCTTTTCAATGGGTACACCGCACTCTGCCATGGTTAGCAGCATTTCGGTACGCATGTCTTGCAGGGTGTCCGTGGGGGCAACAGGGAAATAACCTTCTTTATAGCGAGGCTTATATGCGAGGTTACCACCTGCTTCTTCTCGACCAGAATTCCAACGACCTTCAACGCTGTCTACATAGTAGTAGCACTGGTTCTCGGTTTGGTCAAAGCGAACATCATCAAAAACAAAGAATTCAGCTTCTGGACCAAAGAAGGCGGTATCCCCAATGCCAGTGCTGCTCAGATAGTCAAGGGCTTTCTGAGCAATGCTGCGAGGATCGCGGCTGTACCATTCCCCTGTACGCGGTTCCTTAATGCTGCAAATCATGCTCAGGGTTGGTTCTTTCATAAATGGGTCGATCCAAGCCGTTTTGGGATCAGGAACCATTGCCATGTCAGATTCGTTGATTGCTTTCCAACCCCGAATGCTTGAACCATCGAAGGGAACTCCTTCGTCAAAGGAACTCTCTTCTATTTGGTCTTGGTAAAACGAGCAGTGCTGCCAGATCCCTGGCATATCAATGAATTTAAGGTCGATGATTTTTATGTTTTCGTCTTGAATCATTTTCAAGACGTCTTGTGGGGTTTCAGGCATGAATGACTCCTTTGATCAGCTTTACGTTTGTTTACAAAGAAACAACCTTATAAAATTACTTGAGTCAGTGACTCTACCAAAATTGGCGACACTGAAGCTTTCCCAAACCGAGGACTGACTGGGTAAGCATCCGAGTCAGTTATTCGCGGGGAGATACTTTTTTTTGAGTGGTGCAAGCAGCACGATTTCCTTAAAAGCATCTTGATTGGCTTTTCCCTTGAACAGTGAAAAGTTGTAGTTCCCTGATTCCTGACTCATCCTAGGGATAGAAAGTAGGACATTATGTATCTAACAATACAGAATGTCCTAAGATGATCGGATCTCATATGAATAAAAAATTAAATTTTCGAGTTCTAGACTCAGTCAGGTTGCCAAACAGGCTCCCACAAAGGCTCAAGAGAAGGTCTTTGTCTACTCAACAAGGGAGCGAATGGCAAAACTAGGCTCTGGTTAGTCGCAGGTTTTGCCTACATACATCTACTATCTATCTATATGGGCAATGAGATTAGTGAGTGCATTTGGTCGGTCGGTTCTAATTTCCCTGTTTCCCCCCTCTGGGAGTGTCTTGCGCAATTAATCGGTCCTATCTATGGTGGGCAACGCCTAGGCTGTTCACTTTGTGCGATGGCCATAGCTTAAACTTCATGCAATTTTTGTCTGATAGTATGAGACAGTGTATCTCTTGCTAGATATCCATTCTGGGCGTTATCGCCGTACGCGTTCGCGTAGCGTGAGCAAAGCTCAATCCCGGTGTGAACGATCTCCCCCGAAAAAGGCCCATAATCAACAGCCTACCCCACACCCCACACCCCACACCCCACACCCCACACCCCACACCCTAGGCAACGCCGAATTCTAAAGAAGCATTAAGGATGAAAGCAACAAGCAACAGGGTACAATCTAGTGATGAAAGATATGTATACGCTTAGCTCCAGCCAATTATAGCGTCTGGAGTTAAGTAAACATTGAACTTGCTGTTTAACTCCTGTGGAGTGCATAGTGTAGCGCTCTGTACCTGTTGAGTTCTCGCCCTAAATCATGGGAAGACACCAATAGTAAATCAAAATTATCAAGATTGTTGTTGGGAGAATAATTTAATGAGGGATTTAGTCACAAACTTGATTAGGAATTATGATAGCTCAGGTCGCTACCTAGATCGGGATGCCATCGATTCACTTAAGTCTTACTTTGAAACTGGCACCGCTCGGGTGGCTGTAGCTACTTTAATCAATGGCAATGCTGCTTCTATTGTCAAGCAAGCGTCAGCACAACTGTATGAGGAAGTTCCTGAACTGTTGCGTCCAGGTGGCAATTCTTATACAACTCGTCGTTATGCTGCTTGTTTACGAGATCTGGATTATTACCTGCGCTATGCTAGTTATGCCCTAGTTGCTGGTGATACCAATGTCTTGGATGAGCGGGTTCTACAAGGGTTGCGGGAAACTTATAATTCCCTAGGTGTGCCCATCGCTCCAACGGTTCGTGGGATTGAGATTATGAAAGATATGGTCAAAGCAATGGCCAAAGAAGCTGGTATCGGGAATATCGGATTTGTTGATCAGCCCTTTGACCACATGAATCGTGAGTTTAGCGAAACAGATGTTTAAGACATTGATCGTTCGTTGACAGTTGACGGTTCTACGGGTGACCGGACTGGTTGCCCGTACTATAGTGCTGCGCGCAGGGAATCGGGAATCGGGAATCGGGAATCGGGAATCGGGAATCGGGAATCGGGAATCGGGAATCGGGTAATTGGTGATTATATTGCTAATTTTGTCAAGATCGATGATTTTAGCGTTGCTCTAGGAAGGGTGGAAACTAACAAACTTGCCAGAGGCGACCGCCACAAATGATTGAATTGCTGATTGAATTGCTGATTGAATTGCGATTGGCCGTAGGCCACGCTACGCGAACGCTTAATACAGGCTTGCTGGTTTGTAGCACTCAGGACGGATAACTGGCTTCTAAAATAGTACATAAATACTAAATCACGTCCAGTATGTGTGGTAGATTCACCCTGACAACTATAGGGTTAAGCGTAGCGCGAGCTTTTAATTTAGATGATGTACCAACCCAAGAGGCTCGGTACAATATTGCCCCTACTCAGCTGGTAGCAACAGTCTTAAACCCCTCAAACGATAGCGAGCGACAATGGCAATTGTTTCGTTGGGGTTTAATTCCTAGTTGGGCAAAGGATATTAAAATTGGTGCAAAGCTGATTAATGCTAGAGCAGAAACGGTAGCAGAAAAGCCAGCATTTCGTAGTGCATTCCGTCGTCGGCGTTGCTTGGTTGTAGCGGATGGTTTTTATGAGTGGCGAAGAAAAGATGGCAAGAAGCAACCGTTGTATTTCCAGAGGAAAGATAAGCGTCCGTTTGCTTTTGCAGGACTTTGGGATCGTTGGAAAAATCCAGCGGGTGAGATAATTGCTTCTTGTACAATTATAACCACAGTAGCTAATGACCTTATCAGTCCGATTCATGATCGGATGCCAGTCATATTAGAACCTAGGGATTATGATTTCTGGCTGCATAATCAGGTAAGTCAACGGGAGCTATTGCAGCCACTACTGATTCCCTATGATGCCGAAAAGATGAGTGTTTATCCCGTTAGTACTACTGTGAATAATGTCAGAAATAATAGTCCTGAGTGTATCATCCCTGTGGAAATTGATCATAAGTCCAATAGTCCCTACCATTCTACCTACATTTTAAATCACCATGACGGCTTTTACAGTAAATTTTAATTCCATTATCCAACTGACCGATGACCAATTCTATCAGTTATGTCGAAATAACCCGGAGATTAAATTTGAGCGCAATGCTAAGGGAGAAGTGATTATTATGTCACCTACTGGGGGAGAAACTGGTAAACAAAATTTTGAACTAGCTACTGATTTTGGAATTTGGAATCGACAAGCTAAATTAGGAGTTTGTTTTGACTCTTCGACATGCTTTAAACTCCCTAATGGTGCTGACCGTTCTCCGGATGTAGCATGGATTAAACAACAACGCTGGGATTCACTTAAACCAGAGCAACGCCAGAAGTTTCCACCGATTTGCCCGGATTTTGTTCTAGAATTAATGTCTCCAAGTGATAGGTTAACGGTGACTCAAGCCAAGATGGAGGAATATCTAGCAAATGGGGTACGTCTGGGCTGGTTAATTAATCCTCAATCACGGCAAGTGGAAATTTATCGACCAGGACAAGTGGTGGAGGTGTTGGAGTCTCCTAAGACTTTATCAGGGGAGGAGGTTTTGCCTGGGTTTGTCCTAAATTTAAACTATCTTTGGTAAGCCTAAAATTTGTTTGGCGTTCGTGTAGCGATTATTTAAGAGAATCACTATTTTTTAATTGAGCAATAATTAAGCAATATTTACTGTTAAATCGGTTATATAAGTTTCGTTCGATAGCATTTATAAATTATATGTCAACATAGGAGCTGTTTTTTTATTATCCAATAAAACTCCTTAGCTCTTAACAATCTTGCCTTTTGCCTCTTGCCTCTTGCCTTTTGCCTTTTACTGAAATACGTGTGTTCAAATCTCAAATACAAAAGCTATATAATTACCATGACTGCTTTTACAGTAAATTTTAATTCCATTATCCAACTTACCGATGAGCAATTTTATCAGTTATGTCGAAATAACCCGGAGATTAAATTTGAGCGCAATGCCAAGGGAGAAGTGATTATTATGTCACCTACTGGCGGAGAAACTGGTAACCGTAATTCAGAAATAAATGCTGATTTTGTGATCTGGAATCGACGAACTAAGCTAGGTAAAGTTTTTGATTCATCGACATGCTTTAAACTCCCTAATGGTGCTGACCGTTCTCCGGATGTAGCGTGGATTCAACAAAAACGCTGGGATTCACTTAAACCAGAGCAACGCCAGAAGTTTCCACCGATTTGCCCGGATTTTGTGCTAGAATTAATGTCTCCAAGTGATAGGTTAACGGTGACTCAATCCAAGATGGAGGAATATCGAAAAAATGGGGTAAGTCTGGGCTGGTTAATTAATCCTCAACGACGGCAAGTAGAAATTTATCGACCAGGTCAAGTTGTGGAGGTGTTGGAGTCTCCTAAGAGTTTATCAGGGGAGGAGGTTTTGCCTGGGTTTGTCCTGGATTTACACTATCTTTGGTAAACCTAAAATTTTACTTTAGTTAATAATCACCTGCCCCTGGAATAATAATTTTTTAAACATTCAACACTAGTTTTCTAGAGGTCTGCTATGGGTCGTGCGTCAAAACTAAAACAACAACGTCGCCAAGAATCTCACGACGGTACTAACAGCACTTCATCCCGACCTAGGTACGTATTATTTGAATCCAAAAGTTCTAATTACCTAGCTTCATTAGAGTTATTAGGTGGGATGGAACGGTTAAATTGGTGTCCTCATCCAGGGGGAGCACTCAAATTTGATTCCTTCAGTCAAGCCCAAGCCAAAGCTAAGCGGATTGCTAAGCAAAGAGGATACAGCCTAGAAGTGGTTGAGCTTAATTCTAAACATGTTAATACTGACCAAAAACCTTAGTTACAACCTCCACATTAGGCTCAACCTCTATCCAAAGGGTGGCACCACCATTCTTGGGAGATTCGGGTCGATAGACTAACCGGGATGGCCCGCTGATTTCTACATAATGACAGTTGATATCGCGATTACCCCGTTTAACTGTAATCACTGGGTCTGTTGTATGGTTTGTTTCATTCTTGTGAAGTACTTCGGAGTTGAGGTAGATGTGAGTCAGGGATTTGCTGGGCTGTTTTCTCCAGGAGCCTTGTGGTCCTCGGCTACCGGGAACTATCTTGGGCATACCGTTATATAGGGGAATCCGCCAAAAGCGACCAACTTTTTCGGCTCCTTGAATTCTGCCCTCTTTTAGGAGTTGGCGAACTCGTTGAGGACAAATACCTAGAAGATAGGCAGCTTGGGTGGTATCTATCATGATCGGACAACTTACTCTAGCGCTATTAATTTATTCGGAAATATACCATACAATTACAGCAATTGCCAAGTTTTATAGGGAACAGGGAACAGGGAACAGGGAACAGGGAACAGGGAACAGGGAACAGGGAACAGGGAACAGGGAACAGGGAACAGGGAACAGGGAACAGGGAACAGGGAACAGGGAACAGAGACTATTAAGGATTAAGTATTAAGTATTAAGTATTAAGTATTAGGGATTAAGCCAGAAGTGTTGAATCGAGTAATAAACGTTTAGCAAAATGGCTGATGTCTGTGCAGGAAGTAGGATAAAAATAAGCAAAAATATCTTTAACTATACCAAATTATCGAAAACTATTTATTCCCTCTCCCCCCACACTTCCAACACTCCTCCCTGTGCCCATACTCTCCCCTATTCAATGCCCTCAGCCCCATGGTTCTGACAGTAATACCGTCGAAATCGATAACCAGGGACTTTAGATATAGATTGTTTATCCTTAATACAACCTTGGGCTTTTAACTCAACAGAGGCAGAAAAATTGACTACCCACAATTCTAAAGGTTTGGGCAGTTGAGCCACAGTTTTTTGTAGCGTTTCTGTAGCCACCCTTGGCTCGGTGTCTTTATGTGCCAAGAGAAACTGGGGTGAATTAATGGCAGCATCAACGACTTGGCGACGGTTCAATTCCCAAGCTAAGCCCATGATTTCTCCTGTTTGTTCATGGCTTTTGTGAACTGTGGCAATCAGGACTGGCAGGGATTGAGACTGGGAATCACTAATCTCTAACATTTTAGCGATCGCAAGATCCGGTCGATCGGCTTTTTGGTAACTCACATGGGATGCGACTATGACTCCACCTACCAATCCCATCAACAGGATTAGTGCTACCCATTGCTGATCTTTCCCTTGGGCAGCTCTCCAACAACTGGCAAAGCTTGCTGCTAGTAAGATAATTACGATGGGGAAGTAGACAAACTGGTAACGAGCGGCTAAGGTCAAATCAATGCCAAGACCGTAAGTGATTAACAAGAATAATGCGATCGCTCCCACCACGAAACCGCCTAGAACCTGAGTCATGACCTTAGTCTGGGAGTGTAAGCTCTGAATTCTGAGTCCTCGACGCAACAGTTGCACGATCAAGAGCACCAATATTACTGTTACTAGTCCAGAGGCGACCATAATCGGTAGGGATTGCCCTTCTACTGGCAGCATCACGACCATGGTGATCATCCAAGACAAGAGTCTAGCTAACGGTTCGAGCAAATTGCTCAGGGTTGTGTCTTGGTGAACCCACTCTGTCAAACGATTACTGGAGGGGCGTGGCAAAATTGGCAGCCAAACTAAGACTCCCATTAATGTCCCGAGCGCCACTGCGTAAATTCGCCACCAGTACTTCCAAGAAAACACTGAACCCCCTGACCGAATCCGCAACCCAAGCATTACCACTCCTACAGCTGCGATCACGAGGACGAAAAAGTAATGGACAGCTATGCCCAAGCTATTGACAATAATCCAGATTAATGCTATGTAAATCGGCAAGGGAGTCTGCTGTCGAAGCGATCGCGTAGCGTACACTAAACAACTGACTGAAGCGATAACCAATAGAATCCCTAAAGTGTAGTGTCGAGCTTCTTGAGCCAGATAGATGCCATAGGGTGAAACAGCCATCAGTGCTGCTGCGAAGTGACCCACCAGGGAAGAGCGAAACCCTAACCAACCTAACCCAAACATGGCTGGAATGGAAATTACTCCCAGTAGGACACTTAAGGATCGCGCTAGCCACAGGGATACCAATTTACCATGGGCTGGAAACAGCTTCAGCCACAGATGGGTGAGGACGAAGTACAGTGGTGGGTGATTACTCTCCGTGATTAGGTTATTAATAACGGAATTGATGCTAGCACTAGAGTTTGGTTTCAGGGGAGCTAAGAGGGTATCTGAGGTAATCACCTGATCCAGCGGTACGCTCCGAAAACTATTGCCCAGGCTAAACACTAGGGTGGCAAATTCATCTGACCAGGGGGGTTTTCCGGCCAGATAGGTAAACCGTAAACCTGCTGCGATCGCTATCCACACCAGCAGTAATAGAACTATGACCCAACTACTCCAGCTTTTGTCCACTTGGGATTTTGGGTTGTTAAGAATCATTAGCCATTAATTCTATTTGTAGGTAGGAATAAACGTAACGTTCTCCCACACGGAAGAACGCGGGAGCGTGGTAGCCCCATGATTTTAATCCGGGGTGGAAACGCGACACGGCAGGTGAGGGATTGCTCACCTGCCGTGGTATAATGAAGAAGTGAGTAAGGATAAACGCCTACGTGATGAAGCGATTCTAGTACCGGAGAAATACCGACCCTCAATGATTGCATTGCGTTAATCCTCTTGTGAACGGGTAAATAATTGCAGATCGCAGAGCGTATCGTACTGACAATTGTGGTAGTACCCGGAAAGCCTAATTTTCTCTTAAAAAAGTAGCGGGAACTGTCAAAATTAAATTGGCAGAACTCAGTAGGGGCGCTTTGACTACGCCTGTAAGAGTTCTTTTATGGACTCTTAACTAATCCCCGTCTTTTTAAAGCGGGGAGAGTCAATACTTCATTATCGTTGACCCCACTGTATAGTTACTTTAACTGAAATCGGTGCTGGGGCAGAGCAATAATACCGCGCAATCATACCGCTATGAAATAATTAGATGAGCTAATCATTGGGATAATTTTTGAATACTGATGAAGACCAAGCTCAAACCAGACTGGGCCGGGGATGACTTACTCTCCCGGTTCGTTAATCTGTTGATCGACACCAAGCCGATCTACAAGGTGATGCAACACCAGGCCAGACAGGTGCTAATTAAAACCGCAGAAAAAAATGGGATTGAGTGGCGGAAAAACTACCAGGAGTTAGAAAAATCAGGAGCGAAGACCTTACTATCCGAGATTACTAACCCTAGCCTAGTCTACCCAGACTACTACAAAGTCCCTTTCCATGCTTATGACCAGGGAAACCTATGCTGGGAAGCTGCCTTTGAAGCTGGCAGTGCTACCCACGCTATGGGGTTGAGGGTTTGGCGCGAAGAAAAACTCACTTGGCTTTCGGCACAAGAACGATTACGAAGTAGTTTTCATAAAGTACTAGGACAATATAATCCCGAGATAGTCACAGATGTCCTAGACATTGGCTGCTCAGTGGGCATATCTACCTTAACGCTACACCACTACTACTCCAGGATCACAAAGGGCAAAATCCGCACAGTTGGGTTAGACTTATCCCCTTATATGCTGGCTGTGGCCAAGACCATGGATGAGACAGCAGAAATATCAGAATGGATCCATGGCAAAGGAGAGGACACCGGTTTACCCGACAATTCATTTGATGTGGTCACGTTACAGTTTGTGATCCACGAACTACCGCGCCAAGCAACAGAGGAAATTTTTTCGGAAGTGCTACGGATTCTACGACCTGGTGGCTGCCTTGGTGTTGTAGACAATAATCCTGCCTCCCCAGTCATCCAGAATCTGCCCCCTGCACTGTTTGTGTTGATGAAAAGTACAGAACCTTGGAGTGATGACTACTACAGCTTTGATGTGGAAGGGGCGATGATTAAGGTTGGTTTTGACTATCAGACTACGGTAGCCAGCGATCCTCGTCACCGCACTATTATTGCTACAAAACCTGGTTGAGGTGAGTGTGGGTTGTAGCAATTCCTTTTGATGCTGTGGCTAATAGTGATAATTACGAGTCAATCCCAAACTAGTCCATTTGGGATTGACTCGCTGTTTGCAGCTTCCTGTGCCGTTCAAAGGTGCTGTAAAAACAACCCAGTTAGGTTATATAAGTAAGGATATGAAAAAATAAGTAGAATTTTAATAAATTTATCATGAAGACTAGCCAAATTTTTTGAAAGCTTTTTTAAACTAAATGTGAAAATTTGGTGAATTGTAAAAAAAAAGTAAAAATCTTGTGAATTAAGTCCAGGTGGTTTTCGAGTATCCTAGTCTTGCCCAACCTGAGTTCGACATCACCAACTTTATCCAGGAGTCAGGAGCTTCGAGCTTCGAGTCAGTAGCCATAATAACTTAATTTTATAGTTAATTTGGAATTAATCAGAGTTTAATGGGCAATTAAGCTATGTATTCTCCCAATAACGTCTGAATTATTCTCCTGAATTCTGAATTATGTCTCCTATCTTCTCAAAACACCAGCCAATTTCTTACATAAAACTGAGGTTGATCAAGACCTATTGCCCAAGACCTATTGCCCAAGAGCTATTGTTCATACTGGTATTTTGGCATCAACAGGTTTGGGGTAGACTCAAATCTAATCTCTTTCTCCTTTCCCCTTTCCCCTGACAACTGCGCCGAAGTCTAATAAGCGCCCAAAGCAGGTTAGGCCAAAGCAGGGGCAGAATTTAGGGCAGCACTATGGTATTGATTGGACTAATAGCAGTCAAACCCAATTGCACTAATAGCCATGGGAGGAGGAGATCGAGATCTGGTCAGCCTTGGCCTTTATCACCTTTCTCGTCAGAGAGATAACATAAAAGAAGTTCTTGCAAGCAGCACCTACACTAGGAGGTGCGACCCAAGGGCGGTTTACTCGCCCGCTTAAGGCGCGCACCTATGGAAATTTATAGCCACCATCTACGAGGTCTTCTGGTTATGATCACAGATCTGTCCCCATTGGGATCAGGACTGAAACAAGTTGTTAGGACTAATCAGGGGGTGTCGATAGAACGGATTACTGGCTATCAGCAGGTGCGACCCATGGCTAATTTAATTCTTCATGGGTCAAGCGCACCTATAGAAAGTATGGGGTTGGTGACACTCGATGGCAATCAGGCGAAGCCAAGCTGTCAGTTGTATGGTATCTATTTTCGTCTTGCAGTTGCCAGGGAACTTATTCGAGCCATTTCCTAGATTTCTTTAGATGTCTTTTGTAAAGAACATAAACAATCAGTTTTAATTATGTCAGAAATTCTAACACTAATCAAAAAACCAGAAATTCCCAGGAAATTAGTAAAACCATCTCAACCAATTGAACTAATTCAGCCATCAGAACCAAAGTTTATGGCTGTTGGGGTTATAACTGGTGAGGTGGATTTGTCGGAAAAAATTCCTACCATTACCATCCAGGGTAAGGCTTACCCACTCTTTTTCCTGCTTAAGCACAACCGGAAAAGGTATGTGCTGGATATTCTCAAGGGGCACATCGAGGCCGGAAACCGAGAGCATCGCCTCGTGGTATATCCTAAGCCGATCCACTTCCCAGACAGGAACAAATTCCAGGATATCCGGTTTGAGGTAATTGGGATTTTACAGGAAGACAGACCCCATGCTTGGGCTGAAGCGATTGGCAATGGGTATTTCATCTTGGCGGGATTGTGGCAGTTTATTCCTGTTTGTAAAGTACCCTGTGTGTCAGTTTTTAGGAACCACAGTGAACAATTAGTGAACTATCTCAAAACTCACCAGGCTACAGAAAGAACTCGGGTACTCAAAGCTGGTCACTGTCCATTATTCTGGCGCGACTCCTCGGTCAAACCATTCCGATTCAATCCTAAGCTCAAGGAGCAGGGCAAGCCAAAATTCATCCAGGTCAAAGCCCGATTCCTTCCCCACAAAAATGCCTTCGCGTTTGTAGAAGAATTGGCACCCCCAATGGATCAGGCTCCACGGTTCTGCAAGGTTCGGAAAGAAGATAAGCAGGAAGCCTTGGCCGAAGCTAAGAGAAGAGCTGCTGAAATGGCGGAAAAAAAAGCTGCTGAAATGGCGGAAAGTCCTGAAAATACTGAAAAAATAGCTTCTGAACGTCCTGAAAAAATAGCTGCTGAAATTCCTGAAAGTGCTGAAAGTTGAGTACTTCTATTCAAAATACCAACTCTGCTCAGTACCAACCCAACTCCCAGTCGAGCCGTTGAGACTTTACTGCTGAGGTGTTTGGTGCTGGCAAGGCTGGTAGGGTGATAGTTAAGATTTCAGCAGAGGTCAGGTAAGCTAGCGCTGCAGGATAACTTGCTTGCTTGCTTGAGTGACTATATACTTTCCATAGCTTAACTATAGCGCTATAATAAACGATTAACTATAGCGTTTTTCACTTAGGTTCGGTACATTTTTATAGAAAGCAGGGAGCAGGGAGCAGGGAACACTGATAGGAATTATTTGAGCAAGGACTTTACTTAATCTAGCCAATCATTGAAAATAATAAGTTAGGATTAGAAATTAACTTATTTTATTCAGGTTTAGGGTATTGCTTTGACAAGGATGCGATCGCCTTTGGCGGAAGCTGAGGCCTTTGGCCACGCTTCGCGTTCGCGAAGCGTCGGCTTTGCCGAAACGCTTCATCGCGTAGCGTAGCCCTTCGGGCTAATCGCAACTGCCTTTGTTGGTACTTTTCTGTAAAAAAGCGAAGCATCCGCAGTTTTTGTACTTAAGAGTAATTATCTCTGATTATCTTCTATTTTCTTGACAATTAAATATCCCTGCTCTTAGAATCGCGGATGGCGCAGGAGTTCTTGACCCGAATTCCACTCTTTTCCAAAGTGCGATGGGGCAGTAAACCTGAGTATTCCTGAATTTCCGGGAACCAGAAGCCACAAGGAGACCCTATGGTTCAGTCTTTCAAGTGCTCAATCCAAATTGACCAGGCCTTAAGGGGATGGCAAACTTGAGGGTCTCCATAATCTCGACCGTCCTGTCCCTTTAACATCAGGCCAAAATTCGGAAAATCATTAATTCAAACATCATGCTAAGTACACCATTCAACCGCTTCAAGCCAGCTGCTCTTCCCTTGAAAAAAGCACTCTCAAGACTAGCACTCGGTCTGGCGACCCTGCTCTTTGCCGCAGTGGCAGTATTCTGTGTCACAGCTCCCACGGCTTTAGCAGCAACGGTAGAACCATTGCATGGAATAAACATCACTGAAAAAGGTGTCACGATCCTAGTGACGAGCAACGGCTGCACGCAGAAAGAGGACTTCACAACCATATTGGCAAAATCCCAGCCTCCCATTGCTACCTTCATCCGCCTGAAACCGGATTTTTGTAAAGGTGTTTCCCGTCCCGTCACGATTCAGTTCTCGCTGTCGGAAGTGGGAGCGAAAGAGTTTAAAGTGGCCAATCTGTTTGAACCTGGTCCCAGATTTTAGCGCCGGAAGTTCTTAAAACAGGACTCTAAGTCGAAAAAAATGTCACAAACTGCCTGGTGAGATCGTTTTAGTTATAGAGGGAAATAGCTAAGTTTGGGGTAGGTGAGTGTCACCAAGACGAGTTAAACAAGGTTTAACTCTTACCCTATGGTCTCAATTTAATAATTCCGCTCAAATTCCTCCCGATGCTGACGTTACGGTAGAGCGCGGGAGGAATTTTTTATATTGATATCA
Source organism: Moorena producens PAL-8-15-08-1 (assembly GCF_001767235.1). Taxonomy (GTDB): domain Bacteria; phylum Cyanobacteriota; class Cyanobacteriia; order Cyanobacteriales; family Coleofasciculaceae; genus Moorena; species Moorena producens_A. The sequence continues at coordinate 9,262,020 of NZ_CP017599.1, forward strand.
GTTATAATAAATCTTAAAAAGCCTAAGTCATTTCCAATTGCCTACCTGTCTATGCCAGCCAAGGATATTTTTCACAACACCGTTCGGTTAGCCCTAGAAAAATATAGCTGGGTGATCACCAAAGATACTTTACACATCAAAGTTGCTAGAACGGCATGGAAACCTTAAACTATCATGAATTAGTCCAAAAAATCCTGAAAACCCACGCTATCAACCTTAACGATGATCAGACAGAAGTTCAAATGATTTTTGATAGTGAGCGCAATCATTATTTACTGATGGTAGTGGGTTGGTATGACCAACGACGGGAATATGGAAGCTTAATTCATATTGATATAAAAGATAATAAAATTTGGATTCAGAGTGATGGCACTGAAGTTGGAGTAGCTAATGAATTAGTTGAAGCAGGAGTTCCCCAAAAGCATATAGTTTTAGGGTTTAAATCTCCCTTCAAAAGGCAATTTACTGCATATGCTCACCAGTAAGCTGGTCTTGATTTAAATTATAGTCTTGTGACAGTTCTGTAGGGTGGGCAAGTTTAGTAGGGTGGGCAAAAAGTAATAGAGTTTTTTCATTAAGCTGATCGGCGATAAATTTTTGCCCACCATCATTAACTGTGGGTTGGCTAGAGTTTGGTGGGCAAAAAGTAATAGAGTTTTTCCATAAGCTGATCGGCGATAAATTTTTGCCCACCCTACCATTATGGGCAAAAAGTAATAGAGTTTTTCCATAAGCTGATCGGCGATAAATTTTTGCCCACCATCATTAACTGTGGGTTGGCTAGAGTTTGGTGGGCAAAAAGTAATAGAGTTTTTCCATAAGCTGATCGGCGATAAATTTTTGCCCACCCTACCATTATGGGCAAAAAGTAATAGAGTTTTTCCATAAGCTGATCGGCGATAAATTTTTGCCCACCATCATTAACTGTGGGTTGGCTAGAGTTTGGTGGGCAAAAAGTAATAGAGTTTTTCCATAAGCTGATCGGCGATAAATTTTTGCCCACCCTACCATTATGGGCAAAAAGTAATAGAGTTTTTCCATAAGCTGATCGGCGATAAATTTTTGCCCACCATCATTAACTGTGGGTTGGCTAGAGTTTGGTGGGCAAAAAGTAATAGAGTTTTTCCATAAGCTGATCGGCGATAAATTTTTGCCCACCCTACCATTATGGGCAAAAAGTAATAGAGTTTTTTCATTAAGCTGATCGGCGATAAATTTTTGCCCACCATCATTAACTGTGGGTTGGCTAGAGTTTGGTGGGCAAAAAGTAATAGAGTTTTTCCATAAGCTGATCGGCGATAAATTTTTGCCCACCCTACCATTATGGGCAAAAAGTAATAGAGTTTTTTCATTAAGCTGATCGGCGATAAATTTTTGCCCACCATCATTAACTGTGGGTTGGCTAGAGTTTGGTGGGCAAAAAGTAATAGAGTTTTTCCATAAGCTGATCGGCGATAAATTTTTGCCCACCCTACCATTATGGGCAAAAAGTAATAGAGTTTTTCCATAAGCTGATCGGCGATAAATTTTTGCCCACCATCATTAACTGTGGGTTGGCTAGAGTTTGGTGGGCAAAAAGTAATAGAGTTTTTCCATAAGCTGATCGGCGATAAATTTTTGCCCACCCTACCATTATGGGCAAAAAGTAATAGAGTTTTTCCATTAAGCTGATCGGCGATAAATTTTTGCCCACCCTACCATTATCGCTTCAATCCAATAGCCAACTAAACAAATCTCCCACAGTAATGCTTAATTACCTAGCAAAGGATGGCACATAAAGTTGCTCATATGATTTATCAAACACTTCCATCTGCTGTTTTGGACGATAAACGAAAACGGTTTGCTCTTCTGGATCAATCAACCAGCCCATTGCCGTACCATAGGTTAAACAATGGAGAATATTCTTTGTCAGCTTAGTTTGACTTTGGTCAGGTGAAAGAATCTCAATTGTCCAATCAGGCGCTGCCTGGAAAACATTGGCAATTTCGCCATTGTCATCACGAGGAATTCTCTGGGAAACAAACACAGATACATCCGGAACGGTTGACCGTCCACCAAAAGTACACCGAAGTTCTGGAAAAGCACGAGCAATTCGTTCTTGCTTCACTACTAGATTAATAGCAGTAACTAATTCCCCTTGAATTGTGCTGTGTTTTCCCTGTGGCGTTGGTTTCTGAATAATTTTTCCATCAATGTACTCACTAGCAGGTTTAGTTTATGGTAGTGTTATAAACGCTTCCAATGACACTAGTTTATATTTTTTTTATGGATAGTTTTGAGTAATCATTGCTAATGGCAAAAAACTCGATGTAATTCCTATCTATAGTCTATAAAATTTTTAGTTACAACGTTTTTAATAACTATGATGTACACAGTATTCTTTCCCTATTCCCTATTTACTGCTCCCTGCTCCCTGCTCCCTGCTCCCTGCTCCCTGCTCCCTAAAAAATGTACCTGACCTAATTGACAAGCGCTATATCCTTAAGCAATTAACCAGGGTAACCAAATTGCTAAACTCAGCAAGCTGATAAATAAAACTGGCATGGTAAGAATAAAAGTTAAGCGAATATAATAAATCCAACTTATTTGGAGTCCTCTAAAAGCCAATACATTCAACCAAAGTAGGGTTGATAGACTCCCTAAAGGAGTAATTTTTGCTCCTAAGTTGCAGCCAATTAAATTACCATATATCATCACTTCTTTGATAGCTGGATCAATATCCGTAATGCTTTCTATTGCCTTAGCATTCAGCAGTAGTGTTGGGAAATTGTTGAGTACACTGGCAAGAAATGTGGCTAGGAAACCACTACCACTAGCTGCTAAAGTGAGTCCCCAATTAGAAAGGATTTCCAACCGCTGGCTCAACAGAGCAGTTATGCCCAGATTGTCCAAACCGATGCCGAATAGAAACAGCACTAGGATAAGTAAAATAATTCGCCATGGCAGTTGACGTGCTAGCTGTAAGATATAGCTAAGTCTACTAGTCCGACCGTTAAAGGAACGTGCTGCTAATGCCACCATCACTAAAGCTGCCATAGCAGCAATCCAGGCAATGGGGAAATTTAGGACTTTTGCGAACAAGTAACCAATTAGGAGTAGTCCTAAAATAGGAAAAGTCAATTTAAAGATTAAGGAATCTCGAATCGCACGATTAGGTGGTGGTAGACGGGCAAGGTTATAGGTCAGGGGGATTTCGGGTTCAAAATAGAACCAGAGAATGATGATACTAGTAGCTATTGTGGCAACGGTTACTGGCAACATCACCATCACATAGCGCAACCAAGAAATCTGTAAATAATCAACATAAATCAGATTTACTGGATTACTCATCGGCAGTAGCAAGCTAGCGGCATCGGTAATAAAACCACTAGTAAATACAAATGCCAGAGTAGCTTTGGCACTAAAGCCAAGCAGCAGCAAAATTTCCATGACAGCAGCTGTCCAGACTATGGTCGTGGCCACGTTAGTAAACACATTGCTCAATAACATCCCGACTAGGATCACTAAGGAGAAAAGCAAATGGCCACGACCACATCCCCAATTAGCTATGTGAAGCGCTAACCACCGAAACCAACCTGCTTGACCTAAACTTAGGGCAAGACTAATTAGAGCAATGAGGGTGAAAGTGGCGTTTCCAACTCTCGCCCAGACTATGGGAATATGGTGCAATAGCAAAGGGAACAGGGAATAGGGAGTAGGGAGTAGGGAGTAGGGAGTAGGGAACAAAAATTATCACAATTCCTACACGGATCCCGATATAACTAATAACTAATGACTGGTAATCCGATGGTAGGGATCAGTGATCATTTTATGGTACTATCAACCTTCAAGGGTCAACTGTAAACAAAATCTAAACCATTAAGTAAAATCAACTATTAGGTCACAAATAGTGGTATATTCCTTAAGTTAAAGATTAAACCACTAGATATAGCGTGACCTCTGCCAGAGTCTTCCCCAAACCCATAAACCATATCCAGGAGTGGACAGCTAGTAGTGTTGATGAACAGCTGACTCGCCTCAATGTAAGGTCTCTCGAAGGCTCTAGCCCATTTGAGTATCTCTTCTATTCCGACTCCCTGCCCAGACGCAATGATGGTCGATTGCTAAACTCGATTCTGGAACGCTATCAACACCTCGAACAAGGGGGATGGTGGTGTTCTGGTATTGACTTGCTTACTGGTCAGGAAGATATTTGGGGCTGTTTCAAACCTAGCCAACCCCGTCAGAGTGGGGAAACTAGGAAGCTAATAAAATATGAACATCCCCCCAAAACCCCCACAGGCTTGTTTGCTCTGCGAGTACCTTTGCACCTGTGGCAAGGGATTGCTGAGCGCAATGATTTGACTATTCTCCCCACAGACCTTGACCACAATCAACCCGATCTAGGGTTTTGGCAGTGGCTAATCTCTCACCCCTCGATTCCGTTGTGTATTACTGAGGGCGCTAAGAAAGCTGGAGCTTTACTGACTGCTGGTTACGCTGCGATCGCATTACCAGGAATTAATGGTGGGTATCGAATCCGTAGGGATGCCCAGGGAAATCGGATTGGCAAGTCTGACTTGATTCCTCAACTACGGAAACTAGCGACTCCGGACCGACCGATTTACATAGTCTTTGACCAAGACTCGAAACCGAATACCATCAAAGCTGTCAATGCTGCCATTCGTAGAATGGGATATCTGCTCAATCAAGCAGGTTGCCCTGTTAAGGTAATAACTTGGGATGCCCAGCTAGGCAAAGGGGTAGATGATTTAATTGCTGATCAAGGTCAGAAGACCTTTGAGCAAGTTTACCAACGAGCACTCCCCCTGGATACTTGGAAAGCTAAATCCCTAACCCAGCTCACCTATCGAGCTAACCTTAAAGTAAATTGCCGCTATCTGCAAGAACTTCCGATTCCGGATACAGCCCAACTGATTGGGATTAAATCCCCTAAGGGTACTGGAAAAACCCAACTACTGGAAAAAATTGTCTCTCAAGCCCTAGCCCGAAACCAATGGGTATTGGTGCTTGGTCATCGGGTGCGATTAGTAGAAGCATTGTGCCAACGCTTTGGCATCAAGTATATAACTGAGGTCAGGGATGACCAGAAGGAAGGGGTGTTAGGTTATGGTTTATGTCTCGACTCCTTGCATGGTAATTCTCAGGCTCGCTTCAATGCCGCTAACTGGTCTGATGGCGTAGTGATTATCGATGAAGTGGAGCAAGTGCTCTGGCATGGATTGAACTCTAGCACCTGTCAGAGTAATCGGGTTGCTATTCTCAAATCCCTGAAAACCCTAATCCAGAATGTCTTGGGGGGGTCTGGTCAAGTTTATATTGCGGATGCGGACTTGAGTGATATATCGATAGATTACTTACTGACCTTGTCTGGCGTTGACCTGGAACCCTTCATCATTGAGAATGACTGGAAACCGAACATTGACGGGTCCTGGCAAGTTCATAACTATACCGATAGCACACCAAAAAGACTAGTGCGAGAGCTAGAAGCACACATTGCTCAAGGAGGCAAACCCTTTGTGTGTCTTTCGGCTCAAAAACCGAAGAGCCAATGGGGTACTTGCACTCTAGAAGCTTACCTAAAAAAGCAATTTCCCGACCTCCGGATATTGCGCATTGATTCGGAATCCCTTGGTGAAACCAGTCATCCAGCCATGGGGTGTATCAATAAGCTGAACGATGTTTTAGGAGAGTATGACATTGTATTAGCTAGTCCTGCTATTGAAACGGGAGTGAGTATTGATCTGCGGGGACATTTCACCTCTGTGTGGTGTATTGCCCAAGGGGTGCAAGGAGAGAATAGTGTCAGACAAACCTTAGGGCGGATCCGAGAAAATCTACCCCGCTTCATCTGGGTAGCCCCTTATGGCTTTAATCGAGTGGGTAATGGCTCAAACTCTCTATCCTCACTGCTGGCATCTGGACAGCGTTTGACCCAAATGAATATTCGGTTGCTACAACAATCGGATTTCGATGCTGTGGATGATTTAGATACAGGCTTTCAAGCAGAATCCTTGATGTGCTGGGCTAAAATGGCTGTCCGCTTCAATGCGGCAATGGTGAGCTATAGGGAATCGGTGCTAGCAGGATTGCGTGCTGAAGGTCATCTGGTGATGGATGTTTCCCCAGCTAGTTCCACTAAAGCTGGGAAAAAGAAGTCTAAGGGTTCACCCCAAGCGGAAGAGTTGGGAGCACAGAATGCTCTGATGGCCGCGATTACTGAAGTTAGAGACCAAAACTATCAGGCTGAGTGTAATGCGATCGCATCTAGTCAAGACTTCAGTTATAGCCAATATCAAAACATTAGCAAACGCCTAGTCAAAAAACCATCCGAACGTCGCTCACTACGGAAGTACGATTTACAGCAGCGTTATCGCATCCCAGTCACACCAGAACTGGTACTCAAAGATGACCAAGGCTGGTATCAGCAGCTACGGCTCCATTATTTTCTTACCATCGGTCGGCAACATCTAGCAGAACGGGATGCTAAGGTAGCGCGACTGTTAATTGAGCAAGGTCAAGGGAGTATATTTCTACCGGATTTCAATCGTGCTGTGCTAGGAGCAATGATTGGTACCATGAAAGTTTTGGGGATACCAATCCTATTAGAAAATCTGGAACGAGAACTCAAAAATACTGATCAGGACTTGCAGGAGATGGCTGCGATCGCATTAGCAAACCGTTGTGCTATCAAAACCATCACCGGAATAGGACTAGCTAAAAAAGCAACTCCGATTGTTATTATCAGGCGCTTCTTAGATAAAATCGGTTATGGCTTGCAGTGTATTCGTTATCAGAGCCAAGGAAAAAAGCGGTTCAGAGTCTATCAGCTAGTTACTCCAGAAGATGGTCGCATGGAAGTGTTCCAGAGGTGGTTAGCTAGTGATGATCTGAGGTTAGGTAGTAGTCAGAGTTGGCTGGATAATGATTTATCCCCTAGGTCGGGTAACAGTCAGTCAGTGGATTCAGACAACAGTAATTATGTTCAATTGTGTTTGAATGTTTAGGGATAATCAATACAACTATCTGGGAGTTTATTACCCTAACGGACAAGCACGCACTGTAAACTATTCCAGCTAGTGTTTCTGCTCAGCTGAGTTAGAGCCCTTCAAAACCTAAAAAGATTGATCTAGCTAAGCGCTAAGCGCTTAGCTAGAAAAGCTTTATCTGGAGACAAAAAATTTAAAGCTAACCACCAATGGCGTTATTAGTACACGCCAGGATTAACGCGATCGTCGCCCGCATTATAAACTTCTGAGGTCTTAGTCACGGTAAAATTACCTTTATCAATTTGCTTTTGTAACTTTTTCTTCTGCTTTGCGCTGAGTCCCTCAATCTCCAGGACCTTTTCTACTGACTCGTAGGGAGCATTATCAGCAATCTTACGAGCCAAGGTTGGGTAGAATCCGCGATATTTGCGAAACTTACGCAAAGGAGTATTGTTCAGGTCAGTCTTCTTACCAAACTCCGTGCCTAACTTGCGATCAGCCGCATTGCTCTTCTTGGATGACCGAGCGATTAAAGCGGTAGATGAGGGCAACGTTAAGTTATTTAACGAAAATGTGTCTGCTGAAGACATAGGGGAAGCGATCGCATTTTGGGGTAAGCCCAAGCACCCCAAGCTAAGCACTAAAAGGCATAGCACTGCCAGATGAACCAATTTTCTCATCATAAAACTCCTTACTTACACAACACAGCACTAAGAGAAATTAATCTCTGTGGGTTTAGTTTAATTTTTGTTTCCTATCATCTCATAATATCGAAGTCCAGACACAAGACCTAAACTTTTTCCCGAAGACGGGGAGTTCCCACCCTAGTTCATTGACAAATATTGCTTTGTAAGCTATACGCTATCAGTTATCAGTTATCAGCTAAAGGCCTTTGGCCACGCTACGCGAACAGCTAATGCGCTACGCGCACCTTTAAATAAAATAAGCAACTCAAGTAGCATCAGCCTTGGCCATTGGCGAATGGCTGACCGCTGACCGCTGACCGCTGACCGCTGACCGCTGACCGCTGACCGCTGAATAACGAAGTCCTAAGCAAATCCTAAAATAGATCTAAAAGCTGACGGATAAACCTGACTTTTGTGGCACGATAACTATCCTGAGAAGAAAAAATAGCAACAGGATTTAGCCATGACTCTACGATTGGGGGATACCGTACCCGACTTTACTCAGAATTCTAGCGAAGGTGAGATTAACTTGTATGAATGGGCAGGAGATAGCTGGGTGGTGCTGTTTTCTCACCCAGCCGACTTCACCCCAGTTTGCACCACCGAGTTAGGTATGGTTGCTAAACTCAAGCCCGAATTTGAGAAGCGCAATGTTAAAGTGCTAGCCTTGAGCGTGGATGATGTTGACTCCCACAAAGGCTGGATTGGAGATATCAACGAAACCCAGACAACAACGGTCAACTACCCGATTTTGGCGGATCCAGATAAAAAGGTGTCTGACCTTTACGATATGATCCACCCCAACGCTGACAATACCCTAACCGTACGCTCTGTTTTCGTCATCGACTCACAGAAGAAATTGCGGTTAGTGTTAACCTACCCTGCTAGCACCGGTCGTAACTTTGACGAAATCCTGCGAGTGATTGACTCCCTACAGTTGACCGATGACTATAAAGTCGCTACTCCCGTTAACTGGAAAGACGGGGATGACTGCGTTATTGTACCATCCATCAAAGATCCAGAAGAGTTGAAGGAACGGTTTCCCAAAGGATATGAGGTAATTAAGCCCTATCTGCGGATGACACCCCAACCTAACAAGTAATATCAAGTTCAGTTGAATACCCATAATAAAAGTGTGGGGAGATGGGGAGATGGGGAGATGGGGAGATGGGGGAGATTTTTATTAAGCGATGCAGCAAGGGAACAGGGGAGCCAGTGCGGTCTTGGGGGTTTCCCCCATGAGCAACTGGCGTGGTTTCCCCCATGAGCGACTGCATCAAGACAGGGTAATTATCCTGACATGATATAAAATAATTATCAGGTCTGAAGGATGAAGGATTAAGGATTCTTCATCCTTCATTCTTAATTCTTCATTCTTAATTCTTCATTCTTAATTCTTCATTCTTAATTTTTCATTCTTAATTATTCATTCTTAATTCTTCATTCTTTATAATTTAAACTTGATTTAAATGGATATCAAAGCAGGTTTTGTTAACACAGTTGGGAATACACCACTTATTCGCTTAAACAGCTTTAGCGAAGAGACGGGTTGTGAAATCCTAGGGAAAGCGGAGTTTCTCAATCCAGGAGGTTCTGTAAAAGACCGAGCTGCCCTCTATATTATTAAAGATGCAGAAGAAAAAGGCTTACTCAAGCCTGGGGGTACAGTTGTTGAAGGAACCGCTGGCAATACGGGCATTGGTCTAGCCCATATCTGTAATGCTAAGGGATACAAGTGCCTGATTATTATTCCGGAAACTCAATCCCAAGAAAAAATGGATACCCTCAGAACCCTGGGAGCTGAAGTTCGCCCAGTGCCAGCAGTACCCTACAAAGACCCCAATAATTATGTAAAGCTTTCTGGACGCATTGCCCAAGAGATGGATAATGCCATCTGGGCGAATCAGTTTGATAATCTGGCAAACCGACAGGCTCATTATGAAACCACTGGGCCAGAACTGTGGCAGCAAACTGACGGGAAAATTGATGCTTGGGTCTCAGCAACTGGCACAGGTGGGACCTATGCAGGGGTGGCGATGTATTTGAAAGAAAAAAATCCTAACCTTCAATGTGTGGTGGCTGACCCCATGGGTAGCGGTTTGTACAGTTATGTCAAGACGGGTGTTATTAAACCGGAAGGTAACTCTATTACAGAAGGTATCGGTAACAGCCGTATTACTGGCAATATGGAAGGGGCTCCCATTGATGATGCCATTCAAATTGATGACCACGAATGTCTCCGGGTAGTTTACCAGTTGCTGAGCCGGGATGGATTATTTATGGGAGGGTCTGTCGGGATTAATGTCGGAGCTGCTGTTGCTCTGGCTAAACAAATGGGACCTGGTCATACAATTGTGACTGTGCTTTGTGATGGCGGTGGTCGTTATCAGTCACGGCTATTCAATCGGGAATGGTTGGGATCTAAAGGACTTTCTGTGGGTGATTGCACCTCTTGAGGAAAAAGGCTCAAGGGTCAGTAATCTTTGTAAGTATTCAGCCAATGGGAACGGGAAACGGGGAACAGGGAGCAGAAAGAAATCCTTGAAACTTGTTAGTGATCTTTAAGAGTAACACAAATAAAAACAAATAAAAGTACCCTTTCGAGTACTGTCACAGATGCAAGCAAACTTGGTATTCTAATTGATATGGATCAATATCAAGCCTTGCTCTGTGAGCACCTTGAGCACCTTAGGCACCACGGATGTCTCTAAAAAGACACCTACACACAATGGTGCCAATGCTTTCGTAAGCATTCAGCCGTCAGCTGTCAGCTGTCAGCTTATTTTATTCAAAAGCACCGATCTAGTAGCGTGGGTGTAGCGCATAAACTGTTCCCGTAACGTAGCCATTCGCGTAGCGTGGCCAACGGCCAAGGCTAATGGCTGATACGCGACACGCTGATAGCTGAGTGCTTACAGGCTTTCCACTTTGGAAAGACACCTCAAGTCAACTGAGCTTTTGGTTATAACTCAAACCTAACCTCCTTGCCTGTATAGGTCTAGGGGCTGATCGCTGTTTGCAGAAAGTGTAGCATGGGCGTCGCGGCTTAGGTGACCGCTCAAACTAGATTAGTCTAGATCAGTGTCACAAATCAATACTTATTTCTCATTATTTATTAAGAATAATGATTAGGCTTTTTCAAGAAAAACTGAAGTAATAAGCCTTAACTTTGTATGTTGATTTTTCTAGAGGAAGTACACCCGATGCAAACCCAAGACCTCCTAAAATCCCCTAATCGTCAAAAATTTGATGCAGTAGTTGATTCTAGCTGGAAGCAAAAAGAAAACTCTGAGGTATATACATTTATTAAACGCCAACTCCAGTACTTCAATCTTGAACAGGAACTTGATATAGGCCAGATACTTTTTGAAGGGTGTCTTCGTGGCGTTAGCAAAATTGAATCTGGACAAGATATTCAAGACCCCTCAGACTGGCTAAAATCTACCTGCTTCTACATAATCCTAGAGCATATCCGCATCACTTACGTCTACAGCAGTTCTGACTGGGAGCTGACCACAGGGAATTGCCCGCAAGCATCGGGAGCCCAAGCCATGGGCACCTACAATTAATGTGGCAACTGATGTGGTAATTCCTTGATGATTACAAGGGCTATAGTTATTAGGGTCACTCTTGGACAACTGTAAGTAGGGAGGCATACTAAAACACCCCTATGCAAAGATTTTTTATGCCAATTTGGCAACACAGCTCCGTAACCTGATTGTTTCATGGTTATACCCTTGATGAATGTATTTTACTCTACCTACTTATCAATGTCACAAATCGAGACTTAATCGTCACTAAGTGAGTAATAGTGATTATAAGGTTTCTCAAATACAATTGAAAGTCAGGGCATCATGTGCTTTTATTTTTACCGAGGAACTACACTATATGCAACCTAGAAAACCTCCAAAGTCCCCTAATCGTAAACAATTTGATGCCGCTGTTAATTCTATTTTAAACCAACGAGAGAAATCAGGACTGTTTGCATTTATTGAATTCCGACTCAAGCAGTTCAACCTTGAACACAAATTTGATATTTTTGACATCTTTATTGAAAGCTATATTCGCGGAGTTAGCAAAATTGAATCTGGAAAACATATTGAAAATCCATCAGCTTGGCTAAGAACAACCTGCTTAAATGTGATTAGAGAGCATTTTGCCAAGAAAGGAAAGCATTGGAAAAAAGAACGTGAGTTTAGCGCTATAGAATACCAGATTAGCTCCAATGATGCTTCCGATTATTTATCGGATCAATATGTCAAGGAAATACTATCAGATATTAGACAACTAGTAAGTCCTCTAGATTTTGATATTTTTGTGTTACGAGTGATGGAGGAATTGTCCTGGATTGAAATTGAAGAACGCCTGAACTTGGCAAGTAATGCAGCCTTGCGAAAACGATATCAGCGTATGAGAAAAGTTTTGAGAGACTATTTTTTTGATATCGACAACTCTATGCTCGAAGACTATGGCTTATCCTGAAGTAAGCATTCAGCCGTCAGCTGTCAGCCGTCAGCTTCAAATAAACCTCGTTCGCGGTAAGCATTCAGCCGTCAGCCGTTGGCCAAGGCCAAAGGCCACGCTACGGGAATGGCCACGCTACGGGAATGGCCACGCTACTTGAGGTGCCGTCAGCTTATTTTATTCAAAAGTCAAGTAGCACCATCTGTAGCCCATAAGCTGATAACTGATAGCACCATCTGTAGCACCATCTGTAGCCCATAAGCTGTAAGCATTCAGCAGTCAGCCGTCAGCCGTCAGCCGTGAGCTAAAGGCTCACGCTGCTTGAGGTGCTTTGTGGCACAGGCCACAAGCGCTGTGACTTTACTCAGATTAAACCAATGCTTACCGGTTTTATTCAAAAGCTGATAGCTGATAGTTGATAGCTGATAGCTGATATAGCAGTCGAAGTAAAGCTTAAGACATCTTCTGCTCCCTGCTCCCTGCTCCGAAGTCCCTTTCAACCAAAAGACTATGTCCTAAACTATACTTCCCTTGCTATAGCTGATACGCGACACGCTGATAGCTGAATGCTGATAGCTGAATGCTGACGGCTGATACGCGACACGTTGATAGCTGAATGCTGATAGCTGATAGCTGACGTTATTCTTAAGGATTTCCAGTGAAACAAGCAAATTTATGACGTAGAGTTTCACTGGTCTCAGGTGATGTCTGGGAAACAAAGATTTCTAAATACTCTTCCAACTTGGCGATTTGGTTTTTATAGGTATCAATATCATTGTCACTCAGCCAGCTAAAGTGTTTGGCTATAACTAGATCAGCTTTATCTATCAACAGGCTAAGGATTTGGTCAGCTTCAGCTAGTTCGAGGATCTTAGCCATACGGTTGGTGTCTGACACAGACAAAGTTGGACGGGCTGCCAGTTGGCAATACTCCAGCAATAGTTCCAATCGGCGTAGATTTGATTGGGTTGGGCTTTCTGTTGATATCGTGTACCTAGAAAATTTGTTCATGTCACACCACTTCTTACTTTGATTGGGCTTCAGTCTTGATTGGGCTTCACTACATTAGTGAGATTTTTTCTGTAATTAGGACAAGAATCCAAGGAATTTTATAAAAGCTTTATATCTAAGAGGTTTTTTGTAAAGCAACCATGAAGCTTTAATGGGAAAGGTTGAAGGTTGAAGGTTGAAGGTTGAAGGTTGATCAGGTTGAAGGTTGATCAGGTTGAAGGTTGAAGGTTAAATGTTGATCAGGTTGAAGGTTGATCAGGTTGAAGGTTGAAGGTTGATCAGGTTGAAGGTTGAACGCGATTGCGTGGCCAAAGGCCAAGGTTTAAGAGGTTGAACGCGATTGCGTGGCCTTTTGGCCAAGGTTTAATAACCAGTTAACCTGTAACCAGTTAACCTATAACCTTTAACCTGATCACCTGATCACCTGTTCCCTATTCCCTGTTCCCTGTTCCCTGTTCCCTATTCCCTGTTCCCTATTCCCTGTTCCCTATTCCCTTTGCTATATGATTTAGAATCTCTACCGTAGCTTGCCCAGTTTTTTGCCAACTAAATTCACTGGCTCTAGCAAGACCTGCCATACGAAGATGCGATCGCATTTGAGAATCGGTTGCTACTGCTGCCATGGCTGCTGTGATTTCTTCAGGGTTGTAAGGATTGATTAATATAGCGGCATCTCCAGCTACTTCCGGTAAGGAGGAGAGATTAGCTGTAATTACAGGAGTACCGCAAGCCATTGCCTCTAATACAGGAATACCGAAGCCTTCCCAAAGACTGGGGAATACAAATGCGATCGCATGTCTAATCATGGTCGGTAACTGGTGCTGAGGAACATATCCTAGGAATTTGACCTGACTGGATATATCCAGTTCCTCCGCTTGGGCTTCCAGCAATGGTGTGTAGCGTTTATCCGTTGCGCCAGCAATCCAGAGTTGGTAGTCCTGACAATTGGGTAGAGCAGCGAAAGCCTCAATCAGCCGATGGAGGTTTTTGTGGGGGTCTGGGCGTCCGATGTAGAGAAAATAGGGACAATTTTCCTGGTTTTCCCCATTTTTTTCCCCATCTACTGTATCCAGATAATTAGGACTTACGAAATTTAGTTGGTTTTGCCCCCCTGCCCCCCAATTCTGGGGGGTAATGATGTCAAAGTCCCCCAAATTTGGGAGATCCAAATTTGGGGGATTTAGGGGGCACTTGCGTAAGTCCTGATAATAATAGTGATTGGCATCGTAAGCCAGTAAGACCGGGGTGATTTTTGCGGCTGGAATCTTGAAGAAGTCAGTAAGGTCTCTAGCAGTAGCCTTAGAGTTACAGATGATGTGTTCTGCTTGAGCAAGAACTTGGGGGATATAGTAGCGTTGGTAAGTAGTTAAGGGTGAGAAACCCTGGGGAAACCGTAACCCAATCAAATCATGAACCATTACCACATAGCGGCAATTGGTGAACAGGGGAGCTTCTGGAACAGGAGAAAACAGAAGATGCGTTCGCAATTTTTTATAAATTCGCGGCAGTTGAAACTGAGTCCACAACAGACGACGAAAATGTCCTTTCGTGCCTTGTTCAGGGCTTAAATTCCCTGGAATTGGGTAGCAACTGTAGGTAGTAGCACTACAGAAACGGCTAGACGCAGTGGAAGAAATTAGTAAGGTAGGGTCGAGAGCTTTTAAATAAGGAAAAAGATTAGCGGCATAGTTAGCAATACCCGTAGGTTGGGAAAATAGAATCGAGAGATTGACCAACAATTGGCTCATAAAACAAGAATTAAGAATTAAGAATTAAGAATTAAGAATTAACCATGAGCTATTTGTAAATGCTATAAAAGGCAAAAGGCAAAAGGCAAAAGGCAAAAGGCAAAAGGCAAAAGGCAAAAGGCAATACTAAAGATAATTTTAAGGGAATCATACTCAAAAAAAAATGTACCTCGATAAGTGCGATAAACGCTATAATTTTTGTTAAATATTCTAATCAACTTAACGTTTATCAACCCCTTTCTGTTCCCTATTCCCTATTCCCTGTTCCCTGTTCCCTACTCCCTACTCCCTACCTCACAAGGGTAGGTTTTTTACATTTGGGTCCTGCCCCACCCCCAACCCCCGACCGGTCGGGGGCGGATCACAAGGAGAGGAAAAGGAAAACAACGAATAAATGATGATTTTTAACGACAAATTAAGTATATTGTCTTGATGCAGTCGCTCATGGGGGAAACCACGGCAGTCGCTCATGGGGGGGACCCCCAAGACCGCGCTGCCTCCCCAAGACCGCGCTGCATCGCTTTCTTATCCCCTACACCCTACACCCGGTCCCCCTACACCCCACACCTCACGTCTTTGTTAAAAACCTACCCCTGTGAGCTACTCCCTACTCCCTACTCCCTACTCCCTATTCCCTTTACAACCAATTACCGACCAGAATAAAAGGTGCCCAAAACAGAGGTTCATTAAACTGGCTATCTCCAATCAAATCGAGCTGGGCTTTCCTGACCGCTTCTGCTTTGGTGATTTCTGGCTGTTTTAGGTATTCGTAAAACTTGTTCATGAATATAGCAGTGGAATCATCACGCACTTTCCACAATGTCCCTAAGGTAGAACGCGCTCCCGATTTAATCGCAAAACCCGCTAACCCTAACATCGCTTGATCGTCCCCTTTAGCAGTTTGACAAGCACTCAGAACGAGTAAATCAATTTGGTCTTCTCCCAACAATTCTTGACTACGCAGCAGTTGTTCGAATTCTTTGACATTAATTTTATTTTCCCAGGTTAGTATAAACGTCTCGTCAGCTTTGGAGCTAAATTGACCATGAGTAGCTAAGTGTATCACATTAGAGGTTTTAGTGGTTATTTCCTTAGACACTCTTTTGCTAGTGAAGTCTTGATTGAGCATGACTGAGTCTGGGTTCAACCTTTTAGCAATTTGCTCAATTTCCTGCTTCACCCCTGGTAAAGATTTAAAGCCTTGACGAGCTTCACTCAATCCCCCAGCAATGATACTAAATTTTTCTTTTCGTAACGGTTGTGGATCTAGCAGTTGCAACCCTAGAGACACGGAAATATTGTATTTTTCCACTAGATACTGCTCTCCATCGTGTAAGGCTGCCATCGGCAGTTTACGTAATTTGCCATCCAGGATAAACACCAGGGTTTTGGTATCCGTTAAAATTTGCTCTTGTTCCGCAGGTCGGATTAGCCAGTCATAAACTTTTTGGAGGTGGGGTAAGCGTTGGTCTTGCTTAAAGACAGGATGGAGAAAGCTCAAAAATCTGGTTAGGGTTTGATCCACCTCTGCTGCAGACACAGATGTAGAATAATAGCCAATGGGTTTACCGGGGGCGGAGACAATCACAGCTAAACGTTCTGGCAAAATAATCGGGTAAATTACCGTTGCTGACCTGTCAATCTGATCAATTTGGGCAACATTAGCATCTAAACAAGCTTGCCGGAAAAAGTTATCCAATTCTGCTAATTGTAAATCCTCAATGATCTGGCGTGCTTTTTTTAGATACTCTTGACTAGGATTACCGTCTAGCAACAATTCTACCATTTCTCGGTATACTGGTTCAACGCTTTTTCGGAAGGAAAACTGGATATCTGGATTAATGGAAACCAAATCACCACGCAAGCTTTTTAAGTCTTTAACCGCTTCAGTATAGGCCGCGATCGCTTCCGTCGATTTTCCCTGTTTTTTGTGCAATTTACCTAATTGCCAAGCCGCTTGGGAACTAATCTCGGTGGCGTTAATTTGTTGGGCAATAATTAAGGATTTTTGGGTAAGCTTGATAGCATAAGCTAACTGACCATTGCTACTATAAAGTTTACCCCAGTGATAGAGGGCATAGGCTTCAGCTTGGGCATCCTTGAGTTTGCGGGCAGATTTCACCGCTTGCACAAGGATTTGATTGACTTGTTGGAGCGTCAATGATTTACCTTGGTTACCCATTTGTTGCCAACTAGCGGCTAAATTTACTGCCCCATAAATGGAGGAGCGACTGGGCTGTAACTGGCTCAGTTGTTGGTAAATTCGCGGAGCGATAGCATTAGCATTTTGCCACTGTTCTAATTGGACATAGAGGCGTAGTTGGTTGAGTCGAGTTTTAACTTTTTCTTCTGGATTGGTAGTTGCCTTTTCTGCCCGTTTAAAGTAATCTAATGCAGCAGAATTATCTCCAGCATCAAGGGCTGTATTGCCTAAACTCAACAGGATAATTCCTAATTGGTTAGTGGCTTCCAGACCCTGAGCCATAGATAAGCTTTGTTCGAGTACATCTCTACTAGCGCTTACATCCCCCAACACTTCTAAAGCGATGCCTAAACTTCTGAGCATTGCTACTTTAACGGCAGACTCTTCTGTAGTTGCTAATTGTTGATTAATCTCTTCTAGGATATCTTTGGCACGATTATAAAATCCTAAGCTTTGCAGGGCTTCAGCCTGGTTAATTTTGCTAATCAAAGCACCAGTTTTATCTCCCGCTTGATCATAATACTTTTGTGCCTGTTGAAATGTTTCTAGGGCAGATTGGTTTTGTCCAGTGTGGAACAGGAGTCTAGCTTTGGTATTAAGAATTTGTGCCCACAGCAGAGGATTATTACTGGTAGCTGATTCGACTAACTTAAGGCTGGATTCAATAGCGGTTTGGGCAAGGTCCCACTGACTGAGGTGTTGGTAAGCTAAGGATAGATAATTCAAACTCAAGGCTTGATGGAGAGAGTCACCCCGAGTTGCGTAATCTTGGGCTGCTTGTTCCCAGATTTCAGCTGCTTGGGCAAATTGTCCCCTGTTGAAATAAGCTCTGCCTTGGTTAAGTTTACTACGTTGACTGGTAGCCTGAGGAGTTTGGGCTTGCAAGGTCGGAGCAATACTGACTTGGGGGTGGTGAAGGGATGCGATCGCTAAACTAGGAGTAGCTGTCAGTGCTAGGAATAAACTGGGTAATCCGACAGTAACTAAATTTAGGATGGTTTTCATGATTGTCTTGGTAATAGATTAATGGTTAAAGTAGGGTGGGCAAAGTAATCGCTCTCATTAATACTCATTTGAACCAAACTGTTTTTGCCCACCTTACCAGTAATCAGTTAAAGTAGGGTGGGCAAAGTAATCGCTCTCATTAATACTGATGTGAACCAAACTGTTTTTGCCCACCTGACCAGTAATCAGCTAAAGTAGGGTGGGCAAAGTAATTTCATCATTAATACTGATGTGAACCAAACTGTTTTTGCCCACCTGACCAGTAATCAGCTAAAGTAGGGTGGGCAAAATAATTTCATCATTAATACTCATTTGGACCAAACTGTCTTTGCCCACCTTACCAGTAATCAGTTAAAGTAGGGTGGGCAAAGTAATCCCTCTCATTAATACTGATGTGAACCAAACTGTTTTTGCCCACCTGACCAGTAATCAGCTAAAGTAGGGTGGGCAAAGTAATTTCATCATTAATACTCATTTGAACCAAACTGTCTTTGCCCACCTTAGCAGTAATCAGTTAAAGTAAGGTGGGCAAAATACTCTAATCATTAATATTGATTGGAACCAAACTGTTTTTGTCCACCCTACAATCTAATCCTCTTTAATAGCACAAGTTGCTCGTAGAAAATCGAGCGCCTGGTTCGAGTGGACAACCGCGACTAATTCCACATTACCTTGCTCATTAATAATCCAAGCATTAGCTTCCACTATCGGTGCTTTGGTATTAGTGTCTGGTTTACTATCTTCAGCTTGGGGTATGGCGCGCACTATGGATAGATCAGATATATCCCGCACATCCGATAAAATTTGGCCACCGGGCACCATGGCACTGGGATCTTGGGGGATGCCACCCCGTCCGGTAATATAAAAACTACTGGTATCAGTCCAACGGCAACCTTCAGCAATTTGTTGAGTGCGATCGCGCAGTTCTGTCGGTAGTTGAATTAAGCCATTAGCGGGATCGGCGTCAGGATTGTTAATGGTGATCACCCCATCTACCCCAAACTGAGAACTAGCGGTAATGGCACTATCAGGAAATACAAATAAGCCTTGGGTAGTAATCTTAATCTCTCCACCATTGCCTCGATTAGCGTCGGCTTGGATCAAGCTCCGTTCCATCAGAGTGACTAAATCGGAGTTAATGGTAATTTTGCCACCATCGCTATCGTTATCAGCTTCAGCAATAATACTGCTGCCATTACGCAATAGTAAACCGTTTGTGATATCCAGCTCAATATTGCCTTTGTTCCCATCGAAGGTGGAGGCGGTGATAGTAGCGCCATAATTGAGGTTGATGGTATCAGCCTTAATAAATAATTCTCCCCCATCACCAAATCCTTCATTTCTGACCCTAATTTCGGCATCTTGGGTATCAGGATCCCCTGAGATAGTTAACTCGGAAGTATTAATCGTGATGTTGCCAGCATTGGCAGTGGGGATGGGGTCTAATCCAAATAGTCTTCGGAATATAGGAATAGGACGTCCTACCCTACTAGAAATCAGAGTCGTGGTAGAACGAGTTGGCAGGGTATCGAGTAAAGTTACGGACTCCGAAGCATTGATGGTAACACTACCAGCATTACCAGAATCAAAAGCAGAAGCATCAATTACTCCTCCATCGGTGAGCCACAATCTGGCTGTATTTACCTCCACATTACCCCCATTACCTTCACCAAAAGAGGCAGCACTAACTGCGCTATCCCTGTTGACAGCTGAAAGTAAACCCACTATATCAATGGATTCTGTAGCATTGAGGGTGATATTACCCCCATCACCGTCACCAGCAGTAAAGGTTAAGATGTGTCCTACAGCTATTTTTAGTTGATTGGTGGAGATGGTAATATCCCCTGCTCTGCCTTTGCTGAAGGTCAAAGAATTTACATCACTAGTCAAATCACTGGGATTCTCAGGGTTCAAAGCGGCCCAACCAATTATATTTACCGATTCAGGAGCAACAATGTTGATATTCCCTGAGGCACCTTCTCCAAAGGCGTTGATCAATAGATGTGCTCCCCCAAGCACGTTTAAATTTTTGGTAATAATGTCTATATCTCCCCCGTCACCACTGGATATGGTGAGGTTAGCAACAAAGGTATTGAAACTGCCGTTGGCGTCATTCTCTCCAATAGTTACACTTTCAGTACCATGAAGTATGGTATTGCCCGCACTTTGACTACCTTCATTCTGAGTTAGTACGATTGAGTTATCTCCTACAGTAATAGTTGCTCCCCTCAATCGGATCGAGCCAGCGGTGTCGCCACTGGTATCAAGGAGGGCGTTTTCGGTCAGTTGAATATCTCCTAAGTTTGACAGTTGACTCAAGTCCAGATCCCAGCCGGATGCTACTGGTGTTAATGGCACCATCGCACTAGAATTGTTGCTCCCTACTGCGGCGATTTCGATTTGTCCTCCTTCTGCCGATAGTAAACCACCCCTGAGGCTAATCGATCCTCCTACCAAGGCTATAGTATTCCCTGGTTGAACCTGTAATTGGGACCCGAAATTACTGCGATCGAAAGGAGCGAAAAGACTGCCATTGAGAGTCTGTCCTGGACCAGTTACTGTAATATTTCCCGGATTTGTTCCCATCTGTAAACCAGGAGTAATATTAATGGTTAGTAACGGTGCTTGGTTTGGTTCAGTAGCACTAAATTCAATTCCATCTCCAAATACTACACTCTCGGCAGTGGTGGCGAAAAATGAACCTCCTATATTCAACGAAGCATTTTGCCCAAAGATAATTCCAGCGGGATTAATCAGGAATAAATTAGCGTTACCATTAGCACGAATCAAGCCGTCAATGTTAGAAATATTGCCGCCAGTGACACGGCTAAATATATTCACAATATCCCCAGCATTGTTAAAAAAAGCTGACCCGTTTGTAGGGACAGAAAATTCCGAGAAGCTATGAAATAGATGATCTGAAGTCCTGACCCCAGATTCAATTAAGAAATTCACCCCATCATCACTATTGACGGTAGTGGATAAAGTGCCATCACTGCTGATTTGGGCGGTAGCGATGTTGGGGATGAGGACACTAGAGACTAAAAGATGGCCGAGTAAATACCATCGCTGAATAGTTTGATTCATCAACTTGACCTTGGTGGCTGATGTAATTTTGGTTTGAGTGGGATATGGTTATTTTTCCCATTAGCGATGGTTCAACTCACAAATGAAATGACTAAAACTAAAACATTACGTACAATCTAATCCTCTTTAATTGCACAAGTAGCTCGTAGAAAATCGAGCGCTTGGTTCGAGTTGACAACAGCGACTAATTCCACATTACCTTCCTCATTAATAATCCAAGCATTAGCTTCCACTATCGGTGCTTTGGTATTAGTGTCTGGTTTACTATCTTCAGCTTCCGGTATGGCGCGCACTATCGATAGATCCGATATATCCCGCACATCCGATAAAATTTGGCCACCGGGCACCATAGCACTGGGATCTTGGGGGATACCACCCCGTCCGGTAATATAAAAACTACTGGTAGCAGTCCAACCGCAACCTTTAGCGATTTGTTGAGTGCGATCGCGCAGTTCTGTCGGTAGTTGAATTAAGCCATTAGCGGGATCGGCGTCAGGATTGTTAATGGTGATCACCCCATCTACCCCAAACTGAGAACTAGCGGTAATAGCACTATCTGGAAACACAAATAAGCCTTGGGTAGTAATGGAAATATTTCCACCATTGCCTAGATTAGCGTCGGCTTTAATAAAGCTACTTTCGATCAGAGTGACTAAATCCGAGTTAATGGTAATGTTGCCACCATTACCTGTTCCTCCTGCTTCTGTGGTAATGGTGCTACCGTTGCGTAATAGTAAGTTGTCTGTGATTTGCAGGTTAATGTTACCGCCTTCACCGGATTGAGTAGAGGCGTTGATAGCAGCTTGATTGTTCAGAAAAATCTGACCAGCATTGATTTCTAAAGCACCTGCATTACCTGTGCCATCGTTCCTTACCGTTACCTGCGCTCTATCTGTAACTCTCAAAACTGGTGTGTTAATAATAACGCTACCAGAATCTCCAGTGGGGATAGGAGGTAATCCCAATTGCTGTTGTAGAACTTGATTTAAGACACGGGCACTGGAGAGAATTAAACTACCATTGACTGACCCTGGTACAGTACCATTCACCTCAACCGACTCCAAGGCATTAATAGTTATAGTGCCAGCTACACCACTATTAAAGGTAGAAGCATCAACCCGTGCGCCATCTTGGAGTAACAATCTGCCAGTATTAATGGTTAAGTTACCAGCTTTCTCTGTACCACTTACAGAAGTACTGAAGGCACTAACATTAAAATTATTAACATTGAAGCCAATTAGTTCAGTTGATTGAGCATTAATGGTGATATCTCCCCCTTGACCACTTCCCAAAGCTGTGGAGACGACAATTCCTCCATCAAGAACCCTCAATTGCTCAGTGAACAGGGTGATATTTCCTCCGTCACCAATGTCAACAGCTACAGAACGCAACTGTTGACCATCAATGGTCAATTGCTTGGTAGAGACGGTAATATTTCCAGCAGTGCCAGAACGAAAGGTTGTGGTTGAAATGTCACTGCCATTGGTAGGATTAATCGGAGAAAATTCCCGAAGTTGTATCGATTCAGTAGCATTAATCGTGATGTCACCACCCCTTGCAGGAGTAAACGTTCTTGAACTAATTCCTGACCCCTGAGAAAGCAGTAAGTGCTGGCTAGAGATCACAATATCGGCGGCGTCTCCTCCTCCAATCGTTTCTGTCATTAAAACGCTACCTAACTCTCCATCATTGTTATCGGTTCCAATCAACTTGACTGAATCAGAAGCAGTTAAGTCAAGTGCTTCTGCAGGCTGTAAACCTCGATTTTGCAGGAACATTCTGGAACCACCGAGCAAGGAAATGTTTTGTCCGTGTACTTGAATAGAACCACCTCCTTGACCACTAGCATCTGCTAGGGCTAGGGAGAGCAGCTGGACATTACCAAAGCTTTGCACTGCTTCGTAGCTAAATTGCCAGGTTTCAGAGGTTTGAGTGAGATTAACCAATCCCTCTGTAACACTAGCTAACTCAATTGAGCCCGAATCCGCCGCTATTATGCCTCCATCTAAGGTAATCTCACCGCCAATTAGAGCAAGGGTATTGCCAGCACCAACTCGCAAACCTGTGAAGCTGGTTACAATAAAAGGATTTTCTCTGGCGATGGTATATCCTGGGCCTTGTACTGTAATAGTTCCCGGATTTTTTCCCATCTGTAAACCAGGAGTAATATTAATCGTTAATAACGGTGCTTGGTTTGGTTCAGTGGCACTAAATTCCATACCATTTCCAAATACTACACTCTCGGCAGTAGTGGCGAAAAATGAACCTCCTATATTCAACGAAGCATTTTCTCCAAAGATAATTCCAGCTGGATTAATCAGGAATAAATTAGCTTGCCCATTAGCACGAATCAAGCCGTCAATGTTAGAAATATTTCCTCCCGTAACACGGCTAAAGATATTGACAATATCCGCAGAATTGTTAAAGAAGGCTGACCCGTTGCTGGGTACAGAAAATTCCGAGAAGCTATGAAACAAATGATCTGAAGTGCGTACCCCAGATTCAATCAAGAAATTCACACCATCATCACTAGTCACCGTAGTGGATAAAGTGCCATCACTGCTGATTTGGGCGGTGGCGATGTTGGGGATGAGGACAGTAGAGAGTAAAAGATGGCCGAGTAAATAGCATCGCTGAATGGTTTGGTTCATCAACTTGACCCTGGTGGCTGATGTAACTTCGGTTTGAGTGGGATACGGTTATTTTTCCCATCAGCGATGGTTAAACTTACAAATCGTCAGCTGTCAGTTGTCAGCTAAAGTAGCTAAAGTAGGGTGGGCAAAGTAATTTAATCATTAATACTCATTTGAACCAAACTGTCGCAAGCCCACCCTACAATCTATGGTCACTAAAGTAGTAGGGTGGGCAAAGTCATCTCATCATTAATACTGATTTCAACCAAACTGTCGCAAGCCCACCCTACAATCTAATCTTCTGTCGCTCTTGCCTCTTGCCTCTTGCCTCTTGCCTCTTGCCTTTTGCCTTTTGCCCTTGCCCGTAGCCCTATATTAAATTACTTCGTACCATACAAGCGATCGCCTGCATCCCCAAGTCCTGGAACAATATAGCCATGGTGATCTAATTCTTGATCAATAGCCGCCGTATAAATCACTACATCCGGATGCTGCTGTTGGAAATAGTCAAGCCCTTGCTGTGCGGCTAATAAGCACAGAAACTTAATGGACTTCGGGGTAACTTCCTTGAGTCGGTCAACAGCAGCAACGGCAGTATTACCTGTAGCTAACATCGGATCAACCACCAACACATCTCGCTGACTCATATCATCGGGGAGTTTGAAATAATATTCGATGGGCACAAAGGTATGGGGGTCACGGTACAAACCGATATGACCGACACGAGATGATGGGATGAGTTCTAGAATACCATCTAACAGACCCTGTCCGGCTCGCATAATCGAGACAATCACCATCTTCTTTTCTGAAGCCAGCATCGGAGCTAGCATCGGCCCAATTGGTGTATTGATTGGTTCATCCTTCAGGGGCAAATCCCGTGTTACCTCGTATGCCAACAATAACCCAACTTCTTTAAGGAGTTTACGAAATTTGGCTGTACTCGTTCCAGCCTGACGCATCAGGCTTAACTTATGCTGCACAAGAGGATGGTAAATTACTTTGACATTATTGATCATTATAGCGGTTTTCAATTGGGTGAGGTACAGAGTCTTGGGTTTTAGGGAACAGGGAACAGGGAACAGGGAACAGGGAAAAAATCCTGTGTACCTGATTAGGCTAGAAACCGCTATAGTAATTGGTCATTAGTGATTGGTGCCTACCTATTTGACTTTAACAGAAAGTGACACTATTTCAAAAATAAACGGTTGCGTGGCTAATTTGTATATGGCTAATTTGTATATAAAGTGTGATTAGCGCATTAATTATCACAACATCAATAATAAGATAGCATTTACTGCTGATTTATCATAACACCAAAAAATCCTAGCATCCCTCTTTACTGCTGTTCCCTATTCCCTATTCCCTGTTCCCTTTTTTAATCAATCCTCTGTTTACATCTCAACTAAAAATTCTATATTATGAATACTAAATTCTTGAATTATCAGCGCCTAATTCACCTGAGCACGGCGTTGGGTATGCTTTTTCTAGGAGCTTGTGTGGGAAAACCCAACCGTCTAACCCAGCAAAGCTTTGAGGTCAAATTCTTAGTCGGTAGCGCCTTAGGGAAATTCTGCGAGCAAGCAGCCGAGCAATTTAACCAACAACAGCCCAAATTAGACAATGGCAAGGGGTTTTATCTCAACTGCGACACTAAAAGTAGTAGGGATGTGGTAACTAGTCTGACATCCCTGGCGAAACAACTCAAATCCCGTAGCCTTAAGCGTAATCGGCCAGAATTTACTACCTTAGTTTCCGTGGATGGGGAAATCTATCATCGTCAGTTAATCGATCAGATCAATCAGATTTTTCCAGGGAAAGATTACATTGGAGAAATTACCGATGCGCCGTTGTTAGCCCATAGCCCCATGGTATTTATGACATCGGCAGAATTAGCCGATGGATTACGGCAGCAACCGGATTTGTACAAAGCTTTGGTTAATACCAAAACCCACCAGGAACTGGATCCCAATAGCCCTCAATTGCCCATTCACCTTGTCCACACTGCTCCTACTGGCTCCAATTCTGGTTTACAAACCTTAGTGGCTCAATTTGCCAGTGTATCTGGTAAAGAACCAGAACACTTGACAGTAGCCGATGTGGAGGGTTATCAGACACAGATCCAAGCCATACAGAGTAAAGTGATTCGCTATGGTGTCTCTACCAGGTCCTTGGCAAAGGACATGGTGAAGAATGGTTCATTTTGGGCATCAATTGCTTCAGTGTACGAGTCTTCAGTGATTGCTGCAAATTCCGATCAGCAAGCTGGGCAAAGCCGCTATGAGGCAGTGTATCCCCAGGCCACCTTTACCTCAAATATGCGAGCAATTTTACCCAAAGCTCCTTGGGTAAGTAGGCAGGAAAAGGCTGCTGCGCAACAGGTGATTGACTATTTGCGATCGCCTCAAGTCCAAAAAATTGCCACAGAACTTGGTTTAAGGCCAGGTGTACCAGAAGTGCCATTAGGTGCCAAGTTTTCTGCTCAATTCGGTGTTGACTCCAAGGCTAGATACGATTCCCTGGGTTCCCCTCAACCAGAGGTAGTGGCAGCAATGCTCAAGTCCTGGCAGGAATTTGCCAAAAAACCCTCACAAGTGGTGGTGCTGGTAAACTCTTCCGGTTCTATGTCGGAGAATAAATTAGCAGCGGTTCAAAAGACCTTGCGCGCATATATCGAGAGTTTAGGACAAACAGAGCAAATTGCCCTGATTGATTTTGATTCCGAGATTCGTCCACCAGTATTGGTAGATAGCACCCCTCAAAAACGCGATCGCGCTATGGCGTTTATTCTTAATCTCAACCCTGACGGGGGTAATCGGTTATATGATGCTGCCCTGGAAGCCCGTAACTGGTTACAAAACAATTACCGAGAGGGTGCCATTAATGCTGTGGTGATTTTGACCGATGGCGACGATTCTGATTCTAAGCTTCGTCTTGAGCAACTGTTTCAAGAACTTGAAAAAACTGGCTTTTCCAGCGAGAAGCGAATTGCCTTTTTCACTGTTGGTTACGGTAACGAAGGAGAGTTTAATCCTAAAGTACTAGAACAAATTGCTGAATTTAATTGGGGATACTACCGTCAAGGGGATCCATCAACTATTTCTAAATTAATGGCAGCTTTAAAACTGGAGTTTTAAAAAAAATTAAGGATTAATTATGACCTATTAATTGATAGTAAGTATTCAGCCGTCAGCCGTCAGCCGTCAGCTTATTTTATTCAAAAGCTGTTGGTGTAGCGTTGGCTATGGGCATAAACTTTTCCGGTAGCGTGGCTACAGCGCTTTTGGCTGATACGCGACACGCGCTATAGCTGAATGCTTACAATTGATAAGGATTTACTCTAACATTATAGGGCGTTGCTTAATAATGGAATGATTTGACTAGTTTTGTAGAATGGGCATCTTTTAGGTGTGCTTGACCCATTAAGAATTAAATTCGCCACGGGCCGCACCTGTGGAATGGGCATGTTGCCCGTTACAATCTGGGGGCAGGCAGGATGCCCACTCGAAGATTCAGCAATGCATTGGAGTAAATGTCGGTAAACCAAATCAACACTCAGGAGTTCCCACTCAGCAATCAGCGCAACTGACATAATTCAAATCCATAAGACCACCAAATTGTACAGCAATAGCAGATAATTGATTCTTGACGGCAAATAAATAATAAATAAATGATAAAGACTGCATGGGTGTTTCCCGGGCAAGGTTCCCAGGCACCAGGTATGGGAGTTGACTTATTAGAGTTGCCCTCTGCAAAGGTTAAGTTTAAGCAAGCTGAGGAAATTTTAGGCTGGTCTGTGCTGGATATTTGTCAAGGGGAGTCCGATCAGTTATCTCAAACCCTCTACACTCAACCTGCCTTATACGTAGTTGAGAGTATCCTGGCTGATCTGCTCATGGAACAAGGGGAACGACCCAATCTAGTAGCCGGTCACAGTTTGGGAGAATATGTTGCCCTCTACACTGCGAGGGTATTTAACTTTGAGGCAGGGCTACGCCTAGTCCAACATCGGGCTAAATTGATGGATAGTGCAACTGAAGGCATGATGGTTGCTCTGATTGGCTTCAAACGCCCAGAACTTGAAGAAAAAATCCAGCAGATACAGGATGTTGTTATTGCTAATGATAACAGTCCTGCTCAAGTGGTAATTTCAGGTAGACCAACAGCAGTTCAGGATTTGCTGAGTCAGATTAAAGTCAAACGGGCTGTTCCTCTAAAAGTGTCCGGTGCCTTTCATTCTCCCTTAATGGCTCAAGCAGCAGCTCAGTTCCAGGAACTTTTGCTGTCTGTCCCCTTTGCTGATGCCCAGGTACCAGTATTATCGAATGTGGACCCTGTACCCAGGGTAGAGGCAGCTACCTTAAAACATCAACTCCAGTGTCAAATTACTGGTTCAGTACGATGGCGAGAAATTTCTCTGAGGCTACCAGTCGAAGGCATTGAGAAAGTGGTGGAAGTCGGACCAGGTAAGGTGCTGACTGGCTTAATTAAACGGATGTGTCCCAAGTTAATTTTAGAAAACGTTAATAGCATTGCTGATCTGCAACAATGCTTAGCAGTAAGCTAACTCGAAGCCCTAAGCTCGACCTAATTCATGTCTTGGATGGCGGCGCGATCCTCTTTGAAGCGCCGCTTTGATGAAATTCCCCCAATAGTTATCAGGGTGTAGAGATCACAAATGTGGCAAGTGTGTGGAGATGGGGAGATGGGGAGATGGGGAGATGGGAGCGATTTTTATTAAGGGCACCTAACAAAGATTCCAAAATTAATAAGCAAAAATACTTATCTTATCAAGATCATATCCAGAGGTGCGACCCGTGGCGAATTTAATAATTAGATGCGGAAAGCGCACCTATAGGCATTTCACGCATCAGATGGGAATACCGCTGCATATCGCTTAAATCCAGAACCATTAGGTTTTTTTTAGTTTCTC
Organism: Moorena producens PAL-8-15-08-1; assembly: GCF_001767235.1. GTDB lineage: Bacteria > Cyanobacteriota > Cyanobacteriia > Cyanobacteriales > Coleofasciculaceae > Moorena > Moorena producens_A. Next base: position 9,290,776 of record NZ_CP017599.1, read on the forward strand.
AAACTTACCTAACATTCTTGATTGAGTCGCTTTTGAAATCGGAAAAATATGAGAAAATGCAAAATCACAGAGTAAATAGGTAAGTCAGTTGACATTCGATGGCTCGAAAAGGTCTCTGGATTGGTGGTCTTTAGACAAAAAATCAACCACTGTTTCCTTATGGCTAGCAAACTGACTTGTGCTGACTTACCCCTGACCAGTATAAGACTTTGAACCAACGGGTTTTGGTTAGGGGAAAGGGTTAGCTAAATCAGCATTTTTATAGCTGATTTATTTGCTCTATTTATTGTTTTAACAATATTACTAAAACAAATCAATTTTATTCCCAAAGGAGTTGCCCATGCTTGAAATAATGAGTATTCACAAAGCTGATGAAATAAATCAACTAAAAAAAACAAAAAGTGGAATAATTACTGGCAAAATGGAACTCAATATAAAAATTAATGAGTTGCCTATAGCAAAAACTGTTAAAAACGGCTGGCAGGAATTTAATGTTGATTGTGATGGAACGATGTTTACGATTAAGGTCAAACCCAAAGTTTGGAAAAAAATCACGACTGCTAATGAGATGTATTCCATGTGGGTCGCTGTTATTACTGGCAAACTGGGAGCGAAAATTAACAAAGGGTTTCGGGTAGAGCAACCAGGCATTCAAGTATTTGAGAAAAAACCCAAGGCACCAAAACCAGATAAAGCACAGCTACAAGCCCAATCACAGGCACAGCTACAGGCACAGCTAGCTCAATCACAGGCACAGCTAGCCCAATCACAGGCACAGCTACAGGCACAGCTACAGAACCAATCACACGAACAGCTAGACCAATCACAGGAACAGCTAGCCCAATCACAGGCACAGCTAGCCCAATCACAGGAGCAGCTAGAACAATCACAGGAGCAGCTAAAACAATCACAGGAGCAACTAGCTCAATCACAGGAACAGCTACAGGAGCAGCTAGCCCAATCACAGGCACAGCTACAAGCACAAGCCTAAGCAAAGACCAAGAATTGGGTATTAAACTGATTTAATTTGAACAGTTATTATCAAATTTCGTTAATCGTTAATTGAGAATTAATAATTTGAAATTAACGATTAACAATTAACGATTAACAATTAACAATTAACAATTAACAATTTTCCTGGATTCCTGCTCCAGCGGGTCGGTTCCTCAGCCACCAACCCAGAGAAGGTTAATGTTATGCTAGCCTAAATGGCTAATTGTTCATAGTGTTAATTGGTTTACAGGCTTTAGCCATGAGCCATTTCCTATAGGCTATCTCCATATGAGCGATCGCATAACTCATATCCTTCTGATTGATGATGACCCAGTATTCCGATTGGGTCTAAGGACTGCCTTGCAAGCCTTCCAGGATCTGCTAGTTGTAGCTGAGGCTGATACTGGCACAGAAGCCCGATCAAGATTAGCGGCACTAGAGGGGACCAACTCCGTGGATGTGGCAATTTTGGAACTAGCTTTGGCTGAGCCTAATTCAAATCAAGAGGTAACCTTATCAGGATTGCCACTGTGTCAGGGATTACGGCGGGAGTACCCTAACTTGCCAATTTTACTACTGACCAGGGAATCTAAACCCACTGTGCTAGCAGTAGCTCAAGCATTGGGTGTCAATGGCTATTGCCCCAAAGGAGTCGCGATCGCTACCATTGTTGAAGCCATTGGTCAAATTATTGAGGGTCAATCCTATTGGCAGACACTGTCTAGCTTACCTACTGTATCCTATAAAGCTGCAGGTTTTGCTCCCTGGTATCAACAGTGGCGTAACTCAGGATTCCAACAATTTGAAGCCGCTTTAGGCCAGGTCAATAGTCAGCTGCAAAATCCTCGTCTTTCCAATTGGGATTGGCTGTTTTGGACTGGACGCCGTCGAGAACTATTGGTAGCCCGTTGGCTGGCAGATCAGCTATTACCGGCTAGCATCATTCTGGTGGAACCGTCACGGGACAATGCCTTAGTGCCAATGCCTAAACCGGAAACGTCACTGACTGTTGCGCCAAGGGCTCAATCCCAGCTTAGCCCTAACGGAGCACTAGTTGAGCGGAGAGTTGAGCGGACAATGGTAAAACTTCAATCTGGTTTATCCAACCTCTCTGGTGTTCCCCTAGAACTTGACATTCTCCAAGTAGAGAAAAGAGCAGAGTTACTTGGTTTAGTCTTCCAAACCTTTGAAACGCTGATTGAAGATTTGCGCTTGTCTGAAGTAAAACTGGAACAGTTACCTCAGAAGCAACAGCTGATTCTGAAAGATCTGTGGGAAGCATCAGTCACAGATTTCTTCGGTAAGTATTATACCTTGTACACGGACAATACTCAACTAGAAGTTGTCACTATTTTGCTGGGTAACTATCCCATCGTAAAAAAGGAAATTCTTGATAAAATTCCTCTAGTCATTGATTTATTAGCTCATCGGCTATTTGACAGCTCATTAATCATTGATAATGTCTCCTATCCTGCCCACACGCCCGAAGCAATTCAACGGTCAGAATTTATCTTGGACAATTTAATTATCCAAATCGGTAATGGGGTGATTCAACCGTTATTAAATCAATTGGCAGATGTAGAAAGTATTAAGGGAAATTTTTATCATAAAAATCTGATGTCATCTCGGGAAATTGCCCGATTTCGCAATAATCTCTCCTGGCGATATCGCCAAGATAAATTATTTGGTGAGCCACAAGCAATTTTCGAGAGTCGATATGATTTATTTATCCTAACTGACACTGGCATTAAACAAACCAGTATCTATGCTCCCCGACGTCGAGAATTAGAACGGCTACGAGGTTTTCAGCTCGCTGTGACGTTAGCCTATGAGCTACGGGATGCTCTTTCTCCCCGTATGCAAGCCGCTGTTACTTGGATTGGTAATGGTGTGGTGTATGTCTTAACCCAAGTCTTTGGTAGAAGTATTGGTCTAGTAGTTCGTGGTGTAATTCAGGGCATTGGTAACAGCGTCCAAGAGGCCAGGTTTGGTAAAAATCCTGGACGTGGGAAGTAGGGGAAGACAGGGAAGAGGGGAAAGTAAAAAAATACCATGACATCCAGCATTGGGACTGATTCAACCCTCCCCACCTAAACAATTTTAGAAAACAATTTTAGAAGCCCCTGCCTTTAGGCATAGGTTTTATGACTCATTCACAGCCACACCATTTTTGCCATTACTCTGAGTATGTTCTACTACCTCCGAGCCTAGAGGATTAGCTTGATGCTGAGATGGTGGCAAAGCGGGTTCTAATATTTCCCAAGCTTCTTTGGCAATGGGCAAATACTGATCGTGAGCGGCTTTAGCTTCAGCAAATTTTGTTAAGGTTTTGGCAAAATTTCTATCCGTTGCCAGTTTCATATGTTCCGGTGTCAGGGGGTCTCGGGAAAATAAGGCTTCGATTACTGGCCGTAATTCCACCGCTTGTTGGCAAGCTTGTTCCAAATTTACCCTTAAACTTGCTAAAGATGCGATCGCTTTTACTGACTGAATAATCTCTGCTTCTTCACCATCTGTATCACTGGTACCTAGTGGCTCAACTAAAATCAAATCGTCAGCACTTAAGCCATCGGCAAAGCTATCCTCATTGACCGTAGTGTCTTCTGAGTCTTCCATGCGCCGTTGAATCTCTTCCAGGGCTTTGGCTCTGTTTCTGGCATTGTCGGTTCTGCCGGGGACTTCAACGATGAAGCCCAGTTCCTTTAAATCCTTAGTTGTATATTGCACCGTAGCTTTTGACATAATGTTTACCCTAGTTTCGGTGTCCGATTAGATTAATCCTACTTAGATTTATAGTACGCCTGATCGAGTTCCCCATGGAACATGGTTCCAAAACCGCAATGGAGTAAGCATATGGGCGTGCGCGTTCAGCTATAGCGCTACGCGTAAGGCAAGAGGCAAGAGGCAAGAGGCAAAAGTTGACTACAACAGCTTTTGCTGCTTTTATCAATAATGTCAAACACCTTAATGTGTAGTGCTATATCAGCTCTGAGCTCTCAGCCAAAGGCCACGCTACGGGAATGGCCACGCTACACCGAACAGTTTATGCCCATAGCCCATTAGCTGATAGCTGAGAGCTGACCACTGATGGTCTAGCTAAGAATTTTTGCTTACTAACTATTTATTAACTTTTGTAAAAATGAGCGTTCAAGACCTACAAAACTGATATATACGTCGTTACACTAAGCAAAGTGTGTGATTATACTTAATTTGATCAAGTATTAACGGTGTGAGGCTTGTGGATCCTAGATGATTCCTATTCAACTAACTCTAAAAAACTTCCTCAGCTACCGCGACGCAACTCTAGACTTTCGCGGTCTTCACACTGCCTGTATTTGTGGTCAGAATGGAGCAGGGAAATCGTCCCTGCTAGAAGCCATTACCTGGGCAATTTGGGGACAAAGCCGTGTTGCTTCGGAAAACGATGTCATCAATACTGGGGCGAAGGAAGTCCGAGTAGACTTTATTTTTCAAAATAATCAACAAACCCATCGAATTATTCGGACTCGCCACCGAAAACAGGGGAGTTCCCTAGAGTTTCAAGTGGAAACACCAAATGGTTTTAAGTCTTTAAGCCAGAAAGGAGTACGAGCAACTCAATTATTAATAATAGCGAATCTGAAGCTAGATTACGATACCTTTATCAACTCCTCTTACCTGCGTCAAGGTCGAGCCGATGAGTTTATGGTCAGGCGTCCCAGTGAACGGAAACAAATTCTGGCAGATTTGCTCAAACTAGACCAGTACGAAAAATTGGCAGACCAGGCAAAGGATTTGTCAAAGCAGTTGAAAGGTCAAGTAGAACAGCTAGAGCAAAGTTTGCAGGGTATTAAAGAACAACTGGGAGAACGGGATGCGATCGCAAAGGAAACAGCTACCCTCGAAACTGCTTTACACCAGCTGCAACAAGACCAAGACCAAGACGCGCAACAACTCAAAAAACTACAAGCCATTGGACATCAGCGCAATAGCTGGGAACAACAGCTGAACTTTGTGAGGACACAATATCGTAATCTTACTCAAGATTGCGATCGCATACAACAAGACATTGCTACTGCTGTTGCCCAACAACAACAACTTTCTGAACTACTCTCTCAAGACCAACAAATTACTGCTGGTTATGCCGAATACCTCCAGCTACAAGAACTTGAAGAAAGTCTTGCCGCCAAATTACAGACTTATCAGAAAGCGCAACAGCAACGACAACAACTCCAACAGCAGCTTAATCAAGACATTAATCAACATAATCTGCAAATCCGTGATACCCAAGCTCAACTAGAAGCCTTGAGTACTCAAGAGCAAGAGATTCAAGATACTCTCTCCCGTTCAGGGGAAGTGGCTACAGCCCTGGCACGACTTAACCGATCTCGTCAACGCCTTAAGCAGTTAGATAATCTGCAACTAGAAGTCTCTCCCTTGTTGCAACGCCGTGGGTCTATCCAAAGCGAACTTGACCGGGTTCAAGCCAGACTCAGTGCCAAATTAGAAGAACTGGTTTCTTCTGAAAAACAGTTATCCCAGCAAGTAGCAACAACACCTCAGCTCAGACAGGCGGCACTTCAGTTAGAGGCTGAACTTGGAGAATTAGAGAAAAAGCGGGTCTACCTGTCTCGGTTACAGGACAAAGGACTAGAACGTCGAGGCTTTCGAGAACGCCTCCAAGAAAACCAACGTCGCTATCAAAAATTACTGGGGGAACTGACCCAAAAAATCCAGTTTCTGCAAGTTCAGAACGCAGTTTGTCCCTTATGCGAGCAGCCTCTAGATGCAGCCCATTCTGACCGGGTGATTCAGAAAACCACTGCTGAGCACAAGGATGTTCAAGATCAATTCTGGGTAGTACGAGAGCAGCTAACCGTTTGTGAACGAGAACTTCAGGTGTTGCGCCATGAATACTCCCAAATTTCCCAACAACTCTCTCCTTATGAACAGTTGCTCGAACAACGGGGACAACTAGCAGCACAACTAGAAGCTACCGACGAAGTTTATGACCGACTCTATGAAGTATCTGAGGAAAAGAAAGAACTGGAACAATCCCTTACTATTCGTGCTTATGGGGTAGAGTTACACGAAGAACTCAGGCAACTCGACCTCCGAGTCCAACAGCTCAACTACGATGAACAAACCCATGCTCTAGCACGGGGGGAAGTTGACCGCTGGCGCTGGGCTGAAATCCACTCGGCTAAGCTAGAAGAAGCAAGACGGCGTCAGCAAAAAATTGATGCCCAGAAACCACAGCTGCTTCGAAAGCTGGATAGTCTTCAAGGCTCAGTGCATCAGTTACAAACCAATTCCCCGTTGAAGCAGCAATTGGATCAGCTGGATCGATACATTGCTGAGATTGGCTATAACTTGGATGCTCATAATCAGGTTAGAGCCTCCTTGCGTCAAGCCCAATCTTGGCAACTGCGTTATCAGGAATTACAAACCGCCCAAGAGCAAAATCCCCAAGTCGGTCAACGCTTGGCAAGCCTAACTCAAAGCCTCCAGAGCAGACGCTGTAATCTCAAGGAGGTTAATACACAAATTGAGGATATTGTCAAGCAAATGGAACAAAGTCCTGATGTCACTAGGGACATCCAAGCCTTAGAACAGGGGATGAAGCAGCGCCGACAGCAAATGGATAAACAACTATCCCAGCAGGGGCGTCTCCAACAACGGTTGCAGCAACTGGAATCCCTCCAAAGTCAGTATCAACAGCAACTCGAAAAGCTGCAACAACTCCAGCGGCAATATCGGGTGCATCAGGAATTAGCGATCGCATTTGGCAAAAATGGCATCCAGGCACTCATGATAGAGAATATTTTGCCTCAACTAGAAGCCCAAAGCAATCAAATTTTGGCTAGACTGACTGGGAATCAGTTACACATCCAAATTGTTACCCAAAAGGCCGGGAGTCGGTCTTCTAAGAAAAAAACCAAGCTGATTGATACCTTAGATATTTTAATTGCTGATGCCAGTGGTACTCGACCTTATGAAACCTATTCCGGTGGTGAAGCATTCCGGATTAATTTTGCCATTCGTCTGGCATTAGCACAACTGTTGGCCCAACGCTCAGGCACATCCTTACAAATGTTGATTGTGGATGAGGGGTTTGGCACCCAAGATGCCGAGGGGTGTGAGCGATTGATTGCAGCAATTAATGCGATCGCATCCGATTTTGCTTGTATTTTAACCGTGACTCATATGCCTCAGTTTAAAGAAGCCTTTCAGACCAGGATTGAAGTATCTAAGACATCCCTTGGCTCTCAGTTAAGTTTGACCATGTGATCAATGCTAATATTTGTAGCAAAGGGAATAGGGAGTAGGGAGTAGGGAGTAGGGAGTAGGGAGTAGGGAACAGGGAATATGGTATCAAAAATTCTCACAATTCCTACAGGGATTGCTGATTGCTGATTGCTGATTGCTGATTGCTGATTGCTGATCGCTGATAGCCCTACAAAATCAAATCCATTGCTGTTTTTATAATTTCCTAGCGCTCCACCATTTTAGCAATTTTTTCAGCTTCATAACTTCCTTCAAATGCTTCTAATGAAGCGCGGTCTAGTGCGGATTCATAAGCATCTTCTAAAGTTTCTAATAATTCCGCTTCCGTTAGATAAGTTCCTTTAGCTTTGTGGCGCTTATTAGTTCGTTGAATTTGTTTAACAGAATTACGGATTGATACTTCCCAAGATTTAGTCGTCCGTTTCTCAGCAGCTTTTTTAATTAGATGTAACAGCAGAATAATTCCATAGCTAAATAGTTTATTCAGTTTATCCGATTTGCTGATATCCTCCAATTGTTCAATCAGTTCCAGGGCTTCAGGGATTTTGCCTTCGTAGAGTAACTCCTTTAGAGTCATTAATTCTTCCATTGGCTATTCTTCCTCCGCTTTTCAATTGACCCGTCGCGACTAATACCGAAATAACCAAAGATATAGCAATCGAAGTAAAGCTTAAGACATATTTCTACTCCCTGCTCCCGATTCCCGACTCCCGACTCCCGATTCCCGATTCCCGATTCCCGACTCCCGACTCCCGATTCCCTACTCCCTACTCCCTACTCCCTGCTCCCTACTCCCCTTAACCCATTACCCATGACCAAAAGAACCGTAAAATTGCCCAATGTCTCCAAATAGGCTATTCAACTAATTCCGCAATTATACGGTTATCGTAATCCTGAAATAGCTTCTACTATAGTAATATCTAAACCGAAATCTCGGGACTATAATAGAGGCTGTTATAGTCGATATAGTTTCGGATCTTGTGTTGACTAACGTTAAAAAGACGGTAGGACAATAACTAGTCCAACGGGAATAAGCTATCAGGGCATCTACACATAGGGTTGCAAATAGGTTGTTGTAAACTAAGAAGCTGATTCAACTGTTGGCTGTAAACTGTTTACGACTTACTGACAACAGTTTACTACAGGCTAAGAGTAAAAATGATGCTAATTAGATTATAGCACCTCTAAGCAGGGTAGCATCTACTTTTTTTTTCGCTTATTATTATCACTTAGATTAGAGTTTATTCGGGAGAACCTTTATAAATTCTTGCTTGCTGCTGAGGTGTTATCCATGCTCCTCTTGAAAACTGGGTTTGAGGGGGTACAAACTGCTTTTGCAGTGGACTATATTCCAGAACCTCTCCCGTTTCTATCTTATAGACCCAGCCATGAAGCCGAATTTCCTCACTTCTGAGTCGAGATTGAATAACTGGGTAAGTACGTAAATTTTGTAGCTGGTTAAGGACGTTTTCCTCCACCGCCCCATTCAGGAGTTCGTCACCTTCATAGTCTTGATAGTGTTCTTTGATAATCCGGCGAGTAGCTTCGGCATGCTTGAGCCATTGGTAAACGGCTGGCATGTCCTCTTCTAGCTTGTCGATTTTCAGTAAACCTTTCATCGCTCCACAGCGATAGTGACCGCATACGACAATTTCATTAATGCCTAAGGCATAAATAGCATACTCTACTGCTGCTGGTTCACCGCCATTACTTGCTCCATAAGGCGGTATGATATTCCCGGCATTGCGGATAATGAACATTTCACCAGGCTCAGTTTGAGTAATCAGACTCGGGTCAATCCGAGAATCTGAACAGGTAATGAATAGTACCCTGGGATGCTGCCCGTGAGACAGTAACTCAAATAGGTCTCGGTGGGTCTCGAAGTATTTGGTCTGGAATCGATGCAGACCTTGAATCAACTGCTTCATTTCAGGCTTACAGCTAGATGCTCTATATTGGGATCTTAATTATTTTATAAGGAATAGCCCTCTTATACCGAGTTGCATTCAAAGATAGTAGATTGCTTGGATAGGGAGATGGGGAGATGGGGAGATGGGGAGATGGGGAGATAGGGGGAACAGAAAGTTGTACGTTTGACCGCAACTTGGTATTAAATGACTTTTGGGTTTGTATTTAGGTCAGCTATCAGTTATCAGCTATCAGCTATCAGTTATTAGCGGTCAGGGATTAGCGCTACGCGCACGCGTGCGCGTTCAGCTATTAACTATCAGCTATCAGTTATCAGCTTTCAGCTGACCAGGTAAGTATTGGTTTAATCTCTGTTAGCTCTGCTGACGGCTGACCACTGACCGCTGACCGCTGACCGCTGACCGCTGAATGCTGACCGCTGAATGCTGATAGTATTGATTGAATCGGTACGGAGAGGGAGGGATTCGAACCCTCGTTAGAGTTACCCCTAAACAGCATTTCCAGTGCTGCGCCTTCAACCACTCGGCCACCTCTCCAGGTAAAGTATTCAGTTGGAGCTTTGAATTTTTCTCAACTCATCGCCCGATTTCTTATTATACAGAAAATTATATAGGAAGTCAATGACTCAATCGTACACCATTCAGATTCATAATCGCCAAACTGGTGCTAAGCACAAGGTAAACGTGCCAACAGACCGCTATATCTTGCATTCCGCAGAAAACCAAGGTGTGGAGCTACCCTTTGCCTGCCGCAATGGAGCCTGTACCACTTGCGCAGTGCGAGTGTTGGCAGGAAAAGTCTACCAACCGGAAGCCATGGGACTATCTCCACAATTGCGGGAGCAAGGCTATGCTCTATTATGTGTGAGTTATCCCCGGTCAGACCTAGAGGTAGAGACTCAGGATGAAGATGAAGTGTATGAACTTCAGTTCGGTCGATATTTTGCTAAAGGCAAGGTTCGGTTTGGGCTGCCACTGGATGAGGATTAGGACACTAGCCGAGCAGAGGTACAGTAGAGCGGGTAGCCTGCTTAGTTGCTTTCTGCTCTTCCTCGGGGGTTGCCAATTGACCAATGTCCCCAACCAGACTAGTGCTCAAGTGCAACAGGTGATCAGTGGACACACGGTGGATGTCTTGATCACCAATCAAGATCCACCATTAGTGGCACGAATCCGGATGATTGGTATAGAGGCACCAAGCTGGAAACAAAAGCCTTGGGGAGATCAGGCCAAAACCTGTTTACAGAAGATCCTTAGTGAAACTAGTGATCAACAATCGGTTATGTTAGAGCTCGATGTAGAGGAACAAGACCGCTATAGTCGCTGGTTAGCCTATGTATGGATAGATGGTGTGTTGGTCAATGAGCAGTTGGTAGCTAAGGGCTGTGCCTTAGCGTCACCCCTAGCCCCCAATAACAAATATGATGAGAAAATGGCTCGTGCTCAAGAATACGCCAGAATTATGGGCTATGGGATTTGGAACCCAGATCAGCCTTTGCGCTTGACACCAGCAGAATTTCGCCGTCAAAATCCTTAGTGGTTATCAGCTATCAGTTATCAGCTATCAGCTATCAGCTATCAGTTATCAGCTATCAGCTTTCGGCCTGTGGCCAAGCTACTTGAGGTGCTTATTGGTACAGTCACAGTGTCGTTCGCACAGCGTGGCCTTTGGCCAAAGCCTGTGCCACGCTAGTTGAAGTCTTTTGAATAAAATAAGCTGACCGCTGACCGCTGACCGCTGACCACTGACCGCTGAGCACTGACCGCTGACCGCTGACCGCTGACCGCTGACCGCTGACTGCTGACCGCTGACTGCTGACCGCTGACCGCTGACTGCTTACAATTCATAAACTACAGGTTATCTGCTCAATGACAGAACATACCTCCGAACAACTACAAACTTTCCTTGATATTGCCGCTAAAGCTGCCACTGCTGCTGGTGATGTTTTGAAAACTTACTGGGGCAATCTCAAAACTGTAGAAGAGAAAGGACGTCCTGGAGATTTAGTCACTGCAGCTGATAAAGAAGCAGAAGCAGTAATCTTAGATATACTCAAAAATGATGTACCAGACCATTCGATTCTCGCAGAAGAATCCGGTCAACTGGGAGACAATCAAAGTGAATACCTATGGGCGATTGACCCCCTCGATGGTACTACTAATTATGCCCATCAATACCCCATTGCTGCTACCTCTGTGGGGTTGTTGATTGACGGCAAGCCTCAGGTGGGAGCAGTATATAACCCCTTTCGGGATGAGTTATTGTGTGCAGCTGTGGGCTTAGGGGCAACCTGCAATGGTGATCCAATCCAGGTTTCCCAAGTCTCTGAGCTGGGTAAGAGCTTGTTAGTGACTGGATTTGCCTATGACCGGCGGCAGACTTCCGATAACAACTATGCCGAGTTCTGTTACCTGATTCATCTGACTCAAGGCGTTCGTCGTAGTGGTTCTGCATCCATGGATTTGTGTAATGTTGCTACTGGACGATTGGATGGCTATTGGGAACGAGGGCTTTCTCCTTGGGATATAGCTGCTGGCATCGTTATCCTAGAAGAAGCTGGTGGTAAAGTTAGCGCATATGATGGCAGTCCTATTGATATTAATTCTGGGCGGATTCTGGCAACTAATGCCAAGATTCACGACAGTCTCAGTGCTGCCTTGTTAGAGACACCACCTTTATCGTCTTGGCCTTTATCTTTTTCGAAAGAATAATAATTAATAATTGTCATTAATTATAATTGTCAATGTAAAGTCGATTAACTAGCGTCCATGAGTGACGCATTTTTTATAGCTAATATCTACAATGTCTACAATCTCTACAGAAACTGTTGCTCAATTTTTCCATGCTATTTCTCAACAAGAGGATTTAAAAGAGCAGCTAATAGCTACTAAAAATCCAGAAGAGGTAGTTAAGGTAGCACAGGATTACGATTTTAAGTTTACCGTAGCTGACTGGCAACAGTTTATCCAGGGGCATCACTATAGTCAGCCTACCAGTGATACTTTTAAAAAAGAAATAATAGGATTAGATGTTACAGAAGAACAGTTAGATGCTTGGTGGAAATTTGCTTGGGAAACAGGAGATATCAATCTGATCGCTTGGGTTTATGACAAGAGAGATGCTATCACTTGGGTGCAATTGCTAGATGAGTTTAAAGTGATTAAAAAAGACGATTAATTGTCAGCTTAAGCGCTACGCGCACGCCTGCGCGTTCAGTGGTCAGTGGTCAGTGGTCAGTGGCCAGTGGTCAGTGGTCAGCCGTCAGCCGTTGGCCTTTGCCTGAAAGCTGTTCGCGTAGCCCATAAACTGATAGCTGAACGCGCACGCGTGGGCGTAGCCCATAAACTGATAGCTGATAGCTGATAGCTGATAGCTGATAGCTGATAGCTGATAGCTCAAGATTCAATCACCCCATTAATCAGTAAAGCTGCCTTAGTTTTGTCTAAAATAACTTTTTCATAGGTTTTGATTGAGTCCTTATTAATGGGTGTAGCCATGAACCGATAGTGACTGGAGGTTGTTAGTTCATCAATCTTCAGGTTAGTCGCCATTGGGTCTTCTATCTGATACTCTTTCTCGAAGTAAAGTAAGCTAATTGTGGTCAGGTGTATTCGATCAGCAATAGCAGCAGCAAGCAAGCGATAAAAACGAGCTGCAAAACGAGGGTCTTGCTCTAGTTTATGGGTTAATTTAGCTCGATCAATTGACCACACAATGGAGTCTTCTAAAGCTTTAACTGTAGCGGAAGGGGGATGATCTTTCACAAAAGACATTTCTCCGACTACTTCACCGTTGGATAATCGAGCAATTTCCCGACTTTTCCAAGCTTCAACGGAAACGGTTAAGATGCCATCTAGGACAATGTAGAGGGCATTGATCGATTGTCCTTCATGAATCAAGACATGACCAGCTGGAATTTCTTTACTCTCCCCTGTGGCAATCATCCAATCTCGGTCACGGTCATTCAATTCATTCCAAGCCAGAAGCACTTCCGTGATACTAGGTTCCCATATCCCTCCTCGCTTGATCAGGTTATCCTTGGTCTGTTCAACCAGACCGGGATTTTTGCCAAACCGAGTTCCTGTGACTTGGGCATTACTGAGATTAGCATGGCTTAAGTTTGCTGAAATCAAGCTAGCCCCACTCAAGTTAGCGCCACTCAAGTCAGCGCCACTCAAGTCAGTGCCACTGAGTTTAGCATCCCTTAAATCAGTATCACTTAAGTCAGCATGGCTGAGATTAAGACGACTGAGATTAACACCCCTAAGGTTAGCACCTGCAAAGTCACTAGTAATATCTAAACCAGCAACTTCTGCTAATTTCTGGAAATTCTTGGTCTTGGCTGCTCGAAAACCTTGGAGTGTCTTGTTTATTTCCTGGCTTAATTCTTGATTAAACATCCTGCAATACTAACCGACTTACATAAGGTTTTAATTGGCGCTTGAGTAAAAATAAGACAATCTTTCGATCTAGGACTGCCCGTTCTTCTCGACTAATTTCTTGAAACCAGATTCCCTCCGCTTCATAAAGATGGACATTTTTCGGCAAAACTGTGAAAATCGCTTCGATATAACAGGGTTGATTGATATCTTGTTTGGTAATGCTGCCTAACCATATACTGCTCAGGGTTCCAGTTAATAATGGCTCACCACTTTTGGCAGCAAAAACCCAAGCTGGACTGGTTTCTCCACCTTTGGATGTGATCTGGTAATCCATGATGGTGAATTCATCAGTTTTTTCGTGATTGATATTTTTCCTGAGATTTAATTCTGTGCCAAGGTTGAACTCAATTTGATTGGAATTACGGTCTAAACCCATGGACATCTTCTTGTCATGGTGAATTTGACTACCTTGCTTTGACCGTCGCTTTTTCTCTATGGAAACTTTAAAATCATCATTGAAACCACGGTTAGAATAGGGAAGTTTGCCATTGGTTAAGTTCAGCCTTAGCTCTCCACCGGTTAGCCCAAGTTTGATGCTACCACCGGGTAGTTCTAAAAATTGATCATGAAAGTTTATCGTTAATAATAGGTCAATTTTATCTGGCTGAACGATAGTCCCCTCTAATTTCATGAACAGGCAATCTTCGTATTTATTCTCAATTTCAATAGTTTCAAGTTCTTTTGGCAAATCCTGCGTTATTACCATGCCCTCTGAAATTGGAATTATGAAGTTACTTTGATTAAAACCTAACATAATAATTTATATCTTTTTAATCTATGTTGATCAGAAATTAAGATTTACGAAAGCTATAATAATCCTGGATTTATTCCGAGAAATTACTTATATAGCAAGTCTTATACCCATGAGGTAAAAATCTCTGGGTTTTAGGGAGCAGGGAGCAGGGAGCAGGGAAGAGGTAAGAGGGAAGAGGGAAGAGGGAAGAGAGAACAGTTGACCCGGTGGGTGGAATGGGCATCTTGCCCGTTATCAATATCTGGTCGAGCGGGCAGGATGCCCACTCTACTGCTATTCATTACTTGATTCAGCAACGCCAAAAGCCAAGCGAGCTAGCCACAGTTAATCCTGGTGGGCAAGGTGATTGGTCAATCCAAGCGCTCCAACCAATTTATTTCCCCTTGCCCACCCTACAAAACTGTGGTGCGTTACGGGACGGACTGTCCCCATACTGGCTACTGATAAAACCAGGGTGAGTCCGTCCCTAACACACCCTACCCAACTAAAAATTCATTCTTCATTCTTCATTCTTCATTCTTCATTCTAAATTCTTCATTAGTCTATTGCCTTTTGAATTGTTCAGCGAAGCTTCCTAATTTCCTCTACAGGTATGCCAGTAGTTTGGCTAATCGTTTCATCATCCAAAAGAGGCAGAAGTTGGCGTGCAATTGCTTGGGCTTTTTCTTTCTCCCCTTCTTCTCTCCCTTGTTTCATTCCTTCTTCTATTCCTTGTTTCATTCCTTGTTTCTCAGCAAATATAATCAGCCCTTGTTGGTCATGAATAAACATTTATCGTTTTCCTAGTTCCTCCAACTCCTTCCTGGTTAAGTTCGCCTGAGACGCAATCCCAAATGCCTGTTGAAACTCTGGGAGTTGTGCCATTTTATCTGGGACTGTATCTAAGGAAGGGGCATTTTTTAAAAAATACATCCACAACTCATCCAATTCTTCTAACTCCTCCAACTGCTTCTCAAACTTCGGTAACTCTACAAACAATAATTGTAAGTAATTTTCTACGTAGCTGATGTTGGTACTTTTTTCTCGGAACTCAAAATGATTAATTACCTGATTATTCTCAGGAAACATAATAAAATCGGTAATGGTCAGAGCAATCACTGGTTTGAGATAACGGTAGCCTTCCCCTTTACCTAATTGTAGTGAGTAAGCTTTAGCTGCGTTATACAAAACTCGACGAGCAAAAGACTCTACCTGCAAAACCTGCATTTCAATAATCACTAGAGAACCATCCCTCAGCTTAGCTTTCACATCGAGGAAAGAGTCTTTGAGGATTGGCAGAGGAGAAGACTGATAAGGATCAATAATTTCCAAATCTTGGATGAGAGGTTGATTGTGATAGACAAGAGCATTCAGGAAGCTAATCAGAATCGGCTTACTTTCCTGGGAGGCAAAGATTTTTTGAAAGGCAAAGTCGGTTTTGGGGCTGATGAATTTCATGGCTGAGATGGGGCTGAGGGTGCGTTTACTCAAAGAAGTAGTAGACTACAACTATGATACAGCGGTTTGCAATTGCTGTTAGGTACAAATTGCTGGATTTTAGGGAGCAGGGAGCAGGGAGCAGGGAAGAGAGAAGAGGTAAGAGAGAAGAGGTAAGAGGGAAAAAAATCCTGTTGAGCTTACAGTCCCCATCTCCCCACCCTTGCCACACTTACTTTCTTTTTTACAACTATGATATCGACCCTACTCCTCCTCTTATTCTTCCCTAATCCAACGCCAAATCAACAAGCAAAGATTCAACACTATGATTAGGTTTGCATCAAGGAATAAAGCTAGTAACTTCACAATAAACTCTATGAATATCAAAATTTTTCGGTTGCGATTAGTCTTTTTGGTCATAGCCATGATTGTCAATATAAATGGTTCTGACTTCTAGCCTATTGACTAAAAAAATAGGTGTATAGGGCTTTGATATAAAAAACTGGAACGGTATTTATTGGAAAATATAATCAAATAAAAACTGAACTTTTAAATATGAATAAATAAACTAAAATAATCGAAAATAAAAATAAATAAAAATTTGTAATCAGCTAACACAATTACCAATCTACATGGCAGAATTTAAGTAAGCAAAAATGTAAGCATTCAGTCGGTCACAGGCTGGAAGCCTGTGCCACAAAGCTGAGGCTAGAAGCTTATAAGAGTTAAGTATTACAGGCTGGAAGCCTGTTCTACCTCTTGCCTCTTGCCTCTTGCCTTCCCCTCCTGGGAGGGGTTAGGGGTGGGTTCCTCTTGCCTCTTGCCTTTTGCCTTTTGCCTACTCCCTACTCCCTACTCCCTGCTCCCTGCTCCCTGCTCCCTTTCTTAGGATAAATACCATGACCAACCAACAATCTCAACAACAACAGTTCATTGAATACATCTCTGACCAGATTTTCCCGATATCCAAAACCTCCGAAACCCAAAAAGTATGCTTTCAACTGCGTTTTAGTCCTGACAACTGGCAAGAAGAGAATGTCGAGATTGCTCGCAAAATGGACACAAAACTGGGAGCGTTTAATGAACAGAGCATTAATGCTACCCTGGCCGAAGTACTGAAAAAGCTGAAAAAGCAGTTTGGGGAGGAAATGGCAAAACATGGGGTAAATTGGGAGCATAAACGAGGAAGACCAGCGGATGAAAAACAATCACCCTGGCGAATTGCTTATGGCTGGTTATGGGAGCATAAATTTCCTTACTGGCAAATGGATGGGCTTTGGCAAGACCTAATTCAAAAAGCTGCATCCCCTTACCGTTGGCTTCGTTTTACTCCAGATCCTATTTACAACAAAGGCTTGGTTGTACCCCGAGGCAAGAAGCCTGTAATTGGTTTAAACATTCCCTACCATATGCATGTGGAGCTAGATTGTGACCAACAGCATCTGTTGTTATTAAATCGCGGTTTAGATACCAACTATGTAGTTTGTCCTTCCCAAGCTTTTGCTCCAGTTAATCGACTCAAAGATAAGACAATGCTGATGCCTCAGTCAGGGGCAATGTGTGAAGAGATAAAATTTGATAGGGTAGGGCAAGAAGAGTTTCTGGCTATTGTCTTAGACGATTCCTTAGATTTTCCTTGGTTAACGCCTAATCAAGAAGAACCAGCTCCCATTTGGAATCTCGAACGGCTTAAGGAATTGTGGACAAGGTTGGGAGAAGATAGCAATAATTGGCAAGCATTTTATCGCTCTTTCGAGGTAGTAGAAGCATCTGCTTAGAATTAGGTAACAGGAAACAGAATAGGAAAATACTATGGACGAACAACGATTTGAAGCTTATTTAAACCTGATCCAACAACTGCTACAATGCCCTGGAAAAGAAGATAAAATACTGCAGGCCAACCAAGAACTAGTGAATTGGGAGTTGGTGCAGATCATGGAAGCAGTAGCAGCACAAATGGAAGAGGATGGAGATAACAATGCCAATTGGTTGCGAAGTTTTGCTCAGAAATTAACTGCAGTTTCTTTGGAAGACTATTTCAATTTCCTAATGTCCATCGTGCAGGCAGTCGGAACTTACCCTAGCCGTCAATCAGTTTACCCTCTACTGCAAGATAACATCAATAATTTAAATGAAGAATTAGGGCAAATGCTGCATTTTTTTGCAATAACAAAATTTCCAGTATTTTATAAAAAATACCCTAAATATTTTGCTCAAGTTATTGGAAATTTTTGTAATTTAGTTCAACATTATTTTACTCTAGATAATATAGCCATTAACCTAGAAATTGCCATGGCTAGTTATGAAAGTTTTATAACATTATTTACCTTGGAGGCATTGCCCCAACAATGGGCAAAGACTCAAAACAACATCGGAAATGCCTACTCTGATGATAGAATCAATGGAGATACAGCCGATAATATCGAACAAGCCATCAGTGCTTCTAAAAATAACCTACAAATCTTTAGCAAGTCCGCATTTCCCCAAATTTGGGCAATCTTCCAAAACCATCTTGGCTTTGCCTACTGTGTAAGAATAAAAGGAGAGAAAGCAGATAATATCGAACAAGCCATCGCTCATTCTAGAAATGCCCTAGAAATCTATACTCCAGCAAACTTCCCTCTCCACTGTCTGCAAACAGCTAGCAATTTAGGTAACGTTGCTCTGGAAAATAACAATTGGCAACTAGCTATCGAAGGCTACGCCCTAGCTATCCAAGCGGTAGAACAAAGCCGGAGTTGGGCAATTGATGAGGAGCGTCGCCAACAGATTCTTGCTGATTCCATTTACGTATATGGCAACATAGTACAAGCTTGCCTCAACTTAGGAGAAATCGAGAAAGCAGTGGAATATACTGAACGTTCTCGTGCCCAAGGCTTGGTAGATATGATGGCTAGTAATGAACTCTACCAAGGGGGAGAAATTGCCTCAGAACTAGAACAGCTTTTGCTGGACTACGAGGAATTGCAACGGCGTATCAATGCCCTCCGTTTTGGTTCTGCTTCGGAGGCTGTTCCAGTTTTGGCAGGAACTCCTAATAAAACCATGTCATTAGGAATGGGAGTGAAACAATTTGATCAATCCTTGACTAGGGAAGCTTTATTAAAATACGAGAAGGAAATCCAAGCATTAGAGGCACAAAAACAGCAAGTTTGGCAACAGCTGCGCTACTATGACCCGGTTTTGGCAGGACAAATTCAAGTGGATCATCTCGATTGGCAGCAAATCCAGCAGTTAATCCAGGAACCAACGACTGCTCTGCTCAGTTTTTACACAACAAGGGAGGATACCCATATTTTTATCCTACGTAAGGATCGCAGTCCTCAAGTTTTTACTTGTGTAGGCCAGGGGTGGGATAAGTTACAGAATTGGATTGGACTAAACTGGTTCAATCCCTATCTTGAGGCACAAAGTGAATGGAAACAGAACATGGGGGATTTTCTTGAGGAACTTGCTGAGCGCTTGCAGTTGCAGGAGCTGGTGGCAAAATATCTGACTGGGATTGAGGAGTTGATTATTGTGCCTCATCTACGTTTGCATCAGATTCCTTTTGCGGCGTTGCCGATTGTGGATCCCCCCCAGCCCCCCTTAATAAGGGGGGAGCAAGAGGATTTATTACCCTTAAAAACAGGGGAGCAAGAGGGTTTATCACCAGCAGAGCAAGAGGGTTTATTACCAGAAAATGCCGCAATCGTCCCCCCCTTGTTAAGGGGGGTTAGGGGGGATCTTCCCCAAACTCGGGGTATGGTCTTAGGCAGCAAACCCTCCAAACCCTCTGCCACTAAACCTGTTACCAACACTACTTATTTATGCGATCGCTTTCGTATTCGCTTGGTTCCCAGTTGCCAAATCCTCCACTATTGCCACCAACGCCCAGTAATTGAAGGTCAGGAAATGGGTATAGTCGAAGATGCGACGGAGGATCTGCCCTTTGCCAGTTTTGAATGCAAAACCCTGGCCGAAATGTATCAGGTTCCTGCTGAGCAGCGCTTACAAGGACGGAATGCCACGGTCAAATCATACCAAACCTTAGGCCAGCAAGTGCATATCCTCCACTCCAGCCATCATGCCGAATCTAACCCCAACCCGTTGGAATCTCAGTTAAGGTTAGGAGATGGTTCCCTTACCCTGGGTCAACTCTTAACTCCTGGTTGGCGCATGCCCAATCTTTCCGAAGTTTTTGCTTCAGCCTGCGAGGTTAATTTCACTGTTACCAAACTTACTGATGACTTGCTTAGTCTAGCTACCGGTTTTCTATGTGCTGGAGCCAGGAGTGTGGTTAGTACCCAGTGGTCTGTAGATGATTTGGCCAGTGCTTTATTAGCGATTTTTTACTACGATGGCCGCAGGTCAGGGATGAGCCGCTCCCAAGCACTACAGCAAGGGCAAATTAAATTGCGCAATTTAACGGGAAAGGAGTTTGCTGATAACTATCAGGCTCAGTTAAGGGAACATCTGGAACAAAAGTTAACGGAAGCCAATACTGCTAAACAGAATGCTAAGGATCAGGGAGATCAGGAAGAGTTTGATAAGTGGATCACAATTGTCGATAAATTCGAGATACAGCGAAAGCGTTTGGAGTCTTTGAGTAAGAAGGATTTTCCTTTTGCTCATCCTTTCTTTTGGGCTGGTTTTGTTTCCCAAGGAATGGCGTAACGGAAGGGAGTAGGGAGTAGGGAGTAGGGAGTAGGGAACAGGGAACAGGGAACAGGGAACAGGGAACAGGAAAAAACCAATTTAAATGCGCATCAGCTTAACCTACCCTTCGGGAACGCCAAAGGCGAACAACCAACTAACCTTAAACCTGCTAACCAAAAAAAAGTAGCCGCAGAAATACTTTCTACGGCTAGGATTTTTCGACTATGCACTCAATTTTCTCAGCAATCCAATCCTGATCGGATGTGATTGGCTTTTGGCCAGGGGGGAAACCCCCCCAGAAATTTAGCGATGCAGCGCGGTCTTGGGGAGGCAGTGCGGTCTTGGGGGTTCCCCCCGGAGACGAAACCTGATTACGTTGAGCCTTTATGGTTGGTCGGCTATGCACAAAAGGGGTAAAACTTATTGATTAAGGCTCAACTGTCTTACGGTAACTTCTAACCATGAGCAACTGCCGTGGTTTCCCCCATGAGCGACTGCATCAAGACAAGGTGTTAACGCCAAATCCAATATCTGGTGATCATCGTAATATATTCGTCTGGAGTTCCAGTGGGCTGAAGAGGACCCCATTCCGAAATTTGGATATAGCCGAGGGCATTCAAGATATAGGCGGTATGGGTGATTTGCTGGCGAGACCCTTTCAAAATATACGGAACAATGAATCCGTTTGAGTTATTGTTTGAATTGGGCTGAGAGTTTTGAGTCATAGTCGAGAAATTGTTTTTGAATTTTATACTGTAATCATAATGATTATATTTAAATTTGTCAAGGAAAATTAAGAATTAAGAATTAAGAATTAAGAATTGAGAATTAAGAATTGAGAATTAAGAATTAAGAATTAAGAATTGAGATCCTGTAGGGTGGGCAAAAGGTTAGCACAGATCAGCTGTAGGGAAAACTCTAGGAGTTTTGCCCACTAAAACGTCCGATCCTGTAGGGTGGGCAAGGTAATTGGTCAACCCAAGGGCTCCAACCAATTTATTTCCCCTTGCCCACCCTACAAAACTGTGGTGCGTTACGGGACGGACTGTCCCCATACTGGCTACTGATAAAACCAGGGTGAGTCCGTCCCTAACACACCCTACCCAACTAAAAATTCATTCTTCATTCTTCATTCTAAATTCTTCATTAGTCTATTGCCTTTTGACTTGTTCAGCGAAGCTTCCTAATTTCCTCTACAGGTATGCCAGTAGTTTGGCTAATCGTTTCATCATCCAAAAGAGGCAGAAGTTGGCGTGCAATTGTTTGGGCTTTTTCTTTCTCCCCTTCTTCTCTCCCTTGTTTCATTCCTTTTTCTCTTCCTTGTTTCATTCCTTTTTCTTTACCTTGTTTTTCAGCAAATATAATCAGCCCTTGTTGGTCATGAATAAACATTTCTCGTTTTCCTAGTTCCTCCAACTCCTTCCTGGTTAAGTTCGCCTGAGAAGCAATCCCAAATGCCTGTTGAAACTCTGGTAGTTGTGCCATTTTCTCTGGGACTGTATCTAAGGAAGGGGCATTTTTTAAAAAATACATCCACAACTCATCCAATTCTTCTAACTCCTCCAACTGCTTCTCAAACTTCGGTAACTCTACAAACAATAATTGTAAGTAATTTTCTACGTAGCTGATGTTGGTACTTTTTTCTCGGAACTCAAAATGATTAATTACCTGATTATTCTCAGGAAACATAATAAAATCGGTAATGGTCAGAGCAATCACTGGTTTGAGATAACGGTAGCCTTCCCCTTTACCTAATTGTAGTGAGTAAGCTTTAGCTGCGTTATACAAAACTCGACGAGCAAAAGACTCTACCTGCAAAACCTGCATTTCAATAATCACTAGAGAACCATCCCTCAGCTTAGCTTTCACATCGAGGAAAGAGTCTTTGAGGATTGGCAGAGGAGAAGACTGATAAGGATCAATAATTTCTAAATCTTCGATGAGAGGTTGATTGTGATAGACAAGAGCATTGAGGAAGCTAATCAGAATCGGCTTACTTTCCTGGGAGGCAAAGATTTTTTTAAAGGCAAAGTCGGTTTTGGGGCTGATGAATTTCATGGCTGAGATTGGGCTGAGGGTGCGTTTACTCAAAGAAGTAGTAGACTACAACTATAGCAATTCTAAGACTTGTGAGGTACAAATATCTAGGTTTTAGGGAGCAGGGAGCAGGGAGCAGGGAGTAGGTAAGAGGGAGCAGGTAAGAGGGAGCAGGTAAGAGGGAAAAAAATCCTGTTGAGCTTACACTCCCCATCTCCCCACCCTTGCCACATTTACTTTCTTTTTTACAACTATGATATCGACCCTACTCCTCCTCCTCTTCCTTTAGCCAACGCCAAATTAATAAGCAAAGATTCAAGACTATGATTAGGTTTGCATCAAGGAATAAAGCTAGTAACTCCACAACGAACTCTATTAATAGCCAACGTTTTCGGTTGGGATTAGTCTTTTTGGTCATGGCCATGATTTTCAAGGTAAATGCTTCTGACCTCTAATCTATTGACTAAAAAAATAGGTGTATAGGAGTTTGATATAAATATTTGGGACGGTATTGACTGGAAAGTATGACTAAATAAAACTAGGCATTTTAATCAAAATAAATAGAAATTAATCAACTAAAATAGTCTAAAATAAAAACAAATAAAAGTTGGTGATTAGCTAACACAATTTCAAATCTACATGGCAGAATTTAAGTAAGCAAAAATTTAGCAAGTGCTTTGTTACGGGATGGACTTTCCCAACAATAGCTACCGATTAAATCAGAGTGAGCCTTTTGGTGGTGCGTTACGGGACGGACTTTGCCAACACTGACTACCAATAAAATCAAGGCGAGTCCGTCTTATCACGCACCCTACGCAACTGTGCTTCCCTTGCTGATTTGGTACTAGACCTAACCCAAAGTGGGATCGAAATTCACTGTATGCGGGATCTGACTCGTGGTGGTTTGGCCAGTGCTTTAAACGAAATTGCCCTTGGGGCTAATCTTGGCATCCATATTGATGAAAGTCTGATTCCAGTCAAGGAAGATTTACAAGGAGCCTGTGAAATTCTGGGGTTCGATCCGCTTTATGTGGCCAATGAAGGTCGATTTGTGGTTATTTTACCGGAGCAAGAGTCACAAAAGGGTTTGGAGATTATGCGATCGCACTCCTTGGGAAAAGATGCTGGTTTAATTGGCAAGGTAACAGACGAGAATTCCAGTCTAGTCACTATGCAGAGTAAAATTGGTGCAACCAGGGTCGTGGATCTGTTAAGCGGTCAACAATTACCACGTATCTGCTAATAGGTCAGGTTGTGGGATATGAAAACTGGGCAATTCCAGGACTTCAAGGGGTATCAAGATGGGTAGGAGTTTATAAAGATTCAATCTCTTCCCGAGAAAGTTGGGTGATGTTCATAATAGTCTCCACATCTAAACCTTGTTCCCGGCAGGAACGTGCTATCGCTATTTTTTCTTCTTTTTTTCCTTGTTGGATACCTTGTTGAAGACCTTGTTCGATCCCCTCTTGTTTTCCTTGTTGGATACCTTTTTCCATACCTCGAATTTCTGCCTGTTCCACTTGCCATCTCGTCTCAAACTCTTGGGTACTGAGTATACTGGCTTCGTCACGCTTATTTTTTAGGTAACGCTCGTAAGCTGCTCTTTCTTGTTCTGATAAATTAGTGACTCGCAGCGCCTCCTTCGCTTCTTCTATTCCTTTGGCCGAAAATTCCGTTTTGATATCGCTGTTTTTGAGAAAATAAATCCATTCATCTAAGCTAGTTTTCGCTAATTCCTTAAAATTATTTACTTTCACCAGGTAGTATTCTGGGAAGATATCTGCTACTTTGTTGATGTGAAATTTGAACTCCTGAGTTTTGGTCGGTTGCAGGATATCCCCAAGATTAGCCCCAACAAACTCTCCGCGATAGGAATAAATATAGTCATCCCCCATCCCCAAGTTAAAGTAGACTATATTAATTGAATATACTTTCTTAATTTCACCATACTCTTGACCTTTTCCTAAGTATTCGGTGACTAACTTAGACGCACCGTAGAGCATACGGTGGAAATAATCGTGTTGAGGGTTGTTTTGTACTTCAATCAGGACGAGCTCGCCATCAGTAGTTTCAGCGAGAATATCAACTCGGTTGGTTTTCTCATCGAGTGTCTCTTGATTAGCTTCGCTTTCGAGAAGGGTTTTGATGGTAATATCGAAATGCAATAACTCGCTTAAAAACCCTTCCAAAACACCAAAGTTAGCTTTATTACGCAGCAGTTTTTTGATTGCCCAATCAAAGCGAATATGTGTGTCTGCCATGGTCTTGTGCTGGTGCTACTGTTCTCGATTATATCTAAATTTTACGCTGAGGATGCCCTGTGGCCACAGAACGGTGAATAGGGAAATCTTGAACGTCCTTGACCAAAATCTGGCCAGGGGAACCCTATTAAGGAAGAAAGAGTGAATGGTGAATGGTGAATGGTGAATGGTGAATGCAGAATAGTGAATGGTGAATGCAAAATGTATAATTACAAATTCTAAATTCTAAATTCTAAATTCTAAATTCTAAATTGATTCAATCTCTTCCCGAGAAAGTTGGGTGATTTTCATAATAGTCTCCACATCTAAACCTTGTTCCCTACAGGAACGGGCGATCGCTATTTTTTCTTCTTTTTTTCCTTGTTGAATACCTTCTTGTTTCCCTTGTTGGATACCTTTTTTCATACCTCGAATTTCTGCCTGTTCCACTTGCCATCTCGTCTCAAACTCTTGGGTACTGAGTATACTGGCTTCGTCACGCTTATTTTTTAGGTAACGCTCGTAAGCTGCTCTTTCTTGTTCTGATAAATTAGTGACTCGCAGCGCCTCCTTCGCTTCTTCTATTCCTTTGGCCGAAAATTCCGTTTTGATATCGCTGTTTTTGAGAAAATAAATCCATTCATCTAAGCTAGTTTTCGCTAATTCCTTAAAATTATTTACTTTCACCAGGTAGTATTCTGGGAAGATATCTGCTACTTTGTTGATGTGAAATTTGAACTCCTGAGTTTTGGTCGGTTGCAGGATATCCCCAAGATTAGCCCCAACAAACTCTCCGCGATAGGAATAAATATAGTCATCCCCCATCCCCAAGTTAAAGTAGACTATATTAATTGAATATACTTTCTTAATTTCACCATACTCTTGACCTTTTCCTAAGTATTCGGTGACTAACTTAGACGCACCGTAGAGCATACGGTGGAAATAATCGTGTTGAGGGTTGTTTTGTACTTCAATCAGGACGAGCTCGCCATCAGTAGTTTCAGCGAGAATATCAACTCGGTTGGTTTTCTCATCGAGTGTCTCTTGATTAGCTTCGCTTTCGAGAAGGGTTTTGATGGTAATATCGAAATGCAATAACTCGCTTAAAAACCCTTCCAAAACACCAAAGTTAGCTTTATTACGCAGCAGTTTTTTGATTGCCCAATCAAAGCGAATATGTGTGTCTGGCATTGTCTTGTGCTGGTGCTACTGTTCTCGATTATCTCGATTATAGGTAAATTTTAGGCTGAGGATGCCCTGTGCCAAGAGAATGAGGAACCGAGAGAGGGGGAGACAGGGAGATATCGAAAGTCTAGGAACGATTTCATCAGCTTTTCGAGTATCCAAATCAAAATTTGGACTAAAAATATGACTCATGACAATGTCAATTACTTAACCACATTCAGTTGATTCTATTACTTCTATAGCAGTACCCACTCAGGTGAGGACAACTCTTACTTCTAATACCTTGTTAGAGTCAACTTCTGCCTTCTGCCCTCAGCATAGCTGCCTTGCCCGTAGCGCTATATCACTCAGGTTTTTTGTGCCAGGGCAAACCAGCGCCGGATTAACTCTACCTGGAAGCGATAACCTTCATCCTCTTTCTCAATTAGCTCACGCCTCAAGAGCAAGTTGAGAGTGCTATCGAGTTCATTGGGAAACTTACAGGATAAGGCTTCTCGACTTACTATCGACCCTTCCCCCTCTGCCGCAAGGAAACATAGCACTTCTAGCCCAGCAGCGTCTATTTGGTTTGTTTCGATATCAGCAAAGAAAAAGCTACCACGTTCTAAAGCTTCTGGTATTGCGGCTTCAACGTCGGATAGCTTAGCCAGCCTGCGAACCGTAGGTGTTTGCTCATTCTTAAGTGCAACAATCTCAGCGCAGAGGAGTTGCACTAGAAAGGGATGACATCGGGTAAGTTCTAGCACGCGCTGAAGGGCTTCTGGCTCATAGCGTAGAGCAAAATCCTTGACAGGTTGCTCAATCAACTGGCGTGCTTCGGCTTCTTTCAGGTAACTAATATGTATCACCTGGACATTGATCAGATAGCTAGCCCAGCGCTGAAATTCCTCTAGAGTATGGGAGCCAGCCAGTAAAACTTTAAAGCGGGGACGGTGCTGGATCAAGTTCCGTAGCATACCTAAAACGTCCTCTTCCTCAAAACGTCCTTTGGCTATAGCCCTGTCTAGAGCTTCAAACTCATCCAGAGCAAGTAAGACCGTATTTTTTTCAAGTGCTAGCTCGACATCATCCAGCCATTCATCAAAGCGAGTGAAGGGATCTGCCTTTAGTGCATCCCGAGTCAAAGGCAGCAGAGTTATGCCTCGTTGCCTTTTAGCTAAGTCCACCATTTTTCTGGCAATGTTGTAGAGAAGACCAGCATGGTCAGTTGCCCGTGTAGCTGGTCCTTGTAAGTCCACAAATAGAGGGACAATTGTATTGGGGAGCAGGCGTCCCAGGTTGTAAAGTAGGGAAGTTTTCCCCATGCGCCGCTGACCGTAGAGGAGCAAGGGTGGTCTGCGCTGGTCTAGCAGCAATTGCTCGATTTGAGCAGTAATGTCAGTCCGCCCAATGAAGATTGCCTGCTGTTCTGTCAGAGGAACTCCAATAATGTAGGGAGAGTCAATGTCTTGATGCAGTTCAGCTGTTTTTGCCAGTTCGCGCACATGATTGGTTAAGATTTCACGCCAACTGTTGACTATCGGACGGAAACGCTTGGCATACCTGTCACTGCTGCGGTTCAACTCTAGTGATAACCCATTTAGGCGGTCTGCAATACCCATAAGGGCTAGACGCTGGTTATAGGAACTTTCCTGATTCAGAGCAGCATTTACATCCTGAGTGATCCGACTTAAGCTGTGCAGCAGGGGACTGGCTGGAACGTCCAATTCGTCAGTTATTAGGCTACGATGAGCATTTCTAATCGATTGAATATCCTTACAGTTTTCTAACTGTTGGGCATCCTGTTCGAGTTGCTTTACTTGATGCCTTGGTAAAGCCAACTGTCTGATCCACACAAAGAAACCTATTAGCTGTTTTTGAAGTTGGCGAAGTCCAACATAGTGGACATTTCCTTCTTTAGCTAAGGTAGGCCAGGCTTTAATTAGCTGGGTAGTAGGAATCATTATACCCAAATTGTAATCTGCTTGGATTGCCACAAGCATTCCAATCACCCCTTTCAATTTCTCATCCCAAATCGGTGCGCCAATACAGCATTTCCACCCTTCTTCTACTTTATTTGTTATTTCTATTTGTACGTCACCTAAGACCAGCGACCCCCTCAAAACTCCGAAAATCCACATGCCTTTAAAGATTCTTCTAAACATACCGACTTCATAGTTATTGAAACCCAACAACTGCATCACCACAAACCCAAAAGTCCTGAAGGGATGCCCCCAGACATCCTCTGCCACAACTAGTCTTGCAGGTCGAGCCTGGTTTGGAAGAGGACTTTTTAATTCCAGCACTGCAATATCATAAATATCATCAATATCATCAATATCTTCTTCACCTTTTTTGTTGTTGTAAGAGGATGGATACTTAGAGGGTCGCCAGAAAACTACCCGAGCTATGATCCTCTTTTTTGGTCTTAGTAGGGGAAAATTGATGTAGATTGGCTGCTCAGGCATATTTTCTGCATTAATCTTTTCTGGGTATATACCTAGAGCCTTCATAATCACATTGGAAATGGTGAATACATACCTCTTAGACACTAATAAGCCAGCACCGACAATGTCACTGCCAATACCATAAATTCCCACCATAGAGGTCTCTAGTGTTGTTTTCATTCAATTACTTTCGCTTTCAGTTTTAATTTTTATTCTTGAGCCAGTTGCACTCCAATCAGCAGTAATCTGGAGTGCTGTATAAATCCATCAGTGTAGGAATTGCAGGGAACAATTAAGAGAAGTCATGACCCCTATAATAAGTATCGAAATGGTTTTATCTGTCTTAGTCCCTCTTCTCGCCATTGATCATCGATTTCGTTATCTTCTATGGTGAAAAGGCGTTCTCGACAGAGGATTTGCAGTAGCAGTGGCCAGCCTCCACTTTGGTTCAGAATCCATTCTCTGTCCTCAACAGGGAAGGAAATGGGGGAGCTAGCTATCAATTCCCGGGCTTCTGGCTCTTTCAGCGGTCCTAGAGTGGTGGTGTAGCCGAAAATGTTGAAAAAAGGTGAACTGTGACCGGTGTGGTGAGCTAACTCAATTGGTGATTCGGGGGTTGCTAACACAAACCCTAGATTACCTTCTGTGTAGTTGGTTGCCAAGGAGCGCAAACTCTCCCAGAACTCATCATCTAACTCTGGGCACCGTTGTAACCCTACGCCAATCTCATCCATTAGAATTACTGTAGGCCTGTTGAGGTTGTCACTGACCAAGTCCATGAAACAATCGAGGTCACAAGCAGCAGGCACTGGAATTCTCAAGCATTCTAATATGTAGCCAAGCAGTCGTTCTCTGCTTGCCATGCGCGAGTCTTGGAAGTCTATAAATATCCAGCAATAGTTTTCTGGATTCGGCAACCAGTCAGTCTTTTGACCAAGACGTAACTGTTCTGACGAGGTGGTGGTTATATTTTCTAGATATTTCAGTAGAGAAGTCTTACCACTGCGCCGTTTACCAATGATGGCAGCATTTTGCAGGGGATGGTGTTTCAATAAGTTGAAAAGACGTTTTATTTCCCGCTCACGTCCGAAAAAGTTGCGAGGATGAGTGATGGGGGGACCAACGATAAAGGGTGAGGGGTTATCGACGGTTTTTAATAATGCCCTAGGCTTCTTTTTCGTAGATGCTTCAGCAGGTAAGAGTGCTGGATGGCTCTGTTCTATTATTAGTTGAGCTATTAGTGTCCGCATGCCCTCTGCTGTGGGTAGCCTTTTTAGCTGTTCTTGGATCTTTCCTATTTTTTGATGTAAGCTTTCTATCTGCTGGAATTCTAGAACTTGAGCAGGTGTCCGCGTGAGTTTGACAATCTCGATAAAAACAGCGGTAAATTTGTACAACTCTTGACGGGGATTAATTCCTAGTTTCCTAATCTCATCTCCCAATGTATTCCAATCGATAAAATCCTCGGTTTCTTGAAGGATAATTGAAGGGTCATTTTGATCTAGTGCTTGGCGGAATGCCTGTTGGATATCTTTTTGCCGGAAAAGTTCGAGGATTGGCTTAGGTTTGCCAACGCCGTACTCGACAAGGGCGTATTGGTAAACTCCAGAAAAATCGGCGGGTGGATGATCGGGATCTAGATTAAATTGCTTTAGTAATTTGATGACAAGCTGATGGCGCTCAAGCTTATTCTTGACAACAGAATTCCCTAAACCTGCAATAGCGCTAATTATTGGGTTAAGGTTGACTGGTGTCATAATCAGTTTCCTAGATGGCTAAATTGGTCATTTTGATCATAATCACCATAATCTTGGAGGCGTTGCTTAATAATAGAATGATTTTAGGAGGCGCGCACCTGTGGAATGGGCATCTTGCCTGTTCGGCGATCTTTTCGGGCGGGCAGGATGCCCACCCTACTTCTATTCATTCCTTGATTTAGCAACGCCATCTTGGATCCCTTTGACAACCATCAACGGATTAAGCATTTTAGCTAGAGGATGTTCCGATGACTTACCCAAGCCCACCCTGGACACTACAAGGCTACGCCATCCAAACCTTGCAGCTGATTGATATTGAGCGAGTGCGATCGCTAATTCCCCCAGAATTTGACATTGTCTCCCTATGGCCAGGAAAGACTCTAGGTGGAGTGTATCTATCCCTGTACGGCTCAGGGTCAGTCCTAGAATACAGTGAATTAATTGTAGTTGCTGGCAGAGTGCGCTATTCCGGCAAAACGGGCGGCTGGATTTCCCACATCTACGTCGATAACCACGATTCTGTGGCAGGTGGTCGAGAAATTTGGGGATTACCAAAAGAGATAGCTGAGTTCACCTGGGAAAAATGCGAACGACCAAAGGTCACGCTACGCGAACGCTCTACCAGATATCAACATCAGGTCACCGTCCGTCAAGGAGAGAATACCCTGTGCCGCTTCAGCTACAATCACGCCAAGTTTGGCTGGCAAGTCCCCCTAAATGACAATGTCTTAAGCACCCTCTCAGGCAATATTCTCTACTTCAACGGTGATTTTAAATCTCGCTTAGGCTTAGTGGGTAGCCAGTTAGAGGTTCCACCTGAGAGTCCCTTTGCCAATCTAGGGCTCAAGCAACCATGGTTAACCCTTGATATGGATAAGCTCTGCTTAACCGCTGGTCCACCAGAAGTCGTAGGACAACTAAATTCATCCTTGATAATTCATGCTTGATACTTGATACTTCTGACTTTATTCAAGCTGGTGTAACCAACCTTTTCCGGAGAGATTCTGCTCGACGCTTAGCGGTAGAATTCTTGGGGTCATATTTGAGCGCCTCATCATAAGCTTCTAAGGCCTGAGCAATTAATTGCTTGCGCTCGTAAACATGACCGAGATTGTTGAGGACTGTGACATATCCAGGCTCTTGCTTCAAAGCTTCTTTGTACTGGCGAATAGCCAGATCATACTGTTCTTTGGCACAGTAGGCGAAACCCAAAGCATTATAGACAGGAGCAAGGTTTTCCTCGTCAGCATCAGTCCCTTTCAACGCTTTTTGAAATAGTAGGATAGCTTGACCAAAGAGCTTCTTGTCTGCATAAATACTGCCCAATTCATAATACTCTATAACCGTCCCCCGGTCTTTTTGCAGTTTTTTCTCCAACCGAGAGAGAGTGGTTTCAATTTTACGAGTTTTGATAACTTGGAACAGCACAGCGATACTAACACCAACAAGTAGGACTAGCAAAACTGACAGATAAATCGTTGGCAGTGTATCATTCATAAGGTTTGACTTTTTTTCTTCTTAATGGTAATCCCCAAGCAGTTGCTCGTTGAGCTAACCAACCATCTGCTTGCCAACGTGCGATCGCATTATTCACGCGCTGCTTTAGCTTGGTGTATTGTAACCCCTTAGGCATCACCACACACAAGGCTTCACCGGAGAGCCACACTGGTAGCATCCGATACTCAGGATAGTCTTGTACCCAGCCACTCAGAATACTATTATCAGCAGCAAAAGCATCAGCCCTACCATTTTCTAAAAGCGATCGCGCTTCTTGGTAGGAATCTACTCCCACCACCCTAGATTCCGGTAAAGCATACTGCACCACGGCAATTGTGCTAGAATGATTGAGTATGGCGATGGTTCTGGTATGGAGATCACCCAATCTGGTAATTAACGGGTCTTTAGTAATCAAACCCGTGCCATCCAGGTAGTAGGGGATACTAAAATCCACCAATCGACGGCGAGGTGCTGTGGCTGTAACTCTAGCAATTGTCAGGTCAACTTCACCGTCCAAAACCACCTTAAGTCGGTCAATATTTCCCACCTGCTGCAACACCACCGCATCAGAATCACCTAAGAGTTCTTCTGCTAGACGTCGTGCTAGGTCAATTTCCAATCCTTGTAACTTGCCATCGGCATCCCTATATCCCAAAGGGCGCAGATTATCTTTGACACCAACAATCAACTGACCCCGCTGCTCTATTTCCTCAAGTTGAGCACTCCGAACCCGTAACGGTGTCAAAAAAGACATCGCCGTCAATCCGAAGACCATACCAAAGTTGAAGAATTTGTGCTTAAGCATCGGTTGGGGAATCGAAATTGGGAAAAAGGTAAGCTATCGGTCGTGGTTTTTGGGATTTTTATAAAAAAACAATACCAAATTTAATACCAAATTAAATACCGATTTAATACTAATTAAAGATACTAATTAAAGTCTGGTTGGATAGTTATTATAATCTATAATAATCAAAAGAACCAAAGGTGATTTTTACCCCCGACCAGCCTTACCCTTACGGATTACCCATTTACCCAAAACCCGAGTTTTTCAGGTTGCTAAGCATTCAGCTATCAGCGATTGGCTTCGGCCTATGGCCACGCTACGGGAATGGCCAAAAGGTGATGGCTGACCGCAGACGCCCGTAGCGTGCGCGTAGCGCATATGATGCTTACTCAGCTTTAACCGCTAACTCCACCACTTTGTTAAAGCTATCTGGATCCAGCACTGCCAGCTGTGCCAACATCTTGCGGTTAATTTGAATATTGGCTTTTTTCATGTGACCCATCAGCTGGCTGTAGCTAATGCCATTTTGACGTGCTGCTGCGTTAATGCGAGTAATCCACAGACGTCGAAAATCCCGCTTGCGCTTGCGGCGATCACGATAGGCATTCCGCAGCGCTTTCATCACTTGTTGGTTAGCAATGCGGAAGAGTTTGGAGTGGGAACCTCTGAACCCCTTAGCAAGTTTGAGAATTTTTTTGCGCCGCTTACGAGCGACATTACCGCGTTTTACCCGTGTCATGGTTAATTCTAGCTCGTGTGTTTAGTTTAGTAGTAGTGTTATCAGTAATGGTCTACTGTTAAGATTTACATATAAGGCAACATCAGGCGAACATTATCCGCATCCCGTTCGTCTACCAAGGTCAGTTTAGACAAGCGCCCCTTCCTTTCTGAGGTCTTGTGTTCTAGTAAGTGATTTTTAAACGCTTTGCGGCGTCTTATTTTACCACTGCCAGTAGCTCTAAAACGCTTGGCAGCTGATTTGCGGCTTTTTAGTTTAGGCATTGACGGATTATAATAATGGCACAATTTATTATTGTATACCAATTGCTGCGTAATTAGGTGACCGTCTTATTCGTCTTCTGATAAATTCTTGGGCAAGGTGATGGTAAAGGTTGTTCCAACACCCTCTTCACTTTCTAAGTGAATCTTACCACCGTGCAAGTCTACACAACTTTTTACAATTGATAACCCTAGTCCTGTTCCTGGGATGATACCCACATTACTGGCACGACTAAAAGACTGAAACAATTTTGCTTGGTCTTCTTGAGGGATGCCAATGCCTTGATCAATTATCTGTAAGATGACTTTCTCTTCATCTCCATTTAGCTGTACTAAAATAGTGCCACCATCGGGAGAATACTTAATGGCATTGGAGATGATGTTAGTGATAATTTGTCGAAGGATTTTGGGGTCTCCTGATATTGGTTCCCAGTCTCTTGCACTACTAAATATTAGGCTATGTTTAGCCCCAATGCTTGATTGGATCGGGCAGACTAACTCCTGACAAAATGTTACTAAATTCAGAACAACTGGTTTGAAGTCTAATCTATCGAATTCCGCTTGATTAATGAATAATAAATCATTGACTAGGGTAGTCATATGTTTGACCGCAGCTTGGATCCGCCAAAAATGTTTAACTTGCTGAGAATCATTCAATTGATGACGGTACTTTTCTAGGAGTTCCACAGAGGATAGAATTGTCATTAAAGGTGTACGGTACTCATGGGATATGGTAAAAATAATCCTAGATTTTAGGTCACTGAGTTCTTTTTCACGATCCAGTGCTTCACGCAATTGCGATTCCAAGTTGCGTAGCTGTTCTAAGTAATCTCTTAGTTCTACGGTGCGAGCTTGGATTCTGCTTTCAAGTTCTTGATTGAGGCTTTCTAAAGCAGCTTGAGCGGAAATGCGATCGCTAATTTCCTGTTGCAGCAGTTGATTTTGCTCAATGAGTTGTGTTCGTAGCTTGTGCAGAGTCAATTGATTCTCCACACGGGCTAAAACTTCCTCAACTTGGAATGGCTTGGTGATATAGTCAGCACCACCAACAGCAAAGGCTTTGACCTTGTCCCAAGTTTCATCCAGAGCACTGATAAAGATTACTGGAATTCCCTCGGTTTTTTGATTAGATTTCAGCTGTTTACAGACGTCATAGCCATCGATCTTTGGCATTATAATGTCGAGTAAAATCAAATCCGGTGGATCACACAATGCTGATTCCAAGGCAAGTAGTCCATCGATCATGCTCCTAACCTGATAGCCTTCCTCAATCAGGATCGAAGATAGCAGCTGCAAATTGGTTGGTGTGTCATCCACAACCATAATTTCTGCCTGAGTTGCCTCAGCTTGATGGTTATTCATGCTTTAATTACGTAGAGCGAACCATAGGGGAGAAGCAAATTGGGCAGGAGCATACTCACCAGTAGCCCGCTGATCTGATTGAATCAGAAGGCGGTTTTGCTACGAGTGTTCCTACTCCACTATTCCTTTTCACGGCGAAAGAACAACATTCGGTAGACAGGTTCACCACGAGCGAGGGTGGAAATTTCCCGTTCAGTAGGCACTGGCAGGGGATTGGTTGGCAGCCAAGCAGTCTCTGGCCGGTAGAAGACTGGATGAGCATCGAAGCGCGATCGCATTTCCACTGCTACTTCCTCTACATCGGATTGTACAAAGACCTCTCCTCCACTGGTCAAATAAGCTCCTAGAGTATCAACCAAGGTGGGCTGCACTATACGTCGTTTGGCTTGTCGCTTCTTAAACCAAGGATCAGGAAATTGAATAGTAACGCGCTGCAAGGAACCAGGGGGCCAAGAGCTCAAGAGTGAATCTATAGAACTATTAGCATTACAGAACAAAAATAGGAGATTGCTCAACCCTAAATCCACCACCTTAGTGTTGGCTTGTTTTACTAATGGTTCCCGAATTTCTAAGCCCAAAAAATTCCAGTCGGGTTGTTCTGTTGCCATCTGCAATAAAAATTCCCCTCTCCCGCAGCCAATATCCAGATGTAATGGTTTAGTAGTTTGGGCATAAACTTGATTCCAATCCGGAGCACTCACCGGCATCTGATATTGCTTGCTAAGTGGATTAACGTGTTGTCGCACTCGAACTCTAGCCAACCTTAGCACCTCCTTACTTTACTCAGGGGATGGGGGATCAGGGATTAGGGTTTATATCCCTAATCTAGTTGTAAATGTCAGATCTAGGTGCGCGCCTCCAAGGGCGCGAGCAATCCCTTGCGCCCTTGGGTCGCACCTCAATGAACGCAATTCCGACTCATCTCTATTTATCCTAAATGTAATCTTTAAAATTTTTTATAGACTAAAGCCTAATTATGTAAGGCTAAATTAAAGATTATCCATTCGGAATAGGTAAGCAGTTAAATGTCACCTAAACAAGGGGTTGTAATGGGATAACAGTAAACGTCATGAGCGATAATTTTAATAATTATTAAAATAGGGTTTAATCAAGAAAAGTTTTAGTTATGAGTTTAAATTTTCGCTTTGCCGTGGTAAGTGACCTACATATCGGGTTACCCCAAACCATCTGGGATCATCCGAATCGGTTTCATTTGGTAGAAGTTAGTATTCCAGTCCTAGAAAGGATTCTGGAGGATTTAGAGCAGAAAGCCTTGGATTTCCTCCTCCTACCAGGAGACTTAACCCAGCATGGTGAACCAGACAATCATGCCTGGTTACAAAAGCGATTAAGCCAGTTGCCTTTTCCAGTGTACGTCGTACCTGGAAATCATGATGTCCCCAATATCTTACCCAATGAACACTCGATTGGACTAAAAGAATTTCCCTACTACTATCGCCAATTTGGTTATGAAAATCCCGAGCAGTTGTACTATACTTGTGAAGTTTTGCCTGGAGTACAGCTGATTGGGTTAAATTCTAACCAGTTCGATACCGGTGGTAAACAGGTAGGGCGTATTGATCAGCAACAGCTGATCTGGCTTGAGCAAGTGCTTGCCCAGTGCCAGGATAAATTGGTGCTGGTGATGGTGCATCACAATGTAATCGAGCATTTGCCCGATCAAGCTAACCATCCCTTGGGACATCGGTATATCTTGGAAAATGGTCCAGTATTACACAATATTCTCAAAACTGCTGGGGTCAATCTACTATTTACAGGTCACTTGCATGTACAGGATATCGCCTATCAAGAGGGAGTCTACGAAATCACCACAGGTTCATTAGTTAGCTATCCTCACCCCTACCGGATATTGCAGTTCTCTACCGATAATCATGGAAAAAGATGGTTACACATAGAATCTCATCGAGTGGAGTCAGTCCCTGGTTGGGAAAACCTACCCCAGATATCTAGACAATGGATGAGCGATCGCTCTTATCCATTCATGGTAAAACTCCTGACTTCTCCCCCCTTAAATTTACCCGATTCAGATGCCCAGAAACTTGCTCCGAGTCTACGCTACTTCTGGGCTAATATTGCTGATGGTGATGCTGTATTCAACTTTCCTGAGTTTCCTACCCCAGTTCGTCGCTATTTTGAGTCATTTAGCTGCCATACCAGTGATGGTAAACCTGCTCTGATTGATAATCACACCACTCTGTTGCTGACAAAAAACCAATAACTAAGACAGCTTTTCTTGAATAAATTCAACCACCACAACTAACGTCATAAGTTCAGAGATTTCCTCGACCAGGAAAGCCATCCTCTACTCCTTGACCTCGACCAGGAAAGCCATCCTCTACTCCTTGACCTCGACCAGGAAAGCCATCCTCTACTCCTTGACCTCGACCAGGAAAGCCATCCTCTACTCCTTGACCTCGACCAGGAAAGTCATCCTCTACTCCTTGACCTGGATCGGTTAGTAGCACAGGAATTTCCGGTTCCGGCTCGGGCTCAGGTTCTGGCTCGGGTTCTGGCTCGGGTTCTGGCTCGGGTCTGGCTCAGGTTCTGGCTCAGGTTCTGGTTCTGGTTCTGGCTCAGGTTCTGGTCTGGCTCAGGTTCTGGTTCTGGCTCAGGTTGTTCTGGCTGTTCGGCTCAGTTTTGGTTCGGATCAGGCTATCTGGTTCGTTTGGGGCTCAGGTTCTCAGGTTCTGTTCGGTTCTGGCTCGGTCTTCGGTTCTGGCTCGGTTCCGGTTCGGTGGCTCAGGCTCGGTTCCGGTTCGCTCAGGTTCCTTCGGTTCGTTCTGGCTAGGTTCGGCTCAGGCTCGGTTCTGGTTCGCTCAGGTTCCGGTTCGGTTCGGCTCAGGTCCGTTCGGTCGGCTCAGGTTCCGGTCGGCTCGGGTTCTGGTGTCCGGCTCAGGTCCGGTTCTGGTTCCTGGCTCAGTCGGTTCGGTTCGGGCTCGTCAGGTTCGGTTCGGTAGTTCGGTTCCGCGTCGGCTCGGCTCAGGGTTCCGGTTCTGGCTCAGGCTCGGGTTCGGTTCTTGGTCGTGGCTCCGGTTCAGGTTTGCAGGCTCAGGGTTCCGGTTCGGGCTCAGGCTCGGGTTCAGGTTCGGGCTCAGGTTCCGGTTCTGGCTCCGGCTCTAGTGGTTTGTCAACGTCTTCGGGATCCAGTTCAAGAGTTTCATCCTCCTGCTCAGTGTTAAGAAACTCACCCGTTTCCAAGGTAGACCTAATATCTAACTGGTTAACCTGATCAGTAATATCGGCATTGGAATTCTCAGAACCCACATCAAGATCGAAGACATCAACACTACCATCAATCACACTAAAATCAGCACTAGGAAACTCGTCCGATTCACTCCCCCGAATACGAACGAAAGTAGGATTAACTATTATGTTGTTGCCAATAATAGGATCTTGCCCGTCTAGAGCATCTGCAATTTCTCCTCGCACTAAATCCAAAGCTTTATCTGGACTATCCGCCGCTTCTGTCTGGGTCAAATTCAGCCCTTTTACTAATTCACTGGTTTCATAAAACTCTTTGAGGTCAAATTCATAAACCTGCTCAATTTGATCCTCGATCATAACCAAGATCTGCCCAGCTTTTAATTCCTGACCTTGAGAACGAGTGGGATTATAGACCACAATACCGCTATTGGTCAGAGCTCCAACAATTGTTGTATCGGTCTCAGAGATATATCGCATGAACAGAGCTGACCCCCTAATCCCAGCCACGGCATTGGGTGTACGCACTCGAGTTTTACCCCGATCTGGAGGAATTAACAGCAGCAGTGTGCCATGGGATAGCTCAAAGGTACGACTGCTAGGTAAAAATCGAAAGACAGCTAACTCTCCCTGTCGGGCTAGGGAACCATCATTGAAGCGCAGTTGAGCCATGGAGGAGCGAGCTGTTACCAGTGCATCTCCTATCGTCATGGCATCAGATCGACGGGCTGGTCGAGCTGACTGATTTTTAGGAATCAATCGTACTCGGTTACGTAGCTTTTCTACCACAGCACGAGTTAAGGGAATTTCGGCACTGACTGGTTTAGAAAAAATTAGTGAATTAACGCTCCATAGAGAAATGGAAAGTACTAGGACTGTCTTGCGAAACACGGGGCAACTCCAATGTTGAGAGTTATTAAATTGTGGATTTTTGATGCAAGGATAATGCCATTCCACGAAATATACCTAGGGTCTGTCTCCACCGATCCAAAATCTGGTGTAGGAGCGTTGGCGTTGCCTTCTCGAAGAGTAGGTACAAAAGTCTCCTATACGAGATTCTGTAGGCTCTAAGTCAAATCAGGATATTTTTTACTCAGAGTAATCGGAAATACAGCTTGGTCAATCCTGAAAACACCGCTGGTGGTTAGTAATTATTAGCTGGGAGAAAAATCCCCTAACTACATTGAGCCATTTTGGGAAGCTGTTGCCCATTTAATTTGTATATTTTTTAGTCAAGGATAGGTGAAAACCCCAAACTCCTTTCCCATCCTTCTCTGTGAGCCTGTTTCCTTGCCAATTCAATCTATCAATTAGATTGCTCAAAGCTTAGCAAAAACTATTTTATAGCGTTTCTAGGACTCATGAGGTACACATTATTTTTTACTTCTTCCCTCTTCCCTCTTCCCTCTTCCCTGCTCCCTGCTCCCTGCTCCCTGCTCCCTAAAAACCAGAAATTTGTACCTCACAAGTTGTAGAATTGCTATATATAAATGAGTATTACCATGAATATTACAACGTCATGATTGAACTATAGGATTGAAGTTTAATTTTTTTCATAACTTATTGTTTATTATTATAAATTATTTTTTAGTACATTAACGATTAGTTTTTAATTAAATATGGTCTATAAAACTAAAAATTATCACGACAACTATGAGGATGATTCGGTTCCCCAGCACCAGATAAAAACCCCCTATTTAGCCACTTTGGGACATCTAATTTTATTAAGTACACTGACAATCAGTAAACCAGCTTGGTCTGGATGTCACCCCATAGACAGTATTTCCCATCAGCCAGCAGTCAGTTTAGTTTTTAGTGGTACAGAAAACCAAGGTAATACT
The DNA here is from genome assembly GCF_001767235.1 of Moorena producens PAL-8-15-08-1. Lineage (GTDB taxonomy): Bacteria > Cyanobacteriota > Cyanobacteriia > Cyanobacteriales > Coleofasciculaceae > Moorena > Moorena producens_A. The sequence goes on from NZ_CP017599.1 coordinate 9,330,565, forward strand.
GATCAGGTAAAACAGCATTGTACTCCTAATTTATATAAAGTTAAAATCGGGAGTGGTGGAGAACTATTATCTTCCTTTGTTGTTAGTGAGCGCTCATCGGGTTCTAGCTCAACTGAGGTAGTTGACAGGTCACAGACATCTCAAGCTAAACCTGCTTCTGGAGATAATAGTTCAAACTCAGATTCCAAGGCTAATGATGGAGACCCGGAACTGGGGGTGCTGCGTTTGCGGATCCAAGAAAAACCACCGACTCCACGTAAACCTACAGTATATTTACAGGGTAGAGTCAGTTATTTCAGAAGCGATAATATTTTCGCTGGAGTCGATCCAGTTGATGATGGTTTGTTGAGACCAGGAGTAACCCTATTAGCTGTACCATCCCTCGGACCTGACACTAAGCTCATAACGTCGGTAAGTGGTAATCTGGTGCGTTATGGCGATAGATCCCAACTTGATTATAATCAACTGAAAGTTAAGCTGGGAGTTCGTCAGCAGCTCTTGAAAAGAACCTATGGGGAGTTAGGATGGAGCAATCAACAGTTATTCAAGCAAGAGGGAGGCGATCGCTTCGCTCATTATAATTCTCTGTATCTTAGACTCAGCCGACGGGATTGGTTAGTAAAGAACTTAGCCTTAGATACGTCCTATAAGTTAACGCTACGTTTTGCTGATCCAGACACACGCTCTAAGATTAGTAATGTTTTCAGAGCATCTTTAGCCTATTACCCCTACCCCCGATTTAAAGCAGCTCTTAATTACCAACTTGCTTTATCTGACTATACCGAAAGGGAACGGTATGATGACTATCATCAGTTAATTGGTCGTGTCAGTTATAAGATTTCTAGCAATAGTCAAATTTATTTGTATGGTGGACAAAGTTTTGGTTCTTCGTCCAACTCCAGAATTAATTTTGATGGGACAGTATTCGGTACAGGTATGAGTTTTAATTTACCTCTGTTTTGAGCAATTCATTTTGTAAGCTAGTGGTGCGTCTCCCCATCTCTGCAAAGCGCACCTATTCACAATTTAAATGTGTGACCAAAAAAGTGGGTCTCAAGCCTGGCCTATGGCCACGCTACGCGAACGCCCATAAGCGGGCGACTTTTCCAGAGATAATGTACAATGAGAGTGTAGCCTAGCACAGGCAGGATTCGTCGGTACTGCCTCACTCAACAACGACGTAAAGCGATGCTAGTACACGAGGCGCGAAAAACCTCGCTATACGCAAGGGTCTTAACAGACACCGAAAACCAGTAAACTACAAATTCAAAGTATATAACGTACCGTGGGGCACACGGGAACGGGGAATCCCAACGCTTAGGGAGATAAGCCCACTGGGGTTAGTTAAATTAGGCTCGATATTTGGTCCTTCTCGACGGATATTTGGCTTAAGTATTGCCTTTGCTGGATAACTAATTGTAAGGCATGTCGTAGAACTAGGAATCCCCGCTCATAAGCGGGCGGGGAGTGTCAAAACATTAGGTAAGTTGTATATGGTATACTTTGCTATACTAAAAGCGTAGTCGTTATGAGTTCGTTTATCAGATGTCCAACTCCCCTGTAGAAAATCTTGTCATTATCGGTTCTGGTCCTGCAGGTTACACAGCAGCGATTTATGCAGCACGAGCTAACCTGAAACCCTTAATGTTTGAAGGCTTCCAAGCGGGAGGAATCCCTGGTGGACAGCTGATGACTACCACAGAAGTAGAAAACTTCCCTGGCTTCCCAGAGGGAATCACCGGACCTCAATTAATGGAACGGATGAAGGCTCAAGCAGAACGCTGGGGCACTGAATGCTATACCGAAGATGTGATCTTTGTAGACTTAAGTCAGCGTCCCTTTACTGTCCGCTCTGAGGAACGGGAAGTAAAAACCCATAGTATTGTGATTGCTACCGGGGCAACAGCGAAACGGTTGCATTTACCCAGCGAAGCTCAGTACTGGAGTAATGGTATCTCAGCTTGTGCCATCTGTGATGGTGCATCTCCCCTTTTCAGTGGTCAGGAAGTGGCAGTAGTCGGGGGTGGTGACTCAGCGGCAGAGGAAGCTGTATATTTGACCAAGTATGGCTCCCATGTTCATCTGCTAGTACGTCGCCATGAGATGCGAGCTAGTAAAACCATGCAAGACCGGGTGTTGAATAATCCCAAAATTACTATTCACTGGAATACTCAGCCAGTGGATGTGTTTGGAGACAATGGTTCGATGACTGGCGTAAGAGTCCAGGATACTGAAACTGGTCAGGAAAAGGATATTTCAGTTCGCGGGATGTTTTACGCTATTGGTCACACTCCTAACACCTCCTTGTTTAGAGGACAACTGGAGTTAGATCAGGTGGGTTACATTGTCACTAAATCCGGTTCGGTGGAAACCAGTGTAGGTGGAGTCTATGCTGTTGGTGATGTCCAAGACCATGAGTTCCGTCAAGCTATCACTGCGGCTGGGACAGGTTGTATGGGGGCTATGTTAGCAGAACGCTGGCTATCTGCCCATAACTTAATTCATGAGTATCATCAACAACCGGCATCAGAACAGCAAACGGCTGAAAAACCTGAAGAAACTGAAGAAAAAGTAGTAGCTGAGACGGCGGAAACCTTTGATATCAAGGAAACACGCCATCTGGGGGGCTATGCCTTGCGTAAACTTTTCCATGAAAGCGATCGCATAATCATGGTCAAGTATATCTCCCCCAGTTGTGGTCCTTGTAAGGTTCTCAAGCCCATGCTGGATAAAGTAGTAGATGAGTATAATGGCAAAATTCACTTTGTCGAGATCGATATTGACCAAGACAGAGAAATAGCTGAAAATGCTCAAGTGGTGGGAACACCTACGGTACAGTTATTTAAAGACAAAGAGTTCCTAGCGGAATTTAAAGGAGTTAAGCAAAAGAGTGAGTATCGTCAAGCCATTGAACGGTATTTACCAACTACTGTTTAAGGGATAGGCAAAAGGCAAAAGGCAAAAGGCAAAAGGCAAAAGGCAAAAGGCAAAAGGTACACAAGATTGTTTACCTGATCAGTATGATAAATGCTATCAGTATCAAGGATGAAGGATGAGCTCAACCAAACAATCATTCCCCAGCTTTTTGTCTTTTACAAGAGGGCCTAGTCTATCCATCAAACTAATGGTAGCGGGACTAGTGATTACTGGTTGCTTTATCGTAGTAGCCATTTTCGCTCCTACCTTTCAAGCTTGGGGATGGCTACAAGACCCTACCCAGTCCCTCAGTAATCCCATTCATGAACCACCGAGCTGGAATCACTGGTTTGGTACCTCTCGCCAGGGTTATGATGTTTTCTCTCGCACCTGGTTTGGCTCTCAAGCTGCTCTAAAAGTAGTCGTTCTCGCTACCACCCTCAGCCTGATCATTGGTGTCCCTTTGGGGTTAATCAGTGGTTATCTCGGTGGCAAACTCGATCGGGTATTACTGTTTTTAATGGATACGATCTATACCTTGCCAGGACTACTGCTATCGGTGACTCTGGCCTTTGTAGTCGGTAGAGGAGTCTTCAATGCTGCGATCGCATTAAGTATTTCCTATGTCCCCCAATACTATCGAGTAGTCCGGAATCACACCACTAGCGTCAAAACTGAATTGTTCATCGAAGCCGCTCAAGCCCTGGGGGCTTCCCCTGGTCGGATATTATCGCGCTACCTATTTCTGAATGTGATTCAAAGTGTACCAGTTCTATTTACCCTCAACGCCGCTGATGCGATTTTAATCTTGGGAGGACTGGGATTTTTAGGATTAGGATTGCCAGAACAAACCCCAGAGTGGGGTCATGACTTACGTCAAGCCCTCGATGCCTTACCCACTGGCATTTGGTGGACAGCGCTCTTCCCTGGTTTAGCCATGACACTGATGGTAGTAGGATTGTCTTTAGTAGGAGAAGGATTAAGCGAGTTGATTAATCCCCGATTTCGTCAGAAACATTGAAATTATATATAGCACTACGGATTTAGATTAGGACATTCCTAAACTCCGAAACTTAGTCATAGCTGACTTCTGACTTCTGACTTCTGACGCTAAGCGTAGCGCTATAAAACCCTCTTGCCTTTTGCCTTTTGCCTTTTGCCTTTTGCCTATTGCCTTTTGCCTATTACCTATTGCCTTTTGCCTTTTGCCTATTGCCTATTGCCTATTGCCTTTTGCCTTTTGCCTTTTGCCTTTTGCCTATTACCTTTTGCCTTTTGCCTTAAAATGCCTAAGGACAAATGACTCAGGACAAAGACTCAGGACGAATGACTCAAGCCATAGGCGTTGATTTAGGTGGCACTGCGATTAAGTTGGGACGCTTCCGTGAAGATGGAACCGAATTGGAGTCTCTAACAGTAGATACACCCCAACCAGCAACACCAACAGCGGTGATCGAAGCAATAGTAGCAGCAATCTCTCGTCTCGATACCAGGGAAGAAGTAATGGGTATCGGGGTTGGATGTCCTGGCCCTGCTGATGTTGCTGGAAGAATTGCTAAGGTTGCCATTAACCTAACGGATTGGCACGATGTTCCCCTAGCCGATCACTTAGAAGCCAAAGTCGGTTATCCCACAGTTGTTGCTAATGATGCTAACTGTGCTGGTTTAGGAGAAGCTTGGTTAGGGGCTGGTCGTCGGTTTCGGAATTTGATTCTACTCACCCTAGGCACAGGGGTAGGAGGGGCAATCATTTTCGATGGTCAACTCTTCACAGGTCATCTCGGGTCTGCTGGGGAGTTGGGCTTAATTAATCTATATCCCGATGGTCCCGAGGGTAATAGTGGTAATCGGGGTTCTCTAGAGCAATACCTTTCCATTAGGGCAATCCGAAGCAACAGTGGCAAAGAACCAGCAGAACTTGGTAAATTAGCCCAGCAAGGAAACCAGGAAGCCTTAGAATTTTGGGCAGATTACGGACGCTTATTAGGGATTGGGCTAACTAGTCTTATTTATCCACTGACACCAGAAGCCATTATTATTGGTGGTGGTATAAGTGCTAGTGCCGAGTTTTTCTTGCCAACAACTCTAGCAGAAATAGAGCAACGAGTTTTGCCTTCCTCCCGTACTGGTTTAGAGTTACTTAAAGCAGAATTAGGGAATCGAGCTGGGATGGTGGGAGCAGCACGATTGGCTTGGCAAAAACATGTAAAAAGTAGAATTTAGAATTTAGAATGAAGAATTTAGAATTTAGAATGGAGAATTGAGAATGGAGAATTGAGAATTTAGGTTGAAGGTTGTTTTGTGGAAAGGATAAATTAGTGCGTAGGGTGTGTTAGGGGCGGGCTTGCCCTAATTTTCTCAGTAGCAAGTTTTGGGACAGCCCGCCCCGTAACGCACCACCAGGTCTGCCCATACCCCATTTATTCCAAAAAACCATGATTGCCAGTCCACAGCTTTACGGGATGACTTCCGAAGAATACCTGGAGTGGGAACCGACTCAGGAGATTCGTTACGAGTATAGCGATGGGGAAGTCTTCGCCATGACCGGAGGCTCGAAACCCCACAACCGGATTGCTTTAAATTTGGCTAGTGATCTAAATACTCACCTACAAGACAGTAGCTGTGAGGTTTATATGGTAGATGTGAAGGTAAAAATATCTTCAGTTCGTTCCTACCACTATCCAGATGTAGTAGTAACTTGTGATTCCAGAGATCAAGAGTCTAACCAGTTTATTCAGTACCCCTGTCTGATTGTAGAAGTGCTCTCACCCTCTACAGAGGCATATGACCGGGGCAGTAAGTTTGCCAAATACCGCAAGCTAAAAACCTTGCAGGAGTATGTTCTAATCCAGTCAGACACCATAGGAGTAGAGTGTTTTAGGCGTAATCAGCAAGGGTTTTGGGTGCTTTATCCCTATGAAAAAGGGGATACATTTACCCTCGAAAGTGTCAATTTTTCTGTAAGTTTAGAAGCACTCTATCGCCGAGTTAGATTTGATTATAAATCCTAAATTATATAGCAATTATACAATTTGTGAGGTACAATTATCTAGGTTTTAGGGAGCAGGGAGCAGGGAGCAGGGAGCAGAGAAGAGGCAAGAGGCAAGAGGCAAGAGGGAAGAGGCAAGAGGCAAGAGGGAAAAATAATGTGTACCTCATGAGTCCTAGAAACGCTATAAATTTTTTAGGTTCTTCAGTACCTACTATGCTAAATCTATAGTTATAAAAAACCAACAAGCATACTGTGTAAGGCTTATGAGGCTATTTAAGAATAAATTTTTATGAATACTGCCCCTTCCTCCTGCTCCCGTCTTGATGCAGTCGCTCATGGGGGAAACCACGGCAGTTGCTCATGGTTAGAAGTTACCGTCAGACAGTTGAGCCTTGTCTTGATGCAGTCGCTCATGGGGGAAACCCCCAAGACCGCGCAAATCACGCTAATCAATAAGTTTTACCCCTTTTCTGCATAGCCTACCAACCATAAAGGCTCAACGTAATCAGGTTTCGTCTCCGGGGGGAACCCCCAAGACCGCACTGCCTCCCCAAGACCGCGCTGCATCGCTGCTCCCTGCTCCCTGCTCCCTTTGGCAAAGTGTTTATTTAGCATAACAAGTACGGAAGATCCCAAACATTTCAATTGCTTAAAGGTCAAACATCTTGCCTTCTACTGCATCTGGAAACTGCTCAAGATACTTTTCAAACGCTGTTTTAGCCGGTTTTTGATTGCGCTGATAAGCTGCTTCAGCTTGCATTTCTTCCACAATATCCCACGCCACAGCGCAGTCCTCGGATTTTATTCCTTTTTCAGCACAAATAGCGCGAGCACTTTCTATATATTTCTCAATTTGTTCTTCAAAAATAACTTCTTGAGGATTTTCGACAAAATCACTTTTGATGAGAATATCGGTGGTGGAAATAATGCCAATCAATTTGTCTTGAATGATTGGAGCACAGCGAATCCCTGTATTAGCAAACAACCGCGCTACATACTCTACACCAAGATCAGGATTAACGGTAATGCAAGGTTTAGTCATCACCTCATAAACCCTTACCTTTTTGGGATCTTTACCATAGGCAGCCACCTTTCTTGATGCAGTCGCTCATGGGGGAAACCCCCAAGACCGCGCTGCATCGCTGTTAACAATATCGGTTGCCGTGACAATGCCATAAGCATCTTGTTCGTAGCGACGCTCAACTATCAGGCAAATTAGGCCTTGTTCTTTCATCAAATTAACGGCTTCAGCTACTGTTGCGGAACCCCCAATAGTGATTACGTTTGTGGTCATAATATCTGCTGCTTTCATCATGATGCCACCTCTACAAACAGTAGTAACAATTGTGTTTATACTTGCTACATCTAAATGATAGCTTATCTAGGAAAAAATTGCTTTTAGCAAAGTTTTTTTTACTTACTTACACTCTCTGCTGACGGCTGACAGCACCTCAAGTAGCGTGACCTTTTGCCTTGGCCAAAGCTTACCTCTTTTATTGAATTAAAAAGCTGTTCGTGTAGGGTTGGCATTAGGAATTGTGAGAATTTTTGTTCCCTGTTCCCTACTCCCTGTTCCCTGTTCCCTGTTCCCTGTTCCCTTTAGTATATGACATCCCGAAAACCCCGCTAACTATACTGTTGCTAATTTAATTTTTGCCATCCTTGCTCAAGCTGATAACAAGTTAACAAGTCGAATGAAATATACCTCCGACTTTTTTACCTTGTTTCATCAAACTGTTGAATAAGTCTACAGCTAGTTTAGTATGGCCGATATAATACTCAATTCCGCTTTGACGGAGCAATTCCTCAGTTTCAGGACAGGTTTGTAGCATTAGTTGCATACCACGGGACAAAACGATAAACTCTATACCCTGTGCCAAAATTTCTTCGATATCGGCGGGTTGAATACCGGGCTGATGGCGAGTACCGGTAAGTCTCCAATCCCATTCCTTAGCACCTCCCGGCCATACTTTACAATCTTTGAATTGATAAGTTTCACCATTATTGGTTACTTCCATACGACCCCAAGAGATATGACTAATTAGACTTGTCGGAGATTTGTTCATAATTATTGCCTTTCTTTCTCGTAACTTCCCAAACTCTTACCCCTACTCCCTACTGCTGTAACCTATTGCTTCTATTCTTGTTTGGTTCTAGCAGCAATACACTAATACTGAGGAAAATGTTGACCATCGTTCTTTGGAAATAATTGATGAAAATTCCATCAGCTTTGTGGCACAGGCTTTGGCCTTGGCCAAAAGGCCACGCGGGGCGCGTTTGGCCACGCTGTGCGAACGACGCTGGGACAGAGGCTTCTAGTTTTTGCCACAGGCTTGAAGCTTGTGCTACCTATAGGCTGACCAGTGACCACTTAATGCTTAAGACAAGCTGCCAAATCTTGATCGGGATTAGTAATAGGTTGTAGGTTATACTTTTGTGACAGCAACTTAAACACATTAGGGGAGATAAAGGCTGGTAGGGTCGGTCCCAAACGAATGTCTTTAATCCCTAGATAAAGCAGTGTCAGCAAAACAGCGACAGCTTTTTGTTCATACCAAGATATAATCATTGACAGGGGCAACTGATTCACATCTACATCGAAGGCATTGGCTAATCCTAGGGCAATCTGAATGGCAGAGTAAGCATCGTTACACTGGCCTAAATCTAACAATCGAGGTATCTCACCAATAGCTCCCAATTGTTTATCAAAGAAGCGGAATTTACCACAGGCCAGAGTTAGCACTACGCAATCTTCAGGGACTTTTTCCACAAATTCGGTATAGTAGTTGCGATCGGGTTTAGCACCGTCACAGCCACCAACCAAGAAGAAATGCCGAATTTTTCCCTGTTTGACCGCTTCAATGATTTGATCGGCCACATTTAATACTGCATTACGAGCAAAGCCTGTTATCACTTGGCGCGGTGGTTCATCTGTTGTAAATCCAGGCAATTCTAAGGCTTTTTGGATAACAGGAGTATAGTCAGGAGTGCCGTCGTAATTGTTAGGAAGATGATTTAGACCAGGATATCCCATCGGCCCGATGCTAAACAGTTTATCTTCATAAGTTTCGTGGGTGGGCATTAAACAATTAGTTGTGATCACAATTGCACCAGGAAATTTAGCAAAATCCCGGGTCTGATTCTGCCAAGCTGTGCCATAGTGACCGTACAAATGGGGATAGTTTTGTTTTAATTTAGGATAGCCGTGGGCAGGTAATAATTCTCCATGGGTATATACGCTAATCCCTTTATCAACGGTCTGTTTCAGAATTGCTTCTAATTGTTGGATGTCATGTCCGGAAACTAGAATGGCTTTGCCCTTCCTGGCATTCAGGGAGACGGGAGTAGGAACAGGGTGACCATAGGTATTAGTATGACCGGCATCCAGGAGTTCCATTCCCCGTAGGTTAGTTTCTCCTACTTTAAGGGCCAAGTTCACCCACTCATCTAAATCGAGGTCTTGACGATCGATAGCAGCTAAGGCTTCATGGATAAATTGATAAACCCCGTCATCTTCCTCACCTAATTCTTGGGCAAGGAAAACGTAGGAAGCAGTCCCTTTTATGCCATAAATAACAGTTAGTTTTAGAGAAAAAATGTCAGGGTTATCGCCAACTTTACTAATAAAGGTCAAGGCAACATCTTTTCCTTGTTCACTTAGGCTTTCGTTAAAGTCTGGTTGATAACACGATAACTCAGACCACTCAATAGGACTATCTTCCTCTTGCTCAACTTGAGATTTTAAGTTATCTCGCAAGGTAATTGCCTGACGAATGTATTTGCCAAATCGTTTTCTGTCAAAGTTAACATTAGTCATGGTGGCAAAGAGCATCTCGCAGGTAAAGATATCCACCTCTTTTGTGGAGATGCCTAACTGACGAGCGCGAAGGGCCACGGGAGCAAGTCCTCGCAGACAATAAACTAATAAATCTTGGACAGCATTTACCTCTGGGCTTTTTCCACAAGCACCCCATTGATGGCAGCCTTGTCCGCTAGCCGTTTGTTCACATTGTTCGCAAAACATAACTCTTGGTTGTTTGGTAGATGTTTCTATTGACAATTTTGTAAGCATATGCGCTACGCCCACAGCTGAATGCCTACCTTAGTTAGCTGTTACCGCGCAAAGGCTAATAAGCCTAATAAGTTCTGCTGATAGGACTGAATTCCCTTCATGTATTGCACTCGTTCAAAGGCACTTTGATTAGAACAGTTGATCTGACTGATACTCCCCTGCATCTGCTTAACCGATTCATAGTTATGTTCCTCCATCCAGAAAATCATGGATAGTTCCAGTTGGTGGATATATTCAATGCCATGTCCCAATGAAACTGAATAAATGTGGGTTACTGTTGAGATTTGTGAGGCTTTGGTTTAACAGTTTCCGCTAGCATACACTCTGTCCTTAAGTTAACTTGTTTAGTTAGTTTATTTAACGGTAGTTTTCTAAAAAGTTACCATCAAATTACCGATTTACTTTATAACTCATCTACTTACAGTATAGGCGTTATTCTTAGTTATTCGGTCAGCTAGGAATGAGATTTTTACAAAAATTCAAATTTATATAACTGCTTAAATAAACAACAACTACGTTGTGAAAGTACAATAGCAAAGGGAATAGGGAACAGGGAGCAGGGAGCAGGGAAAAAATCCTGAAATAAACAACAATTAAGTTGTAAAAGTACCAGAAATTCGGGAATCGGGAATCGGGAGTGTGGGGATAGTGGGAAGTGTGGGGAGGGTTAGGTACTTTCATGGCCTTGATGCACCTTTGAATGAAGAATTCTAAATTCTGCATTCTAAATTCTAAATTCTTAATTCTTCATTCTTGCAGCAAGCCATCACAAAACGCCTTCAGTTCCGAAGTCACAGAACTATACCTTAAATCGCTACGTAAGTAAGCACAACCCCTAGCTAAGAGTCCATCCAAGGTGTCCACCCGCCAGAGCTTGATGGTATCCCCGTCTATGGTAGCCAGTTGCGTCCCATCTGGGTTGAAAACCAGGCCAGTCCCCTCGAATTGGGCAATTTGCCGACCCGCTAAATCCCACAGGCGCACGGTACGGTCACCTCCAGCGCTAGCCAGCAATTGACCATCCGGGCTAAATTCCACCTGCTCAACCAAACTCTGATGCCCTTTCAATTGTTGGACTTGACCAGTGTTGATATCCCACAACCTCACCATTCCGTAATCTCCAGCGCTAGCAAGCAGTTGACCATTCCGGCTCAATGCCAGCTGGTAAACTCTACCCTGATGCCCCTTCAATTGTTGGACTTGAGCAGTGTTGAGTTTCCACAATCTCACCATTTCGTCAACTCCAGCGCTAGCGAGCAGCTGACCATCCCAGCTCAATGCCACCTGCCAAACGTCACCCTGATGCCCCTTCAATTCCTGGACTTGACTAGTTTTGAGATCCCACAACCTCACGATTCCGTCAACTCCAGCGCTAGCGAGCAGCTGACCATCCCAGCTCAATGCCACCTGCCAAACCCAACCCTGATGCCCCTTCAATTTTTGGACTTGCCCAGTGTTGAGGTCCCACAATCTCACGATTCCGTCAACTCCAGCGCTAGCGAGCAGCTGACCATCCCAGCTCAATGCCACCTGCCTAACCTTACCCTGATACCCATTCAATTCCTGGACTTGCATAGTTTTGAGATCCCATAACCTCACGATTCCTTCCTCTCCAACGCTAGCCAGATGCTGACCATCCCGGCTAAATTCCACCTGCCTAACCTTACCCTGATACCCATTCAATTCCTGGACTTGCATAGTTTTGAGATCCCACAAGTTCACGATTCCGTCAACTTCAGCACTAGCTAGCAACTGACCATCCCAGCTAAATTCCACCTGCTTAACCCGACCCTGATGCTTCCCAAGTTTAGGCTCCTGAATATGGTCAAGAATCCGTTGTAAAGCTAGCATTGGACTAGCAGTAGGATAGTCTTTCAAGGGAGTATTTTTCGTGACCATTGCTCTCAATTCTTTCCCGGTCTCCATAGCTGCTAGTAAGGCATCAAACGGGCTATCCTTAAATTCTTTAAGAGGTGTAGCTCCTGCTCGTTCTAGTTTGGCTCCTTCTTGCTTCCTTGGCTCTAAAATCCGCTTTTCTTCCTCAAACTTTGCCAATTTTGATTCTCGGTCATTATCATATCTCTTACGAATCGGGTCTACTAAATAATCATGAACCAACTGATAGAACTCTTCTGTTCCTAGTGGAATCTGAAACACTAAACCTGAGCCCACTAAAATCTCCAAAATCAGGGTGAGTTCCTCTGGGGGTAAATTTAATACACTAGCTAATTCAGTTTCGGTTTTTATGGGTCGAAGTTGCTTGTCATCGGTCAAGATAGACAACAATTTCCAGGTAGTTTCTCGGTGTTTCGGTCCACAATCGGTAACCACAGCCTCCAGATAACGCTCTACTAGTTTGCCCTTATCGCCCCCTTGCTGATACTGCTCCAAGGTGACAATTCCCTCGGTTTCTAATTGCGCTCCCACCACCTGCAACTCAATCGGACGCACTTCTCCACTGTCTGCTGCTAAATCTGCTACCAATTGCTCAATTAACTCTGGTTCTAAGGAAAACTTAGCCTGATCCGTTAACCGTTCAATCACCGCTTTGGCCTGGGATTTATCAAAATTACCTAAGTAATAGAGGACATCCTTGCTGAGAATATCATTATTGACGACATCTAAACTAATCAGGCGGTTGTTACACTCTAATAAATAATAGATATAATCTTCTCGCAAGGCCAGAATCCCCTTCACGGATTCAAGGCTTAGACAGTCTTTTAAGAATTGATAAAAAACTCGCCGCTGCTGTGGCTGAGGATACTCAACGCAAAATTCTTCAAACTGGTCGAAAATTAGAATAGTCAGTCGATTAGTGTCACTATTGTGTCGCAGCTGGTGGAATATTTTGCCCAGAATTTCCTCCCCCTCTCCCCCCTGCTCTTTGCCAATTATCTTTTTAGCCAACCTATGCTGCCACCGGTTATAAACTGTCAGCAACACCGGCTCCACATCCCGAGCGGCAATAATCTCTTGGTGTAATCTAGGAATTAAACCAGACTGAAGTAGAAAACTTTTACCGACGCCGGAGGAGCCACAAATTACCGTTAGTTTGTGGTCTTTGCGACCAATACGCTCAACTAAGTCATTAATCGCTTTCTCTCGACCAGAGGCAGCAATTTGATCAGCCACAATTCGCTGCTTTTCTTCTGGCGTTGCCTGAGTATCCCTGATTCGCTGGTTGAGGGACAATCGACTAGCGCCCACAAATGCCCGAAACCGGAACTGATACTCGATTGATTGCTGGTATGCCTTAACACAGAAGGCTTTTTGATAATCCCGTTGGTTAAGGTACAGCTGTCGCAATTCTTTCAGAATTTGAATATATAGATCGGGATTAAAGTTAGGATTGGTTTGGTATTTGGCTTGATCTAGATGCCAAATCCCGTAGTGGGGTTGACCGAGATGCTTGTAGGCTCTCCCCAAGGATAAGAGATACCAACCTTGATGAAGTTCCCATGCCCAGTCCAACTGCTCCCGAGTCAGGTCACCAGGGAGTTGAACAGAATTCTTGGCATCGGTAAGGATGTCCAGTGCTTTAGTGGCCAAGTTCTTAACTTGATCCCATTGGAAGCGAGAGATGGCGACTTCTGCGGCTAGAAAGCCGTAATCATGGGCAAGCCAGACCGGGTTGGGATATTCCTGATGGAGGCTTAAGGCTTTTTTACCTAACTGCTCCAACTCATCCCATCGCCTTAGTCTTTGTAGAATTTCTCCCAAGGGATTGATAAACTTAGCCACTAAGTCGGGACGCTTAGCTCGCTCAAAGGCTTGATGCGATCGCAAAAAATAGTCCTTAGCCCGTAGGCAATGTTGCTTACCCTGATTCCGGTCTTGATCGGCATAGCTATGGTACAATTGCCCCATATGGAACAGAACACATCCGTATCGAATGAAATGGTTCCGGACGGCAGAGCGGTGAGAGGGGTAAGCTTCCAGAATACCTTTCCACAGCTCTATACTTCGTTGATAATGCTCTTGGGACTGGTTGAGATCATCGGGAATTCCTCGACCTAAGATAAATTCCACACTGGCTTCTAAGTCTGTCTCTAATGGTACCTGGCGATGTTGCAAGTCTTGCCAAGCTTGGCGTAAGTCAGCCAGCTGCTGGTTACTGATATTCTGTCCATGGTGAAGACCCCCAGCGGCTCCAGCGGCTAAGACTTGAGCAAACCCAAGATCAGTAACCTGTTTGATAAATTTAATTACTTTAGCGGTAGAGATTTGAAAGTCCAGGGTTGAACCGGTTCCCCAACTGGCCAAATCCCTGGCAGAGCGCAGGAATTGGGAATAGACTCGATCATCTACCCAAAATAAAACCGGGACATGGAACTGTTTGCGAAACTCTTCCCGGACTCGATTGGCTAATCTCAGCAGTTGCTCAAGGTCTCTCACCTCCTCAAAGCCATACACCATAATCCCTTGGGGCGGTTGTTGTCCCAGTTGGGATTGAATCTTGCTGTATATCGTCCTGTAGAGCTGGGTGACCTTGGGAGTTAGCCCAATCGGGAGAATCTCGACCGAACAAACCTCGACCAGCTGTTCCATCAACTGGTCTCGCCACTGGGTATAATTACAATGGGCAAAAATTAAAGAAAATTCCGTTTCACTGGCTCCCATTTCCATTGCCCAAGCCAGCTGCTTCAATAGCTGTTGATGATCAGCGTGTTGGTGATGATCCTCTGGCTGACGATTAGTCATGGAGTTATGGCAATCGGTGCTCAGGTGTTTCCAAATTCAAGGTCTGACTATGAGGTGGTGCGTTACGGGACCGGCTGTCCCAACACTCTCGCTCGAGGTGGTCACAGCGGGCCGGTCTTATCACGCACCCTACGCAACTCTTCTTCCGATTCCCGATTCCCGATTCCCGATTCCCGATTCCCGTTCCCCTCCTGGGAGGGGTTAGGGGTGGGTTCCGATTCCCGATTCCCGATTCCCATGGGCTAGTGCTAGCTTAGGGGAAGCTCTAGCCATTATAGCGCTATGCCCAAGGCAAGAGGCAATTCGATTATTATACTCATCAATGGGTTCACTCTAATTTTTTATTAGATGGGGTTAGCTTTGAAGTAGGCTACGAAGCATCCAAACATTTTTTTCATGAGCTGCTATCCGCTTAGTTAGTAAATCGGCGGTGGCAGCATCATCACTTGCTTGAGTATGTTTCAGAACTAGGCGTAGATTGCGGATGATGGCTTCGTTTCCCTTAGTTAAGAGCAAAATCATCTCTTCTGCATTGACAATTCCTTCGGCTTCAGGTATAGAAGCAAGCTTTAGAAATTCGCTATAAGAACCTGGAGCAGGAAACCCAATAGTACGAATTCGTTCAGCTATATTATCCACAGCAGTTGCCATTTCCTTGTATTGTTTTTCAAACAGCTGATGCAGTGAATAGAAATTTGTTCCAGTAACATTCCAGTGGAAGTTATGGGTTTTCAAGTAGAGGATGTGGGTATCAGCTAAAATTTGGCATAAACCTTCGGAAATAGCGTAATGCTCTTGCTGATTATCACTAATGTTTGTCTCAAGGTTAGAGCTAGTCTTGATGGTAAGATTGGTTGTCATGAGTTAATCTCCTTTTTTTGAGTTTGTTTGAAATTTTGTAATTAGTAAAGTTAGTTGGATATAGGGTTAATTGCTAATAACTTCTGATATACTTAAAGTTAAGTATGCCAGATTTTATACAGACTAAACACCGTTATCGTCCTTCTTAAAATTTTGCTCTACAGCATTCCAAGTAGTCATTAAGTCCCTAACTTCATCCTCTGACTCTAAAGCCTGATTGTAAGCATTGATCAATACCTTTTGATCAGCTTCAGATAAGTGAGAACGAATTTCTGGTGAGAGGTCTTCTGGTGAGTCTAGTGAACCATTGGGTTGACGTGGAATAATCATATCTGAACAGACATGAATTTCTTCTCCACCCATTGTTTGAAAGAGGTTAACAATCTTAGAGGTTTCTTCTAAAGGCACTTCAGCCATTAACAGAAATGAACCAGCTTGCAAGTTGGTTTGATAAATCGTGGCTTTATCTTCTGGCATTCCTAAAGCAACTAGAGCTGAAACTAAGCCTGCGCCTGCTCCTCCGGCAACAGCACCACTAGTAGCTCCTAATAAGGCAGCACTCAATGGACCAGCTGCCACTACAGAACCTACAAAGGGTATAAATAATACTCCTACACCTGTGAGGAGACTGAGAAATGAGCCAAATAAAGAACCAAAAATCGCGCCGTTTTTTAACCCGTCTAAAATTACATCCGTGCGAGTAAAAAAACCAGCAATTTGTGTTTTATACTCGAAGTTCTTGCCTATTAATGAAATCTGATCACGAGCAATATTATACTTCAGAAGTTGGCCAATAATTTGTTCAACTTTGTCCTCAGTATTGAAAACTGCCGATACTGGAAAAGTTAATTTTTTTGATTTATCTTTCATTTCTAAAACTGCGGTTTGAGTAGACATAAATTATTTATTTTTTTTGCTAATTTTGCTGGGTTTAATTTTCGGATAACAGCATGGCTGCATCGAAGCATCAGAAGATAACTTCAATGCCGGTGTTAGTAACTATTGATTTGCCCCTAACACTAATGCTGTCTTGAATTAGTCAATGATTGATTCTGAGAAAGGTTGGGTAGTTATCCCAGACAATGGTGAAAAACATCTTGTAGATTATCTACTGTCCAAAGACGTTTTTCAATGTTTCGGTAATATTATCTGTTGGCTCTTATATAGCAATTATATAACTGGTGAGGTACAAATATCTAGGTTTTAGGGAGCAGGGAGCAGGGAGCAGGGAGCAGGGAGCAGGGAGCAGGGAGCAGGGATTAGGAAAGAGCCAAGAGTCAAGAGTGAAACAATCTTGTGTACCTCATGAGTCCTAGAAACGCTATAGTTCAGAGTTTATTTCAGAAAGGGTACTCTTGGTTTTAGCAAAATTTTGCTTTAATTTGCCATCAAATTGTTTAATATTGCCTTCACAATGACCAGTAATATTACCGCTTTTTGATATTATTCTACAGTTTGGTCAATTGGATATTAACTTTTTTAGTTAGTACCAGAACTGCTAATTGTATCGAGTTTATACTTGAGTTGATGTTCTATATTGTCAGTAGTTTTAGCAATGATATTTATAACTTTTTCCAAACGTATTGCTCCCTTGGCGATGTGATTATCAAAACTGGTAACTGCCGCAGCATGCAAGGCACTATACAAAACCGATACAGTACATACTGAAAAGGTAATTATCCTGCGTAATGGCTCTATATGGAATAGATTGAAAGTGATGAAAATCATTCTTTTCTCCTAAATAACTGAGTTGATTAATCGTGCTTATATGAAGAGTAAACCTAATTCACATAACCTGAAAAAATCTCTTTTAATTTGGCAACAGCACTCTCGAAGGAACTATTTAATTCGTTCCAGGCTTTCTCAAAACCATCCTGTAAATCCGACCAAGCGTCTTCGCCAGCTTCTTGAATTTCCGTTAACTTGGCGTTAACAGCATCTCGCTTGGCATAGATTTCTTCAAGTTGCTCTTGGTAAGTAATCGAAGCATCAGCTTGAGCTTGCTTTTCCTTAGCTTGCAGTTCTTCAATTTGAGCATTCAACTTATCTAATTGAGCCTCAACTTTTTCTTGGTAGGCTTGCTTGGTATTCTTTATAGTAATCATAGGATGTTTCTCCGAAAAAATAATCAACAAAAGTTTTGTAAACGTCTGTGGTCTATAAACCAGGCGTAGTCTAACTGACAACAAACGCTGTCACAATTGGCGAAGGTTTGGATTTGATTAATCCTAGTTAGATGAATAGGAAGTCTAATTCACCTAACCTGGAAAAATCTATTGGAATTTGGCAACAGCACTCTCAAAGGAGCTATTTAGTTCGTTCCAGGCTTTCTCAAAACCATCCTGTAAATCCGACCAAGCGTCTTCGCCAGCTTCTTGAATTTCCTTTAATTTGGCGTTAACAGCATCTCGCTTGGCATAGATTTCTTCAAGTTGCTCTTGGTAAGTAATCGAAGCATCAGCTTGAGCTTGCTTTGCCTTAGCTTGCAGTTCTTCAATTTGAGCATTCAACTTATCTAATTGAGCCTCAACTTTTTCTTGGTAGGCTTGCTTGGTATTCTTTATAGTAATCATAGGATGTTTCTCCGAAAAAATAATCAACAAAAGTTTTGTAAACGTCTGTGGTCTATAAACCAGGCGTAGTCTAACTGACAACAAACGCTGTCACAATTAAGAAGCTTATGAACACCATAGCGATCGCTCCCTGGAAAACATAGCGTTTTTGTTGTTGTTCAGAAGGAAACTTGGCTGGATAAACTTCAGGCGTTATGGCGTAGTTATTGACCAAACCTTCTTGGTCTACGGTGTAACC
Organism: Moorena producens PAL-8-15-08-1; assembly: GCF_001767235.1. Classification (GTDB taxonomy): domain Bacteria; phylum Cyanobacteriota; class Cyanobacteriia; order Cyanobacteriales; family Coleofasciculaceae; genus Moorena; species Moorena producens_A. Next base: position 9,348,918 of record NZ_CP017599.1, read on the forward strand.
ACCCGTGGTGTCAATACTATCTGGGTTAGTTTGGGTTTCATTTAATTGAGGAACAGGGGTGTTGGGGGGTTCATTACCCTCTCGCTTTGCTCTGGCAACTACTTCTGCTGGAATTAACTCGCTACCGTCACTGTAATGTTTTTCTAGGCTTTTGGTTTGATTTGTTTGATTTGTCATAAGTTACCTCACAAGGGTTGATTACAAATTTAGTACAACGTTATTGCGTTGTTATTCTTAACATAGCGTAGTTTTTAGTATTATGTCAAGTGTTTTTATGTATTTTGTTAGTACATTTATTTTTTAAAAAACCCGAAACCCTTACCAGATATGGGATTTATCCTCTCAAAAAAAATGTAAGTATTAGCAATGTACTATGTTAGTACAGTAATAATTATGGCAAGAACAAAGCCTGCATCGGATCAGGTTCTGAGTATCCACCTTCCAGAGAAAGACTTAAAATACTCCGAGGCTCACTGTATCCCACATGCCGCAGGTTGGTCAGACTGAGATCTGGCACCATTGTGATTAATCTTCGGGTGGGCAGTGCCTAGCAACGCGCTTTGCAAGCATATGAATCTGTCTGGTGCACTGCCCACCCTACATGAACTTGTTGATGATCTATGAGGTGGTGCGTTACGGGGCGGGCTATCCTAACACTGGCTACGAGGTGGAAAATTAGGGCGAGCCCTCCCCTAACGCACCCTACGCCTACTGCCTATTCCCTGTTCCCTGTTCCCTGTTCCCGATTCCCTCCCCTACAACTTGCCCGTTTCTACCAGAATCGGATTAACTGTAAACCAAGACCCTTGAGTGTCATAGTATTCATACACAAATAGACTACGAACCAGGACTCGATAATGGTCGTCACCACTTACTTCTTGGCTCTGATGCACCTGACGCAATAATTTCCACTCCTCTTCATCAATCGCTAATCGGATTTTATTGCAGCGACTACGAATAACCTGGTCTAACCCTGCCCGGGATAGGGGTAACTTGCCCTCCACCATAATCCAATCCCGAACCATTCCCAGTAACTCCCGCACATGACCACCACTGATAGAACAGAGTCTGTCCAGGGTTTCCCGTGCATCAAACACTTCCGCAATCCCCTGCAACCGTTGCGCTGGTGCTAGCTTAGGGAAAGCTCTAGCCATTACCATCGCTCTGAGCTGCGCCATTCCTTCCTGACACTCCTTACCATTCCGTTGCGTCACTGGCACCATGGGCAACACCTTCGGCTCAACCCCGAAACGATTGGTAAGCCGAACAATATCATTACAGAATCGCAGCCCTAGGGGCATGGTATAAATTACATGACAGTTGAGTTGGCGCAACTGTTCTCCCCGGTCTACAAATAAATATTCCGGTTGTGGTCTCCCCCAAGACTTCGGCACAATTTCCACCCGGTCAAGGTTATCCACGATCACCACTAGTCCCCGTTTTCCCTGGTGTTGGAGTTGAGCGATCGCAGGCTCAATCAACTCGGTATTAATCACATCAATAATGGTTTTGGTACGAGGTTCGATATAATCCCGCAACCGATTACGCAAGGTTGGGCTATTTTTGGCTCTGGTCGTAATCTTGGCAATCCCTGCCGATAGCGAATACTCTCCCTGTTTTTCCTTGACCCCAAACTCACCAACCTTGGGAATCTTAACCTCAACCCCAGTTACATCCGAACCCAACAATGTGGTAATTTCCTGTAGGAAATCTCTAAAGCTTTGTAGCGGTAACTTAACCTGGCTAGCTTCCAAACTTTCACTGACCTGGCGAGCAATAACCAATAAAATATCCCCCACATCCACATCATTCATCTCCAAGTCCTGATCCGACTCGAAGTAAACCACATGAAAGTTTTCTTTTACCAACTCAGCCTTGAGTCGAGATAATTCCGTAGACTTCCCACAACCAATATGTCCCGTAAATAATTGACAGGTGGGCTGGTCTTCCGAGAATAGAGTAATTTGCGCTTTCAGTTGCTCAATCAGTGCTCCCCCTCGGACAGAAGAAAAATCGATATAGAGCTTCTGGTCTTCTTTCTGGGTGAGATCAAGGGTTTTGCTTGGATTAGTCGCTTTGTAAAACTCGGTGAAATTTAGAGTCATCCGGTGTGGGGTGTGGGGTGTGGGGTGTGGGGTGTGGGGTGTGGGATTATCAAGGGTTCAAGACTATATAACTATCGTAGTAATGGTGGGAGTTCTAATTCATTTTTGGGTACACTAATAGGTTATTTTTGTCTATCTTAAATGGAGCAAGAGGACTCCCGTTATACCCGCAGGCTTAGCGGGAGGTGAATTGCGGCCAAAACCTTGGTATAAAAAAATATAACTGAGTAGAATGTCCGAATAGAATTATGTTATCATTTAGATATGATAACACTTACCTACGAATATAATTTAATCCCCTCCCAACAACAGATTGCCGTCATTGAAGATATGCTGACGGTTTGTAGAAAGGTATGGAATTATGCCTTAAGGGAACGAAAAGACTGGTACAAAAGTAGGAAGTGTGCAGTTAACTATTGTTCATTACAACAGGAATATATAATCCCAACAGATGCGCCATACCCCAACTACAGATTACAAGCTGCCAATCTAACTAAAGCAAAAAAGACCAATCCTGAACTTAAAAGAACAAATGCTCAAGTCTTACAACAAATCTTAAAGACTTTAGAACGAGCATTTAACAACATGAAAGAACAAGGATATGGTTTGCCTAGATTTAAAAATAAATACCGAATGCGGTCTTTTGTATTTCCTCAGTTTAAAACCAATCCATTTGTTAATGATTGGATTAAACTGCCTCAGATTGGATGGGTCAAGATGCGATTGTCACGACCAATCCCAGAAGGATTTCAACTTAAACAAGTTAGGATAGTTAGACGATCTAGTGGTTATTTTGCCATGCTGTCTTTGCAAAGCGAAGTCAGCGTTCCTGATACACCAGCATGGGGTCATCCACTGGGGGTTGATGTTGGGTTAGATAAGTTTTTAGCAACTTCTGATAATGAATTAATAGAGCGCCCTAGATTTTTAAGCGAGCTGCACGGTAAGCTGAAATTGCTACAACGCAGATTGAAGCTAAAGAAAAAAGGGTCGGCAAATAGACATAAACTTAATCATAAAATTGCAATACTTCATCAAAAAATCTCAGATACTCGAAAAGATTTTCACTTCAAGTTAGCACATCATCTGTGTGACCAGGCTGGAATGATATTTGTTGAGGACTTAGATTTTAGAACTTGGGCAAAAGGAATGTTAAGTAAACATACCCTTGATGCAGGTTTTGGTCAGTTCTTTAATATCCTGGCTTGGGTTTGTTGGAAACGAGGGGTATATTTTGGTAAGGTTGACTACAGATTTACCAGTCAAATTTGTCCAAGTTGTGGTACACATACAGGCAAAAAGGATTTGTCTGAACGTATCCACTTTTGTCCCGAATGCCAACACGAAATTAACAGAGATATTGCAGCCGCAAAAGTGATTTGTCAACGTGGTATCACTGCGGTCGGGCAGATCGTAGAAAAAATTGACTGTGTAGGCGGGCTGTCGGGGGTTGGTTACAACCTAGATAAGTGCTTGAGAAGCAGTAAACCCAAATTGTGAGGTTTGGGAATCCCTCGTTATAATCTCTGATTTAACGAGGGAGGATGTCAAAGTAATCCATTGCACTAAGGGTACGCTAATTTAGGCAAGTGCGATCGCATGAGCCTCTGAGGCTCGTTCACGAGCCTCTGAACCTCGTGAACGAACCTCTAAGCCTCCTTATCAGCCAATGTAATCTCACAAAACGCCTTCAGTTCCGGATTGACAGAGCTATTCCTGAAATAACTACTTAGCCAAGCACAACCCCTAGCTAAGAGTCCATCTAGGGTGTCCACCGGCCACAGCTTGATGGTATCCCCGTCTATGGTAGCCAGTTGCGTCCCATCTGGGTTGAAAACCATGGGATTCCCCTTGAATTGAGCAATTTCACGACCCCTTAAATCCCACAGGCGCACGGTACGGTCATCTCCAGCGCTAGCGAGCAGCTGACCATCCCGGCTAAATGCCACCTGGCTAACCTTACCCTGATGCCCCTGAAATTCCTGGACTTGCCCAGTGTTGACATCCCACAACCTCACCATTCCGTAATCTCCAGCGCTAGCGAGCAGCTGACCATCCCGGCTAAATGCCACCTGGCTAACCTTACCCTGATGCTCTTGCAATGCTTGGACTTGCCCAGTGTTGACATCCCACAACCTCACCATTCCGTAATCTCCAGCGCTAGCGAGCAGCTGACCATCCCGGCTAAATTCCAATTGCCAAACCAAACCTTCATGCCCCTTCAATTCCTGGACTTGCCCAGTATTGAGGACCCACAATCTTACGATTCTGTCCTCTCCAGCGCTAGCGAGCAGCTGACCATCCTGGCTAAATTCCACCTGCTTAACCCAACCCCGATGCCCCTTCAATTCTTGGACTTGCCTAGTTTTTAAATCCCACAATCTCACCATTCCGTCCTCTCCAGCGCTAGCGAGCAGCTGACCATCCCGGCTCCATTCCACCTGGTCAACCCAACCCTGATGCCCCTTCAATTCTTGGACTTGTCCAGTGTTGACATCCCACAACCTCACCATTCCGTCAACTCCAGCAGTAGCGAGCAGCTGACCATCCCGGCTAAATTCCACCTGCTTAACCCAACCCTGATGCCCCTTCAATGCTTGGACTTGTCCAGTGTTGACATCCCACAACCTCACCATTCCGTCAACTCCAGCGCTAGCGAGCAGCTGATCATCCTGGCTAAATTGCATCTGCCAAACCAAACCTTTATGCCCTTTCAATTCTTGGACTTGCCCAGTGTTGACATCCCACAACCTCACGATTCCATCCTTTCCAGCGCTAGCCAGCAGCTGACCATCCCCGCTAAATTTCATCTGGTAAACTTTACCCTGATGCTGCCCAAGTCTAGGCTCCTGAATGTGGTCAATAATCATTTGTAAAGCGAGTATTGGAGTAGCAGCAGGATAGTCTTTCAAGGGAGTATTTTTGGTGACCATTGCTTTCAATGCTTTCCCGGTCTCCATAGCTGCTAGTAAGGCATCAAACGGGCTAGAGTTAAATTGATGAAGATGTGTAACTCCTGCTCGTTCTAGTTTTAGTCCTTCTTGCTGCCCTTGCTCTAAAATCCTATTTTCTTCTTCAACCTTTACCAAATATGTTTTTATATCACTCTCATATCTATTATCAATTGGGTCTACTAAATAATCATGAACCAACTGATAGCAGTATTCTGTTACTCCTTGACTCTTAAACACTAAACCAGAGCCCACTAAAATTTCTAAAATCAGGGTGAGCTGCTCTGGGGGTAAGCTTAACCCAGTAGCTAATTCAGTCTCATTTTTTAAGGGTCTCAGCTGCTTATCATCGGTCAATAGAGACAACAATTTCCAGGTAGTTTCTCGGTGCTGTGGTCCACAATCGGTAACCACAGCCTCCAGATAACGATCTACTAGTTTGGCCTTATCGCCCCATTGTTGATACCTCTCCAAGGTCACAATTCCCTCGGTTTCTAATTGGGCTCCCACTATCTGCAACTCAATCGGACGCACTTCTCCCGTTTCTGCTGCTAAATCCGCCACCAATTGATCAATTAGCTGTGGTTCTAAGGAAAAATTACTCTGCTCCGTTAACCGTTGAATCACCGCTTTTGCCTGGGGCTGATCAAAATTACCTAAGTAATAGAGAACATTCTTGCTGAGAATATCATTATTGACGACATCTAAACTAATCAGACGGTCATTACACTCTAGTAAATAAGAGATATAATCTGAGCGCAATGCTAGAATAACTTGCACTGCGTCAAGGGTTAGACAGTCCTTTAAAAATTGATAAAAAACTCGTCGTTGCTGTGGCTTATGATACTCAAATAAAAATTCTTCAAACTGGTCGAAAATTATAACTGTCAGTCGATTATTGTCACCATTGTGTCGCAGCTGTTCAATAATTTTGCCCAGAATTTCTTCTCTCTCTCCCTTCTTTTGCCACTCTCCCCCCTTCTCTGTTCCAATTATCCTTTGATTTAACCTATCCTCCCACTGGGGATAAACGCTGAGCAACACCGGCTCTACATCCCGACCTGCAATAGGGTCTTGCTGTAATCTAGGAATTAAACCTTCCTCAAGTAGAAAACTTTTTCCCACGCCGGAGGAGCCACAAATTACTGTTAGTTTGTGGTCTTTGCGAGCAATACGCTCAACTAAGTCATTAATCGCTTGCTCTCGACCAGAGGCGGCAATTTGATCAGCCACAATTCGCTGTTTTTCTTCTGGCGTTGCCTGAGTATCCCTGATTAGTTGCTTGAGGGAGAATCGACTAGTGCCCACAAATGCCCGAAACCGGAACTGATACTCGATTAATTGCTGGTATGCCTTAACAGAGAAGGCTCTTTGATAATCCCCTTGGTCAAGGTAGAGCTGTCGCAATTCTTTGAGAATTTGAATATATAGGTAGGGATTAACCTTAGGATTAGTTTGCTCTTTGGCAAGCTCAAGATGGGCAATCCCGTCCTGGGGTTGACCGAGATGCTTATAGGCTCTGCCTAGGGAAAAGCGATACCAACGTTGATGAAGTTCCCACGCCCACTCCAATTGCTCCCGAGTCAGGTCACCAGGGAATTCAACAGAATCCTGGGCATCGATAAGGATATCCAGTGCTTTAGTGGCCAAGTCCTTGACCTGATGCCATTGGGAGCGAGCGATGGCGACTTCTGCCGCTAGAAAGCCGTAATCATGGGCAAGCCAGACCGGGTTAGGATATTTTTGATGGAGGCTTAAAGCTTTTTTCCCTAACTGCTCCAACTCATCCCATCGCCCTAGTCTTTGTAGAATTTCCCCTAAGGGATTGATAAACTTAGCGACTAAGTCTGGACGCTTCGCTTCCTCAAACAAATAATGCGATCGCAAAAAATAGTCTCTAGCCCGTAGGCAATGTTGCTTATCCTGATTCCGGTCTTGATCAGCATAGCTACGGTACAATTGCCCCATATGGAACAGAACACATCCGGCTCGGATTAGATGTTCGGTTACCCGAGAGCGAGAAAAGGGCGAAGATAGCACGAGATCTTCCCATAGCTTTAAACTTCGTTGATAATGCTCCTCGGACTGGTTGAGACCATCGGGAATTACTCGACCTAGGATAAATTCCAGACTCGCTTCTAAATCTGGCGCTAATGCTACCTGTCGATGTTGTAAGTCAAGCCTTGCCCGGCCTAAGTCAGCCAGCTGCTGGTTACTGAGATTCTTTCCATGGTCAAGACCCCCAGGGGCTCCAGCGGCTAAAACTTGAGTAAACCCAAGATCAGTAACCTGTTGGATAAATTTAATTACCTCAGCGGTAGAGATTTGAAACTCCAGGGGTGAAGCGGTTACCCAACTGGCCAAATCCCTGGCAGAGCGCAGGAATTGGGAATAGACTCGATCATCTACCCAAAATAGGATGGGGACATTGAACTGTTTCCGAAACTCCTCCCGGACTCCATTGGCTAATTTGAGCAGTTGCTCAAGGTCTTTGACCACCTCAAAGCCATAAACCATAATCCCTTGGGGCTGTTTTTGTCCCAGTTGGGTTTGAATCGAGGTATATATAGTCCTGTAGAGCTGGGTGATATCGGGAGTTAGCCCAATCGGGAAAATCTCTACCGAACAAACCTCTGCCAGCTGTTGAATCAAGTGGTCTCGCCACTGCGTATAATTACAATGGGCAAAGAATAAAGAAAATTCCTCGACAGTGGCTGCCATTTCAATTACCCAAGCCAGCTGCTCCAATAGCTGTTGGTTATAAGCTTGTTGGTTATGAGCTTGTTGGTTATGAGCTTGTTGGTTATGAGCTTGTTGGTTATGAGCTTGTTGATGATTATCCTGTGGGTGACTATTAGTCATGGAGTTATCGCAATGGGTGCTCAACTGTTTTCAAATTCAAGGGACGAAGCGATGCAGCACCGACCTGAGGGGGTTTCCCCCAACACCGGGCTGCATCGCTTTCCTAAATTGATACCAACCACCATCACTGATAGATAAGCGCGAGACTAATGATTCTTAACTAAGTTCAAGACCCTTAAATCTAGCCTTCGGGAACCCTTCCCGAACATAGACCACAAGGTCGTGATGATCGGATTACGTAACGCGCCAGTCTATTGAAAAGATCCCAAGTCCCTTTAAGCTTTAGCTTTGAGATTCCTTTTTTGTCAGTGAACTGAATCCAATGCACGATCCTTGGATAGCTTCCACCCACTGCTCTTATATCTGACGGAGCGGGAGTTTTTCTTAAAGGGTGGGAAACCCTTCTTCTCTGGGACTGATTTTTTGCCACCTATGCTTTAAACTCTAGGGTGGTCATCAATCTTACCTCCTTTTTTTATTAAACAGCTCTGAGTATATTAATTCAGGAAAAAGCAGGGATAAAAATAGACGGGGAATAAATCCGCGCTTTCAAAGTTTTTCATCCCAGCTCGCGCATAGGCTGGGTTTTCAAACTTCACTCGTTTTTAGATAAATCATTTATCCAATGCATAATTTCATTCCTCCAGAACGGTTTTTCCCTTATCTGACCTGGACTGATATCGAACAGATGCCAGACAAAGAAAATGTTGTGATTATTCAGCCGGTCGCTTCCATTGAGCAGCATGGCCCCCATTTACCGCTGATTGTAGATGCGGCGATTGGGGTGGGAGTCTTGGGCAAAGCCTTAGGCTGCTTAGACCCAGAAATCCCAGCTTATGCCTTACCTCCCCTTTATTACGGCAAATCCAATGAGCATTGGCATTTTCCTGGCACCATTACCCTTAGTGCTCAAACCTTGCTAGCGGTGCTGATGGAAATGGCCGATAGTATCTATCGGTGTGGGTTTCGGAAGTTAGTACTGATGAATTCCCATGGTGGACAACCCCAAGTGATGGAAATTGCCGCACGGGATATTCACCAGAAGCACGAAGATTTTATGGTATTCCCCTTGTTTACCTGGGGCGTGCCTAACATGGCCAAGGAATTAGCCACCCAGAAAGAATTAGAATTAGGGATTCATGGGGGGGATTTAGAAACTAGTCTCATGCTCTGTCTACTCCCCGGTCAAGTGAAAATGGATCGGGCAGTAAAGGAATATCCCCAGGGATTGCCCGAGGATAGTCTATTGAGTATGGAAGGGAAATTGCCCTTTGCTTGGCTGACCAAGGGGTTGACTCAGAGTGGAGTACTCGGGGATGCTACAGCAGCAACTGAGGAAAAAGGCGATCGCTTATTAGCCTCTCTTTGTGATGGTTGGGTCAACGTGATTCGCGATATCTATCGGTTTCAGCAGCCTGATGTGACGAAGAGGCAATAGGGGATAGGCAAGAGGCAAGAGGCAAGAGGCAAGAGGCAAAAGGCAAAAGGCAAGAGGCAAGGGTGCGCCCTTGTTCCATAGTGCTGCATCGCTTTACGTCAATTCTTGTCCACTGTTCCCTGTTCCCTGTTCCCGACAACTGCCGGGAAGTCTAATGTTTTCGTCTATTTTTGTTCTGCCCTGAGCCGAAGCTCTCTGTTGCGAAGTTGCTCACAACTTTAGGCTGATCAATGCGGATGGCGAGACTCGAACTCGCATGGCTTTCGCCACACGCCCCTCAAGCGTGCGTGTCTACCATTCCACCACATCCGCTAATAACTCATTTAGTAGGATACCATACAACAGGACGAAGCTGCAAAGCCTAGATCATAAAATTTCTATCAAAATCGCTGTCAAACTTAAATTGACGGGTAAACCCAATTTAGGCATGATAGCACTAGGCATTAGGGATTAACACCAAACAAAACCCTTGATAGTTTATAAACGATGTTGCTCCCCACACTTCCCACCCTCCCCACACTCCCCAAACTCCCTGTCTTTCCCCATCAATCCTAGTTTTAAATCTCAACTAAAAACTCTATATAGCCAAGCTACTCTATGAAATTTTCAAAGATCTTAATTGCCAATCGTGGGGAAATTGCCTTACGGATTATCCGAACCTGTGAGGAGATGGGGATTCCCACCGTTGCCGTTCACTCGACCATTGACCAACATGCTCTTAATGTCCAACTGGCAGATGAAGCGGTTTGTATCGGGGATCCCCCCAGCAGCAAAAGTTATTTAAATATACCTAATATTATTGCTGCAGCCCTCACTCGCAACGCCACTGCCATTCATCCAGGCTATGGTTTCTTATCAGAAAATGCCCGTTTTGCTGAAATTTGTGCTGATCATCAGATTTCTTTCATCGGTCCTACTCCAGAAGCGATCCGGGCCATGGGAGATAAATCTACAGCCAAAGAAACCATGCAACGAGCGGGTGTGCCCACAGTGCCCGGAAGTGATGGATTAGTCAGCTCTGAGGAAGAAGCTCATGCGATCGCACGTCAAATTGGCTATCCTGTCATGATTAAAGCCACGGCTGGTGGTGGAGGAAGGGGTATGCGCCTGGTACAGGATGACAGCCAATTGATTAAACTCTTCCAAGCCGCTCAAGGGGAAGCCCAAGCTGCCTTTGGTAATGGCGGGGTATATATTGAAAAATTTATTCAACGCCCTCGCCATATCGAGATTCAAATTTTAGCTGATAGTCACGGCAACGCAATCCACTTGGGTGAGCGAGACTGCTCTATCCAACGGCGTCACCAAAAGCTACTGGAAGAAGCCCCTAGCCCAGTGCTTGACCCAGAATTGCGGGCAAAGATGGGTAATGCTGCGGTAATGGCCGCTAAGTCCATCAATTACGTCGGAGTTGGTACAGTAGAGTTTCTCTTAGATGCCTCTGGTGAGTTCTACTTTATGGAAATGAACACCCGAATTCAGGTAGAACACCCAGTCACCGAGATGATCACCGGTCTAGACTTGATCGCCGAACAAATTAAAATTGCTCAAGGGGAGAAACTAAGCCTTACCCAAGACCAAATTACTCTCAAAGGTCACGCCATCGAATGTCGGATTAATGCCGAAGACCCAGACCACGCTTTCCGTCCCCAACCAGGACGAATTAGTGCTTACCTACCACCAGGAGGACCAGGGGTGCGCATGGATTCCCATGTTTACCCCGATTACGAAATTCCCCCCTACTACGACTCTCTGATTGGGAAATTAATCGTTTGGGGTCCCACCCGTGATGCAGCCATTCAGCGCATGAAACGAGCCTTAAGGGAGTGTGCCATTACCGGAGTGACCACCACCCTGACTTTCCATCAAAAAATCCTAGAGACACCAGCCTTTCTTGAGGGTCAGGTCTATACCAATTTTGTCGAGAAGGAGATGATGACCTGAACGGCGGCTATGCTGAAGGCAGAGGGCAGAAGTAGGTAAGTATTCAGCTATCAGCATTCAGCCATCAGCTATCAGCTATCAGCATTCAGTGATCAGCCATTGGCCTATGGTCACTCTACTTGAGGTGCTTATGTGCTATGGGTTGGTAATTAGCGATAGCGCTACGCGCACGCTACGCGATCGCGTCTTGTTGTACTTCTAGCGTTTATACGCTCGGTCCCACCCTGACGTTTCACTTTCAGGGGTGGGGCTTCTCGCTGCAAAAGCTAAAACCATTGGGGCTAAGTGAATGGTTACCCATTACCCCTGTAATCTACAACCTACAACCTACAACCTACAACCTACAACCTACAACCTACAACCTGTAACCTTCAACCTTCTAGATCATCATCCTGAGGATTCCCTGCTGACCTAAAAGAATTTCCCGCAGCAGGCTGAAAATCCCTACCCAAATAATTGGGCTAATATCAACCCCACCAATGGGAGGCACAATTTTGCGCATTGGCACTAAAAAGGGTTCCGTTGGCCAAGCTACTAGATTAAATGGCAAACGATTTAGGTCTACCTGAGGATACCAGGTCAGAACAATGCGAAAGATAAACAAAAAGATCATTAGTCCGAGTAACGGACCAAGAATCCAGATAGCAATCGTAGCAGCAGTCATAGCTTATTAAATCTAATCATCACAAATGTATTGCCGGTGCCACCGTCAGCGGTCAGCGGTCAGCCGTCAGTGGTCAGCCTTTAGCTGTTCCCGTAGCGCTAATCGCTGATAACTGATAGCTGATAGCTCAATGCTTACCTGCCGCCTTAGGTGGGTAGGTGGCTTACGGGTGTCGTTGTGATTGTAGTTAATTTAATGTAAAGTTTCTCAATAATAGTATCATGTTCTTGGTTCATCCCTCACCAAGCCTCACCTCTGATCCGATAGGGGAGCGGCAGTGCCATGGGGGAGAGCAATCAAATCTAGCACTTACCCGATTGGGAAGTGTAGGAGCATCACAAACAAAGTTTACAAATTAACTAGGAGTTTTTATGACACCTTCATTAGCCAACTTTTTGTGGAGTTTACTTTGGGGTACTGCCATTGTGGTTATTCCTGCCACTGTGGCACTAATCATCTTTAGCCAGAGCGATAAGATCAAAAGATCATAACAAAATCCCTACTATCTATGCCTTCAAGGAAGTAAGGCGGAGCTTTGATAGCAGGAAATTGAGTGGGTTCACAACCCGCTCAATTTTTGTATTCAGAATCTCTCCTGATCCAGGAGTAAAATGGTTGTTCTCCAGTTACAGTAGAGTGTAAGACCAAGAACTCGCTACCATAAGACTGGCCATAGGAGAGTAGCAATGGTAAATTTTGGGTTTAATTCAGCTAGCCTTTTGGGCATATTCTTGATGCTTGCCGGAGCAGGACTCTATTTCCTGCGCTCGGTCCGTCCAGAACTAGCCAGAGACCATGATATCTTTTTCACTGTGGTCGGGGTAGTTTGTGGCTTTATTCTGGTGACTCAGGGATGGCGACTCGATCCAATTTTGCAGTTGAGTCAGCTGTTGTTGAGCGGTACAGCAATATTTTTTGGTGTGGAAAGTCTTCGGTTACGGGGCGTTGCCACTAAAAAAGCCCGGGAAGATGCTGGGTTTGAAGACCGTCAGCGACCAGTTAGCCGTAACTATTACCGGGAAGAACCACAAGAGGCTAATGTTTATGATGAATACGATGAACTAGAGCCCGTAGAAGAGCGATACTCCAACCCTCGCTTGCGGCCCACAGCAGATTCCAGGGAAAGGCGCACAGAGCGTTATGAAGTAGAAACCCGCCGTTCAAGGAGTCGAGGGAGTTTAGAGGAATCGAGGCTAGAAGAGCGATCGCGTAAACGCCGCCCTCGTTCTAATGGTCAGTTTTCAGAACGACCTAGAGAGACCTGGCAGGCTAAGTTAGATAGTGATTGGGAAGACAGACCATCTCGTAGTAGACGTTCTCGTCCTTCGGAACAATCTGTGGAACGACCTGTAGAACGATCCGTAGACACTTGGGAGGCTAAGTTAGATCGGGATCTAGACAGAGATCTAGACAGAGATCTAGACAGGGATAGAGAAGACAGACCCGTTCGCCCTAGCCGTTCTCGTCGTGAATCTATAGAAAACTATGACTCAGAAAACTATGATTCACAGATAGCCTCAAGGGAAAGAAAGCGTCGTACCACCCCAAGGGAGGAAACATCCTCTAACTACTCAGACCAAAGCGATTATGTGGATTACAAACCCATCGACCTGTCTGAAGAAGAAGATGAGCCGTTAGGACCCTTTGAGTACTAAGAAAACAAGCGCTCAGCTATCAGCTATCAGCTATCAGCTATCAGCCATTAGCTATCAGCTATCAGTTATCAGCTAAAGCCTGAGGGCTGAGGGCTGAGGGCTGACCACTGACCGCTGACCACTGAGGGCTGACCACTGACCACTGACCGCTGAGAGCTGACCGCTGACCGCTTAACCCCCTATGCTATCAAAACAGCGAGGAATTTGGTTCTGTGGATTGCCATAATAATCCAAAATTTCGTGAGTCCGTAGCACCATAGATTCCATCAGGGCAGTCATATTCTTTTTCACCACTAATTGGTCTTCTGGTGAAACATAAGCTACGTCTGCTAACAAAACCTCGGTAATGTCTTCATGGGCTCCATCGTCATTAATTTTGGCATGGAGCAAGATTGGTTGATAAAAGTCCGAAGGCAAATCTAAATCTTGACACCGCTGTTTGAATAACTCGTGGAACTCCTCACTGTGTTCTTCAAACATTAATAATGCTGCCTTGAAGCTGAGGGGATGCTGCTTAGCAAAAACAGCTAGACTTGAACAGACTGCAAACGTCATTGGTAAGGGCAGCATCCGTTGCAATTGCTGACCAGAAATTCCCACACTCTTCAAGGATTTCTCCATCAGACGGTCATGGTGCAACTCAGACCCAAAGAATTCCCGGAGGAGTTGGCGAATCTTAGGTGATTCATAATTGGCTAAAGACGGAGCCAGCAAACTCGGACAAAGATGAGTAACGTGATAGGATTCTAAACTATAACCAATCAACTGCTCTCTAGTAATCGTCCCATCTACCATCTTTACGGTGTAGGGAGACTCGGGAAAACGCATTTTCAGACGGTTTAGGAATCGGTATAACTCCCGATAGAATTGATGTCCAGTAACACCACCAGATGTCACTGATTCTTCCCGCTCTATTAGCATACCACGGCGGTCTAATTCTATTAGCAAGTCAGGAATCTGTTCTTGAATTCCTGGACACTCCTGACCCAATTCCTCTGGTGACATTCCCCCAAACTGCAACAACTGGAACAGTTTATAAGTCTCCTCTTTTTTTTCAGGTTCTACTGTAATTGAACAGCCTTGGTTTTGATAACGAATTTCTACCCTAGTGTCACTGAATTTTAAACATACTTGATTCTTAAATAGGGGCTGTTTCAATAAACTCTTAGTTAACGTCATAACTTCATTCCTAACTGAATCTAAATTGGGTGATAATGTCCTAGGTTTTAAAGAGTAGGGAGTAGGGAGTAGGGAGTAGGGAGTAGGGAGTAGCGATGCAGCGAGGTCTTGGGGGAAACCCCCGCAGGTCGGTAATGGTGAGCTTTCCGCATCTAATTATTAAATTCGCCACGGGTCGCACCTCTGCATCGCTTTCTTATGCCCCACACCCCACACCCCACCCCCCACACCCCACACCTGAGGTCAAAGTAAAAAACCTACCCTTATGAGCTACTCCCTACTCCCTACTCCCTACTCCCTACTCCCTATTTCTACAGAGCCGAAACTCGTCGCAGCAAATCACTTGTGCATGAATAGTAGTTCCAAATCGCCCTGTAAAAATTGTTATACATTTCAATAAACAGGTAAATTTGATCCCCTAACCGTTGCCGAGTTTGTTGATCAACGTGGGCAATGTCTTGAAAGATGCGATGAATTAAGTTTTCTGATTCTCCGGTCAGATTTCTGTTGACCAATTCTCGAATTGGGTCGATAAACCCAGACTCAAGGTTAACCCGCTCACAGGCAGCAAGGTAGGATGCTAAATGATGGTATGCTTGACGTTTTAACACCCCTAAGGTACTCAATAAAACCAGTGGCTCGGAGTTTGCCCAATAGGCCAACGCATTCCCAATTGCCACAGTTTCCGGTAGTGCGATCGCATCCTTTAAATCCTGATCGCTAATACCAATCCCATTCAACGCCTTCAGCCAAAGCTGATCTTGCCCATATTCTTGACTATAGAGTTGATTAATTAATTGTTGAACCTTTCTATAATTTTGGCATCCCAGCACTGGGAAGTCCCAATTCCACCGATGGCAAGACAAATGGTAATGCTCTATCCCAAAGCCATACAAAACAGTGATCGGTAGCTCAGAGCCGTAGGGTGCGTTAGGGACGGGCTCGCCGTGATTTTCACAGTCGCCAGTGTTGGCACAGCCGCTCCCGTAACGCACCACCGGGTCAGAGGTTATTGGTTTCCAAAACAGGTTTCCTTCAACAGTATTTTCGAGTAAGTCATTGGTAAAATCCTCCAATTCCAGCAGAGTATCGATACCAGAATGAACTTTAAACGGAGTAGCATCATCCAGTAACGCCTGCTCTTCCAAGCCTTGCAAAATTGATTGAATCACCTCCGGGTTATCAGGAGCAAAAAGCTCTTGAAGCTCCTCAATACTCCTAGTACCATCCATCATTACAAACAGTGTTTGTAACGTTTCGGCTGACAAACCGCTAGTCTCGAAACCAAAATATTGACCATCCCGATAAAAAACAATCTGATCGGGATAGATATTAACATTACAGGCTAATTTAGGGTAATTTATTGTCAGACTTTGCTTAGATTTACCATCAATTAATGGCTGGGTTTGGTCTATAGTTGAATTTGAAGTTACGCTTTCCACAGTTTTTACTATCAGTAATTGTATTTAAGCTGATTTATTGGATTTATGAGGTACGCTTCTGAACCTCAAAATCACCCTTGATAAGTTTTTAATTGGATGAAAGACTTTCGTCCTGGGTTTATGAATCAATATTTGTATACACCCTTGGCTTTATACTAAGAGGCTTTTTTTTAACTATCCTTTAACAAGCGATGCAGCGCGGTCTTGGGGAGGCAGCGCGGTCTTGGGGGTCTCCCCCATGAGCGACTGCGGGGGTTCCCCCCATGAGCGACTGCATCAAGACACAGAAGCCAAGGTATCTCCTCAATCGAGATTAGAAGACTCCATTAGAGGGGTATCGCGCAAAAAGGAGGGTGTCCAGGGATACATTTGTATGGCAAGATAGGATAACACCCGTGGATCGGACGAGGTAGGGGAAAACGCTTGATAGGGTCGGGAATAGGCTCTGGCTCAGGCTTTTCCTCAGGCATGGATTGATAGCTAATCCTTATATCTTCGATTGCTGTGATTTCTACGGTGTTTTTGATTTCAATGGGATTTGCGAATATAGAACCCCCTTCGAGTGAGGACAACTCCTCAGTGTTTATTTCCTGGAAATTTTCCAGATTATCAATTTTCATTGATTTTGTATCCTTCTTGAGATAGTCTAAGAATAGATGATATTTCAAGATTTATCATCTTGGTATGCTATGCATAGTTTATGCGATTGGCTTAGATTGTTGTCGCCAAATTGGCTTTTTTTTATAAAAATAGTCGCTTTTTGCTAAGACCAATTAATTACAATACTTAACAATATAAGCTACTATATAGCGGTGATAATACTTATGAGGTACAGAGGATTTTTTCCCTCTTCTCCCTTCCCAGAACCGCTGTTCCCTGCCGCGCGGAAGGGGGGCGGGCAAAAGGGAGCATGTCACTTATGCAGAACATTTGTACGCTGATTTGGGTAATAGGTAATAGGTAATAGGTAATAGGTAATAGGTAATAGGTAATAGGTAATAAGTAATAGGTAATAGGTAATAGGTAATAGGTAATAGGTAATAGGTAATAGGTAATAGGGGGAGCATTTACTTATTTATATTTGTACATTATCTATAGCCCCCTCATGGGTAATTGCTTCCGCTAATGGGACATATAGCGTTTCTAGGACTCATGAGGTACACATTATTTTTTCCGACTTCCCACTTCCGACTTCCCACTTCCGACTTCCCTGCTCCCTCTTCCCTGCTCCGAAGTCCCTGCTCCCTGCTCCGAAGTCCCTGCTCCCTAAAAACCAGAAATTTGTACCTCACAAGTCGTAGAATTGCTATAGTACTAATGTTTCAGCAACCCAAGACCTGCTCCCTTTACATATCAAATACAAAGGGTGCATCTCATATTTGTAAAAAAGAAGGTAAGTGTGGTAAGTGTGGTAAGTTTATTAGAATTTTGCCTAATTTAATGCATTGAGATGCACCCTTGATGCACAGGAATACCAGGGGCCACATTTATAGGAAATCTAATCTTCGGTAATTACATTTGGCAAACTATAAATAGGAGCAGAGGATATATATTTATTTAGTTCTGCATCAGAAGGACAATGATATAGCGCTACGCCCAAGGGCAAGAGGCAAGAGGCAAGAGGCAAAAGTTTACTACACAAGGTTTTGCTGCTTGTATCAATGTCCTAACTTTAATGGGTAGTGCTATACAAAAATTAAGTTTTTTTTAAAAAGTTATCGGATGTTAACTAGGGAGTATTTACTAGTTAAAAAACCCTATACTTAGTATTTTTCATCAGCTCAAGATTGGACAATTTATGAATCTGTAGTATTTCGTATAATCAGCAAATCAGTTATAGGCGTTTTCGTAAAGTTCGCTGTCCCATTCTGTTGTTGGTTCTTGCATAAAACCATCGGACTGGAGTGAATAGAGGGCGTAGTAACGGCTGTCCAAATTAGCAAGTAAGGTTTCGTGGCTACCTTCCTCAACTATCTCCCCTTTTGAAAAAACCAGAATGCGGTCAACTGCTTTAATAGTTGACAGTCTGTGGGCAATTATAATTGTTGTCCGTCCGATCATTAGGTTATCCAATGCCTTTTGAATCAAAGCTTCTGAAACAGAATCTAGGCTGCTTGTTGCCTCATCTAGGACTAGAATTGGACAGTCGGCGAGAATGGCGCGAGCGATGGCTACCCGTTGGCGTTCACCACCCGAAAGCTTGACCCCACGCTCACCAACCTGTGTATCATAGCCATCAGGCAAGTTGATAATGAAGTCGTGAGCATAAGCTTTGTGGGCAGCTTGTTCAATTTCTGACCGTGTCGCATTAGGTTTAGCATAGCCGATATTTTCAGCGATAGAGCGATGGAAGAGGATAGGTTCCTGGGGAACTACTGCGATCGCACTGCGTAAACTTTGCTTGGTGATCTTGTAGATATTCTTACCGTCGATAGTGATCTTACCATCCTGCACATCATATAAGCGCTGGATAAGTTTAATGAAGGTACTTTTGCCACTACCTGAATGACCAACAAGAGCAACTTTCTCACCCCCAGCAATGGTTACCGAAAAGTTCTCATATGTTGTCTTTGTCTGATTTTTATAACCAAAAGTCACCTGATCAAAGGCAATTGAGCCTGACTTGACTTCTAGAGGTACTGCCTCTGGGCTTTCTAGAATTTTTGCATCTATCTTGTCGAGTTTGACAATTTCTTCGAGATCGGTTACTGATTGTCGCAGATGATGGATGTCATTGCTAATTTCCCTCATCTTACCTTGTGCCATCTGAAAACTAGTAAGAATCGTAATTACATCACCAGCTGTGCGGATACCTTTAAACCATAACCAAATAGCAACGCTGACAATCACAGCTTCCATAATCACAAACAAACCAACTTGGGCAGAAAAAAATGTTTCGATTCGCCACCAGAGACGTTGATTTTTAATGCGCCAGTCCTCTGCTATTTTCCGGAATTTTAGGCTTTCATCTTCTTCGGCAGCAAAGGCTTTAACCAGGCTGTTACATGTAATGGCATCAGATAGAATACCATTCATACTGCTGTCTACTTGATTGACTTCTTCAAAGGCAGGCGATAAATAGTTATTTGATAAATTATTAATTGCATAAAAGAAAATTATGAAACCCAAAACGCCAACAATACCAATCCAAAATCCGTTCCAAAAAAGAACAACTATTAAAGCAATGCTGGTCAATACACTCGGGTAAATTGACATACACACTGTATTGCTAAACTGCTCAAAACCCAAGGTACCACGGATAATGTTTCTGACTAGGCTGCCAGCAAAATGGTTAATGTGCCATTCTGTACTAAAATGCTGTACTTTATCGAAAGCTTCAGTGAAAATTTTAGTTATCACTTGTGTAGCTGTTTTACTCCATAGGTAAAAAGCACATAGTCGGCAAATGTACGATATTACTTTGACTCCAGCAAGATAGGCACATATCCATGCCGGAATTGTCCACGTTCCTGTAGGATTGCTAAAACCATTTACCAACTTTCCAGTCAAAATTGGTACTAAAACCTCCAAAAGAGTATGAAACGACATGAAGACCAGCACAAACAAAATTGTGTAGCGGTACTCAGACCAGTAATGCCAAGCAAACTTAAAGGTAGAGACCAAACTATTTCTTAAAGGTTGATTGTCCATTTTTTTATAGATTTTTTTGGTCGTAACTACTTGATTAATGCTTGCTGCTGTCGATTACGCTACTACGCTGATTGTATTCTTTATAACCGACTCAATCCTGAAGTTTTGAGGACAGGTATGCTGATGAAGCTATAAAGTTTAAAACAATACACCTGGTAAATAACTATAGCGTTTATCATAGCTATGAGGTACATATTATTTTTTACCTCTTCCCTCTTCCCTTTTTCCTCTTAGCTGCTCCCTGCTCCCTGCTCCCGTCTTGATGCAGTCGCTCATGGGGGAAACCCCATGAGCGACTGCATCAAGACACAGAAGCTAAGGTATCTCCTCAATCTAGATTAGAAGACTAGATTAGAGGATTGCATAGCAATAGGGGCGTACAGGGCCACATATTGGGGGATGGGGATAACAGGGGTTGATGGGAGGACGAGGTAGGGGAAAAGGCTTGGCAATAATAGGAGGCTTGGGCTCAGGCTCGGGCTTAGGCATAGGCCGATGGATATCAATCTTTATATCTCCGATGTCTTTGATATCTATCATGTCCCTGATGTCCATGGGAGCTTGGATCATCCGACCCCCTTGGAGTGAGGAAAACTCCTCAGTGTTTATTTCCTGAAGATTTTCCAGGTTCTCAATTTTCATTGATTTTGTCTCCTTCTTGAAATAGTTGAAGAATAGATGAGATTTTAAGCTTTCTCATCTTGGTATGCTATCCATAGTTTATGCGATTGGTTTTGATTGTTGTCGCCAAGTTGGCTTTTTTATTAAAAAAAGAATACGCTTATTGCTAATATAAATTAATTACAAATCTTAATAATGTCAGCGAAGTAGTTACTCTATAAAATTACTGCAAGGGGCAACAAGCACCGAAAACTACTGACCAATATTTAGGGTTAAAGTCACTAGGCTCCAAAATTCTGGCGTTGCTGAATTAAGGAATGAATGCGCGATCATCTGGTTTTATTTAAGCCCCCGTGGGTCCCCCAAGTCTGGGGGACTTTGAGAGTTGTGTTCCCCCCAGAATTGGGGGGCTAGGGGGGCGTGCGCCATACCCAGAATCAGCAACGCCAAAATTCTAGCTAGACAGTCATGAGCCTAGTTTCAATTACTGACAATTCGATCCCTTATTATTCCGTTAACGTGAATTGGCTAAATCCAGACTAGATCAGGATTATAGCTGAATTGTTACCCCAAGAGTTAAAATTAAAGAATCACAGGACAGATCCTTAATGGAATTACCTTGTGCTCTTTATCAGGGAAAGGTACAGGTCGGGTATAACATGGTAGTGGACGTGGTGGTGGATAACAGGGATAAATGGGAATACGTTTGTAATCTGGATCAATACGAAGCTCTGCTTTATCTATTGGTTTTCTGATCGCTAACATGCCACCTTCAACAGACGATAATGTATCTATAGTTATCTCCTGGAGATTTTCTAGGTTCTCAATTTTCATTGATTTTGTATCCTTATTGAAAGGGTTTAACCATTGATGAGAGTTAAGGCTTTCCCATCTTGGTATGCCATGCTTATTTTAGTAAATTTGCTATCGTAGGTGTCCTATTTATCGCCAATTTGGCTTTTTTTTACAAAAAAAATGCGCTACCTGCTAAGGCCAAGTAAGCAAATTAGTTACTATCTGAAAATCCCTGTATTGGGCGAAAAACACCGAAAAATGATGATTACCAACTGTAAGGTTAAGGTCACTAGCCTCCAAAACTATACCTAGACAGTGATGAGCCTAGTTTCAATTACTGACAACTCAATCCCTAATTATTCCGTTCAAAGTGAATTGGCTGAATCCAGACTAGATCTCGATTATAGCTGACCTTTTACCCCAAGAGGTACAATTATAGAATCGAGACAACCGCAGGACAGCCGCGATACCTTTCACTTAACGGAATTACCTTTTCCCCTTGATTAGGTAAAGGTAAATTGGTATAACATTTTCGAGGTAGTGGAGTTACTCCCTTGGCAAGGGTAATACTGTCGTATAACAGATTAATATTATTAATCGATTTTGGAGAAATATCAAACACTAATTCATCAAAACGAGTAATATTATTAATCGATTTTGGAGGAATACGAGGCTCTACTTCATCTATTAGTGTAAACAGATAGCCGCCACCTTCAACAGAAGATAAGTTATCTATCGTTATCTCCTGGAGATTTTCCAGGTTCTCAATTTTCATGAATTTTGTCTCCTTCTTGAGATAGTCTAAGAATAGATGAGATTTCAAGCTTTATCATCTTGGTATCCCAGGCTTATTTTATTAAATTTGCTTTACTAATTGTCGCCATATTGGCTTTTAACCTACCACTTTTAACTAACAATTTTTACCTAAACTAGCAATTATCATACTTATCAGGTACACAGGATTTTTTACCACTCTTCCAACTCCCGACTCCTGGCTCCCGACTCCCGACTCCCGACTCCCGACTCCCGACTCCCTAAAACCCAGATGTTTTTCCTTCACTAAATTAAAAACTGTCATAAAAAAAATTCGCTCCCTGCTAAGGCCAATTAATTGAAATCCTTAGCAAGGTCAGCGAATTAGTTACTATCTGAAAATCCCTGTATTGGGCGAAAAGCACCGAAAACTAACTGATGATTACCAGCTTTAAGGTTAAGGTCACTATGCTCCAAAACTATACTTATAAAGTATACTTATATAGTCATGCTCATAGTGTAAGTATTCAGCTATCAGCCTATAAAATAAGCTGACTGCTGACTGCTGACTGCTGACTGCTGACTGCTTACAGCTGACCTTTTACCCCAAAATCTAAAATTAGAGAATAACAGGACAAATCTTTAACGCACTGATCGAAATTGCCTTGGTATCTTTCTCAGGTAAAGGTCTGGGATAACCGGGATAACATGGTGGAGGTGGTGGTGGTGGACAATAGGGATAAATCGGACGTTTGTAATCTGGATTAATCCGAATATCGCCTATATGTATTTGATCTGCGATCGGTTTATCTGCGATCGCTATCATGCCACCTTCTACAGAAGATAATTTATTTATATTTATCTCCTGTAGATTTTCTAAGTCTCCAATTTTCATGGAAAATTCTCCTTCTTCAGCTCAACAGTTGTTGATGTTGATGTTGATGTTGATGTCGATGTCTGGGTGAAACATGTAATTGCTTCATTTGATTATTATTGTCCGATGTTAGCTTCTCTATGTCTTGCCAATTTGGCTGGAATAGGTTAATCATTTTGGGGAAGAGGGAGTAGGGAGTAGGGAGTAGGGAATCGGGAGTCGGGAATCGGGAATCGGGAGTCGGGAGTTGCTATACTGTGTTGACTCTAGCTGATGCGATCGCATACACCCACATCACACCCCTTTGAGACGATCCGACTGGTGACTGCTGCTGGCGAAAGCACCATCACATAAGGGTTTCAGCTCTACAACAAAAACTATCCTCTTGATCCATTACACTCCCGATTCCCGATTCCCGATTCCCTGTTCCCAGATCCGCTGTTCCCTGTTCCCTACTCCCGTCCTACCACCAAATCCCACAAGGCATCAATACCACTGCCCACATACTCTGAATCCTGGTGTTGTTCAATCAATTCAATTACAGTAGGGAGAACATGATTAGATGTTTTGCCCAAATTGCCCAAGGCATTGGCTGCCCTGATACGCACAAAATAGTTATCATCCAAAAGCCGCTGCTAGTAGGGTGCTGACTACCGTTTCTGAGCGGAGGGCGACCCTGCGGTCCCGCGCACCTATGCAGGAAATAAAGGGACCCAACAGGGTATTCTCGGCTGCAAAGCTACTATTTTCAAGCCCTGTAGCCCCAAAACTGGCTCTCTCCGACTTATTCAGCAAGCCCTAAATATAACTTATTTTTGTGTTATATTAACCAATAGTCCCGGACAGTTTTTAGGGTAACGGCTGAAACCCGCATTCTCCCGTTGGCAATTGGGGTAATATTGGACCCCGAAACAGCGCGAAACACGCATTATACCGTTGCAATCCAAAAAATGTCCGAAGTATTGATTATTTTTGATAATAATTATTTTTATTAAAACTTATCTATCCTCCTTAGCCTTCCAAGTTGACTTGCTTTCAACCTCCCTACAAACGCAAATTTACAGAGTTTGCAGTTGGCTAATATCGGAGGGAACCGCCTAACAAGGGCTTGCACCTGACCTGCGGCAAGTGAAGCGGCCGTTAGGCTGAATGCTCAGCTCCACAAGAATTGCTCAGTGTCCAAAACCTTGGTTGGGTTTCTCGATCGTCGATTTAACCTGCAAAATTTCTTGCCCGATAAATTTCTTGCCCGATCAAGCTAAACTAAAAGATGCTCGATCGGTCATTTATCGGGATTTTTTTTAAGGCTTGAGTACGGGGCTTTGAGGTGCGGGATCGATCGTTTTTACTCTAAGCGTGTAATGATTCTATAAATATTTGTGCCAGTCTATCCGCAGAGATGCGATTCAAGGTTACATTGATTCTAAGCAAGAAAGTATTGCTATCAGCTTCTGGCTCTGGAAGATAAACATTTTTCTTTTCCAACGTATCCCTAAACGTATCCAAATCAACATCAGATACATGCAATTTAAAGACATTACTACCATTGGGAATTTTCTCAACCTTGAAAGATGGATTTTTATGGATTAAATCAAAAAAATCATCTGCTAGCTTGATAGCCATTCTCAGTTCATCCATAAATGTATCAAGAAAGTTGAGGGCTATGACCGCAGATGGCCACATTTGAAATATATTACCCCCAAACATTCGCCGTACATGGTATAAATCTTTTGCGAACTCGTTAGAACAGGCTAATATTGCTCCAAAGCCAGCATTGAAATATTTAAACAGTGAAACATAAACTGTATCAAACAAAGAAGCGTACTCCTTTGGCGATATACCAGAAAAAGTGGATGCAATAAATAATCTTGCTCCATCTAAGTGGAGCCTAATACCTTGATCTTTGGCAAAAGTTGAAATTTTTTTCATTTCTTCAAAGTTAAAAATTTCATTGTACTTTCTTCGCACTGGACTTTCAATAGAAATGACACCCACTTCTGTTACAACTTTGCCTGTTTTCGCTTTGTCAATAACTTGCTTCACATCGTCCAAAGTAAATGTAGCTTGATCAGGAGCAAGTGGTATTAAGTTTAATCTGCTGAGCGTTTGTAAACAATCACCTGAATCATTGTAGATATGACTTTCTTTTTGGACAAGCACTCTTCCTTTATGATTAGCAAGTTCCCGAATTGCGATTTGATTGGATAGCGTTCCTGATGGCATCATAACGGCAGTCTCTTTGCCAAGTAAATCAGCAAATTTGGCTTCAAACTCACTAATAATACCGCCAAGTGAATATACATCACGTTCAATATTTCTGCTTTTTGTAAGCTTATACAGAAGCTGCGAGTATGCAAGTGGAGACATTTCAATTCCATCTGCTGTAAATCGAATTGACTTATCTGAATTAACCAGATCAATATTATCCATTATCTAAATTTACCTCATGTATATAAAAACATGTAAATTTACTTACTAAAAGTATTCTATTAATACTTTTGTATATGTGTTAATACTAGTATATGGTCTTGCTTGTATTTATACAAAATTATACTGTTTTAATTCATTTTTGGCCAAAATTTTCAGCCATGAGTGAGCTAATTTAGTAACAATTGATACTCTCCTACCCTTATAGGTTCTATACTTTGGGATAGACCACATGTAAGCATTCAGCTATCAGCTGTCAGTGATCAGCCATCAGTGATCAGCCATCAGTGATCAGCCATCAGTGATCAGTGATCAGCCATCAGCTTATGCCTTACATCACAGGCTTCCAGCCTGTCCCACTTTGAGGTGCTTTTGAATAAAATAAGCTGACCACTGACCACTGACCACTGACCGCTTACTGGTCTTGAAAATTTCCTGCATAATTCTTGGTTATGACCGCGATAAGTCTATAGATACTTAGAAATCAGCTATTAGCACTCAGCATTCAGCAGGTAGTGCCTTAGCTGAATGCTTACGACCACATCAACCCGATCCCGTGGGGAATTGATTTAAAATGAGTAGTCTTGCAGTTGCAACTGTTATATCGAACAGCGAAGCGCTTGTTGAACAGCAAATTTTAAGCTTTGAAACGTTCCTTAAGCTTCGAGACCAAGAAGGTAAAGTCTTTGAGGCTGCTTCTGAAATTTACACGAGGCTCAGTAATTATTCTGTGCTCGATCAAGCGGCTTCGGAGAAGAGCCACGTTCCGACTGGAAGTTCTTGGATTTTGGAATGCCTACCTGATCAGCAATATCACTGGCATTCGTTTTCAACAGAGGATCGGATGTTATCTGCGCGTCGGGTGTTCTTTATTGCCGATAGAGGCCTGAGAATTTCGGTTTTTGAGAACCCTGCGTCTTTTCTACAGCCAAGGCATGAGATCTTTGAGTGTGAGGGGCCAGTGTTTCTTGAGTTTGAATTCTGTGGTAGTCATGTGCACCGGTTTCGGCCACTGAGTGGCAGACTGTTTGCGCTCTCCATACATCATAAAGATGAATCTGTTTCGAACACGACATTGGGTCAGCAAACCCACATCTTTTCAGGGGAGTCACCTCAAATCACGCAGCGCTTTCATCTAACATTGTGACTTTAACTTTGGCTATTCTGGATCTAGGGTGGAGCGAACCGGGGTGGCGATTGACAACATCGGTGTTGGTGTCGCCATTGGAATTGCGATTGGTGCTGCGTAGGGAGCGTTTCAACAGAATAGGACATCAAATTGAGGTGGAGCACTTTCATTTCTACAAGAATTGCTGAGTGTGCAAAACCTGGGTTGAGCTTCTCGATCGTCAACCCGACTGTTGAGATAATCTACTGGGCTATATTTATGTTATCGATACAAATAGTTGTCGTATAAATTTCTGTAGTATTTCAGGGCAGTCACTATGGGAGAAATTGCCACCCAGAAAGCACAGGAACTCTATCAAGACAACAAGTACACGGATTATCTCTATTTCCACGGGATGGCGGTGCAGTTGGCGGAAGCCTTGGCAGAATGGAGTCATGCCAGGATTCGGCGGGAATTAGGCTATGGAGATAATGAGCCAGATAACATTGGCGATGTATTAGCCCAGAAGTATCAGGGTTCCCGGTATAGTTTTGGCTATCCAGCTTGTCCTGTGGTCATGGATCAAGTGCCACAGTTGCAATTATTGGGATGCGATCGCATTGGGATATCGATCACGGAGAGCGAACAGCTTTATCCAGAGCAATCGACCACTGCTTTTGTCACCTATCATCCTGTCGCGCTTATATTTTAGTGCTTAGATCGAGAGGCTTTGGGGTCGCGCTGAAATCCAGGCGACCTCTAATTTTTACTGTTGTAATTGCTAGGCATCGGCATAGCTCCAAATGCCTAAATTTCAACTGGATTGGCTTTCAGGCATAGAGGTCTCTAATGAGTGAAACAAACGATGGATCGAATTGGCATCAAGATTTTATTGCCAGTAATTTGTTGGTCATTGGCTATAATGCTTGGGCTGGTCATCTCACTCAGTTGCGCGGCGCGATTGTTTGTAGCACAAATTCTCCAACATTGGGGGTTGGCGGAGAGTCATTCCAAACCCATTTTGTCGGACGTTCTCGCCTTGCGCCGTTCCTGAATGCCTGGTTAGCGGCTCCTGAGACTGCAATGCGGGCCCCATCACTTTATGATTGGTCATATCTTGGAAGTTGTCGATAATTATTCTCCAACCACAGAGGTTGTGTTGTTGCTGGAGTCTTTCGATCAAGTGACGTTCTTTTACTTTAAAAACCTACCCATCACACCACCTCAATGCTACGAGCAAGTCCGTAAGACTTGGGATGAATTCCAGCCAGGCGTTAGTGCTGGGCAAGATGAACAACTTCCAAGGGTAATTAACAGCTTGAGATAATCATAGATTATCTATTTTATATCAGGACTTACGCAAAGGTAATATCTGTAGAGTGAAAAACTATAACGCTAGAGTTTTTCACTCTATATATATAGAGATACTATTTCAGATTATTTTAACATTTAATATCAATTGTAAATTTTTTATAGAACCCAAATGGGTTCTATAAAATTACCTGGAGACATAGGGAGATGGGGAGATGGGGAGATGGGGCTATTTTTAGACTTTTTTCCCTATTCTATTTCTCTTTCCTCCTGACTTCTGACTCCTGACTTCTGACTCCTGCTTCCTAAAGGTCAGATATATAAATCCGTGAAGGAATTGTCAAAAACTTCCTCTAAAGAAGTGTCTCCCTCAGTTGAAGGAGATGAAGGAGACAAACCTAAGGCACCTACAAATAAACCAATAGGCTGCATCTGGAGTTGAAGTAAGCAATAAATTAAATTACAGCAGTTTCGGAGTTGATGAGGTACAAAGTTTTTGGGTTTAGGAAATAGGTAACTGGGAACTGGGAACAAAGATTAGCACGATTGTACCTCACTATCATCAAAAATGCTGTAAGACGTTGCTTACTTTAACAGGAATTACGCATTGACTCTATATGTAGAGTATAAATTGTCATCATTCAAGATATAGCCACTATAATTAGTGCCCTTGCGCAAGTCCTTTAATATCAACTAATCCTGATTGAGTTTAGTACATAAACACCAGGAATAAATTAGCTCAACGAGCAAAAAAACACTGTAACAAAGGAGAAACAAACATGAAAGTTCCTATCCAGGCTGGACACGTGCCACGAAATCAGTCGTAACTATTCAGCGAAAACACAAAAAACAACGAAATTGCCAAATTCAGGAGACAAAATAATGCAATCAGAGCAAAAAATGATAAAATCATCTAAACTCCCTATCCAAGCTGCACCTATTGAGCGTACTGTGACTGGAGCATCCATGTCTAGTGACAACGGTGTTGACCCTTCTAAGAGAAAGGTAGGTCTCGGCAATATTGCTGACGCTGTTGGCATTGCCACTGATCTGCTTGGTATCGGTAGCCTTTTTATGTAGTGCAATATCGCCAAATTCAGGAGAAAAAATAATGCAGTCAGAACAAAAAATGATGAAATCGTCTAAACTCCCTATCCAAGCTGCACCTGTTGAGCGTACTGTGATTGGAGCATCCATGTCTAGTGACAATGGTGTTGACCCTTCTCTTTGGGGGGCGTTGGCCTCTACGCTTATTCCAGTAGCTGCTGAAGCTCTCAGTAGTCTGATTGGCTAACATAGTTATTCTATTTGATCGGGGGTGGCTTAGAGTTAATCCCCGATCTAGACTGCATCAAAAATCACGCTATATGTAGTGCGAGCATCGATATCGTAGGTTGGGTTGAGGAAACGAAACTCAACCTGCATTGTATTATTGGAACAGTATTATTGTAAGGTGCTTTGGATGGCTGCAATTAGTCTGTCTCACTTATTGATTTAAAATCCGTCCTAACGCACCATTTTAGCCTCAACATGATATAATATGGTGTCCGGATAATCAGTGATAAATTGGTATCACATCACAATCGAAACCTTGTAGGGAGGTTAGATGGAACCTCCCTAATGTAGTCTACCCATCAAAAAACTCTATCAAACTATACCCCTCGCCCACTCAATAAATAACTTCGCCTGTTGCGCCCAAAAATCAGAACCCCAATAAACAAAACAACTGGTTTCACACAACAACAACGCTCTACTTTTTTCATTGGAACCCTCCCCAGACTCTACAACCTTGGCATAATCTTGACTCAACTGTTCAACTGCTGCCAATACCTGTTGTCGTAAATCTCCCTCTTGCCAATGCTGGTGACTTCCTATCCACGAACCTCCCGTTGACTTCAACCTTACCTCTGTTGTTGCTCCTGCTGATAAATAAGTGCGATCGCGCGATCTTGTAGGTTGGGTGAAGTGGCGCAAGTTTTTGGTCTAAAACTCATAATCTATGCTCCACGGAACCCAACAAATCACAATCCTTTTTCTCTACCTTTTGCCCAGGCACAGCAATGCCAGCAAATTTAACATCATCAAACCAGTTAGCTAACTGGTCACAATAATCCTGTTTAGCTACCTGAAATTTGAGATAAGTAACAGTATGCTTAAAATAAGCATTAATAAATGTCTCTATCCAAGGCGTGAGGCTATCTTGATTTAGTTTAATGTTATTCGTTTCTGCTTCTTGTAGAAATACCCTGATTAAAATATCCCGGTCTGGCTTACCTTGATTAATTAAGCGATGCAGCGCGGTCTTGGGGGTTTCCCCCATGAGCGACTGCATCAAGAACGGTTTCTGTAATTGTTCCACAACCGCCGAGTTAGTAAAATAGCCCCCCAAAAAATTTTTAACTCCATTCAATCCATCCGGCGGAGCATGAAAAAATAACAGTTGGCTCGGTTCCAGTTGTTTTTCCCATTCCTTAACTGCCTCTTCACCCGCTTTGATTGCCTTCTCTACATCGCTTTTTTTCAGAGATTAAATGATACGCTTACCTGCTTCTCCCGCAACAGTACCTAACAAAGGTGACGCTATTTTCGATAGTTCCAAACCAGCCAAGAAGGAGAATGGTTCCATAATTTATAGGTAATTATGTTCGATGCTATTAATTATAGCAATTTAGGGAGTAGGGTTTTTTGCGTGGGTTTGGATCCCCCTAAATCCCCCTTAATAAGCTATCCATTAGGCAAAAGTAGTCGAAACAGTGATAGAGACTAGGATTTAGGCAAGGATTGGGAGAGGAGTGGTGAGAGCCATTATTAAACTAACAGGGATTTCCCAAGACTGCGGTCGCAAAATCACAAACGCGATCGCAAAATCACAAACGCGATCGCAAAATCACAAACGCGATCGCAAAATCACAAACGCGATCGCAAAATCACAAACGCGATCGCCTACGGCAGCAGCTTGCGCTGATCGCACTTAAGTAGGGCTTGCTGCACAAGTATGGAAACTATACCAGACAGGGCTTTCAATCATTTTTACCCTGAAAAAGTGCCAGGATTTTGAGCCCATCGATACAAAAACCTGGCACCATCGTAGGGGAACACTTGGTTATA
The DNA here is from genome assembly GCF_001767235.1 of Moorena producens PAL-8-15-08-1. Taxonomy (GTDB): domain Bacteria; phylum Cyanobacteriota; class Cyanobacteriia; order Cyanobacteriales; family Coleofasciculaceae; genus Moorena; species Moorena producens_A. The sequence goes on from NZ_CP017599.1 coordinate 9,379,806, forward strand.
TTCGGAATGTGAGGGAAAAATAAGCATATTTTTCAAGAGCTAGTTTCAGATCCGCAAATTTCCCCAAAGACTTGTGCAGCAAGCGATAGTGAACTCTTAACTTATTACTTATTACTTATTACTTATTACCCGAATCAATAGACTTATTCAGCAAGCCCTAAGTAGGAGCACCCTCACGGGAGTGGACAGGGAGGCATTGGTTATGAGAGTATCAGAGGAAAAAGTCAATCAGGAGATGAAGAAGAACAAATGAAGGATTGGATCAGCCAGGAAATAAATCCGAAATTTTTCAGGACATACGTCATGCCAAAAGATTGAGAAAGACACTTGTGGTCTTAAGCGAGCATCCAGGAGAAACAGTACCAAAAGCGAGTGGTAATGCCAGCAACAGCCAAAGTATTTACAGATTTTGGTCAAATGAGAAAGTGACAAGAACACAAATATTGGCTTCACACAAGGAAGGCGTAGTGAGGAGATGTGTGGAAGCAGGAGTAGTGCTGGCAATACAGGACACGACCGACTTGGAGTATACGACACATGAAGCCACAAAAGGTTTGGGATATATAAATCAGACCCTTCAACAAGGAATTAAAGTTCATAGCTGTATAGCGGTCAGTGCCAAAGGAAAACCATTAGGACTGCTACATCAACAGAGTTGGACCAGAAAGCACAGGAGTGGTTTGAAAAAAGAACGCAAGAAAAAAGCGATTCAAGAAAAAGAAAGTTATCGATGGTTAGAGACAGTTAAGGGAGCTGAAGAAGGACTAGCGGAAAAAGCCAAGCTCATACATGTTGCAGATCGTGAGGCTGATATCTTCGAGTTATTCGCCCAAAAGCGTTCTGCTAATAGCGAATTACTGATTCTTCGAGAGTATAATCGCAGGGTGAAAGAGGAGATGGGATATCTGTTACCGATGATTGAACAAAGACCAATTTTAGGTACAATGACCATCAACTTAGAGCGTAATCCCAAACGTCCAGCTCGTCAGGCATCATTACAAATCCGAGGGATAAGAGTCACTTTGGAAGTGCCTCAACATCATCCCAAACCCCACAATCTCCATCCAGTGGAAATCAACGTACTACTGGTAGAAGAAACTGAGAAACCGGCTGATGGTAGTCAACCCATTCGTTGGTTGTTGCTCACAACTCTACCAATTGACGACTTCCAAAAAGCTTGGCAATGCGTGCAGTGGTATAGTTATCGATGGCTCATCGAACGCTTTCACTTTACCCTTAAAAGTGGCTGACGCACGCGAAAAACTTCAACTTCAAACTAGAGAGCGTTTACTCAAAGCACTGGCTACTTATAACATTGTTGCTTGGCGATTAATGTGGTTAACGTAATCTCGCTCGACTTAATCCCGATGCTTCTTGCCAAGTAGTTTTATCTCCACAGGAATGGAAGCTCAAGCGACTTCAATTTCAACCCAAAAACCGCTCGAAAAAACCTCCTACTCTTCGCCAAGCTCTGATGAGCGATTGCACGTTTGGGTGGATTTTTGGCCCGTACCGGAGATGGCGAACCTGGCTTGAAAACTCTAGCCGCGAGGGCTTTCTACCTTTTACCATTTGTTTGAAGGTTCACAACTTGCTTCTACGTCCTAGTCTCTATCACTGTTTCGACTACTTTTGCCTAATGGATAGCTTAATAAGGGGGACTTTCCAGATACATTTCCGGACTCCCCCCTTTGATAAGGTTTTTGAGATAGATTTCCCGACTTCTTACAATAATCAGGCTTTCGATATAGGTTTCCGACTCCCCCCAATGATCACGGGGGGCTGGGGGAGATCGAGCAAATAAATAGGATAGAAAGGGATGGTATCTAGGAGGCGCTACGCAAACCCACTCTCCCAAGCTAAGACCATTACCCTAATTCCTAATCCCTAAAAAAAATCTATATAGCATTTATAGGATTTACGAGGTAAGCTTTTAAACCTCAAAGTCCCCCTTATTAAGGGGGATTTAGGGGGATCTCTTTGTCACTCATGGTATAGAGAATTGCTAGAAAAGTTAACTTATTGAATTTTGAAAAATTTCTAAGTTGTGTTAGGGGGAAGCTCACTGCTGATCCGAACGCACACTGCTTCAAAATTGTGCAATACTTCATCATTGGTAAATCGAATTACTTTTAATCCATAACCTTCAAGAATGTGGCTTCTTTCTTTATCATAAGCAAGGCCAGCTTCTGTATAATGAGACTCTCCATCAACTTCAATCACTAATTTTAAAGCAGCGCAATAAAAGTCAACAATAAAATTCCCTATCGGTCTTTGTCGCAAGACTCTAAACTGAAAATTTTTTAAATAGTCACACCACAGCTTTTTTTCAGTTGGTGTCATAGTTTTCCTTAATTCTCTAGCTCTGCTTACTAAATTGGAGTTATAAGGCAGATGAAATTGTCTTTGTTGGCGATCGCACATTTTACCATAATTGATATTTTGGTTTTTTGCATGGGTTTTGATCCCCCTAAATCCCCCTTAATAAGGGGGACTTTCCAGATAAATTTCTGAGCTCCCCCCAATGATCAGTCTTTCGATATAGGTTTCCAGACTTCCCCTAATGATCAGACTTTTGAGATAGATTTCTGGGCTCCCCCCAATGATCACGGGGGGCTGGGGGGGATCGAGCAAATAAATGGCATAGAAAGGGATGGTATCTAGGAGCCGCTACGGTAAGCCATAAATATCCTATCAATTTAAATACTATCCCATCATAATCGCTTCAACTTAAATACTATCCCAAAATTAATCTTTAAAATTATTGCAATTATTGCATTTATCAGGTACAGCTATCAACCTCAAAGTCCCCCTTATTAAGGGGGATTTAGGGGGATCCATTTGTACATCATGGCATAGAAAGTTACTTTTTTAAAAACAACTAAAAAATACTAATCTATTTTTTAGAAAATACCCCCTACCGCAAAAAAAATCAAAAATCACTTGACAAAATAAATAATTATTTATTACCATAAAAATGTCGCCAATACAACAACAAAAAACATTATGGACATCGAAAACTTTCTCCCAAATTTTGAGTATAATCCCAACAATCCTAATCTCCCTGAATTATTTAGCCAAGGGCAGCCAGGACGGGAGCAAATCAAACATATATTGATCGGTTCTCCCAAAACCGTGCGGGTCACAATCTATAACCTTTATAGCCGTGGCTACGCCCAAGTTCATGAGTGGAGCACCCCTCAACCTACCGGAAATTCTGGTGAGGTGATCAGTATTTTGATTCGACATCTGTTGCTAGATTAAGATAGCAAATTGCCAGGGATGCCAATCCCTGTCTTGATGCAGTCGCTCATGGGGGAAACCCCCAAGACCGCGCTGCATCGCTGGCGACAGGTCAAAACTGAGGAGAAAGTACGAAGTCTGAAGTCTAAAATATAAGTTTGTATGTTGTTGATTGGGATAATTTCCTAATAAATTGGTGAACACATAGTCAAGAACCATAGGGCTCTTGACTATTACAAAAAATAATTCGGTCAAGCATTGGAATTAACCAGAACTTGACCGAATTATTTTATTTTGATCATTAATGAAACAGTGCGTAGGGTGTGTTAGGGGCGGGCTTGCTTTCATGTTCTCCTGTTCGCCCCTGAGACAACCCGCCCCGTAACGCACCATCCTAACGCCAGAAACAGTGCGTAGGGTGTGTTAGGGGCGGGCTTGCTTTGATGTTCTCCTGTTCGCCCCTGAGACAACCCGCCCCGTAACGCACCATCCTAACGCCAGAAACAGTGCGTAGGGTGTGTTAGGGGCGGGCTTGCTTTGATGTTCTCCTGTTCGCCCCTGAGACAACCCGCCCCGTAACGCACCATCCAAGAGCTGATATTGCAACAATGCAATAGTTTTTTTAAAGCACCTACACCACCCACATCACCCCTATTGCGAATGCAATAGTTTTTTTAACCCCACTCCCCACACTTCCCACACTCCCCACCCATTCAACCCACTATTTGCATCTTATCTAAAATCGTGTTAATATAACAATATCGTTAAAGCAATGGTTTTACCGCCATGATGATTTCTACCGCACAAGCCGCTGAATTACTTGGTATCTCTGCCACTCGCGTCCGTTTCCTGTTGAGCAAGGGCAGAGTCAAAGGTGCTTATAAGGTCGGTAGAACTTGGGTAATTCCCTTATTTGATGGCATGCCAGTGGTCACCCCTGGTACTCGTGGACCAAAGCGGAATTGGTCAAAGCGCACAAATTACACTAAAGCTGTCATCCACGTTAATCAAAAAGTGATTCGCCAAAATCACAACACTGGCGAACGCAATCCCGTGATTACCGTAAAACGAGGCTCTAAAAACACTTACGGTCATACTGTCGAAGTCAATGGCCCCTGTCGGGTCATGTATCGCCCAGATAATCCTCTAAACTGTGGAGCACGGGTATGGATTGAGACGATTTCTGACTTTAAAGTGATCGCCTAAGCTGTTGTGCATTTCAATTAGATAGTTATAAAAAAGTAAGCGGTCAGCGGTCAGCGGTCAGCCGTTAGCCTTTCGCTGATGACTGATAGCTGGTGAGTGATGACTGATAGCTGATGACTGATAGCTGATAACTGATAGCTGATAGCTGATAGCTTTACATAAAAAAACCATCAAACCCTATTCCCTGTTCCCTACTCCCTACTCCCTGCTCCCTACTCCCTACTCCCTACTCCCTTGTAGTTAAACTCAACGACTCCCGACAGATCAAACTTTCCTGGGCAATTTCTTCCAATTCAACCGCTTTCAACAATCGGGACCAAGCCTCAGCAAAAGTAGAATTTTGTGGATTACTACAACGAAGTTTAGCTGATTCATTCAAGGCATCATACCAAATGCCATTTTTAGCATAAACTGTAATTAGCTTCTGTGAGGTTTTATTATCTAACTGATGCTTAAACTCTGGCAATTCAACCCGTTTCAAAAATCCTTCAATAAACAAAAACGAGTCATTGTCAAACGAATCTGGGGAATTACAATCAAGGATCAGATACCAGCGATACCACTTACCAACCTCTAAGGAGTATGGAAGAGGTATGCTAAACACACCAGACCGACTTGGCAAAGTAACAGGGAGATATTTTGGAGCAAGCTTGGTCTGAGTTGTTAAATCCTGCAAGGAAAATTCCCCATAAAGCACCCTCTCAACACTTTCAGATTCATAGGAAACATGAACCCAGATAGTCGGAGACTCATTAACTGTCCATCCCCTACTATCTTTATGGATCACAGGTGTCACCCTTAGGTTTCCTCCCGTTTCAGAAACAGCCATAGGACAATCTCCACGACTACCTGTACCTCGCCTACGTCCGCTCGGGGCATCACCTGAATAATCTGGCTCTTTAAACTCTACTGCTATAGATTCCGACCTATTGCCAGTAGATTCCATCAATTGCGCTTGTGCTGGGTAGTTGCTGAGAGTCGTCAGAGCAAACGCAATCCCATAAAGCAGTTTAATTTTCACCATTGTCAACTCCGATGCTTTTGCCAAGGAAGATGCTAGCTGGGTATCAGAAGTTCCCTTTTGCCATCAATCCTAGTGTCACATCTGATGTCAACATCCTGTATAACGTACTACCAAAACCATACCCACCGAAGTAAGCACCAATACCATTGCTGATGGCACCAGCGGTATCCAACCCCCTTCCAAGATAAACAGATAACAAATGCCATACAAACCACCAAGTGCCACTGCCGTCGAGATTACCAAGCCACTTAGGAAATGCATACTCCTAGCCTGGCCTGAGGGGAATCCCATTACCAAACCAATGACACTTCCCACCACAGACCAACCCCAAATCCACAGCACTTCTGTTGATTCTGACCAAACCCACAACAAGGGTCGATTATCCAAAACCGCACTCAGGATTTGACTTACCATATGTCCTTGAATCACCACTCCTGGTGTTCGCTTATGGCTCAGGGGCTGACTCGGACTGTAAGGGGTGAGCCAGTAATCACTACTGGTATTAATTGCACCGGCTACACCAACAAGAATAATCCGACCCTTCAGTTGGGACCGGCGCTGGGCAGGAATCTCATCATTGAGAATATCACCAACACTGACTGTTAGGGCAATATCTTCAGGAGAGCGATGGGAACGGTAATTTAGCAAGATTTGTCTACCTGCTGCATCCACTCTGTGGTAGCCACCGGTATAGGAATTTAATTGCTTCAGCACAACGGTTTTACCTTTACCCAAATCTGGCGCATCAATCCATAATTCCTGATTTGATGCCTGATTTGATGTGTAGCCCCATTCGATACCCTTACCATGTAGATAGTATAGGGCTAGTAGCAGGCTAAGGTTATTCTTAGCAGTACACTTATCCGTCAGGTCTGGTGAGTCCAGAGATAACAGATGGCGACGGAGGATTCCCCCCTGGTCAGGTAAAGCATCACTAAAACTAATCCGATCTGGCCGAATTTCCAGGGGTGGAGAAATCCCTTCGGTGTCCCCAGCCTTAGCATCTTTAACTTTACAGATACCAAATAGATTCTTTTGTCCCAGGTAAGTTGCTAGTTTAGGGTAAGCTGGATCCACCGGAAAATCACGATAGATATCTAAGCCAATCGTTATCGGTTCATACTCCTGGAGTTTCTCAAATAGCCGAGTAAGAGTATCGTCTGATAACGATGCCCCATGCTTCGGTTGCTGTTCCTGATTTTTAATATCCTCTGGGGTAGCCTTAACAATCAACAGACGCTCGTCCCGTCTTTCATCGGGTCGTTGTCGCATCAGTTGGTCAAAAGCTTTTAGTTCAAGCCCTTCCAATAGTCCCAACCACCGCAATCCCATCACCAAAGCCATTGCGAATACACTAGCCTTGAGTAACAAAACGCGATCGCACCATAGTGACCGCATCGGAAACGAATGGGATGGTTTGTCGGAGCTCGTTTGGTCTGAAGCACTAGGGGAGGTACTGGGCAATAAAGCTTGACCCCCTGCTACAGCCAATCGCATCATGTGTTGAGCATCTGTTGAGGTTTGTGACCCATGAGCCTGACAGGAGCTACCTGAAACAGAAGCCAATTTATTGCGATCGCGCAACTGTTGCCAAGTCGGCGGCACAACAGCCGGATTTTGGCAAATCACTGGCAACCAGCTAGCACCAGGATAGTTATCTTCCCAGCCTTGCAACCGTTCCCTAGCTTCCCGCACCGCCAGATATAAGGATTTTCCACCAGCAAATGCCCTTAAAAAGCACTTCAAAAACTCCTGTGCCACTCGATCGGGTACCGGTTCCCGCATCACAATCAATTGAGGAATATGTAAATCAGCCAATTCCCGTGCCAATCCCAAGCCATCGCAAGAGTTGAAAATTGCCAGTCTCAAACCATTCGTAATAGCTGTTCTCAGAGCATGCTTTAACTGGGAAATCGTTAAGCTATCAGTTTGATTAATACTTATGTAACCGGTTTTACCATCGGGACCACTCTTGCTATGTCCCGCAAAAAACAGGATATCCCATCCCTGTTGATCCCAAAGCTGGTGGTTAAGCTCTTGGCGTTGTGGCTGCACCACAAAAACCGTTTCCGCCTCCGGTAACTGCTCAAGTAAAGCGCGGTCTTTTTCAACCTCAATCCCTTGACTATTTCCTAAAATTCCTAATACCCTAACTTGACCCGTTGACTCTCGATCTGGTGTCGTGACTGGCTCATACTCTTGGCTACTCAACGCCACTTCTGTCAGGGGGTAATCTTCAAATAAACGCCACAAATGCCAAGGAAATCGTCGCACTTGGTCATCTTCCGCCTCGATAATTACCCTAATTTCTTCAGACGGCATTAGTTTAGTTCGCACTCGCCGTTCAATGTTGCGAAATTCTTCAGCATTGAGCCAGGTATTAATTTGCTCTTCTAACTGTTGAGACAGATTCCTAAACTCAGCTTGTGAAACATTAGTGATACTAACTTGATTAATTTCCAGACGGCGATCGCAGCTGAAGCCTCGGTAGAGTGCTGCATACATTAATTGCCAGCGTTTGTAGAGTAAGGGCAGTTCCGGTGCAGCAGGCAAACCTCCAGTAAACTGCATCAGATTACGATGATCTGTTTCCCAAAGTTGAGCGATAACAGTAGGAAAACCTTCCTGACAATTACCATTTCCCAGTTTTAAGACTACTAACTGACTCATGGATATAGTATGTCAGGGCTAAGTGTGTCAGGGTTAAGTAAGGTCTAAAATTTCAATGGTTGCTTGGAGTTTACTTTTTATGAGGGTCTAACCCTTAAAACTCTTGCGACAATTTAACATTACTCAATTGTATTTGTCAACTTCTAAATCGGTGGTATTCTTAAAATGCTATAGTATAGTTTGGAGAATTTATATCTAGCTTTATCGACAGTTCAGTAACTCAGCATCAAGGGATATCAGAAAAATCAGCTTTTAAGCCAAACTTTAGTTGTGACGTGACCGTAATTTATGGTATACTAGAGAATTATGGGCGATTAGCACAGGGGTAGCGCGCTTCCTTCACACGGAAGAGGTCACTGGTTCGAACCCAGTATCGCCCATTCGTAAGCATATGCGCTACGCGCACCCGTGCGCGTTCAGCAGTCAGCCGTGAGCTAAAGGCTCACACTGCGCGAACAGCTTTGTGGCACAGGCTTCACCGCTTTGACATAACTCAGATTAAATGAATTCTGACCTGTTTTCTTGATGCAAAGCGCGAGTGGGGGAAACCCTCAAGACCTCGCTGCATCGCTTATTCAAAAGCTGATAGCACCTCAAGTAGCGTGTGTGTAGCACATAAGCTGATACGCGACACGCTGATAGCTGACTACTTACACTCAAACAGTTAACCAAACCGAAAGGTCTCGTTGAATCAAATCTTGGAGTTTCAGGATATCATCACGATAAAATTCAAGCAACTGTTGCCGTTCCTCTTTAGAAATACCAGCTTTTCTCTTATCAGTTGAGTTGATGTTGATTAGCGCCGAACGAACAGTTTGCCTCACCTCCAGGGGCAGGATGTACTTTAGTCCAGAAGCCACCATAGTTCTGAAGGGATTTTGTTTCCGCAACAGATCATTAACCAATTTTACTTTAGGAACTTGACCCACTTGAGCTTTTTTGGATACATCCGGGATAAACGTTTCATCTACTCCAATGAACCGATACATATCCTGGAGCAAAGCCACGGGATTTTTACATAAATCATCGTAGAGATAAACTTTGATTTTATCTCGATTAAACGTTTCGATAAAATGTCTTAATTGAGCAGTGTACAGTCCTTTTTTTAGGGTAAACGACCCCTTAGAGCGAAACTTAAGCTGTTCCGATAAAGGTTGAAGCTTACCCGCTACATCCGTCGCTTCCCGAACGTGCATTAAATAATCCGAATAAGCTCGGTCTATGGGATTTCGGAGAATAGCAATCAGTTTAACATCGGGCAAATAACGCAATATTAGCTCAGACGATGATTTATAATGAAACAAATAGTTAGGGGATGCTTCTCCAATCGCTATTTCATCCTTCACGTCTTGGAAAAGTTGAGAATATTTTTCAAAGGTATCAATTCTATTTTTGTTAGGAGTTATTAGGTCTGGAGGTAACGTTTCCCAATCTTTCTCCAAAAAATTGGTTTCCTTAACCGGACTCATATAAACTTGAGGGTGTTGCGTTAAGTAGTTATAAATAGAAGTTGTTCCTGCCTTCTGCACACCTATAATTAAAAAAGTCGGTAATTTCATTTTATTTCTGGGAATAGGGAATAGGGAATAGGGAATAGGGAATAGGGAATAGGGAATAGGGAATAGGGAATAGGGAATAGGGAATAGGGAATAGGGAATAGGGAATAGGGAATAGGGAATAGGGAATAGGGGAAGAGGGGGGAGTGTGGGTCTCACAAGGGTAGGTTTTTTACCTAGCAGGGCGAGTAGTTACTGGCATGGGGTAGAAATTTCGGAAAATATGTCTTACAATCTACCAGAATTTCCACCGATTACCGACCCATCTCCCGCTCTTCCCCTCCTGGTCGGGGTGTCGGGTGGGTTCCGATTAGCCATTACCGATTACCCATTACCCATTTACCCATTACCCATTACCGTTTTACCTATTACCTATTACTTATTACCTATTACCGTTTTACCTATCTCCAAAGTAAAAAACCTACCCCTGTGAGGGAGTGTGGGTCCCCATCTCCCCATCTCCCCATCTCCCCATCTCCCCATCTCCCCACCCTCCCGACTCCCGACTTCCTAATTAAGGTAGTTCACTTACTCGCTTCAACCCAGCAGAGTCTTGGTCGTACTCGTCTAGGTCAACAGAAATCGGCTCAACATTCCAAATTTCTTGAGAATACTCCCGAATCGTGCGGTCTGAAGAGAATTTGCCCATATTCGCCGCATTGATAATCGACATGCGAGTCCAGTGATCCTGATCCCGATAGGCTTGGCTTACTTGCTTCTGGGTATTAACATAGGACTGGTAGTCTGCCAAAAGCAGGTACTCATCGCCGTACAGTAGGGAATCCACCAGTGGCTTAAACAGCTCGGGCTTACGGGAATAGAAGTACCTAGAGCCAATCTGATCGATTACCTGCTTGAGCTCTTTATTGTTGTTATAGTATTCTTGCGGGTTATATCCCCCAGTTTTGAGAGCGTATACTTCCTCAGTAGTTAGACCAAACAAGAAAAAGTTGTCTGCTCCTGCTTCTTCTCGGATTTCAATATTAGCACCATCCAAGGTACCAATGGTTAACGCTCCATTCATGGCAAATTTCATATTGCCAGTTCCAGAAGCTTCCTTGCCAGCAGTGGAAATTTGCTCTGAAAGGTCTGCTGCTGGGTAAACCTGCTCTCCGAGGGAAACCGAGAAGCCTTCTAAGAAAACTACTTTTATGCGATCGCTTACATCAGGGTCATCATTGATAATCTCTGCTACTGAGTTGATCAACTTAATCACCAGTTTAGCCAAGTAGTAACCCGGTGCTGCTTTGCCAGCGAAAATAAAGGTTCGGGGCAAGATATCGATCGAGGGATTCTCCTTGATCTGGTTGTAGAGACTAATGATATGGAGTACATTCAACAACTGACGCTTGTATTCGTGAATCCGCTTGACTTGAACATCAAACAGGGAATTAGGATCAACTTTAATATTGTTGTGTAGCAGAATATAATCTGCAAGGTTTTGCTTGTGCAGCTGCTTAATCTTGCCCCAGCGATCGCAAAACTCAGCATCAGTAACAAACTGCTCTAACTGTTTGAGCTGGTCTAGATCAGTAACCCAACCCTCCCCAATTTTCTCAGTAATCAGTTCCGACAGTTGAGGATTACTCAGCAATAGCCAGCGACGGGGTGTAACCCCATTGGTCATATTAATAAACTTATTTGGCCACAATTCATAGAAATCTTGGAGCACATCCTTCTTCAGCAATTCCGTATGCAGTGCGGCCACCCCATTAATAGCATGGCTACCTACGCAGGCTAAATGAGCCATCCGCACAGACTTCTCAGGTCCTTCTTCAATCAAGGACATTCGTCTGAGCCGGTCATTATCACCTGGATACTGGAGACGCACATTATCCAAGAAGCGACGGTTGATTTCATAGATAATCTCTAAGTGCCTCGGTAAGAGTCTCTCAAATAGGCTAACTGGCCAGCGTTCCAAAGCCTCTGCTAGCAAAGTATGATTAGTATAACCAAAAGTGTTCTTAGTAATATACCAAGCTCGATTCCAGCTCAATTTGTACTTATCCAAGAACAACCGCATCAGCTCGGCTACCCCAATCGATGGGTGAGTATCATTCAGCTGAATCGCAATTTTCTCATGGAACAGGTCGAAATTACTATTAGTTCGTCGATAATTATTAATAATATCCTGAAGGGAACAGCTAACAAAGAAATACTGCTGCTCCAGCCGTAGTTGCTTCCCTTGGGAAGTGTTATCATTGGGATACAGAACTTTCGAGATATTCTCAGAATAGATCTTTTCAGTAACAGAACCGGTATAGTCGCCGCTGTCGAATACCTGAAAATCAAATTCTTCACTGGCACCAGCACGCCACAAACGCAGGGTATTGACCGTATTTTTCTTGTAACCAGGCACTGGTATATCGTAGGGAGTACCCAAAACCTGCCATTCCGGAACCCAACGTACCCGATAGCGCCCTTCCTCATCCTTGTAGGATTCTGTCTTACCCCCGAAATTAACCTCAACCGTTAATTCTGGGCGTCGGATTTCCCAAGGGTTGCCGAAGCGTAGCCACTTGTCAGGACGTTCAACTTGACCACCATCAATGATCCGCTGGTCAAAGATACCGAATTCATAACGGATGCCATACCCAACAGCAGGAATTTCTAAGGTTGCCAGGGAGTCCAGGAAACAAGCAGCCAACCGTCCTAAACCGCCATTCCCTAGACCAGGCTCAGCTTCCAAGATTTTCAGGTCATCTAGCTCCAGCCCAGATTCGTGGAGAGCTTGGCTGAGCCGATCATATATCCCCAAGTTGAGCAAGTTGTTAGTGAGCTGGCGACCCATCAAAAACTCTGCTGACAGGTAATATACCGTCTTAGTATTTTTTCGAGTATAGGTTTCTAAGGTTTTAATCCACCGCTGAAGTAGCCGGTCTCTTACCGTATAAGCCAGAGCCATATAGTAATCGTAGGGTGTAGCCAAAAACTGATTTTTGCCCTGGATATAATAAAGATTATCAGCAAAGGCTCGCTTAAGGGTTTCCACCGACATACCTGTGCGGTCATCTTCTACCTTAACCTTAATTTGTTGTGTGAGGTTGGTAGGTTCCTTCATAGTATGGCTCATCCTGACCAAAAACTTGTCATTCTATTATGAATTCTGATACATTTATGCGCTACAAAGCGATATATTATCGTCTTGTACGACAAGAGCATCACTATATAAAGTGAAGGAGGTATCCCTCAAAGCTTTAAGCAAAATGCCTAAAGCACCGTTAAAATCACGATTGATTTCATGTCCACATTCTGGACATTTAAACAGTTTATTCCCACCCAGTTTTGGGTGAATATGGCCACATCTTGTACAAGTTTTGCTGGTAAATTCTTCTGTCACATCAATTACCTGACAGCCACTTAACTCAGCTTTATTTTTTAATACCTGTTTAAACCTATAATGTGACCAACTTAACATTTGTCTTGCCGTTTTACTTCTTATTTTTCGTTTTTTCTTTTTTGTCATCTTGCTTGTTTCAAAAGTGGGCAATAAGATGTATGAATAATTTTTACTCAACCAAGAAGCCGCCTGACGATGACATTCATCAATTAGGTTTCTAATTCTTTTTCGACTTCTTGCTGCCGCTTTTCTCATCTTTTGTCTTTGCCTTTTCGATTTGGATTTACCAATTTTACTCATTAGCCGATCCAGATGTTGGCATAATCTTGTTATTTTTCCTATATCCCCAACTCCAATTTCAAAAAATGATTGGCCATCAAATCCTGTCATAAAAGTTCTCACTCCCGGATCTATTGCAATTATTCCATCTACATTATTAGTCTTTAGTTTTACTTCTTCTAAAAAAACCGCAAACCAATCCCCACACTTAGTTTTTATTATTCGTGTAGCATAAGCACTGCTGATCGGTATGGGTTCGCTACTTTGAAAATCTTTTCCTTGTCTTGATGCAGTCGCTCATGGGGGAAACCCCCAAGACCGCGCTGCATCGCTTGGTTAATCTTGAATACCATTTACCCTTGGTGTAGTTGCTATTGTTAAATTTAAGTGTTTGCCTGGGAGCATGACAACTTCTAAATTTACAGTTTTTACTGAATGAGTAAGCCTGATGCGCATCAAATATTGCATTCTGTCTTATATGGCAAGGAGTTGCTTTCACCCATTCATGTAACTCTGATTGCATGATGATATTGCGTAATTTTTGCTTACCAACTTTGCCATGTTTTTTTTGATAAGCAATGGCTTTATTAAAACAATATCTACAAGCTGCTACCCATTTATTCCACTCTTTTTTTAGATCTGAGCTTGGATAAATTTTGATATTCCTCGACCTCAGTTTTATATTTCCTGAGTCCATATACTCGGCTACTGAAGCAGTGTAGGATGGCGATGATGTCTTCAAGCATTTCTGATTCTGGAGACAAGTTTTTCTCGTTGAGAACCAGGATTGTGCAGTTAAATTGCTCACAAAACCATTGATAGAAGTCGAAACCGAATTTTGCCAATCTGTCTTTGTGTGCGATAATAATTCTTGGGAGATTTCCTTGCATGACTCTCCCCAATAAGGCTGTAACTTTTTTTCTTTTGAAGTTAAGGCCTTCTCCGATTTCCCTATAGGTGCGCTTTCCGTGATGGCGTTCGCGTAGCGTGACCTACGGTCAAGGGATTGCTCGCCATCACGGGTCGCACCTGATGATTTCTGCTGTCGGGTACAAGTTACTGATGGCGGCAATTTTTCTATTAAGGTCAGATCGTTGATTTTTGGAACTAACTCTGGCGTAGATAACTGTGGCTCGGTCTTTTTCGATTCCAACAGTGTAGGATTCAACCTCATATCTTTTTTGTCCAGAGGGGGGATGGCTTTGATTTTACCTTCCTTCATTGTGCCATCGCACAAGAGTTCTGACATGAACTTCGAGTTTTTATGCTGCCTCAGAGGGCTTGACATATTTGGCTATTTTAATAACCTCAAACGCTTCTAAGCCATTATAACTTAATATATCCCTTGATGACGCAAATCTTAGATTTAGTTCTGCTCTTTTATCATAGAGTAAGCATGGACATTGCTCCTTGGTAAATTATCATTCTCTGTAGTAAAATCACCAATTTGTAACACACAGTTCCTACTTGAGTTGAGTGTCCTGCAAAGACTTGATCACAAACAGATTCAATGGATCTTGACTCATCTCTTTGACATAGGACTCACTGAGATAGGAAGCATATTGGGGTTGTGCAAGCAATATAGGTTTTGAAAAAAGCGGTATTAAGTGCCATCAGGTAAGGACGAGGGATAGCAGGATCTGGCCCAATCAATTCAGGTGGAACCGGTAAGACACCCTCTCCTGCCCCACCCAGGTAGGAAAAGTGAGTACCTCCTTCTGTCACCGACTACTCCGATTAACCCCAAGGGCGTACGTATTTGACCCAATTGACAACTGCAAGTAAGCTATAAGCATTCAGCTATAAGCTAATGCCCACGCTACGGGAGGTGCTTTTGAATAAGCGATGCAGCCTGTGCCACAAACATTAAGCCTGTGCCACAAAGCTGACGGCTGACGGCTGACGGCTGAGAGCTGACGGCTGAATGCTTACAGTATGTTACCCTAGTAAAAATGTCACAACCTCGCTCCAATGACACCGGAATGGGAAGCCCTAATTGTTGGGATTAACCGTTATCCAGAATACACCAACTTTAACGACCTGACCGTTGCGGCATTAGATGGGGAAAATGTCGCTCAACGATTAGAGCAGTATGGCTATGAACCGTTTCGGATTCAGGACTTACCCCTTGGGTTGACCCAAAAAGGAGCAGGAGCACTACCGAACAGAGGAATAGTCAAATTAGAGGAATTAAGGTCAGCAGTCGCTAATCTGTTTAATCCTCCACCTCCGAACCAACCCCCAGAAACTGGCCTATTCTTCTTTTCAGGCCATGGCTGTAGACAAGAGGTGGATGGTATTGAGGAAGTTTTCTTAGTCACTAGTGATGCCTTTCCTGATGTGGGAATTTATGGCTATCCTCTGCGGGAGTTGGGTGAGCAAATCACAACTAGCCCAGTCAAACAGGTAGTGATTTGGTTAGATTGTTGCTACAGTGGCGAGTTACTAAAATTTATTCCAACAAAGAAAATTTACTGCTTGATTACTGCCACTCGTTCTTTTGAACCGGGAATCGAAATTAGCCATGAACAAGGAATATTTACCAGGGAGTTACTGGCAGGGTTGAATCCGGAAAATCACCCGGATGGTATTGTTAATAGTCATAATTTGGCCTTGTTTATTGAGCAGCGGATGTCAAGGACTGGACAACGTCCTTTAATCGCTAACTCAAACCAAGCCATTCTACTAACTACCCAGTTTCCGAAACTGAGCTTTCAGGATAAATGCCCCTATCGGTCTTTGTCTTATTTTACCGCAAAACCAGAAGATGCTCTGGTGTTTCACGGTCGCTCTAAGTTGACCCAGCAGTTAATTGAGCGAGTTAGAAATAAAGACCGTATGCTAGTAGTGTTAGGGGCTTCCGGCAGTGGCAAGTCTTCCTTACTCAGAGCAGAATTATTGTATCAGCTGAAGTTAGGTCAGGCAATTGTTGGAAGCGATGCAGCGCGGTCTTGGGGGTTCCCCCCATGAGCGACTGCATCAAGAAGCGATCGCTGGCATTATCTGGAACCTTTTACTCCTCAAAAAACACCAAAGCAAAGGTTACAGGAGGTGCTGGAGAAGGGGAAGCGTGAGCAGAAGCAAGAAGAGGGTTTGGCTGATTCTGGGTATGATTCTGCCCCCCTAGCCCCCCAGCGAGCAATCCCTCGCTGGGGGGAACAAAACTTTCAAAGTCCCCCAGCGAGCAATCCCTCGCTGGGGGATTTAGGGGGCTTTCCCCTCAGCAACGCCCAGCCAGAGAATTCTAGTAAAACTCCGGTGGTCATGATTATTGACCAGTTTGAAGAGTGCTTCACTATGAGTCAACCTGACCAACGTCAGGAATTCTTTAACAGTTTAATTGAATTATTAGAGCAGAAAGACAATCTAATTGTGTTAATCGCCATGCGCTCTGACTTTCGGGGGCGGTTGCGAGACTATCCTAAATTTGTTGAAAAGATCAATAGACCTTACATCAATGTTGACCAGTTGAACCGTCAGGAAATTGAAGAAGCGATGCAGCGCGGTCTTGGGGGTTCCCCCCATGAGCGACTGCATCAAGAAGCGATCGCACTACCGGCGAAATTAGTAGGATTAGGAATTCAGGGCAGATTAAAACAGCAACTGATTAACGATGTAGAAGATTATCCAGGCAGCCTGCCCCTGCTCCAATATACTCTGACGGAATTATGGAAACAGTCAAGACAGCAGCAGGAAACGTTTTTACGGTTAGAAACCTATCAAAAGTTAGGGGGAATTGAGGGAACTCTCGAAAAGAGAGCCAATCAGGTATTTAATGGTCTCTCACCGGAAGAACAAAATGTAGCTAGGCGTTTGTTCTTGGAATTAACTCAAGTGGGAGATACTCTCGATACCCGTAGACGAGTACCCCTGGGGGAGTTAGTCAATTCTCACCATAGTTTAAAACTGCTCGATGCTGTTAGCGAGACTTTAGCCAGTTCAGACAACCGCTTGATTACTAGAAGCCATCAGGAAAATTCCCAGGATGTGGTTTTGGATGTGGTACATGAAGCCTTGATTCGCCACTGGGGAAAGTTGCTGGAGTGGAAGCAGACTTACACAGAGGGGATGGTGATCGAACGGAAGCTGGAAGCGGCAGCACAAGAATGGCAGCAGAAGGGTAAGAAGCGTGATGATGCCGGTGTACTGTTGCAAGGGGGGAGGTTAGTAGAAGCCCAGGAGTATTTAAAAAATTATGGCAAGTTGGGCATGTTGAATGGGCTAGCTGAGGAGTATATTCAGGTAAGCAGTCAGAAGCACAAGCAAATCACCCGTAACCGCAGGTTAGTAGCGGTAGGGTTTGTTAGTGTGCTGGTGTTGGTGACAGTTTTTTCAACTAAACAGGCTAGAAAGGCAGAAGAAAGTGAAATTAAAGCCCTGAGTCAACTTTCAGAAACTCTTTTTGTTTCAAAGCAACCCTTTGATGCTCTAAAAGAGAGTTTAAGGGCAGCAGGAAAACTGAAACAGGCGAATTGGGTAAAAGGTGATACTAGAATACAAGCGATCGCTAGTTTACGGCAATCTCTCTATGGAGTGAAAGAATTTAATAGCCTGGACGGACGCGATTGGGTCACTAGCGTCGCCTTTAGCCCAGATGCCCAGACTATCGCTTCGGCTAGTTTTGAAAACACCGTGAAACTTTGGAATCTGCAAGGCAAACCCCTGCACACCCTCAAAGGCCATAGCGCACCTGTATGGAGCGTTACCTTTAGCCCAGATGGCCAGACTATCGCTACTGCTAGTGGGGACAAAACGGTGAAACTGTGGAATCTACAAGGCAAACCCCTGCAAACCCTCAAAGGCCATAGGGCAGCTGTCATCAGCGTGGCCTTTAGCCGAGATGGCCAAACTATCGCTACTGCTAGTAATGACAAGACGGTGAAACTATGGAATCTCCAAGGCAAAGTACTGGAAACCCTCACTGGACATAGCCATTGGGTCTCTAGCGTGGCCTTTAGCTATGATGGCCAAACTATCGCTACTGCTAGTAAGGACAAGACGGTGAAACTGTGGAATCTCCAAGGCAAAGAACTGCACACCCTCACTGGACATAGCGATTGGGTCAGGAGCGTAGCCTTTAGCTATGATGGCCAAACTATCGTTTCTGCTAGTTTTGACAAGACGGTGAAACTGTGGAATCTCCAAGGCAAAGAACTGCACACCCTCACTGGACATAGGGCAGATGTCTATAGCGTGGCCTTTAGCTATGATGGCCAAACTATCGCTTCTGCTAGTTATGACAACACGGTGAAACTGTGGAATCTCCAAGGCAAAGAACTGCACACCCTCACTGGACATAGCGGAGCTGTCCTTAGTGTAGCCTTTAGCGATGATGGCCAGACTATCGCTTCTGGTAGTGGGGACAACACCGTGAAACTGTGGAATCTTGAAGGCAAACCCCTGGACACCCTCACTGGACATAGCGAAGATGTCACTAACGTCACCTTGAGCCCAGATGGCCAAACTATCGCTTCTGGTAGTTGGGACAACACCGTGAAACTGTGGAATTTCGAGGGCAAACTCCTACACACCCTCACTGGACATAGCGCAGATGTCTATAGCGTTAACTTTAGCCGAGATGGCAACACTCTTGCTTCTGCTAGTCGTGACAACACGGTAATTTTATGGAATTTCGATTTAGATGATTTAGTGACAAAGAGTTGTGATTGGCTTGATGATTACCTAGTCACTCGTGAAGAGGAAACAGAATTAAGGGAAATTTGTGGTATGTAGGGGAGTCGGGAGTCGGGAATCGGGAATCGGGAATCGGGAGTCGGTAGTCAGGAGATCGCAATTAAAAGGACTTGATCAGAAACAGATTCAATGGGTCTTGACTAATCTCTTTGACATAGGACTCACTGAGATAGGAAGCATATTGGGGTTGTTTAGCAATATAGGTTTTGAAAAAAGCGGTACTAAGTGCGATCAGGTAAGGACGAGCGATCGCAGGATCTGGCCCAATCAATTCAGGTGGAACCGGTAAGACACCCTCTCCTGCCCCACCCAAGTAGGAAAAGTGAGTACCTGCTTCTGTGACCACTAGATAGTTTTCTGGGGTAGTTAGCCAGCGGAAGGGGGTAATTTGTTGTTCTACAGGTGGCGCAAAGATGTCTCTGATACTAGAGACCATCATGACCGGAACCTGAATTTGTGACATCCCGGCTTCACCAAAGATCGGGTTGCTGAGCGGATTAACAGCAATCACCGCTTTTACCCGTTCGTCTCCCAAATTATAGTCTTCTGGGGGTAGTTGAGTACCTCGACACTGGAGTAGCAGGGATACATCCAAGGATGAATTGTTCTGTCGAGCAGCATCACACTCACTAGTAAGCTGTTCAAAATTGAGTTTAGCCCCTCCTAGAGCAAGAACAGTATAGCCTCCGAAGGATTGACCAATTACTCCCACCTCTTCTAGATTCAGCCTGCCAAACTTACTCGGGTCAGAATTAGCTTTAGCGGAAAGTTCATCTAACAAATACTTCACATCCAAAGGACGATTGATGATCGCAGTAGGATTGAGGGGAGTTGCGAAGCCAGCAAAGATTCGATTAATCCGTTCAGAACTAGTACCAATATGCTCCGGCACCGCAACTGCAAAACCGTAAGATGCTAAATGTTTCGCTAGATAGGCAAAGGTATTGCGGTCAGAAGCCAAACCATGGGAAATAACCAGAGTTGGAATCGAGCCTGCTATTGCTCCTTGGTCTGAAGACTTAGGTAGATAAATATCAACCGGAAACGAAGCTTGACGCTCAGAGTTATAAACCTCAAAGGTTTCTTTACGCCAACCTATTCCTCCAGGATTCCTAAGATCTGGCTGTGCTGACAAATCAAACGATGTTGAGCCTTCTCCCTCTATTTGTGCCTGATTTTTAACGGCACTAAAGACAACCTTGTTTCCCACAAATAGCCTTGATAGCTCATCAGTAACATCAGAAATTAGTTCCACATCCAGGTAAATAGTTTCTAGGGAAAATTTACGCAATACATTAATAACGCTCAAGCCTTCTGGATCAGAAGCTGCGGAAATCAAAGCACCCCGTAAAGGATAGAAACCATTGCGATTAAAATCTGCTTTTATTACATTCCCCAATCGGCGCAGTAAGGTTTTACCCACCGGTAAACGAGTGAACAAATAAACATATCTGGGAGAAATATTAAATCGACTATTTAGTAGAATCCGCAGTGCTGCTAATTGTGTTGGTGTAGCAAAGTTAGCATAATAGGCAAATTGCCTGGTCATTGTGCCATCTTTGGCAAAGATTTCCAAGTCTTCAATCCCAATATTAAATTGTCCAAAGGGAGAAACGAAGAAAGTAATTCGCTCTGCTCCTAGGGCAGGAATTGCACTGAATGTAGATACTAGACTCAAGCCTAGGGATAGGGAAAAGCGAGTTAACCACTGGCGCAGTGGGTTAGAATGAAAGGATTGGGTGCTCACGTTAGCTGCTCGGGAAAGACCAGGGGAGTTGGTCATAGTTGGAAAACCTGTGACAAGTTTATTAAACATGTACGAAGCTCTCAAGTAAGCATTCAGCTATCAGCTAATGCGCTACGCGCAGGCTACGCCAACAGCTATCAGCTAATGCGCTACGCGCACGCTTGGCCTTGGCCGTTGGCCAACGGCTGACGGCTGACGGCTGACGGCTGATGGCTGAACGCGCACGCGTGAGCTTTTAGCTCACGGCTGAATGCTTACGCTCTCAAGACCAAACTGAAACTCAACAACCAACACAAAACCCTGATGGCTCAACAGGCTGGCTATTGTAGATGGGTCTACAACTGGGGACTAATTTAGCAATAAGCATACCATAAAGGTCATTATACTAGTTAACAAGTAAGCATTCAGCGGTCAGCGATTAGCGCTACTTGAGATGCTACTTGAGGTGCTATCAGCTCTCAGCTCATGCGCTACGCGCACGCTACGCGAACAGCTTTGAGCTTTGAGCTTTTAAATAAAACAAGTAAGCTTCGTTTAATCTTTGTTACGTCAGCTGAATGCTGAATGCTGACGGCTGACGGCTGACGGCTGACGGCTGAATGCTTACGTTAACAACTAAAACAGATAAATCCTCCGATAGAAGAAGGTTAATAGTAATGGGTTTACAGGAAAGACTATTTCGGCGATTTCAAAAACAGGAAAAACCAGAGGAAAAACCAGAGGATATCCAATCCCTCGACCAGACCTTAGAACAAAAACCCCCTGGGCGAATTCAGTCACTACTGAGCAAATTACCCAAACCAGGAACTCTTAAGGATACCCTAGTAAGGCTAAGGAATCCAGAACCAAGCAACACTGACAAAATTAGAAGCAAAATTACAGGAATACTCAGCAAATTTCAAAAATCTAGCACTAAACAAGATACCCCCAAACGGTCGGAAAAGTCAGCAGCAAGCAACCCTGGCAAAATTAGAACACTACTGGAAAAATTACAAAAAAATATCTCCCCCAATGACATCCAGAAAATTGACCAGAGCCTCGATCAGATGAACCGGGGGAGGATCAAAGAAATATTTCATAAATTGCTCCAAAATACCAAGCCAGAAGACATCCAAAAAATTGACAAGAACTTAGAACGGATGAATCGGGGAGCAATTAAAGAAATTTGGCCGAAAATTCAAGCTTTAGCTAAAATGGTCCGGGACCCTAATGCCCCTTGGAAGGGAAAAGCGTTAGCGATCGCAGCCTTAGTCTATTTAATATCCCCCTTTGATGCCGTTCCAGACGTAATTCCCGTAGCTGGATTAGCTGATGATGCAGCACTAATCATTGCCGTAGTTTCCACCCTAGCTCAGGAACTAGAAAACTATATGGAAAGACAGGCAGAAAAGATGGCTGAGATCCAAGTCCGCAAGTACAATCGGATTGTCAGAATTAGTTTACTCGGCAGCATTGCCGCAGCAATTATCGCTATTTTGGTCAAATATATCCTGAGTCAGACATCATGATTAACCTCTATTCCTGGTACCGAATTACCCTATTAATTTTGACTACCTATGGCTTAATACAGCTAATTATTAATCTGCTAAAGTACAAGCCATACTATGAAAAAGTTCCAGGGTTTATGAAAAAATACTTTCTTGAGCGCGGCAGCCTAGTTTTAGGTAAAAAGCTCAACGAAAGTCGTCATGATTTAATTATAAATGGCTTACTATTGCTTGTATTAGTAATCTTAAATATTATTCTATGGTTTTTTTAAGGGATATAAAATAATGGAATTATTAATCTTGGTTTTAGGAAGTAGGAAGAGGAAGTATAGCGTTTATGGCATTTACCAGGTACGCTGATAAACACTCAAAGTCCCCCTTTTTAAGGGGGATTTAGGGGGATCTGTTTGTACCTCATGGGATAGAGAATTGCTATAGGGAGTAGGGAGTCGGAAATGGGCAAAAGGCAATTACCCATTACCCATTACCCATTACCCATTAGCCATTAGTAGCTGACCGATAGTATGGGAAAAAACTCCCAATCACTAATCACAAATTAGCCTGTTTCTATCTATTCCCACGAATCTAAATCTAGAGCTTTGGAACCACCTCGCTCTAACTGAATCAACAGGTTACCGAGTTGTGACCAAACTAGCCCACTAATAAACAACGTCATAGGTATGGAGATTGAGTAACACAACCAATAGGGCAAGGCAAAAATTCCTAACCCAGAGGCTAGAAACAGGCAAATCCCAATACCAATTCCCACAAATGGGAACAGTAACTGGATTCCTTTAATTTCAGCCAGGGTTTCACTGGATTTGGTCTTATACCATTCCTGTACTTTTTCTTTGAGTGTAGCTTCAAAAGCTAGCCCACAGGTAATCCCAGCAAACAAACCAAAAATTAACAAAAAATACGGTGGGTCTGGCCAAAAATTATACACAAATAACTCCTAATCTTCATGCTTTTAGTGCCTGTGAAGATTATTACAAAAAATGATAGCAAAGGGAATAGGGAATAGGGAATAGGGAATAGGGAACAGGGAATAGGGAATAGGGAGCAGGGAGCAGGGAGCAGGGAGCAGGGAGTAGGGAATAGGGAATCAGAAATTATCACAATTCCGACACGGATTGCTAAAGCGGCGAATGCGATCCGGTAGTTGTGGTGACTATAATCTTATAATTTCCTAGGGTGGGTTAAGCGCAGCATTGATTTTTTTTGGGGCTGTAACCCACCAAATGCTATAACGTTTGGGAACCGGCGCTAATTACAATAACAACAAGTAGTCAATAGTCAGGAGTAAGTAGTCATGATCAGGAATATCATTGTAGGCCAGTTGGTCTGACATACTATTTGCTACTCACAGCAGGAGCCTTGGGTAAAATAGCCCCAATCCCATCACTGGAAATAGTACTTAGTGCATTCAAAGCTACATTGAATAAACGTTCTGGTGGTAAATCATCTTTGACTAAGTTCCACAGACTCTGAATTTCTGCTCCATGGAGTTGGTCATCTTCGGTTAACGCTAACAACAGTTCACGTCGCAAAAACTGACCTTCCTCAGACAACAGATACTGCAAACCAAGTTGAGCGGTTGGTAGTAAATCAAAGTTCTGATCAGAGCGAGCGATCGCAATCATATTTTCCAGTCGTTCCCACTGGAATTTACCGTCTTTGAACAACACCTCAATCAAACGCCGCCGCATTTGTGGGGTTTCACCGGTAAGCAGACGCTGAGCTACATAGGGGTAGGAAACCTCGACAATTTTGAAGTTGGGATCTAAGGTCAGTGCCAGTCCTTCTTGAGTCACCAGAGAACGAATAATTAAGGAAAACTTGGCTGGAACCCGGAAAGGATAGTCATACATCAACTCTGAGAACTGATCTGTGATCGTCTTGAAGTTGAAATCCCCGACACTTTCACCAATTGCTTGTCCCAAGACAGCTTCTAAGGCTGGGATAATCGGCTGGATATCTGTGTTGGGTGCTAGGAAACCTAATTTAACAAACGCCTGGGCTAATGATTGATAATCTTGATTAATTAGATCAACAACACAGCTGACAATGGTTTCTTTGGTATCCTGATCTAACTGATCCATCATGCCAAAGTCAATATAGCCCATGCGTCCATCCGGAAGGGCAAATAAGTTACCTGGATGAGGATCAGCATGGAAAAAGCCATGCTCTAACAACTGACGCAAACCAGAGGTGACACCAGTTTTAATCAAGCTGGCCCTGTCTAGTCCTAAGGCTTCAATACGTTCTGTGTCTGTTAACTTGAAGCCATCAATCCACTCTAGGGTGAGTACACGGATACTGCTGTAGCGCCAGTATATTGCTGGAACCTTGACAGTGGGGTCGTCTTGGAAGTTTAGAGCAAATCGTTCGGCATTGCGACCTTCATTGAGATAATTAATTTCCTCAAAGAGCTTAGTACCAAATTCATCTACAATCAAAGTTAGGTCATGACCGAGATTGAGTGGTAACCAGGGGGCAATCCAGCTAGCTGCCCACCGCATCAAATAAAGATCTAGGGTGAGGACAGGGCGTAAGTTAGGACGTTGTACCTTAACCGCCACCTCTTCACCGGTGTGGAGTTTAGCCCGATAGACTTGACCGAGACTAGCGGCTGCTACAGGTTTTGGGGAAATTTCGCTAAACAGTGTTTGGATGGAGCGCCCTAAGTCTTGCTCGATCTGGGACAATGCGATCGCATTGTCAAAGGGAGGCAGCTGGTCTTGTAGTTTGATCAGTTCATCTAAAAAATCTTGCCGAATCAAGTCAGGGCGGGTGGAAAGAGCTTGTCCGACTTTAATAAAGGTTGGACCGAGGTTAGTCAGAAGTTCCCGCAGCTGTGTGGCTCGTTTTAACTTATTCTGCTCAGTCCGGTTGCGCCATTGGTCTAACTTAATACTAAAAACAAAGCTAGCGAAACCCCAGACAATCCTCAGGCAACGCCAAATCACTACCCAAGGTCTGGAACGATAGTAGCGGGCGATCGCTTGTGGATCATAGTACCTTTGGGGTTCATTAGACCGCTGTTCAGGAGATACAAGTTGATGCTGACTCACGCTGAGTATAGGCCTCTCTAAGAAATTTATAGTTTTTTATCTATCTTTTGCTTTTTATTAAATAAGTATACACAAGTACATATACAATAACTCGGTATTTAAGTCCAATAGAGGGTTGAGTTCATGTCGGGTGGGCAGTTCATGTCGGGTGGGCAGTGCATCAGACAGATAATGAAGCTTGCAAACCACGTTACTAGGCACTGCCCACCCTAGGATTAGCGATGCAGCGCCTCGGTATTTAAGTCCAATAGAGGGTTTAGTCCAATAGTTCATGTCGGGTGGGCAGTTCATATAGGGTGGGCAGTGCATCAGACAGATAATGAAGCTTGCAAACCACGTTGGTAGGCACTGCCCACCCTACGATTAATGACAATGGTGCAAGACCTCAGTTGAAGTCCAATAGAGGGTTTAGGGCAGGTTTTGCCACCAGGACAATTGAGAGTCCCATAGAAACCTACACCAGAAACTTGCCCATTTCCTGAACAAACGATGGTCAATTATGGTCAATTGAGTAGATTACGCTCGTGCGTCACTGACCAGTCAAAATCACCCCCTCATCCCCTCATTCCCTGATCTGGTCATTTTCAAAGGAACTCGTCACAAATTTCTACCAAGGTGTACTTGCAAGGTTTACTAGTCTTGTGTAATGGATTTTTTCTACATGCATATATCTAAAAATTTGTCAACTTCTATTATTACATTAACCGAGGCTCTAGCTTGAGATTTCAGCGCTTATTTCCGTGTTATCACCGACAGTCTTTAAATTAAAACTTCAGCAGAATCCTCCATGACGGGGCTAAATCAACAAAGCAACAATGGTGTCATATCGATTCCAGCGGCATCGTAGCGAACAAGCATGAGCAATGTGTTGATTTATCTACGTTGATTTATCGACGTTGATTTATCTACAACTATGCTGTTTCCGAGATTGCCCGGACCAAATCGGCACTAGCGAATTGGATCTCAGTTACAGACGCACGAAAATGCAATGCCATAAGCAAATTCCCCTGGATTATGCAAGATTATCCCTCTGTCCCTAACCCTTCCCAAGACATTCGGTTAGGCTGCCTACAGTGGTTTTATAACTTACCACTAAGTAGTAAGCTGCTTACTGGTTTGTTTGCCTCTGAGCTAATTTCTCTGATTGGATTCTTCGGCGTCGCTGCTTCAATGATGGTAATAGGAGGGCAAATCGAACTACGAGACCAAGCTGAGTCTCAATTAGCACTCACCGAGACTAACTACAATTCTAAACTTGAGCAAACTAAGCTGGGCTTCCGTAGTCAAGCCGATAATGCTGCCATCATTGCTGCTGCGATCGCTCATCATTCTGGTCAGCCCATCAAAGCAGCCCTAAAGGCTGAAGTCAGACGGGTTCTGAGGAACGAAATTAAAGCCCGCAACATTGAATATGGGACTTTAGTAGGTACCAATGGCAAGATTATTGCTAATGCTAACGCTGACCGTACAGGAGAGAGGTTTAATCCTAATCAATTAGTCAGTCAAGTTTTCCAGAATCGAACGGGGATTGGGAGCAGTCAAATTGTCAGCTGGGTTGAGTTAGCTAAGGAGTCACCTCAGTTACCGAATGGTTTTGTTGAACAAGACGCCCTAATTCGTTACACACTCACTCCAGTCAAGAACCCAGAGACTGGAAATATAGTAGCTGTCTTGGTGTCTGGTGACTTGGTCAATGGCAAATTGCCCATAGTTCACAACACCCTGCAGGGGGTTGACAAAGGCTATAGTGCCATCTACTATCGCCAGGGTTCGGGGAAATTTAACTTAGCCACTGCTGCTTTGGATAACAGTGATGTTAAAGATTTAGAGCAAGGGGAATCGAGTTTAGATGTAGTGGATCAATCCCTGTTGGAGAAAGCAGTTGCCCAAACATCACAGGTAGTTTACACACGCCAAACCTTTGGTAAGCAATCTTACATCATAGTCGCTAAAGCTCTAACTAATTTTGATAGTGAAGCGACAGTAGTGTTAGTCAGAGGAACTACTGAATACTGCTTCAATCAATTCCTTAGGGATAATTTAGAACTTGAGCTGAGCGTCCTTGCTATAGCCTTAATCGCAGATATCTTTTTGGCTATCTTGCTTGGACGATCAATTGCTAAACCAGTCAAACAGCTACAAAAAACTACCCAAGAATTTGCTGCTGGCAATTTGGAAGCACGAGTCGAGGTGTGGACGAAAGATGAAGTAGGGAAACTTAGTATCAATTTCAATCGTATGGCTGATAGTCTGTTGACTGCTTTTAAGCAAAGGGAACGTTATGCAGCTGAGCAATCACGACTAAACACTCAATTGCAGCAAGAGATTGCAGAACGTCTCCTTACTGTGGAAACACTAAGGCTGATCGAGTTTTCTCTGGATCGGGTAGGGGATGCAGTTTTTTTATCAAAACAGGATGGCCGATTTTGTTATGTCAATGAAGCTGCTTGTAATTTCCTTGGCTACTCCCGTGAAGAACTACTGACGTTGCACCTTTATAATATCGATACCTTACTGTCAAAAGATAACTGGTCACCGTTTTGGAAAAACCTGAAACAGCAAGGTTGTTTTAAGCAAGATTCAGTACATCGCACTAAAGACGGGCGGGAATTTCCTGTAGAAATTGGAGTTAATTATTTACAGTTTAATGATCAAGAATACAACTGTGTTATTGCTCGCGATCTTACCGAGCGTAAACAGGGAGAAAATTTACTGAAACGAACTAACTCTCTGTTAAGGGCGCAACAAGAGGCATCAATTGATGGTATATTAGTTATTGACGAAAACCAAAAAATCCTATGGCACAATCGCCGTTTTGGTCAGATGTGGAATATCCCAGAGGAGATTCTCAACTCTGGTGACGACCAAAAAATATTGAAAAGTGTGCTATCTAAGCTAAATAAACCTAAAGAATTTATCCACAGGTTGAAGTATCTGTATGAACATCCGAGCGAAGTAAGTTGTGATGAAATTTACTTGAATGATGGTCGGATTTTTGACCGTTACTCTGGCTCTGTGGTGTCTGAAGCTAGTGATTACTATACTAGAATCTGGTATTTCCGAGATATCACCCAGAGAAAGCAAGTAGAAGCCCAAGTTACTCAGCTCAATCAAGAGTTGAGTAATCATGCCTTGGAACTAGAAGTAGCTAACACAGAACTGGCAGCAACCAAAGACTTTATCACGAACATAATTAATGCAGTATCTGATCCAATTTTTGTAAAAGATAGATATTATAAATGGAAATTCTTTAATGATAGCTTTTGTGAGTTTATCGGATATTCTAGAGAGCAACTATTAGGTCATTCAGATTCTGAATTTTTCATCTCAGAAGAAGCTGAGGTTTTTAGAAAAACCGATCAACTCGTCATCAAGAATGGTGTCGTTAATGAAAATGAAGAATACTTTACTGATGCTAAGGGTATTCTTCATTTCATTTCTACCAAGAAAACTCGTTTCTTCGATTCTAAAAATAATCCCTATATTGTAGGGGTTATTCGAGACTTTACTCATCGGAAGCAATTTGAAGACCGACTGGAGAAACTTAATGAATGCTTTCTTGATTTTGGTAGCAATCCCGACAAAAATATTAATCATCTGGTAGCCGTTTGTGGGCAATTACTCAATGCTAGTTTTGCTCTCTATAATTGCCTGGAATACAATCAACTTGTGACATTAGGACAGTGGCAAGTCCCGCCAGATTACCCGACTATGGATAGCGCAAAAGGACGTATTTGCTACGACGTTATTAGAGAAGGAACTGATGAGTCAGTTGTCAAGCAGGATCTCCAGAATACAGCTTATGCTCAAACTGATCCCAACATTAGGGCTTATAATCTGTGTACTTACATCGGTATTGCGGTCAAATGGAACAAAAAGGTAATGGGTTCCCTGTGTGTTTTGTATCAGCAGCAGGTAGAACCAAGTACAGAAGACAAACAACTGCTTAACCTGATTGCCAGCGCTATTGGTGTAGAAGAACAACGAAAACAGGCTCAGCAGGAACTTCGGGATAGTAAAGAGCGATTTGCCTTAGCTGTAGAAGGAGTCAACGACGGGATTTGGGATTGCAATCTCCAAACTGGTGAAATGTATTTATCCCCTCGTTGGAAGAGTATGTTGGGGTATGAAGATGATGAAATTAGCAATACGTTTGAATCCTGGACAGAGATTATTCACCCAGACGACCTAGAGCAAACCTTACTGAGTTTTAATAATTATCTAGAGGGCAAGCTTTTTCAGTATCAAGAAGAGTTCCGTGCTTTACACAAAGATGGCACCTACCGTTGGCTGCTGACTCGTGGAGCGGCGCTGTGGGATAAAACAGGTAAGCCTTATCGCATAGCAGGTTCTCACACCGATATTTCAGAGCGTAAAAAAGCAGAAGAAGCTCTCAAAAGTCAGTTAACAGCTCTCGAAGCAGCTACTGATGGCATAGCATTAGTTAATCCAGCAGGTGAATACTTTTACCTCAATCAGACTCACCTGGAATTGTTTGGCTACACTAAACCGGATCAACTGGTGGGTCAACAATGGCATATGATTTATCCGCCAGAAGAAATTGAGCGTATTGAGAAGTCAGTTTTTCCCCAATTGTTTAAAACAGGAAAATGGAGTGGAGAAGCTACGGCTGTGCGCAAGGATGGTAGCACATTTGCTGAGGAATTTTCTCTAACATTACTTGAGGATGGTGGTTTAATCCGAGTCTGTCGAGATATTACAGAGCGTAAAAATGCTGAAGAGCAGATGCGGCAAAATCATCAAAGACTGGCTCTGGCTAATGCCCAGTTAGAACGGGCTACTCGTCTCAAAGACGAGTTTCTGGCTAGCATGAGTCATGAATTACGTACTCCCCTCAACGCTATTCTTGGTTTATCAGAAGCTTTGCAAGAGGAAGTGTATGGTTCAATTACAGATAGGCAGCGTAAGTCTCTCAGCACAATTCAGGGCAGTGGTCAACATTTGCTAGAACTAATCAATGATCTGCTTGACCTTGCCAAAATTGAATCTGGGAAGATGGAACTCCACATCGGTGCTGTTTCCCTCCAAAAACTCTGCAATTCCAGCTTGATGTTTGTTAGAAACCAAGCCCATCACAAAAATATTAAGCTGACTTCTCAGGTAACTGAGAGACTATGGGAAATAGAAGTGGATGAGCGACGTATCCGACAAGTCCTGATCAATTTGCTCAGCAATGCTGTGAAGTTTACCCCAACCGGAGGAAGCGTTATTTTAAAAGCTGAGGAAGACTTATTAAGAAACACTATTTGTTTTAGTGTCATTGATACTGGTATTGGCATTGCTCAAGAAAATATGCGTAAGTTATTCCAATCCTTCGTCCAAATTGACAGCCGTCTGTCCCGTCGCTACGCCGGTACAGGATTGGGTTTGGCTTTGGTGCAACGAACCATAGAAATTCACGGGGGTAGGGTAGATGTCGAGAGTGAAGTGGGTCAAGGTAGTTGCTTTACAGTAACTCTGCCGATTAAACAAAGTGGTGAGGCCAACGGAGAATACCAGAGTGATTTGGGAGACCTAAGCCAATTTACTCAATCCGCCATCTCCAATCCCCAAGTGCTGATCATCGAAGACTCTATTACTGCAGCTGAAGTGATTTCTCGCTATATCAGGGAAATAGGGCTACAAACCTTGACTTACCCTGAAGGAGAAGGTGCTCTCGAGCAGGTTATACAGGTCAACCCAGGGGTGATAATCCTAGATTTGCAATTGCCTAAAGTGTCTGGCTGGAAGGTTTTGGCTCAGCTAAAAGCTCATCCCCAAACCGAACACATCCCAGTGATTATTCTTTCTGTAGTGGATGAGCGATCGCAAGCGTTGGAGATGGGTGCGTCTGAATATCTGGTTAAACCCGTTTCCCGCCAACTGTTGCGCTCAACAATTAGCAAAATTTTGGGTCCTTTAGAAACACCAGAGTCAGTCAAGCATGGCGAAACTGCTCTGATGGTTACGCCTCACAAAGCTCCAGAGTCACCGTTAATCTTAATTGCAGAGGATAATGAAACTAACATTAAGACGATTTGGGATTACTTGCTCAACAAAGGCTATCGGTTGATATTAGCCAAGAATGGCTGGGAAGCGATTAGCCAAGCTAAAGAATATCACCCACAGCTGATTATGATGGATATTCAGATGCCAGATATGGATGGTATTGAAGCGATTAAGCGAATTCGAGACAATCAGGAAACGAGCGTTATTCCCATTATTGCCGTAACAGCACTGGCGATGCCAGGGGATAAGGAGAAATGCCTAGGGGCTGGCGCGGACGAATACATCTCTAAACCAGTGAGTCTGAAGAACTTAGTCAGTACTATTCAAAAGTATGTTCATGTAGAGGTTAAGGATTTGCAATTAGTTAGTAATTAGTTATTTGCATTAGTTATAAGTCCCAAGTAGGTTTAAACCTACTAATCAATGGTATATAAATTCATGGTATATAAATTAGTTTTAACCAACATCAATCCCAGAGATCTGTATTTAATATGATCAACTATTCAAGCGCATAAAGGGTGTTATTGATGGATAGTCAAAACTCTATACTAGTAGTTGATGATGAACCCTGTGGGTTTGATGTCATTGAGGCTCTACTGTTCAAGGAAGGTTACAACTTGAGCTATGCCTCTTGTGGTGAAGAGGCATTGAACCGTCTAGAGGAAATTCAGCCGGACGTAATCTTATTGGACGTGATGATGCCAGAACTTGATGGTATAGAGGTTTGCCATCGGATCAAGTCTCACCCAAACTGGCACCATATCCCAATTATTATCGTAACGGCTCTGAATTCTAAGGAAGATCTTGCCCGATGCCTGGATGCAGGAGCTGATGATTTCCTAGGTAAACCTGTTAGTGGACTCGAACTGCGGTCTAGAGTGCGTTCGATGTTGCGGATTAAAAAACAACATGATCAGCTAGCTGCTACTCTACAGCTGAGGGAAGATATGTCTCATATGATCGTGCATGATTTGAGGCATCCTTTGGCTAATATTATCATATCTTGTGAGATTTTGCAGCAAACTGAACTCGACAAAAAACAGCAAAGAAAGACTGAACAAATCTTGAAATCAGCTCTCCAGCTGCGCTCAATGACGGATAACTTATTGATGATGGCAAAGTTAGAATCGGGAAAACTTAGCCTTAATCGAGACTTGGTGGATCTAAATGCACTCGAACAAGAGGTAGTTTTAGATTTCCAAGCCATTGCTCATGAGAAAAATATTCAGCTAGTTAGTGAGCTACCAGAATCCAGTAAGACTCTTTTAATTGATGCCAATTTAATCCGTCGTGTCTTAGATAACTTGCTCTCAAATGCCATCAAATTTTCTCCTTCACAAAGTAAAATTCTACTGCAAGTAGATTATCCAGTAGATCCCAAACCCCAAGCTAGAATTCGCATTGCAGATTTTGGACCTGGGATTGAAGAAGAATTGCGAAAACGTATTTTTGATAAGTACGATGTGGGAAATTTAATGACTGGAATTTCTCAAACTGGTCTAGGATTAACGTTCTGTAAAATGGCAGTTGAAGCTCATGGTGGTAGAATATTTGTAGAAAATAATCAACCATCAGGGTCAGTGTTCACTGTAGAAATTTAGTTATAAATTGTAAGCATATGCGCTACGCGAAGGCTACGCCAACAGCCGTCAGCCGTCAGCCTTTGGCTGAGAGCTGAATGCTGAGAGCTGAATGCTGAGAGCTGAGAGCTGAATGCTGAGAGCTGAATGCTGAGAGCTGAATGCTGAGAGCTGAATGCTGAGAGCTGAATGCTGAGAGCTGAGAGCTGATAGCTGACTATAAATTTAAGTAAAAGCTGTCAAAGAAAGACTTCCTACTTAATTAGATTTTGCTTCCAAGTTTTCCAGGCGGCTTTTGAGTGCCTGATTATCTTTTTTGAGTTTGTCAAGTTCGTCCCGTAACTGTTTAAGGGCTTTGTCAGAGCCAATGGTTTTCTGGACTTTCTGAATGGCTTCTTCTGCAATCCGACGAATTCGCCCATCAGGCGTATTCTCTAAAAGCGATCGCAAAATATCCATGGCTTTCGGGGTTTCCATTTTTCCTAGAGCCCCAACTATGGTGACTTGAGTCAAATAGAAGGTTTCACGGGAAAGTTCTTCTAATTGCTCCAGGATCGACTCTATTTTATTGGGAGTCTGACCTTTAGAAATGTCTCCTAAAGATCGAATCGCTGCTAGACGAAGGGGTTGAGGTATACCAGGAGTGGTATATTCTAAAATTACGTCTAGGGCAATGGGTGAGGATTTAATTTGACTTAAGCCAGCAATGGCACCACCACGTACTACTTCATTCCAACCACTCCTTTCTTTGAGTACTTTTGTCAGCAATTGGATTACTTCATCTTCTCTATCCTTAAGGCTTGCCGAAACCATTCCCCCAAGTGACCTGGCGGCTGTTGCTTCTACGTAGTAGCTGGCATCCCCTTTTTCCAGTAATTGCTTGAGAGCATTGTAGCTTTCTAGAGTCTTCACCTCACCCAAGGCTTGGACAACGGCACGACGCACACGGAGATTTTGATCGGACAAGCCAGCAATTAAGGCGGCTTCGGCTTGATCTAGTTTTACCTTAGCTAATTGTTTGGCGACTTCTAAACGAACACCCCAGAATGAGTCACTCTTTAGGGCATCACACAAGGCTTTTACTGCTTCTAATCCTCCCTTTTTCGCCAAGGCTTTCCCTGCATAGATACGGGAGATGGGGTCTGGGTCAAATTTAAGCTGGGCTTTGAGCTCGGCTATGGGGTATTCTAGGGAAACGGTTTTCAGGTAATTATTCCCGTGGTCGAAGCTAATTAAGTTAGGTTTTTTCTGCAGTGGGAAATAGAAACTTTGTTCCCGTTCATGAACCCTGACCGTAAATGTCTGTAGACAGGTTTCATTAGACGTTTTCACAGGAGAATCCTCTTCGAGCTGGGTGTAACCAAAGGCAATCGGGATTTTGAGGTCAAATAGTTCACTATCGCTACCGGTGTTACTATCTTTTGCCTGAGTTTGGGTTACTGTCAGTTTCGCCAACTGGCTATCTCCATCCCAGGAATAGGCAACTTTGTATTCAGGATGACCGCCTCGGAAGACGTACTGGTCAAATAGGAATAACAGATTACGACCGGTAGCTTTTTCAATCGCCCTTAGCAGGTCAATGGTTTCTACGGTTTTGTGAGCATTATCTTTAACAAAGGTTTGGATTGCTTTCCAGAACAAGTCTTCCCCTAACTCTGCCCGAATCATATGATAGACGCAAGCACCTTTTTCATAAAGGTGCCGATCGTAGAGTTCAATAGCTTCTCGATAGACATGGGTAACCATGGGGCGGCGGTAACGAGAACTATCTTCTGAGATATAACTGCGTGCTTCATTGAGTAGGTAGTAGGCAGCATCATCTTTACCATACTCATGTTCGGTCCAAAACACTTCTGTGTAGGATGCCATGCCTTCCTTAATCCAGGCATGGGACCAGTGTTTAATCACCACTAAGTCCCCAAACCACTGATGAGCAAGTTCGTGAACCACCAGGCTTTCAGTCCGTTGGTTATCGGTAGCTGCTCGTTCATCAAGCAAGCAACGGTCTGTTAACAGAGTGGTGGAGGTGTTTTCCATACCACCAAAGATGAAGTCTTCTACACAGACTTGGGCGTATTTCGGATAGGGGTAGGGATAGCCAAAGGTTTCACTCAAGAACTCTATCATTCCAGGAGTTTTGCCCATGCTACGGCGAGCATCCTCCTCTCGCCCCTTCTCCACGTAGTAGCTGACTGGTTTGCCCTGCCATTCATCCCGAATTTCCGCAAAGTCTGCTACTGCTAGAGTCATCAGGTAAGTGGGATGAACTTCCTGTTGCCTCCAGTGGTATATGGTTTCATCCCCTTCTTCTTCTGTAGCAATTAGTTCCCCGTTGGAGATAGCAATCAGGGGTTTTGGCACTCTAACCCGGATTTCGGAGGTAGCAAGTTGACCAGGATAATCGAAACAAGGGAACCAGTAGCGAGAGTCTTCATCTTCTCCTTGGGTCCAAACTTGGGTGGGTTTGTTGGGGTAGTGTTGGTTTGGATGAATGAAGTAAATACCCCGCTGGGGGTTGTCTACACTGTATGCGATCGCAATCTTAATCGCTTTTCCAACAACAACCGGGTTAAGTAGCTGAATCTTTAGTTGTTCCCCATCATAGTCAAAGGGTTGGGGGATTTGGTCAACCTGCACTGAAGCGATAGTCAAGTTGACCGCATCAAGTACTAGCTGTTTAATGCCGCGTATTGGGTTGAGGGTGATAGTGCAGGTACCGCTAACCCTTTCGAGGGGGATATCCAGAGTTAAATCCAGGAAAATATGCTCCACTTGTCCTGGGCGGTCAGGATTGTATTGGGGTCTAGCACCGGGTAATTCAAAGGACTTGTGAGTTTTGCTTTCGGTATCAAAATACGACTGGGACATTAGTGAAGTTGTAGAACTGAACAGTGTGGACAATAGGGTTAAGTGGAGCTATGGGAAGTTTCGGAATGGAATTGGAATCGCCCTTCCTGTAGCGGTCGATTGCTCTATTCTAAATTAACTGATCTGTCGATTAATCCTGATCAGGTCAGGTTTTATGGAATTTTGAACAGCTACAGACCTTGAGGGAAGATTACTGCTTTGTGACTGTCTGTTAACTCATTGGTTTTGGGAAATAAAAAATTAACGATCAACAACCGATTTAGCTGATTTAGCTAATTACCGCACTACCCATCCCTTGGAACATCAACCATGATAAGAAAAAGTTGCTAATAAAAATTGCCAGCAAAGCAGTAACCACAGCAGTGGTGGTAGATTGACCAACACCCTTAGCGCCTCCTGTCGTGGTTAACCCCCAGCTACAACCAATCACAGAAATTAACAGCCCAAACACTACAGATTTAATAGCAGCAGAGAACAAGTCCCAAATTCCTAGGAAGTTACGAGCGGAATCAAGAAACACAGACTGGGGAATACCATAAATATTCTGAGCCAGGAGTACTCCTCCTACCATACCAGTCACAATGGCGAGAATCGTCAACACTGGCAGCATCAGACAACAAGCAATAACTCGAGGAATCACTAAGTAATCAATCGGGTCAGTCTTAAGCATATACAAAGCATCAATTTGCTCTGAAACGCGCATAGTACCAATTTCAGCAGCAAATGCCGAACCAACTCGTCCTGCCAAAACCACAGCAGTCAACACCGGAGCCAATTCCCTAGCTAAAGCCAGAGCCAAGACTCCCCCAATGGCATTGGTTGCACCAAAATTAATGAATTCCCGTGTTACCTGAATGGTAAACACCATACCGATTACAGTAGCAGTGAGCAGAGCAATTATCAGAGACTCTGGTCCAACAGTTACCATTTGCTCGATAGTATTGCGGCGGTGAATCTTCCCAGTTAGTAGATGAAGTATCACTTGCCCAGCTAAGAAAATCGCAGCCAGTAAACGCTGACTCCATAACCCGAGGCTGGAAGTTTTAGCCATTAATCAATCATTTCCCATCATTCGCTTCCACACGGAAACGCTCAACAAATGTCCGCAACTCTCCCGCCACACCGACCAGATTTTGCAAAGCTCCAGAAACCCTTTGGGCTTCTTGGGAGGTTTCTTGAGCGGTTAACTCAACGGATTGCATCACTTGGGCAACAGCACGGGATGTTTCAGTTTGCTCGATAGTATCCGCAGTGATTGCACGTACTAAAGCATCGATCCGGTTTGCCACTTGCACAATATCTTCTAGGGATTGCTTGGCTTGTTCTGCTCGTTTAGTACCTTCAATCACCTGTTGGGTGCCTTCTTCCATAGCTGTCATAACTGAACCGGTTTCACTTTGGATTTGCAACACAATATGTTCAATATCCTTGAGTGCCTTGGCTGACTTATCAGCGAGCTGTCGTACCTCATCGGCAACAACAGCAAAGCCTCGACCAGCTTCTCCAGCTCTTGCCGCCTCAATACTAGCATTGAGCGCTAACAAATTCGTTCGGGAGGCAATGGTAGAAATCGATGTCACAATTTTGGAAATTTCCTGGGAAGATTCTGCCAAACGCTTGACTTTCCGAGTTGTTTCTGCTACAGTTTCTCGAATTTGCAAAATTCCGGCCACAGTGCGCTCCACAGCCTCACCACCTTTGAGAGCGGTAGCTGAGGCTGAGCGGGCAACTTCCTCAGCTTCTCGTGCACTCTCTGCTACCCGCTGAATAGCATCGGTCATCACCTGTACAGAGTTCAGGGTCACCGCCAGTTCCTCAGCTTGGCGTAAAGCATCAGAAGACAAGCTACGGGCAAAGGACTCACTATCGGTGGAAGATTTGGTCACCTGACGCACTGCCTGCTTGACTTGTTGTACGATTTCCCGTAGGTTTTGGATGGTCAGGTTGAAGGAATCAGCAACTGCCCCCAAAACATCAGCAGTGACCTCTGCTTGTACCGTTAAATCCCCCCGTGCTGCCCCTTCCACATCATCAAGCAATCGAATTACCTGGCGTTGGAGGTCTTCTTTTGCCTGTTCTTGCTCTTCTGCCTTTCGTTGTGCTTCCGTCATCGTTGTTAAGATGACTCTAGCCATTTGGTTGAAACTATGGGCTAACTCACCCAATTCGTCCTGGGAATAAATGGTAGCATGGGCATTGAGATTACCCTGAGAGACTCCTTCAAACTGGGTTTTCAGGTTTTCGGTACTACGTCTAATCTGCCTAGCTGTAATATTCCCCACAGCCAGAGTCGTACCAAAACTGGCAACACCAGCGGCTAGGGTCATCAGAATACTAGTATTTCGCACATGATTTTTGAAGGATGGATCATCTCGAACCATGTATTGAGCTCCAGCACTCACCGCCGCTACCACCACCATTGAGACCGCGCCAGTAATCAAGGCAGTCATCCAATTCTTCTGGTTGACAGGAGCGTTTTCTATCGGAGCTAGTGGACCTTGCTCAATACTAACAACTAGCTCTTTGTCAATGTCTTTAGTAGGATTATAAATAGGAATTGGCTCGGTGGCACTACTAAGGCTAAATAGCTCCTCATTGGCAGTGGCTGACGGATAATCATGATTGGCTACAGCACTTACACCACTGGTGTTCATATCCATTGACCCAGTACTTCCGAGTGTTGAGCCAGTACTGCTTAAGACATCAAAATCACTATTGTCACCACTCTCATTGGACAGTGGTTGCTGATCATCAACAGAGAAATCAGGGATTGAATCTAAATCATCATCAAATAGGTCAAACTCATCTAAAAAACCCTCTTTTACCCCTTGATGTGCTTCAATTCCTGACAAGATTTCCTCTTCTGATTCCGTTACATCATCCATTGTCCAAGAATCATCATCAAAGGATTCCAAATTAATTTGGTTTGGCCTTGGAGAGTTGAACCCATTTTGTTCGTAAGCTGAGTCCAAAAGTTGCTCATCCGAGCCATAGTTTTCCGATAAATAGGGTTCAGTAGAGTCAGTCGCCTCATCATTGAGATATTCTAAGTCCTCTTGATTGTCACCATAGGCTTGAGTATCCCCCGTTGGTTCCTCAGGTTCCAAAGACTGCTCGGTGCTGGCATAATTTTCTTGGGTAGTCGCGGTAGGCTCAGAACTTGGAGTCGGGTAAAAATGCTCCTCAAGCTCTGCTGAATTCATTAACAGGGTTGCAGCTTCAACAAAGGAATTCTTTGATTGCTCCTCGATATCGCTAAACTCGTAATCCGGCAGGGATTCTAATTCTTCTTCAGCCAGGACGTTAAACTCAACTGTGCTATATTCACTAGTTAACTCTTCTGAACCATAAGATATATCTTCGTCTAAATTAACTTCAGGAGACACCATAAATGTTTGTAGACCCTCCTCTTGAGAGAGTTCAGGAAAGTGTCCTTCTGTGCCATTATAAGAAGTCTGACTACTGACAGGGTTCACATCGAGTTCTAAATCCTCAGAGGCAATTTCCCAACTCTCTAAATCCTCACTGTCTTCTTCTAGGTCACTAACGATACTAAAGGGGTCTAGATTAGAAGAAGACTGATAATCTATGGTGCCTTCATCACTAGTGGAATCTTGAAAAGAATCGTTAAAGGGTGAGGTTGATTCTGAAGCAAAATCATCAACCCCTGTGTTGTCAAAACTTAAGCTTTCCGGGTCAAATTCACTGATATCATTAAAATCAGCGAAGTCTTGCCAATTTCCTTGTGTGGCTTCTGCACTCAACTCCTCAGTCTCATCTAGTTTTACCTGTGATGTATTGACATCATCATCAGGTGATAACCCAGCAGCTTGATCAGCATTTGTGGATTGCTGGGCGTACTCTAGACCGTTATTGGCATAATTAACAAAATCTGGCTCAGAGGTCAGATTGAGAACTGATTCATACTGTTGGCGAGCCACATCGTACTGCTGTAGACCATAGCAGTAAATATGACCCCGCAGTAGCAGCGCACTGGGTTCATTAGGGAAATCCTCAATCAAACGATCAACAATTGTTGCCGCTTCTTGGTATTTGCCCTGCATATAGGCTTTTTCGGCTTCCCCATACTGCTGGGGGTAATTTATACTGGATGCCATTTACCTCCTCCCGAAGCATTAAAAATTAATTTAATGTTTAATAATAATTAATCCCACTAATTTTTAATGTTCAATTTTTAATAATTAGTTTTAGGCTGCCCACCTTGCTGAGCGTATAATCGCCACATGATCAAGTAGTCGCAGAACCTGATTAGACTCAATATCTAGCAACCACTCACCGCGTAAGAAAGGAGCCATACTATCGGCAACATTGGTAGGCATATGTAACTTTTCCACATCCAGCCAGTCTGTACAGACAATTTTTTGAACTGCCAACCCCAGCATAGTGTCTTGATCTTCAATAGCAATAACGGGGATTTCCATACGGTCTGTATTTAAAACCGTTTTATCCCCTAGAAACTGACCCAGATCTGAGACCCAAATTACGCGCCCACGTCGATTGAAGGTCCCCAACAATAGAGGGGAAGCATTAGGAATAGGAGTAATTTGTTCAGGGCAGGGGTCAATTACCTCTTTGATACCAGTAGCAGGCAGAGCAAATTCATCACCAGATGGCAGATAAAACCGCAGGTATAGTTCGCCTTCAGGACTTTCCAATTCCTGCAATTCTGGGGCTTGTTCAAGAGCCGAGTCAGTTACAAAGTCCGGATTAGCAACCATTACCGTCAAATACCAATATATTTATCTTCTCAGTAGCTGTCTAACTGTTCCAATCAACTCCGTTGGCTGAAAAGGCTTCGCAATGTATGCATCTGCACCTTGCCTCATGCCCCAATAGCGGTCGAATTCTTCGCCTTTTGAAGAACACATCACCACTGGCACATTCTGAGTTTTGGGGTCAGCCTTAAGACGCCGACAGACCTCATAGCCATTCATGCGTGGCATCACTATATCCAAGACAACTACATCTGGACAATACTCTAAAATATGTTCTAAAGCCTCAACACCATCACTGGCAACATCCACCTTCAAACCACTACCTTTGAGGAGGTCTGAGATCATCTGCCGTTGAGCAAGGCTGTCTTCTACAACTAAAACTTTACTCATAACTCCTAGCTCGACCCTCGGGAAAGGTCGTGAAATTAAACCATAGCCCGATTTGGGTCTATAAACTGAATCATGATTACAGTATCGCTCATCTATTGGTGGTGATACCAAGAAAGACTAGATTTTTCTTGAATTTGTGGAAGCTCCTAGCTTGACCAGTGGGTTTAATTAGGATAGTGTTGGTTAATTAACTGATGGGTTAGACGCCTGTATTAATAACTCAAAGGCTGACACAGCAATATTTTCCCCTTGATATAATTCTTTGGTCAGAGCATTACTATCTTGGCATTGTTCGTTGGTCACCTCGACCAAATGTATTTCTCCAAAAGCATCAATAACTCATGATCTCCAAAGGGCTTGGTTAAGTAGTCAGTTGCGCCTACCATCCGGGCTCTGACGCGATCGATAAAGCCATCTTTGCCTGTGAGCATGATGATGGGGGTTTGCCGAAATGCTCTGGATTGGCGTAACATGCCACAAAGCTCATAACCATCTAGGTCAGGCATTACTAGGTCACAGAGGATGAGATCCGGTTGGAGTTGAAAAACCTGACTCAGAGCCTTTAGGGGCTTCTGAATTGCTGTAACTTTATAACCTTTGGCTTGTAGGGTATATTCCACAGCTTTTCCAACTGCGAGATCATCATCAACACAGACAACAGATCGTGTAACTTTCTTTAACTCCCATTGCTCTTCAATGGCTGGCGTATCTGCTTCTTTGGGGGTTACCATTTGGATTGACCCCTGTTGGACATAGGGATAAATAGCCCGAGCTACGGTGATCAGGTCACGATGGAGATAACGGGACAACTGGCGTAGAGAAGTTTTGCCATCTACCCAACTGCTTATGAGTTTAAAGGATTTTTCGGGCAGTGTAGCCTGTAACTGGTCATGGGCAGTAATCATTGGACACTGATGGGGAGATTGGATATGAGGGCACAATTGCTTCCACTCCTGCACCTGCTTCATAATCTCTCTGAGCAATGGTCCTATTTCTAAGGTAGTAAGTTGCGGTGCTAATGCTGGACCAATTTCAAATACAAAGTAGCCATGGTGAAGGCTCAGCAAATCAAAAAGGGTTTCATTAACCATGCTTTGAATGATGCTTCGCCCTTGGTTTGGCGTGATAACATGGTTTTCTAACAAAGCCCAAAGGTAACCATACTCTAGAGCATTGGTAGCCGCAATGGACAGACTTTCCAATTGCTCGAGAGCATCATTGGCTTTATAGCGGCGCAGATAATCATGCAGGCGCGACAAGCTCCCATCGCTGTCAGCAGCATAGGCAATCTGCCCATTGAGGAAGAAGACAAACCAATACGGAAGCGGACTTGGTAGTTTTGGCTGCTGGTAAAGTCTACCTGAGGTAAAACGATTGCTGCCACTATTGCTAGCCTTGCTAGTAGGGTGAGGGCTATAGGCCTCGACTAAGAGTTCCCCGGTTCGCTGACCTAGCTCGATCAGTTGCAGGATGCTACGGATATCAATTTCACTCAAAGTTCCCTGCATTTAAAGACAATGTGCTCCTAACAACCTGTTGATGTATCTGAGATTATGACCTGTCATTGAGTTAAAGGATGCCCATAAACTGGTACTGATCTATCTTTGCTCAAGAAATGGCTTAACTGTACAATGAAAATATCCCCAAAAATTGGGTGAGGCTAGGAGAGTTGCTAAGGAATCACTTCTGTAAGCCAACTGGTGGAAGCTTAGCATGGCTGCAGACAGCTAACCAAAGCGCGAAGTAACTGATTAGCGGTAAGACTGGGATTTTGACGGTTACTGGAAACTTAAGCTAAGATGTCCAAGGTTATAGGTTAGGACTTTAAACACCATTGGATAACATATAAGCATATAAATTAAGTATATTTATTTGAATAGGGATTAGGCACAAGGGAAGAAAGTGATGGGGTAAGATGTTATGTTCAATCTAGAAAATTCGAACCTCTGGGTGGATAAAATCTATGGTTCGGGAAACTAGACCGGTTGAGGAAACTAAACCCCCCTGTGGAAAGATTCCTAAGACTATCCTCATCAATCTATTTCTATTGTGATCACCTTTATTGATTCGCAGATCAAGTCTGGGAAATACCTTAAAATACATTAAGTGTCTAAATATACTGACTGCCGTCATCCTTTAAAGGACTAATAGCCTTAAGGATAAAAAATAGATCGGTTGACCAATAATCTCCGAAAATTACCACCCTGTAACCCCAAAGGGGTTAAGCGTTCAAATGTGTTAATCAAGAATTGGGCACAATACAATTAAAAGAGGACGATCAGTGTGCTGTATCTCGCAGAGGTAAGAAAGCAGAAAACTGGGTTTATGGGTAGAGCTCAGGCCGAACTGAAACTGCTGGCTTTTCAGCGGACTGACCAGAGTTGGAATAAGGTGTCTGGGGAGGAAGTGCTTCCGACAGAACAAGCCAATAACTTTGGTGATGGTGCGTTGGTGATTGTTAACCTGAGTGGGAATCGACAAATACAGGGGACAATCGAGGCAGCGGGGGGAAGGTTAGTCAATCTGTTGCAAAATTTTTCTCGCTTGCTAGAAAAGTCAAAAAACCAGGAAGAAGAAATTGAGCAGTGGAAGCAATCTTTGACCTATCAAAGTCAAGAACTCAACCGTCGCGAGATGGAAATGGAAGCACGGCTTGAGCAGATGCAAACGATGGAGGAGGATTTTTCTAGAATAGAGCAACAACGCCAAGAACTGGAAAGTTCTCAGACAGAAACTGCTAAACTCAGCCAAGAATTGGAGCGTAAAAGTAAGGAGCTTGAAGGGGCTTGGGAACAACTCCGGGGACAGCAGCTACGCTTAGAAGAACAAGTTTCAGATGGTCAATACTCTGCTGGTTTAGATGCTCAGCAGGCTGGTGTGATTCAGCAATTGCTCAATGGCTTATCAGGAGGAGCAGAATCAACACAATCTGTCTGGGAACCACTGAATCAAGCGTTGGAAGTCGTCAAGCATCAGCATTCGGTGTTGGATACTCACTGGCAGCAGTTAAATGAACAGCGTCTATTAGCTCAAAAATTGGAAGCAGATGTTAAGGGTCAAGGGGAAGAAGTCCAACATCAAACCCAACAACTACAACAATTACAAGCATCCTGTGAACAGGCAAACCGAGAAAGGCAAGTGCAGCAAACCAATCTAGAGATCAAGGTTGAATCAGCTAGGATGGTGAGTCTGCAACTCCAAACTCAGCAAAAATTATACCAAGAACTGGCTCGAATGGCAGCAACATCAGGGGATGTCAAGATTAGCCAAATGGTGGATATGGCAGCACTAGAAAAAATGCCCTTGGGTGAGTTACAGGATTTAGTTCAGAATTTGCAGCAGGATTTGGAAAAAGTTGTACGCTTCGTCAATGACCAAGAAGAAGAACTAACACTCCAACACCAAGGGATTGAAGAACTACAAGAACAGATTAGGGTCGCTAGTGAGTACGATCGTATTAGTCTAGAAACCCAGTTAGCAGATGAGCAAGACCGTTACCAGATGCTGGACAGAACCTTGGTGGGTCAACGCCGGACTCTATGGGAACGAGAAGAAATTCTAAATCAGCACCTACGAGTGTTGCGACTGCGGCAAGGAATTGTGGATAGTAATGGTCAACAAAACCAGAAAATTGACTTAGGACCAATTTTGATCGAACTAGAAGCACAGTGCAAACAACACTCAGATCAATTGCAACAACTAGAACGAGAAATTGAACAGATGCGCCTTAGGGTTAGCCAAGCTGAAGAATTGATGAATCAACAAACCCAAGAAAAGGATGCTAAGCTGGCTCAGGTAAACAATTTGGAGGAAATTTGGCTCTCCAATCAGGTGAAGGTAGCTCAACTTTGGGGCAAAGTTCATCTCTATGAAAAAACCCTACAGCCATTGCAAGATGGTCTCAATGAACTTCGACAGAAGCTGGATGCGATCGCAAATGCTCTGAATCACATCCAGAAAACAGGTGATTCTCAACAACAAGTGATCGCTCAAATATCCCAAATCATCAGTAGCTTAAGCCAATCTCCAGAGT
This sequence comes from Moorena producens PAL-8-15-08-1, assembly GCF_001767235.1. Classification (GTDB taxonomy): domain Bacteria; phylum Cyanobacteriota; class Cyanobacteriia; order Cyanobacteriales; family Coleofasciculaceae; genus Moorena; species Moorena producens_A. The sequence continues at coordinate 9,424,742 of NZ_CP017599.1, forward strand.
TGGCAGCTTCTTAGGTTTAAGGTTTACTATTGAATGTTGAATGTTATTCGCGTAGCGTGGCCTTTTGGCCAAGGTTGAATGTTCCTCGCCCCGTATTCGGTGTAGGGTAGGTTGAAGGATAAAAATTTCTCAGAAACTCAGAGATAGAAAACTCAGAGATAGAACTGAGATAGAACTGTTTGATAGTTCATACTTCAGTATTAAGAATAATCCATTCCTCTTCTACCAAGGCTGTTACTCCACCAGGAAAGGATGACGTTCGAGAGCGGTTGGGAGCAGCAATTAAACCAGTCACGGCTTCGATTTGCTCAAAGCTGAGGGCTTTGGTTTGGTTTTCCTGAAGGAACTTCCGAATCACACGACGTTGCAGAGCTAGGGGAGCTTGCTGTAATACCAGACGATTCAATCGTGGAGGGCTATTGCTACCAGGATCTTCCTCAACCCTAGGTACTGCCATGGCTTGCTTTTGGATTTGCTCAGCAGTGTTTTCGAGATATTCCACGTCTGCTCGCAAGATTTCAGCAATTTGGGACAAGGCTGTCTCAACTTGTGGGTTGAAATGAGTTTTTAAATAGGGGATTAGCTCTTGGCGGATGCGGTTACGGGCATAGTTAAGGTCTTGATTGTAAGCATCTACCCAAATCGACAGTTGCTGCTGCTCGCAAAACTGGAGAGTTTCGCTACGGGATGTCTCAAGTAGGGGACGCACCAGACTTACTCCAGGAGCAAGAGGTCGTTCCCAGGTCAAGGCTTGCAAGCCATCAGTGCCTGAACCTCTGATCAGGTTATAGATGACTGTTTCAGCGCGATCGCTTTTTGTGTGACCTGTGACAACAGTGGGGTAACCTTGAGTTTGGGCAATGTCAATCAGGGCTTGATAACGCCACTGCCGCGCTGCTGATTCGCTCTTTGTCACTTCAGGGGCAGTTCGTAGATGAAATGGAAGCCCCCAACTTTGAGCAATTTGCTGTACATGAAGAGAAATTCCTTCATCATAGGGCCAACGGTGGTCACAGTGGGCGATTCCTAGCTGCCATTTCCACTTGGGCTGTAAATCTAGGAGTAGTTTGGTTAGGCAAAGGGAATCTTGCCCACCGGATACGGCTACTAAAACCTGCTGATTCTTTGGTAGTAGCTTCTTTTGCCGCAGGGTTCTATGTAGCCGTGCATGAAGAGGTGTCCAACTCGGTATCTCAGACATTAGAGTGGTTATGAATAGTTATCCAAAACTTTGACATTTTGAATTTTGTAGGTCATGGATACCCTAGAATCCTATAAATCCTAAACGCTCAAGGTTCTTGAAAGCTTTGAAATCGGCCTGTTCACTACGATGCTCCCATGTCAACATTTACCACAACATTTACCAATAGACTATTATTTACCCTTATTTAAGCTCATTCATTTCTTGCCAGACATCATCCATTAGGGAATTATCATCACCGTTTTCTGATTCCTCATCAAAGGAAATATCGTCCAGTTTAAACATGTCTTCATCACTATCATCAGACATATCACCCAGATCAAAATCATTACTACTATCTGTTGATACTGCTGACAAATCCAGCAAATCTTCTTCCTCTGCTGTCGGTGATTCTACGAACTCTATATCTTCTTCACTATCGGAAAAGTCTCCTAAATCAAAGTCATCTTCTTGATTGGTTGTGGTTTGTTCGAAACCAATATCTTCTTCAGTATCGGAAAATTCTCCTAAATCAAAGTCATCTTCTTGATTGGTTGTGGTTTGTTCGAAACCAATATCTTCCTCACTTTCCTGACTATCGGAAAAGTCTCCTAAATCAAACTCATCTTCAGTACTGGTTGGGGTTTGTTCAAAACCAATATCTTCTTCACTTTCCTGACTATCGGAAAAGCCTCCTAAATCAAAGTCATCCTCTTGACTGGTTAGGGTTTGATCGAGAGCAATGTCTTCATCTGCATCAAGTGTTGGTTTAAGTGTCATCTCATCCGAGATAGCAGTTGAGGCATCTTCCTCCAGTTCTTCAGCTAGTGATATTCCAGGAGCAGTCACAGCAACTGTGGCTGCTCCAACTCCCAGCTCCAATCCAGAATCATTACTAGTTTCTGGCTCTGTGAGGTCTAGCTGTTCTGCTACCTGGGTTGATGTGCTTTGTAATGTTTCACCACCAATAGCTGATATATTATCAACTTTATCCTGAGCCTCGACAAGGCAAAATTCTAGATTAAGTCTTACCTTGCCTTGCTGCCAGTTATTTGCAGAAAATTGCAACACTTCACAGGGAATACCGGATTCGCTAAACCAACTTTCCTGTTCTGCACTCCATTCATCCCCTAAAACTTCTACCAATTTGTTTTTGATAGCAACTAAGAATTCACCGACCCTAAAGGTACGGTTACCAATAAAGATTTGAGCAGATTCATCCACTGATAGTACTTCACCAACAGCGAGTGGCTTGAACTGATTATCCACAACTATTTTCCCCGATCAAACTTTTCGATAAGCTTCCATGCCTAGAGGCCAGGAGTTTCATTCTCAGCCATGCAAAGCGCGAGTGGGGGAAACCACGCCAGTTGCTCATGGGGGGAACCCCCACAGGTCGGCACTGGCTCACGGTCATCTCAAGCACCATTAGCAAGTTCAGGTGAAGTGACCTCCCCAAGACCGTAATGGTGCGTTTGACCCGTAATTAAATTCGCCACGGGTCGCACCTCTGCATCGCTTTCCCACCATAGACCCAACTATTCCTTTGAGTCAAAGGTAGTTTTTCTAGGGTTAATTCTCCGATGCCTCTAGGCATTAAAGCAGGTTTTCAGTAGAAGCAATTTAGGGCATGCACTCAATCACGGAAATATAGAGTTCTTAGAAGAACCAGCCGTAGGAATGTAAGCCTTTACCCAATAGATTGACTCCTAGATAGCAAACCCAGACAACTAGAAGTCCTGTCCCTGCCAAAATTGCTGGTCGGCGTCCTTGCCACCCACGGGTAATGCGGGCATGGAGATAGGCAGCAAACACTAGCCAAGTAATTAATGCCCAGGTTTCTTTTGGGTCCCAACTCCAGTATGAACCCCAAGCCTCGTTTGCCCAAACGGCACCGGCAATAATCCCAATGGTGAGCAGAGGAAACCCCAGCCCAATAATACGATAGCTGATATTATCGAGAGTGTCGGCAATATTAAGCCTCTGGGGTGAGAGGGTGGATGCTGTGGATACTGATGGTACTGGTGAGTCGGGGGTAGTTACTAAATCGAGCACTGCTGTAGTACTAGCTGCATTACTCTGTCCCAGTTCAGCTAAAGGGGATGAGGTATCAGAGGTAACTACAGGCTGAGAAATTGGTTGATTACCGTTGCGCTGTAGTTTAAAAGTGGAATTCCCTGGTAAGTTATTCGGTACGTTAGTCTTGCTGCGATAGCCACCAGTGCCGACAGAACTTCCTCGCAGTTCCACGTTCTGACCACGGGTAATCACTAAAAATGCGATCGCTACCAGGGAACCGACCATCAGGGTGGCGTAACTTAGCATCATGATACTAACATGCATCATTAACCAATTGGATTTCAGAGCAGGTACCAATGGAGCACTTTCCTGCATGTCTGGTGGTAGGGATAGAGCCGCAAATGCGGTAATTCCCATGGCTGCTGGTGCAGTAGCCACCCCTACCAATCGGCTGCGACTCATGTTTTCAGCAATTAGATGAACTGTGGTAATTCCCCAGGTCAGGAAAAACAGGGATTCATAGAGATTACTGATCGGGAAGTAGCCTGCCTCTAGCCATCTTGCTCCGAGTAAGGTAGCAGTGCAAAGGTTGGCGGTTGCCATCCCTGATGTTCCTAAGGGTGACAAATAAGGGATTTTAGGAAAAGCCGCTCCTACCCAGTAAATTAACATCGTCACAAACAGGACGAAAAAGGCAATATTATCTAATTTGTTCTGGAGTGTAACCAGATCCATACAGCGTTCTCTCTCAAGTAAATTTTGTATAAAGCTTATATTATTGCAGCATTAGTACTATCCTATCCCTTCGATGTGCCCCTTTTGATAGAGTGCTAGTGCCTGATACCGAGTTGTATTCAAAAATAGTAGATTGGTTGGATAGGGAGATGGGGAGAAACGGGAGATGGGGAGATGGGGAGATGGGGAGAAACGGGAGATGGGGAAATTGGGGGAAGAGAAAGTTGTATGTTTGACCGCAACTTGGTATGAGTACCCACATTCCGCCCCCTCAAGTTTGAGACTTGCGGTTCCTTCCTACAAAAAAAGCGCCCTTCCTTACAGAAGAACGCTTTATTGTAAGAGGTGCGATCGCTCGCGCCTCTTTCCCGGGTCAAGATTAACCATTGATGATAGGAGCACTCACAGCAACTGGAGCCACCTCACTAGCAGCCAAATCGAGAGGGAAGTTGTGAGCATTACGCTCGTGCATCACTTCAAAGCCCAAGTTAGCCCGGTTAAGCACATCAGCCCAGGTGTTGATGACGTGACCTTGAGAATCAAGCACTGACTGGTTGAAGTTGAAGCCGTTCAGGTTGAAGGCCATAGTGCTAATACCCAAAGCGGTAAACCAGATGCCAACAACTGGCCAAGCACCCAAGAAGAAGTGCAAGGAACGGCTGTTGTTGAAGCTAGCATACTGGAAGATCAAACGGCCAAAGTAACCGTGAGCAGCAACGATGTTGTAGGTTTCTTCTTCTTGACCGAACTTGTAACCATAGTTCTGAGACTCGATTTCGGTAGTCTCACGAACCAGGGAAGAGGTCACTAGAGAACCGTGCATCGCACTAAACAGCGCACCACCAAATACACCAGCTACACCGAGCATGTGGAAGGGGTGCATCAGGATGTTGTGCTCTGCTTGGAATACGAACATGAAGTTGAAGGTACCACTGATTCCTAGAGGCATGCCATCAGAGAAACTGCCTTGACCAATGGGGTAGATCAGGAAAACAGAGGTAGCGGCAGCCACAGGGGCACTGTAAGCTACGCAAATCCAAGGACGCATACCCAGACGATAGCTCAGCTCCCACTGACGACCCATCCAGCAGAAGATGCCAACTAGGAAGTGAAACACAATCAGCTGGTAAGGGCCACCGTTGTATAACCATTCATCCAAGGAAGCGGCTTCCCAAATCGGGTAGAAGTGCAAGCCGATAGCATTTGAAGAAGGTACAACGGCACCAGAAATGATGTTGTTACCGTAGATCAGAGAGCCAGCCACCGGTTCACGGATACCGTCGATGTCCACCGGAGGAGCAGCGATGAAGGCGATGATAAAGCAGATGGTAGCGGTTAGCAAGCAAGGGATCATCAAAACACCGAACCAGCCTACGTAGAGGCGGTTATTGGTGGAGGTAATCCAGTTACAAAACCGATCCCAAAGATTGCCGCTTTCACGACCTCTTAATGTAGTTGTCATGGTTCAAATATTATGGCAATTAACGGAAAGTGCCAGAGGTAAAGATGCGGTGCGATCCCGGTCGGGTTTCACGACAAGCGTGAACGCGCACCAAGAGAATAGTCTTCTTGCCTTGGCTTATGATTAATACTATTAACAGTGACATACTCCCACACTGACCTTACAGGTTCAGTGTGGGCTTCTTGCCAACTCCACCCAACGGTTCGGATACTCGGCAAGCTTTATTAACGACACGGGATGCCCCTCCGCGCCGGAACAATACAAAAATTCGATTTTTTCGCTAGTTAAATAGCTGACAAACCAGCATTTTCGGCTTTGTTTATCAGTACATATATTATAGCAATTCCATACATACTCTGTGCAAAATTCATCCCACACCTAATGCGCATTAGGTGTGGGATGAATTTTGCCGGACAGCTAATCTTGAATCTGCACGTTTTTTGATATTTCTTAATATCAACGAAATTTTTACTTAGTTTATTTTGCATTTATTCAATTAATTACACATTTATTTGCTTTAATTAATCTTTAGTTAACTAACTTTAAAAATCGAAATAAATGTAAGGGAGACCACTCTGAGGAGCAAACAACCAAACTACGTAGAGACCTACTGGTACCAACAACAACTTCACCGGCCAGTTGAGTTGTAATTTCAGACCCCTTCGGATACTGTAAACCCCAGCCATTGAGGCTGCTAAGCTAACTAACAGCAGAACAACCCAGAAGCGTTCCATACCAATAGCGGTTAAGTATACTTTTTGACCAAATTGGATGTCAGCTGGGTGACCCCAGAGATTCTGGATGACTAAACTGGCTTGTTTAAGATTGGGAATGCGGAAAAAAATCCAGGCAGTAAACACCATAAATTGGGTCAAAAACCAGCTGACCAAGACCCCTGACCAACTTTGCCACCAACGTTTTATCCCATCTCTATTTTCACAGAAAGCTTCGGTCAAGCGATGAAGGACTAAGGCTAGACCATGCAAGCCACCCCAGGCTACAAATCCCCAAGCTGCTCCATGCCAGATACCAATAATCACCATTACAATGAATAGGTTAAGGCAGGTACGAGCAACCCCTTTACGGGAACCGCCCAAGGGAAAGTAGAGATAGTTACGGATCCAATCCCCTAGAGTGATGTGCCAGCGACGCCAGAAATCCGCAATGCTGATACTGAAATAGGGAAAATCAAAGTTTTCTGGAAGATTAATGCCCAGTAACATTGCACTACCACGGGCAATGTCTACATAACCGCTGAAATCGAAATAGAGTTGTAAACCGTAGGCAAAGATAGCTAACCATAAATCTCCACTACCAGCCCGTTCTATATTGCCAAAACACAAATCAACAAAAATCCCAATGTGGTCGGCTAACAGTGCCTTTTTAATCGCACCAGATGTAATCAACCAAAGCCCTTCTGTTCCTCGGTCAAGACTTGGAAATTGTAAGGTTTTCAGTTCAAGGGCAAACGGATGATAACGAGTAATTGGACCAGAAATAAGTTTAGGAAAAAATAACTTATAAGCAGCAAACTGGAGTAGATTACGAGTGGCAGGAGCCCCACGATAGACATCAATGATATAAGCAATACCCTCAAATATAAAAAACGATATTCCTAGAGGGACAATTAAGTTATCCCTAATCCAATTAGCCCCATCTTGGGCAATGGTAAAGTTGGGAATTACTGCTAAGTTTGACAATAGAAAAGGAATATACTTGAAGCCCAGCAAAAAGATAACATTTAGAAAAATACCTAGCCACAGTAGTCTTAATCGTCGGTTATTCCAAAAACTATCAGCCAATAGCCATTCTTCATTGGAGAGATGATAATTAGTAGCATGGGAACCAGCAACTGTATTCGTCCCTAGTGCTTGTCCAAAGTAAAAATTAATTAAGGTAATCAATACCAACAGGGGAATGTACTGGATTTGTAGTGAAGCATAAAATATTAGACTGCTAATTAATAAAAGCAAAAGTTTTAGTTTCGGAGAACCTGTGGCAGCTGTAGAACGTTGCACCAACCAGTAGATTCCCAAAACGGCTAACAAGAAACAGCTGTAGGTAATCGAAATAAATGACATAAAGATAAAGGATGAAGGATGTTCCCCTGATACCGTTACGGTAGGGTAGGCTGAAGGATTATAGCGCTACGCACAAGGCAAGAGGCAAGAGGCAAGAGGCAAAAGTTTACTAAAACAGCGTTTCAGCTTTTATAAATGTCCTAAGCTTAATTCGTAGTGCTATAATATCGTTTTCATTTGAATACTTATAGCGGTTTGCGTAGCGGTGCGATCCCGGTCGGGTTTCCCGACAAGCGTGAACGCGCACTAAGAGAATGGTTGCGTATAATTACAAATCTTGACGACTGACGACTGACTACTTGTGGTTGCGGTGCGACCTCGGTCGGGTTTCCCGACAAGGGTGAACGCGCACCAAGATAATTGTAATTAAGGAAGGTTGCAAACCGCTATATACTTATTGAGTGTTCGTCAATTTGAAACTGATTAATAATTAATGATTAATCACTAATCATTAATCACTAATTACTAATGACCAAGGCATGATTGGATCTTTAGCCAACTGGTTAGAAACTTGGTAAGCACCATACCGGTTGAGATGGCTGGGGTCAGAAAAGTAGTCATGTTTAGTTAGCAACATCTTATTGAAATCTCGGAAAATTAATCCCCCTTCTAAATCAAAATTGTACATGTATCGCTGAAATTGTTTTTCATATTTTGTCCGAACTGGATCTAAATATTCTTTAGTCAGGGGTAGGTTGACCATAACGATACTAAGGTCATGCTTCTGGGCAAATTCCATCAAATTTCTTAGGGCTCTGTCTTGCTGACCTCCTAGCTGAAAATACCGGTAATCACCATCATAAATACCGGGAACTTTAGGATGTTTTTGGTAGTAGGTAGCGGTGTTAAAACGAGTTGACAGGGGAAGGAATCCATCAAAGTCAATTTTCCAGGTTGGGGATAATGTATTTTGAGGCTTTTTGGCAGTCTCGGTTGTGTCTGGTTGCAGGAACTTTTCTAGGTCAACCAACTTTTCCTGTAACAGAGATTTGAGCTGGCTTCGGTGAGGATAAGTTAACGAAATTTTGGCTATTGATTCATTTAGCCAGCCACTGATGAACTGATATCCATCATTCAAAACCTCTAGAGGTTGGTCTGTGGTATCTGTCGGTAATGGCGGTTCTTTAGTGCGGTTCGGAAAAACTCCTGCCATTAGAGCTTCGTAGCCTGGTGATGCGATAATCGAGTTGTAGGTAGCATCAACTCGACCATTGTTAAAGGCTCTGACCCCATCAGCCCAAATAATCAATTTAGGCAGTTGCTCTGGAGTTAAGACGCGCCGAACCATGAAGTCTACTACCTGAGCTGTGGCACCATTAACCCCAAAGTTAAAGACGTCAATGTCAGGATAGCCCTGTTCTTCTAAGGCATCTTGCAGGGCAATGGGATCGATTCCCCGCATGGCCCTGGAACTCCCCATAATCAGGACATCAGGGATACCACTCTGAAGCAGGCGTTGTTGGTACAGAGCTAGCTTTTCATCTAACATCTGGTTATTGAATGAAGGATTAGGCGATCGCGCTGCAGCCAGCATGGCTGCCATGGTGGCATTGCCGTTTTCATTCACAATCACCATGGTATCCCCAGGAGCAGTAAACCCAGAGGTGTTGAAGTTTTCAGTCCCGAGACCCGCCCCTTTTTGCAAAGATAGTTGGGGCAAAGCAATGGGTTTGGGTGATGAGTTAGTCACTGCCTTTACTTCCGCTGACGGTGAGGCTTGAGACTGTAGGAGCTCACTAAAACGCCAATCTGTGATCAGTGTTAGTAGTAATCCTGCTACGCCCCATACCATGGCTACTCCTACGCCTTGGATAGATAATTTCCCCTTGGCCTGTCTCTTGTCTGAGAAGGCTGCCATGTCTTGGTTTTCTAAAGTTGGTACAAATAGCTGAGAGTAGCATAGTAAACGCTGGAGTATGTAAACTAGACCATCAACTGCTCCTTTTAAACCCTGGTTGAGATCGTCGTGGGTTAGATCACGACGCAGTACTGGTTCCCCAGTGGGAGTTACCAAATCACTCAGGTAGGCATCTGAGGCAGCAAACTCTGGGGTAGCTTCTGGGACTAGACGCTGTCGATGAACAAAATCAACTCCATAGTTCCAGGAGGGGGAGGTACCACCAGCTCGACGTCCATAGAGCCGTAACCCAGTAATTTCGGACATAGCCAGTTGCTCTAGGAAGCGGGTAATTTTTCGAGTGACCTGAGATTTTCGAGGACAGACCGTTGCCTCGCTCATGATGTGCAACAAGTCTTGTTTACGGCGAATTTTCACCCTTATTCCACCTGTTACCAATCGTTGGTCAATGTCGGGATTGAGTAAGCGCTCCAACAAAAAGGTCAAGGCATCGTGATGCCCTGTTTGGGCTAAGGAATAGGTGGATTCTCCTAAACTCTGGTGGTCTGCTGCTGGTAAGTTGAGCCAGTGAATCCAGGCTGGGGATTCGGTTTCTGGCAGTAAGGAATTGTTGGCAGCTTGACCATTCTTGCCAAAGGGGGGTTGGAGAGAGTCAGCTTGCTGAGACAGTAATGTTTGACTAGGGAACTGAGTTGAGTCTACACCATAAATAGTTGCACCCTGGATTCCTTGAGGAGCGATTAAATCCAGTACTGAGGCAATAGCACTGACTACAGTTTCTTTTTCTGGGGCAATCGTTTTCCGGCGGTGAATGACGCTACAAAATACATGTAGGGTGCTTTCTTTGAGAATGGCTCGAACGGTTATTCCCACCGCTGCCAACCCCTGATTTAATAACCGCTGGATTGCTTCTACATCTCCCCAACGAGCCCATTCCTTGAGGACTTGTTCTGGAGGGGTCAAATCCACTCGCTGCTTCCAATCAGGAGTGGCTTCCCCACTTACCTGAAAGCAAATGACGGCATCTCGAAACCCTTGGAGTTGCAAGGAATGTAACCGGTCGATGATCGGCTCAGATAGTAAGGAGGGATCGGGGCTGTAATGAGAATTACAAATTATCCAGAGCCGTCGGTTAGGGGGTGAAGGGTGACGGTTAGTTTGTTTAACATTAGAACTTGCCCCGGAAAATCTTCTAGCTTTGGAATCTTGGTGTTGGATCCGGACTTTAACACTGACACTTAGGTAACTGAGGGATTCACTGAGATAACGAGCGATCGCATCTGGTTCTCCAGAACGGGCAAGACTTTCGTTTGAGACAGTTAGGTCCGCATCAGTGGTTATGGCGTCGAAAGACGTCTGGGAAGATTGCTTAGAAGCATGAGTAGTATCATCGGTCGGTAGTTTGATAGCAATTTGCTTAATCCAGTCTGGACGCTTCTGCCCCACTCGACGTCCATAAACAATTATTTGATAGATCGGGTTTGCTAAGTCTAGGGGAAACTGAGCTTCTCCCTGTTGCAGTTTCAGGGCTTTGATAAGGCGGTTGACTACCTTATTGGCTTCTACTCCCTGAGGGTGTTCACACAGAATGTGCAAATTGTTCCCTCGCAAACGGATTCGTATGGATAACCCAGGTTGCCTAATGGCACAATAAGCCCACTTGCTAAGGGAGGACGGAGGAGCTTTTGGGAGACGCTGATCGACATCCAACATCACAAATTGATTAACTGGACTGGTAACGGACGAATGATTTCTTCATATCTTAGATGCTCGCCTCGATTAAAGCACAATTTTGTTAAAACTATAGGACTTACGGAGTTTAGTTGTTTTTGCTCCCCTGCCCCCCAAGCTAGGGATAATGGGTGCCCTTGCGTAAGTCCTGGATTACTGATTTGTTGGGCAAATCAAATTCATTTAGCTAACAATAGAGGTTGAAATCCTGACTGACAGCACTAAATGGCAATCGGTTCTCGAGTCAATACTACTTCGGTAGCAGCCCATTGCTGCCTAACTTCTGCTCAAGGGAACTTATGTTAAATTTTCGCCTTTGTTTAGTTCATTTGTACTAAAAATAACCGATATGTCTTCTTCTCAACCAGAAATACCAGAAATTCGGTCTGCTGACCTGTTTAATTTAGAAATGCCCACAAAATTCTTCGTAAGTCTAGGGACTGCTCCAATGCTCTTAGGTATACTCTCAATAAAAGCTATGGGTTCATGGTTAGAAACCACAGGTATTAGTAGTGAGGAAGTGTTTCGAGGGCAGAGACTGCCTGTTCTCCCCTTTCCAGATTTGGATGATGAAGATGATCAATAGTTGAAATTTAATTCAAATTTGCTGATATTAGTCGTGGATACTGCCATCGGGCAAAACTGCACCCCTGAGGTTTGCCCCTGTCAGTTTCACCAAGAGCTTACCATTAGAACCCACTTTAGCTCCACTCATGTCAGCTCCACTCAAATCAGCTCCACTCAAATCAGCTCCAATCAGATTAGCCTCTCGTAAGTTAGCCTTACTGAGGTTAGCTTGAAATAAATTGGCTCTAAAGAGATTAGCACCTTCGAGGTTAGCCTCGGCAAGATTGACCCGATGGAGAAAGCAGTCTTTTAGGTTAGCCTGACTTAAGTTAGCGGATTGGAGATTCCGATTTGAGAAGTCTCGTTCTTTGAGGTCTGCTCCCCTAAAATCAGCACCACTCAAGTCAGGAGGGGCTTTGGGAGCCCGAGTTTGAGCGGGAGTGGATGGCTGGGTTCTAGAGTTACCGGGGGGCTGGGCAGTCCGAGCTTGGGCTTGAGTAGTCCGAGTTTGGGCGGGAGTGGATGGTTGGGCTCTTGATTCAGCAGGGGGCTTGGGATTCTGAGGTTGGGCGGGAGTGTATGGTTGGGCTCTTGATTCAGCAGGGGTCTTGGGAGTCCGAGTTTGGGCGGGAGTGTATGGTTGGGCTCTAGCGTTAGCAGGGGTCTTGGGAGTCCGAGGTTGGGCGGGAGTGTATGGTTGGGCTCTAGCGTTAGCAGGGGTCTTGGGAGTCCGAGGTTGAGCGGTCGTCGATGGTTGGGCTCTAGATCGTTCTGGTTGTTTGTATTTGTAATAGTTTGGTGGGTTTGGCTGGGCTGATGGTGGTGGTTTTGGTCTTGGATTTGAATTACGATAATTCCGATACTGTGTTCTGCCCCTAGCTTGCTTTTGTGAAGCAGTGGGTGATTTATGATGCGATCGCAATTTTTCTCGTGCCTGATTGAGTAACTTAAGTTTTTCTTCAGCTTTTTGCTTGAGGCGAGGATTATCCTCAGGAACACGATCGGGATGCCAAATAAATGCTAAATCCTTGTAAGCCTGGTTCACTTCTTCCGGTGATGCTCCAGGCTCGAGTTCAAGAACTCTATAGCATTGCTCTAGCTCATTTTGCTTCACCACCATATTATGTGTAACCTAGCGACTTTTCGTTTCTCGACTCTAGACTATCAACTATAGGCTTGCTTGTGTTTTTCGTGGGTAGCCTACAGACTACCGGTTACAGCCGAGAATTTATCAATATCAATCCTAATGATATCTTCTTGATTTATCAGTTACCTGCTATCAGCTATCAGTTATCAGCTATCAGCGAACAGCGATTAGCGCACTTATCACAGGCTAGAAGCCTGTGCCACGCACGCTACGCGAACAGTTATCAGCTATCAACCAAAGACCACGCACGCTACTTAAGGTGCTATCAAGTATGAGCTAAAGGCCAAAGGCTGACGGCTGATAACTGACCGCTGACCGCTAACTACGGTTCAATGCCTTACTGCAGGATTGTAGCTACTTCTTTGGCAAAATAGGTCAATATTAAGTCAGCACCAGCCCGCTTCATGCTAGTCAGGGTTTCCATCATGACTTTTTTCTCATCAATCCAACCATTCTGACCGGCTGCTTTAATCATGGCGTACTCACCACTAACGTTGTATGCAGCAACGGGTAAATTAGTATGCTGTCTAACCCGGTGGATAACATCCATATAGGCTAAGGCTGGCTTAACCATCACCATGTCTGCCCCTTCTGAGATATCTAAGTCAATTTCTTTTAGGGCTTCAAGGGCGTTAGCGGGATCCATTTGGTAAGTCTTTTTGTCACCAAATTTAGGAGCTGAATCTAGGGCATCCCGGAATGGTCCATAATAAGCGGAGGCGTATTTAGCTGAATAGGCCAGAATTCCGACATCAGTGTAGCCTTCACCATCTAGAGCTTTACGAATTGCACCAATGCGTCCATCCATCATGTCGGAAGGCGCAACCATATCTGCCCCAGCTGCAGCTTGAGATAAGGCCATTTTTATCAAAACTTCCACGGTGGCGTCATTTAGGATAGTGCCATCTTCGGTGACAATGCCATCATGACCATCACTGGAAAAGGGATCAAGGGCGACATCGGTAATCACCACTAGCTCTGGCACTTCTTGCTTAATTGCTCTGATGGTGCGTTGGATTAATCCATCAGGGTTGTAGCTTTCAGTACCGGTAGCATCTTTCAAGTCTTGGGGAATGAGGGGGAAAAGTGCGATCGCATTAATTCCCAGCTCAAATGCCTCGGTTACTTCTTTGAGCAATAAGTCCAGAGAATAGCGGTAACACCCTGGCATGGACTTCACTTCTGGTTTTAGACCCTGACCTTCCATCACAAATACTGGATAAATCAGGTCATTAACCGTCAGTTGATTCTCTTGAACCATCCGACGAAAGGCTGCTGTACGGCGCAGACGTCGAGGCCGATGGGTTAATTGGAGTTGGTCCGAGGCTATTGACTTGTCAATCAAGTTGGGTAAGGTCATAGTGAATCCGGAAGTAGATGTGAACTTGAGTTAAGTCTGTTAAATTCGTGAGGTTTATTATCAAGCATTTTGGTTTCAAAAATTCTTCTGCGCAATAAAACTTTGATTTTACCGGTTGACTTGACGGGTGACGGTTGGTTGTCAGGGGTTAACAGGACTTACGCATTTGCCCCCTAAATCCCCCAATTCTGGGGGACTTTGACATCATTCCCCCCCAGAATTGGGGGGATAGGGGGGCGAAATAAACTTCACCGCGTAAGTCCTGGTTAAGGTAGTGGTCGATTAAGGGGAGTAAGGGATAATCGGTTGCTCGGTCTGGGGGGAGATCAGCTAGTAGGGTGCGTTAATTACGCACCCTACTGGACTAACACCTTTCAATTCAAACTCTCTTGAGAATCGAGTTCCAGTTTTTTGACCCGTTGTAGCCGTACATATCCTGATAGTAGGTATCTAGCAAATACTCGTCTTCGTGGTTTTTCAACCAATCCCTCAAATCCTTCAGTTTCCGCGCTCCTTCCTCAACTTCGGCAGCATCATCCCAGTGTTTGCGCCAATAATCCCACATTGATTGGCTCGTGTCCTCAACAATTAAGTAGTCTCCACTCTGAAAGCCATTTTGATGAAAATATTCTAGGATACCAACCAGATTGACGTGGGAGTCTTCAATCAGCAACCAAAGATGAGGCAGATCCCAAAGCATTTGACCAGGAAAGGTAGCAGCCAAGTCATTGGAATCTCCCTGAAAAAAATGCACTCGAGAGTCTTGTTTTGCTCCCTCATCTAAAAGCGAGAGATCGATATCCATCGAATAGACTCTACCTTTTATGCCAAATAGTTCCAAATGATCCGCCAACCAAATGGCGCTTCCTCCGTTAAATGCACCAAGTTCGATAATCGTTTTTGGTTGGAGTTCGTGGATTAACATAGGGTAAACCCCAATTTCGGTTACGGACTTATTCAGAATTATCCCTTTCCAAGTCTGTAACATGGCATTGTCCAGCAGAGGAATCCAAGCTTCAACAGGAATATCGCATCGATCTATTCGTTCTGAGATTTTAGCAAATCGCTTAGGATTTAACCGTTGACTATGGTGTTGTTTTTCTTGGAGAACAGTTTTATAATCCATAATTATTGTTTTAACAAATCACTTGATTGGGTCTTTTTGCTGGTAAATCATGGGTTTGTGACTCAAAACCGACTCGAGCATCGGTCGGAAATCAGACAGAGACATGGTGTCATAATTAGGGTCAAAAGATAATTGATCCCAGCGATCGCAGAAAATAATGGTTTGCTCAAAAGCCGGATGACCTTTGAACTTGTTGCGCTCATCGCGATCCCCACCAATAAAGTGCTGAAAGTAATAGCCTTGAAACACTTCGTGATGTTCTATCATCCAGGCATTTTCCGGAGACACATAAGGCCGTAAAATAGCGGCGGCCACTTGACCGTGATTGTAGGGCGCGAGGTCATCACCAATATCGTGTAGCAGGGCACAAACAACCATTTCTTCATCAGCACCATCCCGGAATGCCCGAGTGGCTGTTTGTAAGCAATGTTCTAAGCGGTCTACTTGACTTCCCATCTTATGACCGCGCAAGTCTAGCAATGTTTTAATAATTCGGTCTGTTAGACTGTTTACAAGTTCATCAAAACATTGATTCGTAAAATCCCACTGTTCCTTAGTCAGGGTATCCATTCTTGTATAACCCGTGATAGTCATAATTCCATAATCCTATTGCTTATCTGTAAAAAGACTGAACCTGGTGGAAATCCTGTCGTCCCGCAAAGTAGTTCCAATCCATATATGCTGTTTCCAGGTGTCTAGCTCCAGAACTGGCGTCAAAAGCTTTGCGTCCATGCATAATTCTCCAATTCTGCACTAACAGGCAGTCTCCAGCTTGCATCCGAAAACAGTATTCGTAAGCCGGATTTTTTAGGTAGCGAAAGAACCCATAGTAAGCTTCATAAAAGCTTTCCATCTGCTCGAATGGTAAATCTAATTCCAAATTTTTGTGGCTGAAGAATATGTTAGTTACTTCCTCAGTGTCGTTTAGTTTGATAATCGGTTTTGTCTGGGAAACATAATAATCCCAGTCCTGGTACAGTTGCCAAAAGGTGACAGGGGTTCGAGCCAAAATTTCAAAGTAGTGGGGATAATCTTGACGAAAATCCTGAGCCACACGAAACCCGTCTACTACGGTGGACTCACCCCCAGAAGCTTCATTTTCTACACAATAGAGCAGTTGGACAATGGGTGGGGTAGGGAGGAAGGTGATATCCGTATGGGGTGATAAGGCATTACCCGCTGCTGAGAGAGACAAGTCTTGACCATTTGGGATCGCCTTAACTGTGGAGTAGCGTCCGTATTGAGCTAGATAGTAAATTGGTCCAATGGAAGAGACGAAAGTCTCTAACTTCTCCCAAGGCATTTTCCGCAATAGGGTAAACCCTAGGGTAGAAAGTTGATTGATCCAGCATTCAAAAGAACCATTACCATATTCACACCACTCTGGTGGATTGGCATCTAACCAAGCTTTGTCCCAAAGTTGCTTTTCCCTAGGAGATAACCTAGGTTCCGGTTTGGGGTCGTAGGCACGACTCAGGAGCCAAGATAGGGGAAAAATACTGCGGTGGGGAGGGTCTTCATCCCAGTCAATGATGAGTTTTTGATCTTGGAACTGCACGGATTTGGGTTTTGGCAGTTCTAAGCGATCGCTGAGATCGTTAATTTTTTGAAACGAACTGGGATGATAACACCGAGGACACAAACAATGGTCATATAACCAGATGTAATGAAACCGCTTCCCAGCAAGAGTTAGAAAGCGATCGCTTTGAATTAACTCTTTCTGTAATTTAAGCATTTGTTTTTCTGTTCCTTCTAGCAGGGCAAACGCATCTAAATTCTAGAAGCCTTACTCAGAAGAGATTTCAAAAATCATCAGCATAAATACTTATCGTATTAATTTCATATCCAGTAGCCATTTCACAATAAGATGCGTTTACCCTGTTCCTTTTAGTTTGATACCAAGAACTAGGAAACTTTATAGGCCCAGACTTGTAAATAAATATCTGGTTCAGCTTCCGGTAGGTTTAGAAATGGCTCTCCTTTTTCAACTAACTTCCACTTACCAGCAGCTTCTAGAGCTGGCAGCTTTTCTTTAAAATCACTATTCTGGTAATAATCGGGACGAATAGTAAAAATGATATATCCCCCTGGCTTAGTAATACGAATTAGTTCATCAAAACCACTGCTGGGAGCATGGCCTAATGTGAAGGTTCCGACGCTAATTATACCATCAAAGGTGTCCGTTGCCAACGCTAAAGGTTCGCCCAATATTCCTTGGTGAAGTGCGATGTAAACGTTCTTTTTTCTCGCTTCTTCCAGCATCCCTGCTGAAATATCCATTGCCTCTAGATTGCCATATCCGCGCTGATGCAAAAGTTGCCCGACTAGCCCAGTTCCCGCCCCAGCATCTAAAATTTTGGCTTCTTTAGAGAGATACTTGACCAAAACCTCGATAGCTGGTTCTGGTCCGGTATAGTTCTCGGGCAGCAAATCTTGCTCGTACTCCTTAGCCCATACATCATACCTTTCGGCTAATTCTTGATTGTTTTTAGAACTGTAGACCCAATGTACCGTATCTGTTTTTTTACTCATGCTTCTCCCCAACACTATTTTCTACATTCTTAAGAGAGGTTTTAGTAATCAATTAGTTGTACAATATTCCTATATTCATCCCCATAAAACCAGAATATCTCTCTCTGGCTTTTTATCATGCTATTTACACTATTTTAAGAATTGAATTCCAGCACTTTGAACCGTTGTAACCAAATAAATCTTGATAGTAAGTATCGATACGATAATCGTCTTTATACTTTAGCAAAAAATCTTTAACACAATTTATTTTTTCTTGTTTTGCGTCTCCATTATCTTCATCGTTAAAACTTTCATTCCAATCTTTCCAGCAGTATAAGTTAGTATCCTCAACGATCAAGTAATCTCCTGTCTGTAAACCTTTGTGATGAAAATATTCAAGAATTCCAACTAGATTAACATGAGCATCTTCTATGACCAACCAAGGGTGGGGTAGTCCAGAAAGCATCTCGGCAGGAAATACCTCATCAATTTTGTTGGAATCTCCTTCTAAAAAGTGAATGCGATCGTCTTTTTTAGCTTTTTCGTCTAAGAAAGATAAATCGATATCAACCGAGTAGATCTGACCTTCAATCCCAAACAATTGCAAATTGTCTGCTAGCCAAACTGCACTTCCCCCATTAAATGCACCAATTTCAATAATTGTTTTTGGCCGTAGTTCGTACATTAGCATCGGATAAATAACCATTTCCATGGCGCTTTTCTGAATATGTAAATCTTTCCAATGCTGTTTGTAGCTGCTTTTGATGAGAGTTGCCCAAACTGCTGTGGGAATATCGCCGCGATCTTGGCGAATCTCAATACTCGCAAACCGATCCACCCTAGATAACTCTTTTTTATGAGGTTGTTCTTGCCTTAAGTTTTGATAGCTCAATATATCCTGTGCTTTTGACATTGTTTTTCTCCTGTTTTTTTTATGGAACGCGACTCAAGGGGTGACAACAAGGCTACAAAGCACTCTGGATAAGAGACTTAGAGCTGATTTGTAAACAAAAAAATAAGAAGCTAATCTTCTTGTCATCAAACGAATTAATGAACCATATATCATTCCTGTACTCATCTGTGTATATAGTTCATAGTCTTTACTCAACCGTCTAAATCGATTTAACCAACCAAATGTTCTTTCTACAATCCATCGCTTTGGAATAATTTCAAACTCTTTTGATTTCCTTTCTATCACTTCGACTCGAACAGAATCACCACACACCTGTTTGACGGCTTGAGCAAAATTATTTCCTGAATAACCGCACAGCCACCCAGACCACTTCTAATAACTTCAGTTTCTAAGCGTGCTTCAGACAAAATGACTACTGCTCCGAGCCTTTCAGAAGCATTAGCTGACCTTACTAATACCCCAATGAGTAATCGAAGAGAATCAACCTGACAACCTGTCCTTTGAACATAACAAACACCATTAAGTATCTCTGTTAAATCGACTGTTCTCGGATGTCCAAAGCCTTTCGGTTCAGCTAGTAAGGGTTTCAAAACCTCCCATTCTGTATTACTTAAATCACGTAGGATTTGGCTTTCTCGTCGGTGCGGCAATTTGAGGCAGACGTGTCATTGACCGAAATTCATTCAACCTCTGGTAGGTTATCATCTACTGATCTTAACTTTTTCTCTCTTTAGATTTTCTTTACGAATCAGCTCTAAACGGAGTCTTCTTGCTCTTAAAGATAAAACAACCCGTGAAGTTCAGTAAATTTAGCATTGCTGCGACGAATCTAGAACTGTTCAAAACTATCAATTACCAATTCTTTTTATTACCATAGAGACCCCGCAGATACAGTTAGCTCCTGCATTGTCATACCCACTGCCTCATCGCGGCAGAGAAAAGCAGCTAGTTCGCCAATTTCTTTAGGCTGTATTATCCTTTTCTGGGGGTAGCTCTGCTTAACGTCTTCAAAATATTCCGCAAAACTTCGACCTTCAGATTCAGCAAACTCTCTCATACAATTTTTGCCAAGCTCCGTTTCTACCCAACCCGGACTAATAGCATTGCAGGATACCCCATGAGGCGCTCCTTCTAAAGCCACACAACGAGTTAGCCCAACCACTGCTGCTTTAGAAGCACAATAGGCAGGAACATTAGGATTACCAACTGAGGCAGCAGTAGAAGCAATGTTGATAATGCGACCCCACTTGCGTTCGATCATTCCTGGCAAACAAAACTTGATAGTACGATAAATACCATTGAGATTAACATCAATAACACGATACCAGTCTTGATCAGGATGCTCGCAGATTTTATGCAGGTAGGTTATTCCAGCAGCATTAACCAGGATATCGACTTTACCAAAAGTTTTGAGTACATTATTGCAAAAAGTCTCAACTGAATCAGTAGAAGAGACATCTAGGGTCATTGCTAAAGCCTTAACCCCCTTTGCCTCAATTTCTGTTTGGCAAGAACTTTTCTCAGCAGAGCGGGAGCCAATGGCAACGTTAGCCCCAACTTCTGCTAAAGCAAGAGCGACGGCTTTACCGATACCAGATGTCCCACCAGTTACTATTGCTACGCGACTTTGTAAAAATTTTTCTTTATTCACATTCCTAGCCCATCAAATAATTGCGAAATCAGAAAGCTCTTCATAAACTTTCTGGGCTCCCTCAACCATGCCGACATCTTCAGGACGAATTTCCACTTTTTCTTTAGTTGGTGGCACAATCCCACTGCTACCGTCTAAAGTTTTATACCATTTAGCTCGACTCTCCATTTCATCAGGCTGACATTCCCTCCATTTATCCTCATTCCAACTCAACATTTGGGGGTAAAACTTAACTCCTATGCGTTGGCAATACTCGCTCAAAACTTTTTGGGGATGACGACGGAAGGAATTAGCTTCAACAAGGATTGGTTTCTGTTCTAATTGCTCAGTTACTATTTGCCACATTTGTTTCAAGGCATCAAAACCAAACTCCTCTTTTGTAGGAGACTCATTTACCCGATACCAGGAAGCCATTACCTCCTGAGGATGACGCACAATAAAAGTATTGATCGCAGAAGCGATAAAATCCTGATCTATGTATGGCAGTCCTTGGTAAGCCATCTCTTTCATAAAAACTAGAGGAGCTGCCTCCGTCTTTGATTTTATTTCCTCAAGGACTTGAGTAGGTTGGTAATCTTGCCGCCGATCGTAATCGCCAAAGCGATTGGAACACCGCCATTTGCTAAAGTAATAAACATCAAGGAATGGTTCATCAATGATTGCCGTATCTGGGCGTTGGGAAAAAGTTTTCTCAAAAGCGGTCGATACAGATCTTGGGGCAGTCCATAATACAACTATTTGGCCTTTATTTTTTGAGGTTTCGATAGTTTTTTTGGTCATATAATGTTTAATGTTGGTTATAATTTTATCGGCTATTTTAATACTTTTATCAACTTTCTAAACTAGCAAACTTTATAGGCCCAGACTTGTAAATAAATATCTGGTTCAGCTTCCGGTAGGTTGGCAAATGGCTCTCCTTTTTCAACTAACGTCCATTTACCAGCAGCTTCTAGAGCTGGCAGCTTTTCTTTAAAATCACTATTCTGGTAATAATCGGGACGAATAGTAAAAATAATATATCCCCCTGGCTTGGTTATACGAATTAGTTCATCAAAACCACTGCTGGGAGCATGGCCTAATGTGAAAGTTCCGACGCTAACAATCCCATCAAAGGTGTCCGTTGCCAACGCTAAAGATTCGCCCAATATTCCTTGGTGAAGTGCGATGTAAACGTTCTTTTTTCTCGCTTCTTCCAGCATCCCTGCTGAAATATCCATTGCCTCTAGATTGCCATATCCGCGCTGATGCAAAAGTTGCCCTACTAGCCCAGTTCCCGCCCCAGCATCTAAAATTTTCGCTTCTTTAGAGAGATACTTGACCAAAACCTCGATAGCTGGTTCTGGTCCGGTATAGTTCTCGGGCAGCAAATCTTGCTCGTACTCCTTAGCCCATACATCATACCTTTCGGCTAATTCTTGATTGTTTTGAGAACTGTAGACCCAATGTACCGTATCTGTTTTTTTACTCATTTGTTTGGCATTCCTTAGGGTGATCATGCATTACTTTGATCAGGGGTGTTGCTGATTATGGGTATGGTTTTGCCCCCCTAGCCCCCCAAGCGAGGGATTGCTCGCTTGGGGGGAACAAAACTATCAAAGTCCCCCAAGCGAGCAATCCCTCGCTTGGGGGATTTAGGGGGCTTTAATAAAACCAAATTATCGCGCATTCATTCCTTAATTCAGCAACGCCTGATCAGGCTACTAGTTATGTTCACTAGCGCTTATCATAGTCATGAGGTACATATAATTCTAGGAGCGGGTTTAGCCCAACGTTTTGCCCAGATTGAGATATGACACTAAAACCCGCTCTCCAAGATAGACCTCACCCAAACGATAATTGCTATGATTGCTTAACTTTTCTAATCTGATCCATCTCAAGTTGCAGTCGCTTAGCTACAACTAGAACTTGGGGTTCCATCATCATCATGAAATGGTTACCTGGAACAACATGCAATTTAACGGTTTGGGTAGAAAGCTTACTCCAGCCCCAAGTTGGATCTTCTAGAGTCATTGCCTGATTAGGTAAATAATCCCCTAAAGCACCAACCTCACTGGCTCGGAAGAAGTTAATCGGAGTTGAATCAATCTTCTGGGGTAGATAGCTCGCACTGGCTTGAGTATTAGCCTTATAAACTGCCAGAATTCGCTTCAACTCAGTTTTGCTCAACATCTGTCCAGCCTTTTGCAATTGTTCCAGGAGATAACTCAGTTGTTCATCTCCATCTAGAGACTGGAGTATTTTTGGCGAAATCTTGAGGTTTTGACCCAAAATGCTTTCATAAATACTGGCTAGGTTGGTTATGCACTTGGTATTATCCCATTGAGCTGCATCTTTTTCTGGAGCCGGAACCTCTACCTGAATATCCATCATGGCCAGCAAAGATACTTCCTGCCCCTGACTCAATAGCTGTTGAGCCATCTCGAAAGCCACTTTGCCTCCAAAAGAATGACCCCCTAATAAATAGGGTCCGTTGGGTTGAACTGCTTGTAGGGCTTTAATATGGTGGGCAGCAATATCTGCCATACGAGTATAAGGTTGGAAGTCCTCCTCAAGACCAAGGGTACGCAAACCATATAACGGTTGTTCCGAATCTAGATGACGTGCCAACTGCTGGAAGTCAAAGACATTGCCAAGAATTCCGGAAACCAAGAATAAAGGAGGCTTTGACCCCTCGGGCTGAATGGGCACTAAGGTAGAAAGGAAGGAGTCGGTTCCGGTGGAATTATTTTGGGTTGCTAGGCTTGGCGAATCGAGATCAGCAAAAACTTCTTGGGATAAATAATCAACCATTGCCTCTATGGTTGGATAGTCAAATAGTACAGTTGAACGTAGAGAGCAGCCCACGCTAGATTGGAGATGATTCCTCAACTGAACTGCCATTAGAGAATCCAGACCCAAATCAATTAACCTTTGCCCCAGTTCTATTTGATCTGGAGAATTTAATCCTAAGGTTTTAGCAACTTGGGTACGAACGCGCTCTACTAATAAATCCCGACGTTGGTTAGCCGGAACTGCCTCTAATTCTGTCTTAAAATCAAGATTTGTTTCCCTAACAGTAATATTTGACGCAACATCTTCATAGAAAGGTGGCAGACTGTGGAATTGCCGTAGCCACTTGTCCCAATCCACTGACATTACACCTACTTGTGCTAGATCTTGTTGAAGCAGTTGTTCCAGTGCAAACAATCCCTGCTTTGGAGCTACGTTTGCCAGCCCCCAAGCAGCTATTCGCCCCTGATGGTCAGTATTCAGTTTTGCCCCCATTCCTATCTCACCCCAAGGTCCCCAATTAACGGTTAAAGCAGGTAATCCCAAGGCTTGACGATGAGCTGCTATTGAATCGAGAAAGGCATTAGCTGCCCCATAGCTCCCTAGACCGTGAGAACCTAATAAGGAGGCAATGGAGGAGAAACAGACAAAGAAATCCAAAG
This sequence comes from Moorena producens PAL-8-15-08-1, assembly GCF_001767235.1. Taxonomy (GTDB): domain Bacteria; phylum Cyanobacteriota; class Cyanobacteriia; order Cyanobacteriales; family Coleofasciculaceae; genus Moorena; species Moorena producens_A. Next base: position 9,448,514 of record NZ_CP017599.1, read on the forward strand.
GCTGGTTTTGGGTAAGAGCATGTAGATTCCACGTTCCCTGTACTTTAGCAACCAGAACTTGGGCAAAGCGCTGCCAATCTTGCTGCGACAGTCCGCTGAACTCAACAACTCCAGCTGCGTGAACTATACCCCCTAGAGGAAGCGAGGATTGCTCTATCTTAGTTAGTAACTCGCTAACTTGCCCTGGATTAGACACATCTGCTTGGGCTACTACCACCCTAGCGCCTAAGTTTTCTAGCTTTCTTAACTTATGCTCGATCGCTGGTTTAGGGCTACTTCGTCCTACTAGCACCAGGTTTTTTGCCCCTTGTTCTACCATCCACTGGGCTACCAGTAAACCTAAATCTCCTAAGCCACCAGTAATTAGATAGCTGCGATCATTGTGGAACACCAGAGGCTTGTTTGTTTCAACAACAGGGGATCGAGATACTAGCCTAGCCACATAACGAGCTTGGTTGCGAAATGCTACTTGGTCTTCTTTATCCTCTGACTGAATTTCTGCCCATAGGGTTTGTATCTCATCCACTGCTGGGTTGGGGTCTAAATCCACCAGGACGGAATTGAATTCTGGGTATTCTAAACCAATAACTTTTCCCATGCCCCATAAGGGAGATTGAGCTACTCCAGGCACAGCAGGATTTGCTCCCACTGCTTGGGCTCCTCGGGTAGCAAACCATAAGCGAGGAGGTAACCCATCTTGCTTCAGGAGAGTTTGGATTAGATATAAAGTACTGCCACAGCTAATCCTTGAGGCTAACTCTAGGTCAAGGGAGGAATCTAAGCTCCATAGATGTACCACCCCATCAATGTTCGAGATTTTCTCCCAGAGCTGCTGATAGTGTTGAGGATTAGCAGGGTCTATCCTGAAGGTTTGCTCAGCTATCTGTTCGTACTCCTTACCAGGGAAGACAACTGTACATCCCTGGTCTTGGGACTGGAGTAGGGCAACTAACTGCTGGCCAACTCCTTGACTATCAGTAAATATCAGCCAGTTTTTCGGCTTGAGTAGTGCAGAACCCTGACGCTCTTTGATACGCCACTCTACCTGATAAAGCCAATTGTCCAGAGACTTCTCGGAGGTTTTGGTCAGTGCTTCCTGCTGGCTCGTTTTACCGTTACCGTTACCGTTACCATTACCGTTACCGTTACCGTTACCATTTGGGTGAGGAAGCAGTCCCTGCCGATACCAATCAGGAGCCTCTACCCAATAGCGCTGTCGCTGGAAGGGATAAGTAGGAAGTTGTTCCCGACAGCGCCCATAGTCACAATCAAAACCAAACCAATCTACTGATACTCCCTGGACATAGAGTTGACCCAAACTGGTCAGGAGTTGTTGCCAATCATCGTGTTGAGGACGCAAACTGGGAAGCCACAATCCCTGATGTTCCGGTAAACAGTCGCGACCCATGCCCAACAGGATTGGTTTCGGACCAATCTCTACCAAGACTTCCACACCCTGCTGTTCCAAAGTATTCATACTAGCAGCAAATTGGACTGGCTGGAGAATATGACGACACCAATAACCTGGGGTTGCTATCTCTTCTGTTGCTACTTTACCGGTAACATTACTTACAAGCTTAATTTGTGGTGAAGAAAAGCTGATTTGTCGAGCCACATGCTCAAACTCTTGCAGTATTGGCTCCATCAAGGGTGAGTGGAAAGCATGGGATACCGTTAATTTTTTGGTCTTGATGCCATCAGCTAGAGTGGTAATAACGGCATTAATTGCTTGGCGCTTTCCAGAAATTACGATACTTAATGGCCCATTAATCGCAGCAATAGCAACATCTTTTTCATAGGGTTTAATGGCTGCGATCGCTTGTTCTAATGAAGCCATTAAAGAGACCATCTCCCCATCTTGAGGTAAAGCCTGCATCAGCCTTCCCCGTTCGGCAATCAGTTTCAGACCATCTTCTAGACTAAACACTCCAGCCACACAAGCAGCGACATATTCCCCTACGCTATGACCCATGACTACATCGGGTTCTATGCCCCAAGATTTCCACAACTGGAACAGGGAATATGCGATCGCAAATAAAGCCGGTTGGGTATAAGCCGTCTGATTCAGTAACCAGTTATCAGTGCCTAGTGATTGGTCAGAGTCGGGATAAAGTACTTCTAGTAAAGATTGGTCTAGATAAGAGCGCAGGATTTCGTCGCAGCGATCTAGGGCTTCCCGGAAAGTAGGTTGGGTTTCGTAAAGTTGACGACCCATACCCACATACTGGGAACCCTGCCCAGTAAACATAAAAGCGATCGCGTTTGGTTTTTGCTGAGTATTTACTACACGAACCATCGATGGCGGAAAAGCTGCCAATTGTTCCTGTAGTTGCTGTTTAGATTCAGCCACAACCGCTAAACGATGGTTAAAGTTTTTGCGTCCGGTATTAGCCGTAAAACAAATATCACCCAATTCGGCATCAATATCACCATCAAGATAATTGACATAACGTTGTGCCAACTCTCGTAAAGCCTGATCTGTTTTCGCCGATAGTGTCAAAACATGCCTTGGACGTTCCCTGTTCCCTGTTCCGAAGTCCCTGTTCCCTTCTTCCGGTGCTTCTTCCAAAACCACATGGGCATTGGTTCCTCCCATACCAAAAGAACTCACTCCAGCCCGGCGGGGAGTTCCATTTCTTTCCCATTCAGAAAGTTTCGTATTAACGTAGAAAGGGCTATTTTCAAAATCAATGTTGGGATTAGCTTGTTTAAAGTGGAGCGTTGGCGGTATTTGCTTGTGTTTTAAGGCTAATACTGTTTTAATCAGTCCGGCAATTCCTGCTGCTTCAATCAAATGTCCAATGTTAGTTTTTATTGAGCCAATGGCACAAAAGCCTTTTTTATCACTACTCTTGGCAAATGCTTGGCTTAGGGCTCCTATTTCAATCGGGTCTCCGAGAGCTGTTCCTGTTCCGTGGGTTTCTACATAAGTAACCGTACTAGCATCCACCTCAGCTTCTGCCATAGCGGATGAAATTACCTCTAGTTGACCTTCCACGCTGGGAGCTGTATAGCCCACCTTCAAGGCTCCATCATTATTAACAGCAGAACCTTTAATCACTGCTTGGATATTATCCCCATCTTCAATCGCTTTGCTGAGTAATTTGAGGATAACAATACCAACTCCATTACCAAATACAGTTCCCTTCGCTTCAGCATCAAAAGCTCGGCAGTGACCATCGTCAGAAAAAATCATATCCTCTTGATAGAGATAGCCCGTCTTTTGGGGAACTGTAACCGCAACACCTCCTGCCAGAGCTATGTCACATTCGCCGCTTTGCAGACTTTGGCAAGCCATATGTACTGCCACTAGGGAAGTAGAACAAGCCGTTTGTACATTAACGCTCGGCCCAGTTAAATTCAACTTGTAAGAAACCCTTGTGGGCAGAAAATCCTTACCATTTGCTAACCTTACCTGAAGATCGAAGGCTGAACCTAAAAAGGTGCGTTGGGGGGAAAAACTGCGGCTAGGATGAACATTGTTGATTAAGTAAGTATTCATGCCCGAACCAGCATAAACCCCTACCGCTCCTTGATAGGTTTGAGGATTGTAGCCAGCCGTTTCTAGAGCTTCCCAAGCACATTCTAAGAAAATCCGCTGTTGGGGATCCATAATTTCTGCTTCCTTGGCGCTGTAGCCAAAGAAAGAAGCATCAAACTCCTCAACACCAGGTAAAAAAGCCCCTGCATTGACGTAGTTAGGCTGATTCAATAAGGTGGTGTCCTCTAATTCCAATTCCTGCTCACCAAAAAAGGAAATGGATTCGATCCCATCTCGCAGATTTTGCCAAAATTCATCAATATTCTTAGCACCTGGGAAACGACCAGACATGCCAATGATGGCTATTTCAGTTTCAGTTTTGGTTTTCCTTTTCTTTGGTTTACGGTCACTCAGAGTTAGTTCTTCTTTTTGTACCTGACTTAAATTTTGAGCCAAACTCTGTATGGTTGAGTATTGAAACAGCTTGACAATGGATAGTTGGGAGCCAAACGTTGGTGTTAATTTGTTATAAACCTGGGTCAGGAGTAAAGAATTACCACCTAGTTCAAAGAAATTATCCTTAATCCCCACTACCTCTAACTGCAGAACTTCCTGCCATACCTTAGCAATAACTTGCTCTGTTTCTGACTGGGGCTTCACTAGAGCTGTTGCCAAATCGGGACGAGACCGGTCTGGGGCAGGAAGTGCCCGGCGATTTACCTTGCCATTGGGGGTCAGAGGCATTTCCTCTAGGGTCACAAAGCCAGCTGGAACCATGTAGTCAGGTAGATTTTTGTGCAAATAACGACGTAATTCTGGTTCCAATTGGCTGGCTACTTGTCCTTGTAAGGGATTATTAGCATAGGCTGTCCAGGGCAGATGACCAGATGACTTCATGGGGAAGTTGGGAGCAGATGTGCCTTTTTGAAATAAAACATCATAGCAACCCTTAGTTTGGGAGTCAGACCAGTTAATGGCAATGGTATAAGGCAGTTTATCGCTTAATTCCCACCAATCTTCTGGTTCTATCGCATCAACCTTTAACTGTTGGAGGTTTTCCCTTAGTTGACCTACCGTAGCCCTTTCTCCATTGTCCAGCAGTTCCAGAAGCTGAATTTCTTCAGACAAACGGCCATTAGGTACTCCTTTGATACCTAGCACCTCTGGCTCTTGTTCCACCAGTATTTCCTGGATCGCCCTCAATGGGTTATCATTATCATTATCTTTCGCCTCTTCCCAGTTTAACCAGCTCGGCTCTGGTGTAGGAGAAATATCTTTACCGACATGAAAAATTGCATCATAGCGGAATTTGCTCATTTCATTCTGGTAACGCCCCCGCCTGAGCTGTATTTGGACGTCACTAATTTGGGGCAGATGTGCCCCCAAGGCGGTGAAAAAGCCCGGGTCGATGGCCATTTGCCCCTCTTGGACTATGGCTTTGCGCACTCGCTGCAGCAATTGCTTTTTGGTCAAGGAGCTGGGAGCTTGCTGCAATTGTATAGAGGCGTGGAACGCTTCTAACAAGGGCAAACTACGTACATCTCCAATGAAAATGCTTCCCCCAGGTTTTAGCAACTTCGCTGCGGTTTCAATCACGTCTACTAAGTAATCAATACCGGGGAAAAGTTGCACCACTGAGTTAATGATTAAGGTGTCAAATTCTCCGACCTCAATTTCCTTAATAGCTTTGTCAGCATAACCCTGGCGCAGCTCGACATGAGACCAACTGCCCTCCAATTTATCCATTTGTTGTTGGATATAGCGCAGGGCTTGGGGAGCAATATCTACACCGCAGTAAGAGGAGGTATGGGGCGCAATCCGAAATAACAACATCCCAGTTCCGCAACCAATTTCTAGTACACGGTTGGGTTTACAGGAGAGAATCCTCTCCACTGTCCCCTCTACCCATTCGCGCATGTGGGTAGCTGGGATAGGCGCACCAGTATAGCTGTCGTTCCAACCACTGATGTTGAAGGTGGGATCGGCTTCGGTTGCTTCTTGGCTATAAGCCAGGTTCCACAACTCTTGCCATTGCTCTTGGATAGCTTGGGCTTCGCTTTCGTCTTTCTCTTCACTACCTTGGTAGTTGGGATTGGCAACAATATAAGCTACCAGCCGTTTATCCCCTCCTGAAACACCATTGCCTTGGTTTTCCTGGGCAACAACGACACTTTGATGTACTCCAGAATGTCGGTTCAGGACTGATTCGATTTCTCCAAGTTCAATGCGGAAGCCGCGAACTTTGACTTGATGATCGATACGACCGAGAAACTCGATCTTGCCATCAGGCAAGTAACGGGCTAAATCTCCAGTTTTGTAAAGGCGTTCTGATTTTGATGCATCAAAGGGATTGCTAATAAATTTTTCTTTGGTTAAATCTGGACGATTACGATAACCTCTAGCCAGACCAGCGCCACCAATGTGTAGTTCCCCAACGACTCCAATCGGAACTGGCATCAGATGGGCATCGAGGATATAGATTTGCGTATTGGCAATGGGTTGGCCGATTGATTCTGGGGCATCTTTAGCTTGTTGAGATTGCCTCTGTTTGCCTACTTCGTGGACAGTTGACCAGATAGTTGCTTCTGTAGGACCGTACATATTCCACAGGGAAGCTTTCCTATCTAAGAGCTGATCCGCGAGTTCTGAGGGTAACGCTTCGCCACCACAAAGGATTTTTAACCCTGGGATACCTTCCCAACCGGATGCTAACAGCAAATACCAGGTGGCTGGAGTGGCTTGCATCACCGTAGCGTCAGAATCTTTGATCAGTTTCCCCAACAACTGCCCGGAAGACGCTACTTCACGGCTGACCAAAACGATCTTGGCTCCAACACTAAGGGGCAGGTAAAGTTCTAGTCCGGCAATATCAAAGGATATGGTGGTAACTGCTACCAGAGTATCCTGTGACCTTAATCCAGGCCGTTGGGCCATGGACGTTAAAAAGTTGACTACGGATTGATGAGGAATTTGCACTCCCTTAGGTTTGCCTGTGGAACCAGAGGTGTAGATCGTATAGGCTAAGTTTTCCGGCTTTACGCCACTATCGGTGTTTCCCTGGCTTTGTTGAGAGATGAGTTCCCAATCAGTATCTAAGCAAACTCTTGTTAATTGTTCTTTGTCGGCAACTAATGACTCTTGATGGGTAACTAAGGACGAATCAGTCAATAATACTGGTGCTTGGGCATCTTCTAACATATAGGCCAAGCGCTCTTGGGGATAAGCTGGATCTAAGGGCACATAAGCCCCACCTGCTTTGAGGATTGCCAATAGTCCCACCAGCATTTGGTGCGTACGCTCAACACATATCCCCACCAATACTTCTGGCCCTACACCCAGTTCTTGCAAATAGTGAGCCAGTTGATTGGCTCGTTGGTTCAGTTCTCGGTAAGTTAGTTGTTCCTCTTCAAATACTACAGCTACTGCATCTGGGGTGCGTTCAACTTGCTCTTCAAACAACTGATGGATACATTTATCTTGGGGATACTCTGCTGAGGTATCGTTCCATTCCACCAGCAGTTGCTGCCGTTCGGCTTCAGTTAACAGGGGCAAGGTAAAAATCGACTGCTCTGGATTGGCGATCATTGCTTGTAGCACCGAAAGCCAATGCCCCAACATTCGCCTAATTGAGTCGGATTTAAATAACTCTGTGTTGTATTGCCAGCTTAATGTTAATTTTCCTTCTTTTTCTTTAGCTACCACCACTAGATCGCACTGGCTGGTGTAGGCTGATATTTCTTTGAGTTGTGCTTCGCTAATTGCTGTCTGTGACAGAGGGAATGGTTGATCGCACCACACCAACATCACTTGAAAAATCGAGGCTTTTGCTAATTCTTCTGCTAATTCCTCATTTCTGTTAATCCCCTTGAGGAGTTCCTCAAATGGGTAATCTCCATATAAGGCCGCTTCTTCAACGGTTTGGCTAACCCGCTTTAAAACTTCTTTCCCACTGATATCACTGCTTAGATCTGTGCTTAGATCTGTGCGTAAGGCAATCGGATTAATCCTAACTCCACCCTGGTGTTCCCCTTCCTGGGAGGTCTTCAAACCCCTGGATTCCTTTACGCTAGTTGCCACGGACCCGATGATGAGATCTTCGATGCCCGTATAACGCAGCCACATAATTTTCAAGGCGGTCAAGAGCACGGTAAACGGGCTGACCTTGAAGCGAGCACTAAAGGTTTTTAGCTCTTTGTAAAACTCTCTATCCAGCTTGGTGACTTCTGTTGCTTCCTTTCCCGATGACACCGATAAACGCTGATTATCTATTGGGATTTCTAACAATGGTAAATCCCCTGATAGCCTTTGCTGCCAGTAGGTTCTTTGTTCGGTTAGATGGATTTTTGGCTCAACCGTTGTCCCTGTAACCATTACACAATCCCAAGTTTTTTAAACACTAAATACCTTAAACGATAATCAGAGATAAATCAAGGGTGAGCTCCTGAAAACTTCAGATTCTGTCTTGACCCTGTGCTTCCCTAAGTGGGATTTTTATGGATGATATTTGTCAAAATATGAGATGCAACCCTCCCAGCGCTGAGGCTTTTTGTGTTTGCACATACTGCTGGATGTGACCAATAAATTAGTTGCTAACAGGCTGACATTAATGTCAGCCTATGCTTACCACAAGAAAGCTTTACTTAACCCATGTAATGCTCAATACTGCTGATCCAATCCTAATCTGATGGGTTGCTTTTTGGTTAGAGTTTGCCAATATCTGCTTAGCCTGATAAGCTGGTTTTAGTTCTGTAATTAACTCATCTAACTTCAGTGCTCGTTGTCGTAGATAAGAAACAAGATTATCATGCCCCAATTGATAGCGGTCAGCAACAGGCTCCGGTACCTTAACCACTAAGCCCGACTCTACTAAAATCCTTAACACCAACTCTAATTGATCAGCTTCTGTTCCTAAATGATTAGCTAACTCAGCCTTGGTCTTCAGTGGACGATTGCCTTTTTCATCGGTTAGTAAATATAGCACCAGTTCCGCCACCTGCTGATTTTCTGCTCCACAATCCTCCACTACTCCAGTCAAATACCGCGCCATCAATCCTGGCTTTGAACCCCGTTCCCAATAGTGTTCTAGGGTAGTAATACTTTCTGCCTGCAATTGGGCTCCTACTATCTGCAATTCAAGGGGACGTACTTCGGATAACTCCCCAGCTAAATCCTGTACCAATTCTTCAATCAAAGCTGGTTCCAGATACAAATGGGATTGTTTAGTTACTTGCTCAATCACCGACTTGGCATCATCTCGGTAAAAATTCCCTAAAGGATAGCGCACATGCTTACTCAATATGTCATTGCCAATAATTTCCATACTGGCCATGGGATTAGCGCTACCCGACCATGGTGCGCGTTCCCATTCCAGTAAATAATGGAGATAATCCTCCCGCATCGACAGAATCACCTTCACTGAGGGAGTAGTAAGACACTCTCCTAGGAATTCAAAAAATTGCCGTCGCTCAGCTTTATTCAGGTAAACAACGAAAAAGTCTTCAAACTGGTCAAAAATCAGTACTGTCCGCAAATTGTGCTGTTCATTTTGCCGCAATTGTTGTATAATACCATTTGGGCTTTGTAGGGATGTTTGATGGAATGTCTCTAAATTTCTTCCGTTTAATCCCTCTGCCAACTATACGGGCAAGGGGTCTCCCCTTATAATCTCCGATTTAACGGGAGGGGAATTGCCCGACAGCGTCTGGAAGTTCTCAACAGATTGACATGCAGGTCACGCTGCGCGATTGTAAGTGGTATAATAGCACAGTGATCTTAACGTACTGCTACAAAATCAAACCAAGTCCCGAACAGATAGCCATCATGGAAAGGTGGCTTGAATTGTTGCGTCGTCACTGGAACTATGCTCGTTGGACTTCGGCTTGATTGGCTCAATCGGACTCGCTCACCGATTGATAGATGTAATTTGATTAGTGAGCCGATAGGTGTTATTCCAGAAGCGGTCAACTATTACACTCAGCAGGCAGCCCTCAAAGAAACCAAACAGCTATTCCCTGAGTACAAACAAATCTACGCAGAAACTCAGCAAGTTAACCTACAACGACTCAAAAAAGCATGGGATAGGTGGCGGAAGCCTGTCAAGCATGGGTTACGCGGGGGAAGACCTCGGTTCAAGAAACAAGGTCAATTAAGGTCATTCGTGTTTCCACGTGTGAACAACCCCCGTGCCGGGGCGCATCTAAAAGATGGCTTTCTATTGCTCAGTCGCATTGGTGAAATACCTGTGGTCATGCATAGACCAATACCAGATGGATTTACACTTAAACAGTGTACTGTCGTCAAAAAGGCTGTTCGCGTAGCGTGGCCTTTTGGCCATGGTTGGTATTGTTGCATTTCAATGAAAGATGATACCGTACCTGAGCTGTTACCTGTGGATTCGGTTAGATCTGCTGTCGGTATCGACGTTGGCTTAGAAAAATTTTTAACCACCTCAGACGGTGAAGCTATCCCTATTCCTCAGTTTTATCGTAAGGCTCAAAACAAATTGGCTTTAGCTCAACAAGTAATGTCGCGCCGTGTCAAGGGGTCTAAAAACTGGGAAAAAGCCAAAAAGAAAGTGGCTTTATTGCATCTTCATTTAACCCGTTGCCGAAAAGAATTTCATTATCAAGTTGCTCATTGGTTATGCAGTAAATACGACCATTATGCTCACGAAAATTTAAATATCAAAGGACTCGCAAGAACTAAACTAGCGAAATCAATATAGGTGCGCTTTCCGTTGGCGAATTAAATTCGCCACGGGTCGCACCTCATGATGCAGCCTGGGGCGCATTCCTGGAGATATTACAAGCAGTAGCGGTAAGACGCGGTTTGTTAGTCCAGTTCGTCAATCCACGGGGAACAAGTATTGAGTGTTCTAATTGTGGCTCATTAGTTGAAAAAAGTTTAAGTAATCGCGTTCATCACTGTTCGAGTTGTAACGTCAAAATTGACAGGGACTGGAACAGTGGCATCAACATTTTAAATCGTGGATTATTGGCGGTTGGACTGCCGCTCAATGGCTGTGGTAAATCGGCACAAGATGCCGTGGAGCAGCAAGTCTCATTTGTAAATCTGAGAAGCCCACATCATAATCTTTGATTTGATGTGGGAGTAGTCACTAAACCCTCCCCAACCATACTGTTGCCCTAGGGATTGTTGATATTGCTTAAGTTGGAACGCTGTGAGATACTGCCCCTGCTGGAAATAAAGCGATCGCAAAGCCTGAAAAATCCGATTGTAAAACCGAGGATTATTCTGAGGTGCAATAACCCTTGCCTGTTCTAGATGTTGGAGTGCAGCTTCAGGGTGACCCAGCCGTTGTTCAGATTCAGCTAACAGTAGTAGATAGAGACTCGTTTGAAGTGAGTGCATGGTCCCGAGTGCATTGTCCTGAATGCTGACTCCTGAGTTAAGAGATGGTTTTGTGCCCTGTGTTTCCTGTGTTACCTCTGTTTCCTGTGTGCCCTCTTGGGCAACACCATAGGAAACTGTCCCTATAGTGTTTAATGCTTTCTGAGCATTTTGCTTAGCCTCTTGCCAACGAGATTGGTTAAGAGCCACTTCTGCTAAAAATCCGTAAGCTTGGGCTTTTAGTGGTGCCAGACCTTGCGCCCCTAATAGGATTTGGCGTTGCTGTAACCCTAGGGCATTGTGAGCCAAGTGATACAAATCATCCCAATCCTCCAGACGTTGCATCACCTCACCTAGTTGATTGATCAACTTAGTGACTAAATCATGACGATTCAACTGCTCAAACCTATCAAGACACTGCTGGAATAATCCTCTAGCATCGTTCCAATAGAGACAGTTTTCTGGTTCCCGAGACTTTTCCCCCTGCTGGAAATAACACAACCCAATGTAAAACAGGACAATTCCCTGACGCTCCAGGAATTGCTGATCAGAAACGGTCATCTCATTGACCGTAGTATCACTGCCGTTTTCTAAATTATTGAGATCGTCTAAGTAATTTAGATCTGCTAAGTTATCTAGATCTGCTAAGTTATGTAAATTAGATGACGAAACATTATTCCCACTCTCGTGATCTCGTGATCTCGTGATCTCGTGATCTCGTGATCTCTCAGTGTCTGTTTGAGCTGGTTGCCAAAATGCCAAACTTTGCTCATAGTGAGTTACTGCACTACCCAACTGAGAGTTAGCATAAGCCTCTTGACCGCGAAGGAATTCTATACTAGCTTTGAGAGCAGGTTCAAGGGTTTCACCCCGATGCTGTAAATCCTTCAGAGCAGCATCAATTTCCTGGTGACGTAGAACACCTATATCAGTAGGGACAAAGTATGCTATACTATGGGATTTTAAAATATAGTCAAAGATAGCATCGGTAGTCTCTTGGAGTTCAGTAATTAAGGTTTCTGTTGCGTACGCAAATTCTATCGGTGTCCCCAAACTCTCGAAATCTGGAGCAAACTGGGTTAGTTGCTGCTGAACGTCATCTGTAATCCATAACACCAAGGGGAAAGGAAGATTTTTCTGAAACTCTTCGAGCACTTGATTAGTAACACTCAGCATCTGTGCTAGATTCTGGACCGATTCTAAGCCCAACACCATCACAGCACTAGGGCGTTCTTCTGCCAGTATTGACCGAATGGTGTCATACAGCACGTTGTCCGATGGTTTAAGGGTTACGGTATGAATGTCAAGGTCCGAGAGTGTTGGTAATTGCGCTACCAAACGGAAACGCACCCTAATATAATTACAGCGGGCTAAAATCAGCTTGAACTGTCCCTGAGACCCTTCTACTGCCGACGCCAGTTTTTTCAGGGCATGCTGATTTTCAGTTGCGATCGCATTAGAGTTGTCCATCGACCAATGTAGGGTCTTCCCGCCATTCAAGTAGCCATCTTAAGTGTTAACTCTAACATCCAAACTCCAAAAAGGGACGCCAAGGGCGAACAACCGTCAACCACCGATTGCTAGGATAACTGTTGCAAAGCCAGTCACATTCAGACGGTCTTCGTTATAAAAGGCAGTACGTACTACTAAATCGAGATAAACTCTGGGGCGTAATTGCCCTCTCCAACTAATCGAGTCACCCACTTGGCGGTACGGAGACTCTCCGGTCGGTAATCCACCCAACTGCGCACCTTGTTCAGTTTTGCCGGTATAACTCAAAGTGGTTCCAGGAATTGTTTCTCCCTGCTTGACTCGGTATAACACTGGAACCTTGTAAACCACTAGACTGGGGTTTGTTTTGTCCGGTACCTGCGGTACCCAACCAGGTTTAGACGATACCCCATCTACCGTTAGACGAACAGTACCACCAGCTTGTAGGCGTTCCTCACTATAAACTAATACCCGCTGGTTGAGACCCATTTCAACTCCCCTCAGGGGGCTTCCAGTCCAGTCTAGAGAGTCACCACTGCGCTTAAATGCCCGCTGTCCATTGATCAACACTTCAGCAGTTTTATCCTCCGTCCTACTGATGTACCGAATATCAGTGCCTGGTATCAATGAACCAGCTTTCACTTCCTGCCTAACTGGTCCTTTGTAGACCAAGGTAGAGTTTGACCCAGGCTGCCGTTCCAATAGACTGCAACTAGTCGTCGTAGGGACAACAGCCAACAGCACCGTTGTGGCAATTAGTAAACGTTTAAGCAAACTCAGTGCTGAGTTTTGAGTGCTCAGTCCATTCTCTTGAGTGCATTGTCTTGAGTGGTAAGACGTGCTCAAGACTGAATCACCTAGTTTATGCTCAGCTCTTGCAGTGTAGGATCTGTTTTCCAAGTCAGGTTTCATGTTTGCCCTCTTTTACATGCAAGCTTGCCCCCTGATCTTCCCGGAGATAAGGGGGGATACCCTTTTGCTTTTCTTAATTCCTACTATAGCGATCACCAAAACCTATCTGGCTTGGTTAACATTAAATTAGTGACCGTTTCCGCAGTCAGGGCTTCATCAAATAAGAATCCTTGTCCATAGTCACATCCTAAATCTTGCAAAATCTCCTTTTGTTCTTGGGTTTCTATGCCCTCAGCAATTACCTGCATTTTTCGCTTTTTAGCTAAATTTATAATCGCTTCTACCGTATCCAAATTTTTGCCATTTGGAAATTGTTTGCTAATAAAAGAACGATCAATTTTCAGGATATCTATCGGCAAATCAAGATAGGGTAAATATGAGTATCCGGTGCCAAAATCATCGATACACAACTGTATATTTCTGTCTTTGAGTTTATGCAAGATAGTGGTAGCAACTGAGGCATTATCCACCAACACACTCTCAGTAATTTCCAGCTTCAAGTTAGCCCCACTCAATTCTAACGTGGTGCAGATTTGGTCAATCTGGTCAATCAGCTGGGGTTGGTTGAGTTGAATACCAGACAGATTCACACTGATACTCAAAGAAGAATAATCAGGAAACTGGTCTTGCCAAAGGCTTAACTGTTTGCAGGCTTCCCGCAAAATCCATTCACCAAGGGGGATAATTAGTCCTGTTTCTTCTGCTACCGGAATAAACTCACTAGGACTAATCTTGATGCGAGTGCGGTGCTGCCACCTCGCCAAGGCTTCAAAACCAATAGTTTTACCCGTTGTCAGGGACACAATGGGTTGATAATTAAGATGCAATGTTTCGTATTCAATTGCCTGTTGTAAGTCGGTTTCTAACTCTAGTCGCTCAATCGCTCTCTGTTGCATACTAGGATGAAAAACCTCTGAGGAGCCAATACCTTCTAATTTGGCATAATACATCGCCGTATCTGCCGCTCGCAGCAAATCTTTCGGTTGCTGATAGCCCATGGTACTCAGGACAATACCAATGTAGCAATTAGAAGACACAACTCGCCCATTGAGTTCCAATCGGATGGAAATCTCCTGATGGATACGCTCAGCTGTTTCTTTCACCTGATCTAAGTCTTGGATATTCGAGAGCAAAATCGCAAATTTATTCTCTCCCATCCTCGCCACTATATCCTGAGCACCGATGCATTGCTGTAAGCGTTGAGCAGTAGCAACTAGGAGTTGTTCACTGAGTAGATCACCTAGACTGTATTGGATAATTCGGTAGCGACTGAGAGTCACAGATAGGACAGCAAATACATTATCCTTCTGAGTGTTTCCAACAATGGGTTCATCCCAGCAAAGAGTTGGTAGAATCGGGTATGCCATCGGTAGACATTTGCGATTGTGAGTTGGCTGTACTGGCTTAAACCACTGGCGCAGGTAGTATAAAAACAATGTCCGATTAGGCAAACCGGTTAATTCGTCATAAAACGTCAGGTCTTGTAACCTCTTGATTGCCTTCCGGTAATTTTTGCGCACCTTTGCTTCTCTTAACTCCCGCTCCACCGCCGGAACTAATCGTGCTAACTGGTGTTTAAGTAAATAGTCATGGGCTCCCGCTTTCATAGCAGCGATTGCCATATTTTCCTTAATCGAGCCGGAGACGATAATAAATGGTAAGTCTAACCCTTTTTTTTGTAAGAGGAGTAAGGCAGCAATGGCGCTAAACTTAGGCATGAAGTAATCAGCAATCACAAGATCCCACCCTTTATTATCTAGGGCTTCGTTCATTGCTCCTGGTGCTTCCACTCGTTCATAAATTGCTTCGTAGCCACCATTGTTTAGTTCAAACACCAGCAATTCAGCATCATCTTCTGAGTCTTCAACAATCAAAACTCGCAGTGGTTTATTCATAGATTTACCCTATTTATTCATCACTAATTTTATACTTCATTATAAAGATTTTATCTTCGGAGATTAATCATCTAATAATGTCCACATTATTTTGCTTAATTTTACCTCAAATCTCTAGTCTTATTCGGCGCATTGTGATGAGTATACATAATACAAAATCCAGAAATTAGGACAAGGATTTAGCAAGGTTAGCGGGAGGAGCAAGAACGATTAGTGGATTCCCAAGTCAATTTCTCTTAAAACTTCCTGGAAAATCAATTATTATGACGGGAAGCTCCTGACTGCAAGCTCCTGAATCCGAGGATAGTTGGTTATGTCGAACTCAGGTAATTTTAGGTTTAATTCCAACCGATAAATGGCTTCTCCTAAAGTCTCCAAAGACCACGAACTTAAACTAGAACTTAGACTAGAACTAGTTAAAACAATTGAACTATCCTCCGCGTCAAGCACAGGGGATTCTAATTGGTTATAAGAAAAGCAGGCTTTAACTACCGACTTTAGTACCTGTTGACCTTCCTAAGAGGTTGTCTGAGAAGTCCCATTTGCTACATCCAAGCCCCCGTTGGTCCCCATCTGTAAAAAAGCGAAGCATCCGCTAATTCCCCCCAGAATTGGGGGGTTAGGGGGGCGGGGGACTTTTAGAAGCAAATTGACTCTTGTTCCCCCCAAAGTTGGGGGGCTAGGGGGGCAAAATTCAGTATCAAAAAACTTGGGAGATATCCTCTAAACACTTAGTGCTTTGTAGTGGGGATTATCCTTGAAATCTTTGCAACGTTGACCATAGGTAACCTTAATACTCTTGTGTTTTCGACCAACTCGGTACATGTCATAAGCATCAAAGTAAGTGTAATACTGACAGTTTTCGTTTAGAAGTCTGTCTTACTGCCTACCAAGCCTGCTTGTACAGCAGGTTGTTGGCTTGTTCACACCAGAAAACAAGGAGGTCATTAGTTTCATCGGGTATGTTCCCAGACAAGAATCCAGATAATACTATTTTTTTTGTCTCGTATTGCACTAGTTAGATCACCTCCTAATCACAAACAAAGTAGACCAGGGGTGTGCATCCCCTAACTTGTTTTCATCCCCCGCACCAAGCATGGGGGTAAACAAGCTGCAATTTCTGTAAATTTAATTCCTAACAGCTTAAATTGCCTAAGCGCCGTAATTACCTTAGCCATCTTAAAGCCTGTATTATCATAAAAATGAAACACATGGCTGCCATTTTGCCATTTTTATGTTTGGACAGATATCATCAATTCTAATTTAACTATTGTTAATCATTATATCAGTAGTGATTGCAATAGTTTTCAGGTGTGGAGGAGACGAAGCAATGGTGTTATTATAGCGAATAATTTGTGAAGGGTGGAAGGGTAAAATAAAACGTTGCTCCTTGTTCAATTGCACTTTTAGCCCAGACTTTGCCACCATGTCGGTGAATAATACGCTGTACAGTAGCGAGTCCAATGCCATTGCCAGGAAACTCAGCTTCGGTGTGCAAGCGTACAAAACGGATAAATAATCTGTCAGCATCAGCCATATCAAAGCCAGCTCCATCATCCCGGACAAAATAGGCGATCGCTTGATCACTGGTTTGCTCTTGCCCCTCTATCTGAGGTGCGGACAATGGGCAAATTCCAAATTCAATCCTGGCTTGGGGATGATGGGATGTGTATTTCCAGGCGTTGTGGAGTAGATTCTGTAAAACAATCCGGAGCAACCTACTATCTCCATAGGCCTGAATTCCTTTGGCAATGACCCATTCCACGCTCCGTTCAGGTTGGGTTTGTGTGAGTTCTAACCTAATTTCAGCAACCATCTTAGTCAAATCAAGCTCCTGGTAGTGCATCGGGTCACCGCTAACTTTGGAAAGCTCTAGCAAATCGTCAATGAGTTTCCACATATGCTGACTGTTAGCAGATATACGTTGGAGATAGTGTTGTGCTTTGAGATCCAACTGGTGATGATAGTCGTTTGATAGAACCTTAATAAAACTCTTAATTCTTCGTAGTGGAGCGCTTAACTCGTGGGATACTGAATAGGCGAATGCTTCTAGTTCGTGATTTGTGGCTTCTAGTTGAGCAGTGGGCTGATTAACTCGGTCTACCACCTGTTGATTAGTAGCCAACATTGTTGCTGGTTCTAGCACTTGCAACAAACTATTTTCTGTAATGATACCTGTCGGTCGCCCACATTCCTCTACAACTGGTAGATGACGAATCCCATGTTGGCGCAATCGAGACAGTAGCTTGACTATATTCTCGACATTCTCGACTTCAGTAGCTGGTTGTGTAATTAACTCTGTGGTCATCACGTCAGCGATCGCTAGTCCAGAAAGCCCAATCCCTTCGACTATGACCTTCAGCAAATCTCGCTCAGTAAAAATGCCTACTAATGACCGTTGGGACTGGATAAGTACGTAACTAGAGTCCAACTGGATCATGCGGGCAATTGCCTCTGTTACTAGAGTTTCGGGAGATACAATCAGGGGATCCCTATTAATTGCTGCGTCTAGGTTCAAATACATCGGGTAAGAGTGTAGCACAAATTTCAACAATCTAGCAGTAGGAAGTGGTGAAATTATAGCGATTGTGATCAAACAAATTCATTCCAAAATGGCGCAAAATTTCAATTTAACTACTCAAGATAGAGGGGAATTTTGAGTTTTCCCTCTCCCTCTTACCCTTTCACGATAATTTTAACCAACTGCACCAGTAAATTAATAAGCAAATTAATACGATGTCAGCATTCAGCATATGCGCATTCGCGCACGCTACGCGAACAGAATTCAGCCATTCCTAATCAGCCCTTAGATACAAGTAATCTTGAATCAACCAACCTTTAAGAAAGAACATTATCGCCCGAATACTTATGTACTCGCATCAGGTACTCGCATCCAGACCCAAATACCTGATTTTTCGTCGATGCTTTAGCTTACTCCTGAGCAGCTGAGCCCTGAAGGCTTACCGTTTTGCTGCAATTGACCAGGTTTTTTGTTGATCCTTGACTGTTGACTGCTGACAGTAAACGTCATATAGTATTTCCAAATAAATCATGAAACCCAATTCTGATTTGTCATAACAGCAAAAAATACTTGGAGCTCTTTCCTACTGTTACCTACCCCCCTTATTAAGGTTAGCGGGGATTTCTGTACGCTTTTTACATCAATCTTAGTTTCACATCTCACCTGAAAACCCTATAGACTGTGAAAATTCAACAATCAGACTATTACGTTTATTTTTACCGTCCCACTTACTGGATGACGAAACTGCTATCCTAGTATGGATTTCTTGAACAAGACTTCCCTGGCTAGGTAGTCATTAGTTATTAGTCCAGTTATTAGTCCATTGTCGTCAACAATAAGTATTCTGGTCTTTAGCAATGACTAATTACCAAAGACTAATGACTAATCATTAATGACTAATCATTAAGGCTCTTCCGGATCTGTGGTTTAAAACGTATCAAAAGGCACAAAATCGAAAATAAATGTGGCTGGAACTGGCGGAATTACGTGATCTAAGCTTGCCTTATCACCGCAAAGCCGGAAGAGCCATCATTAATAGACTAATGCTATCAAAACTTCCTGAAATTTGAGAACCCCCGTGCTTCAGCCGGGGTCAGAAGTTACCGCAAGAATAAGGCAGCCTTTATGGTTGGTCGGCTATGAGCAAAAGGGTTAAAACTTTGAGGCGCGACAATCGCGCGAATTTCATTCGCCGATGGAAAGCGCGCCTCCATGATTAAGGCTGCCTTATTCTAAGGTTTCGTCTCCGGGATGAAAAACAGAGACTGGAAATATCGGCGTCGTGTCCTTTATTTGACTTCTAATCCAACGTTCCACATATTCCCCCGCACTAATCCCAGCTTCTTTTGCTGAGAGTTGTAACCATTTCCAGGAACTACCGGTAAGCATTATGTTGTGTGGTTTTTTTAACTCGTCATGAAGGACTGGGATCCCTCTCATCCTTTTCTTTGATTTATTTTGAGTTTGACTTGACATCCTTGGTTATTGCGCATATACTGATAACAGGATAACAAATAGGTCGAGGTTGTCAATATGTACAGAACTATACCAGTAAGAGCTGTCTTTTCAGATGAAGAAAAAGCCTTCTGGTAATTTCAGTGCCAGCACTCAAACAGTCTATTTAATTGTGCTATCTATTACTCAAAACAGAAACATTATAAATGGTTAGAGGATCAGGAAGCTTATACTACTTACTGGCGTGGAGATGAACTAAAAGCAGGATGGAAGACTTACGTGTGTGGTGTTAAGTATCCAGAAATTGATAAAGCCTTAAAAATGTCACCCCACTATAAGGCAATGGCAGCTCAATCCGCTCAACAGACTCTCAAGACAGCAGGTGAAGCTATCAAGAGCTACAACCAGCTAGTAGGTCTGTATTACAAAGGAGAAGTAGACAGGCCAAGATTTCCCCGGTATCGCAAATCAGGAGGGTTATTTTCTGTTACATTTCCACGACAAGCTCTTACCTATAAGCAGGGGCTATTTTATCCATCTGTTAGCAAAGAAAGCAAACCAGAACTGCTAACTGAAATCATCCTAACTCCACCAAGTTTTATAGATCCGGATTGGGTAAAAGAAGTCACGATTCGTCCCTGCTACGGTCAGTTATGGATCGACTGGGTCATAGATGACGGAAAACAGCCAGTGAAGAGTAACTCTAGTTTGGATTATTCTCAGGCTATGGGAATAGACCATGGTGGCGATAACTGGCTGACTTGCGTGTCTACTATTGGAAAAAGCTTTATCATTGATGGAAAAAAACTCAAATCAATGAATCAAGGGTATTCTCGGCTAGTGGCAAATTACAAAGCCGGGAAATCATAAAAATATTGGGATTCGACTTTAGATCAGATTCAAATAAAGCGAAACAATCAGATGAGAGACGCGGTAAATAAGGCTGCCCGTTTTATTGTTAATCGTTGCCTTAAAGATAAGATTGGTAATCTTGTCGTTGGTTGGAACGAAGGACAGAAAACCTGTTCCAATATGGGGAGAAAAGGCAATCAAAAGTTTGTCGTGATTCCCACAAAAAGACTTATAGACAGACTGGAACAGCTTTGTTCAGAGTACGGAATAAAACTGACGATCACAGAAGAATCCTATACCAGTAAGGCGTGTGCGATTCGTTGACTAGAAACCTAACCCAATAAGGGTAAAAGGGGGATTAGTCACAAGGTATTAAACCTTGAGAACTTGGTAACCATGTTGGTGAAAGACCAACCCTCGCAAAATCCGAGTGACAGCCCTACCCCTAATCACTGAGAAATAACAAACTCTAGGTTAAAGCGGGGTCGAACAGCGAAGCTCTACCAGCCTAAAGGTGGGGTTAGTAGCAGGCAATAGAACTCATGGGTACGAGAGGAAGATACGTAAGAACCATCGTAACTGGTAAGTAGCGTAATAGGCTGAAACGCTGCATGCAAATAGCTATAGAACAAAACAGGATTATAGGATTACGCTTTCTTATAATGATTTTCCTGGTTCTCGGTGGAGAGTATCACCCTAAAAGTTCAATAGAATGGCTGCCAGGAACGAAGTAACTCCATAGGTGCTCTCAATGAGGTCGGTCATTGAGTAGGTAGTTAGCCCCATGGCCTATGTGAGAAGGATTGAATCAGAAGCTAACGCCTAGATTAACACCTAGGATACGCAGACAGATTCACGTGATAAGGAAAGGATATAGCAATGAGTAGCAATGAAGAAGTCTAAAGCTCGGGGGTTTACCCCACAGTCAGAATGGAACCAGGTCGATTGGCGAAAACTAGAACGAACTGTGTTTAAGTTGCAAAAACGGATATATCAAGCCTCTCAGCGTGGCGATGTTCGCGTGGTAAGAAGGGTACAAAAAACACTGATGAAGTCCTGGTCTGCAAAAATGCTAGCGGTGAGGAAGGTAACACAACAGAACAAAGGTAAAAAGACTGCCGGAATAGACGGGAGAAAAGCTTTAACCAACAAGCAGCGCCTAGTCTTAGTAGCCAACCTTAAAATACACAAACGACCTCAACCTACCCGCAGAGTATGGATAGACAAACCCGGTCGTAAAGAAAAACGCCCCCTTGGGATACCCACCATATACGACAGAGCGCTCCAAGCCCTTACCAAACAGGCATGTTTAACCTGAATGGGAAGCACGTTTCGAGCCAAACTCATACGGGTTCAGACCAGGAAGGTCATGTCATGACGCCATACAAGCAATATTTAAAAGCATCAAACAAATGCCCAAATGGGTATTAGATGCCGATATTGCCAAATGTTTTGACAAAATCAACCACGATGCTCTTCTAAATAAACTGAATACCTACCCATCCATGAAACGGTTAATCAAAGGTTGGTTAAAAGCCGGGGTAATGGATGAAGGAATATTCACATCGACAGACGAAGGTACTCCCCAAGGTGGAATAATATCTCCACTTCTGGCGAACATAGCCCTCCACGGAATGGAAAACAGGATAAAGGAATACGCCGAAACCTTACCCGGAAATAAACGGAGAAATAAAACGGCATTAAGTCTAATCCGATATGCAGATGACTTCGTCATAATGCACAAATCCAAAGAAGTGGTAGAAGAATGTCAAAGAATCATCATAAAGTGGTTGGAAGAAATTGGCCTGGAACTAAAATCCACAAAAACCAGATTGGTACACACCTCAAACGGCTTTGAATTCTTAGGATTTAATGTACGTCAATATCAGACGGGAAGACACCAATCTAAGCAAGGATTCAAAACCCTCATCAAACCCTCGAAGAAAAGAGTGAAAGAGCATTGGGAAAAGCTATCCAAGGTCATTGACCGACACAAGGCTGCTCCCCAAAAAGCTTTAATAAGCAAACTAAAACCAATAATAAGAGGATGGTGTAACTACAACAAATGCGTTGTAAGTAAAGAAACCTTCTCAGATTTGGATAACATGCTCTGGAACAAACTTCAAAGATGGGGATATAGAAGACATCCAAACAAATCCAAGACCTGGGTAAACAAGAAATATTGGGGAACCAAGGTTGAAAAACCTAAGAAATGGTACGAAGCTCCTAAGGTTGATAACTGGGTATTTATGGCAAGTGAAGATAATTATTTACCTAAACATGCCAAAACAAAAATAATCAGGCACAACAAAGTTAAGGGAGACAGAAGTATTTTCGATGGAGACCTCATATATTGGAACACCAGAATGCAAAAGCATCCCGAGATGACCAGTCAAAAGGGAACACTTTTGAAAAGGCAAGAAGGGAAATGCAATCATTGTGGACTCATATTCAGGGACGGGGATTTTAGGGAAGTACACCACATAATACCACGCGCAAACGGTGGAAACGACCAACTCAATAATCTTGAGCTACTTCACCTACACTGCCACGATGCAAAACACAGAAAGAAAATCAATCTAACAAACTTAGATGATAATCCCTTTTAGAGGTATCAATGACAATGATTCCTTTCATGAGGAGCCGTATGACGGGAAACTGTCACGTACGGTTTTGAAGACGAGTCGGCTGGGGGCGACCCCCCGACTTAGTTTAACCTTTATTGGATGATGATTTCTTGCCAAAATACGGTGAAAAACCCGTTCGCGAAGCGTGCCCTTCGGGCTTGTGCTGGAAACCATCAGGAAAAAGAGTGAGACGAGGACTTTACCAAACGGCTTCAGGAAAGTTGATCAACGCCGACTCAAACGGCGCTGCCAACATCCTTAGAAAAGTAAGCACACAGCCATTCAATATGGCCAAGGTGTCTAGGGGGTGCGGCTTGTTCTGAGTAGGAGCCTCTAGAAACTAGAGGGGTATGACTCAGGGAATCGCGGGTAATAACCCAAAATTCTAACTATCTGAAGGATGGTGGTGAAAGTCCACCCCATTGAGAGATATGTGACTCCTTATCTGGCCACACCGAGCAAGGCGGCAACCTCGCAGAGTGACGCTGGCAACAGGGCAGAATCAGAGGCAAATCAGATGTGCCACACTGCTGCTAACAGGGAGGTGACAAGGGTAACAGAAGTGAAAGTCCTGAAAAAGTGTCTAAGCACCAAGCCGCAATCTGACTAGTACATGCGAGACTTGATTTCCGATATTCTCACAACGCTTTCCCCTAGGTAGTTGTAATCTCCGAGAAGGAAATAGGCAAATTGGGAACGAAGTTACCGCAAGAATAGTGGAGCCTTTATAGTTAGTCGGCTATGGGTAAAAGGGTTAAAAATTTTGGTGTAAGGCTCCACTATTCTAAGGTTTCATCTCCGGACTGCCCTAAATCACCAGAACAATCCAACAGATGGAACAAGTAAAAACGGCAGCAAAAACAAGAGTCTGTAGACCGGTCGAACCTACAGTAAGTTATGCCAAACCGAATCCTCTCTGCCGGGTAGGATGTAGCCGAAGAACTGGCTACGGATATTCAGAATATACAAACTCAAGGAGAGCATGGTTAGACACATGATTAATCATAGTGAACTTTGGAAAAGCCAGAAGTGGAAAAAACTCCGCCAAAATCTTTTTCGCCTTCAAAAGCGCGTATATAAAGCAGTTCGAGACGGAGACCTAAGGAAAGCCAGGTCTTTACAGAAACTGATTCTGAAATCTCGTGCAGCACAACTTTTGGCAGTACGTCAAGTGACTCAGCTAAATAAAGGAAAAAAAACGGCTGGAGTTGACGGCCTGTCAAGCCTCGATTACAGAGAACGCATGGAACTGGTAGAAGTATTGAACCACTATGGCCAAGACTGGAAACATAGCGGACTACGGGAACACCCAATCCTTAAAAAGAATGGAAAGACCAGAATACTAAAAATACCAACCATAGCTGACCGAGCATGGCAATGTTTAGCCAAATTCGCACTAGAACCAGCCCACGAGGCCACGTTCAGCGCCGACAGTTACGGATTTAGGACGAGTAGAGGCACAAAAGATGTGCAAAAACGTCTATTCTTACACCTTAAATCTAACAGCAACGGTAAAAATAAAAGAATAATTGAGCTAGACATAAAGAAATGCTTTGACCGCATCTCACACGACTCAATCATGGATAGATTGCTAGCCCCTGCGTGTCTAAAACTGGGGATATTTAGATGCTTAAAAGCAGGCATCAATCCGGAATTCCTAGATGAAACCGAGCAAGGAACACCCCAAGGAGGTGTGGTCAGCCCCTTACTAGCAAACGTAGCGCTTAACGGAATAGAGGATATACACACAAGCCTGCGATACGCAGACGACATGGTATTTATACTCAAGCCAAAAGACAACGCAGAGAAAATACTCCAAAAAGTCAAGGAATTCCTGGCTGAAAGGGGAATGGAAATCAGCGAAGAAAAGACTAAGCTAACCAAAGCGACAGATGGATTTAACTTCCTATGAAGTTACCGTAAGAATAAAGAAGCCTTTACAGGGGACAGACTATGCAAAAAAGGGTTAAAAATTATTAATTAAGGCTTCTTTATTCTAAGGTTTCGTCTCCTGGGGTGGAAATTCCGCGTCAGAAAAAACGGAAAATTCTCGTGCATTCCCTCAGAGGAAAATCACAGGAATATACGCAAGAAGATTAAAACCATAGTCAACAACTCGAATTATGGTGCCGAAGTAAAAGCAAAGAAACTAGCCCCCATCGTACGAGGATGGCGTAACCACCATAGTAGCTGCGATATGAGCAGCGCTAGGGACAGCTTATGGTTCATAAGGCAAACCGCAAATCGTAAATTCCGAAAGGAAAAGAAGGTGAACCGGTATAAAGCAAACGAACTATGTGATAAAGCATTCCCTAAGGTGGGATACGAACAAAATCAACACGTAAATGTAAAGGGGACCAAGTCACCATATGATGGCGACTTAGTTTACTGGAGTAAAAGGAATTCACGCCTATACTCCGATGCTACTTCAACAGCATTGAAAAGGCAAAACCATTCCTGTGGACATTGTGGATTGAAATTCTTAGAAGACGAATCTGTACACCTTCATCACACCGATGGAAACCACGACAATTGGAACTCTAAGAATTTAATAGCAGTTCATCGCAGCTGCCACCAAGAAATACACTGGAGCAAGCCAAAAGGCCGGTCAAAAGACTGAGAATATCCAGGAGCCGGATGAGGCGAAAGTCTCACGTCCGGTTCTGAAGGAGAGGTGCTCCCCTTAATAGGGGACATCGACTCTAACATCCTTGACAGTCCCACACCGGTATGACTTATTCAGTGACTTGTCTAAAGCATACCGATATAAAGGTGAAGCAGGACGGGTTTACCCTCCTGTGTAACAACCTTTGAGAATCCCCCGCGCTTTAGCCGGGGGAGATGTCAAAGCCAACGACTAGCAATTGGCATCCGCCAGCCAGTACCAAAGGCGCGGTCAGTAACCTTTAAGCCTGGGGCAGCTTGTCGGCGCTTAAATTCAACACGAGCGACTAGTCGGATGATTTTGTTAACCACTTCGGGCTGATGACCTGCATCAATAATTTGCGCCGGGGCTTGGTGCTGGTGGATCAGTCGCTCCAGAATATCATCTAGGATATCGTAAGATGGCAAGGAATCTTGGTCTACTTGACCAGGTTTTAATTCAGCGCTGGGGGGCTTAATTAGAATGTTAGCAGGAATAATTTCTGTTTGGCCTAAAAGTTGTTCGCCTTTGGCGTTCGAGTCGGTTAGGTTACTAGGTTGAAGCTGATCAGCTTGAAGCTTAGAAGAGGAGTCTGAAGCTTCAACCTTCACCGTACTAACCTGCAACTTCTGATTAACCTGGGACTGCTCTGCCCTAGAATTTAGCCACCGACATAGGGAGTAGACCCGGGTTTTGGGAACATCGGCAATTACAGCTAATCCACCATTCATATCACCATAGAGGGTACAGTAACCCACTGCCATCTCTGACTTGTTGCCAGTAGAGAGCAGGAGATAGCCAAATTTATTAGCGATCGCCATCAGTAAGCTGCCCCGAATTCGGGATTGAATATTCTCTTCAGCCACACCAAACTCTGTCCCGGCAAATAGAGAGGCTAAGGTTTGGTCAAACCCCTCCATCAAGGAACCAATGGCTAGGGTGTGAGTCTTAATACCTAGGTTTTGTGCTAATGACAGAGCATCTTTGACGGAGTGGTCAGAACTGTAGGGAGAAGGCATGAGAATCCCCAAGACATTGTCTGGTCCTAAGGCGGCGGTGGCAATAGCAGCCACAAGAGCAGAATCAATCCCACCACTCAAACCAATTACGACTTTTTTAAAACCACACTTACGGGTGTAATCTCGGACTCCTAGGACTAAGGCTGACCAAATTTCTTCGTCTAGGCTGGCTGGGGCTGGTGCTATTGCTGCCGATGGTGGAGACTGTATAGTTGTTTCTGGTGGGGTGACCAGATCGTTTGTTTCTCGGTCATATTCCACAATGACTAAGTCTGTTTCAAAGGCACGGGCGCGACATACCATCTCACCAGCCTGATTAAATGCTACACTACACCCATCAAATATCAGGTCATCATTGCCTCCTAGCTGATTGGCGTAGAGGATAGGTGTATGGTAACGGCTAGCGCTATGGCGCAACATGGCTTCCCGAGTTTTCTGTTTACCCGCGCTATAGGGTGAGGCGGACAAGTTGACCACTAGGTGTACACCCTGTTCAACTAAGTCTGTGATCGGATTGACTTGATAGCTGCGTTTGCCCCAAAACTCTTCATCGTTCCACAAGTCTTCGCAAATGGTAACACCGATTTTAATTGGGGAGTGGGCATTCTCAGTTGTGATTGCTGATGGTTGGTGATCAATGGTGAAGGAATTACTCTCCCGTCCTGGTTCAAAGTAGCGGTTTTCATCGAAAACATCATAGGTGGGCAAGAGTCGCTTGTGAAAAATCTGCCGTACTTTTCCCCCCTCTAGTAGAGCAATGCTGTTATATAAAGGTTTGCCACCAGCAAGCTCTGCTTTGGTATTCCGTGTTACTGTCCCCACCAAAACAGCTATAGACAATGGTAGCTGCTGAGCTAGTTGTTGCACTTGTGTAGTCATCGATTCTCGAAACTTGGGATTGAGCAGCAAATCTCGTGGTGGATAGCCACACAAGGATAATTCTGGTGTCAGCAACAGACGCACATCCTGACTCGCAGCAGTGTTGGCTACTTCAAGAATCTGTTGAGCGTTGCCTGTAATATCACCAATGGTGGGGTTGAGTTGAGCGATCGCAATCTTCATCATTTTTGCTTGTTTTTTATAGTTTATGCCATCTACTTCACACAATCTTTAGTAATCTGGGTTTGGTTAGTAATTAAAGGCGAAAATATACAGTTTATATCGTCTTTTTTTTTAAAATTTATATAAAAGCTAACGGGTTCATGATTAGCTTTTTTTGTATTAATTGACTAGTTTTAGTATTCTTTGAAGAATTTAGTAAATAAACTCCAAAGCTGGCTGCTGATAGATTTGATAAATTTATGGGCACAAATAAATTTTAACAATTTCTAATTTTTATAATCAGCTATGGGTCTCATTTCGAGAATTTCATTGTTATTAATATATTGTTTTTTTTTAGAGGTAAATATAAATTAATTATAGTTTTTTAACGAAAGTAAACATAAACGCAAACTTGAACGTAAACCCTAACGCAAACCTAATCCTTGATAGTGTAGATTAAGTAATCAGAAATAAATCATGAACGTAGAAGAACTCGAAAACCGTTATCGAGAAGAGATTCAAAGTCTAGCCAACCAACTTCAAAATGCAGTTCTCGGACTCTCTCAGACAGAAGCAAAAATTGCTAAGATGGGACGGTCTATAGAGAACCTGAGCGAAATCCTTGAGGAATTTATCGTACAGCAAAATCCAAAAAACTAATTCCATGACTGATGATACAATCAATGTCAATGATTTCCTTAACAGGATTTACGCAACAACTTTATCTGTAAGGTGCGTTATTAACCAACCCTACTTACTACTTAAGGGAGCTTGTGGTCGAGTTTTGCGTAAGTCCTCCCTAAGACTTCAAACTCATATCATCTCCGGTACCATCGATATTGTATACCACAACAGTCTTTGGCAGGCGGCTCAACTTTGTGGCTCTGAAGACAAATGACAAAAAAAAGCTGACTGGATATCAATTGGTTATTTCTTCCTCTATGGCTTGTTCTATTTCTCTGAGAAGCGCTGGTTTAACTAGATAACGACGAGCCCCTAGTCTTAGAGCTCGCTTTTTGTCTGCTGGGAAGGAGTATGCAGAAAGGATAACTATAGGGATTGTTGCCCATTGGGATTTCTTGAGTTTTTCGATCAAGGTAAAGCCATCAACTTCTGGTAATTTGAGATCCAGCAGAATCAAGTCAGGTTGAAAGTCGGCGAGCTCTCGTTTAATGGTTAACCCATGGGGTAAAGCGCAAACGTCATACCCTTGCAACTGAAGGTATTCAGTGATAACTTCTCGATTGAAATCGTCATCCTCAATGAATAGGATTTTCTGAACCACAATTACAGATGTTTTTTCATTGCTACATAAATACCAACGGTTTATCCTTTAAACGAGCATATGCCTGCGCATCAAAGCGGTAAAAAAATCAGGTATCACCTGCTCCCTGAGACAATTATCAACTAGTGTCACCCAGGAATAATAGCTTTAAAAGACGACGGCTAAAATTATAATAATCCGAGATATTTTTCCAAAAAACTGTAGTGTACAGTTGATAAATAGTATAGATATTATTTAGGGTAAATACATCTCGGAACACCTCAAAGGAGACAGGATTGTTTGCCAATTTGTTGCGCAAATGCCGATAACCATAGTCCAAAATTTGATTATGGTCAAAGGCGAGCTGCGGCACATGCTCGATGGAATACCAGGCAATACCACTGACATGATCTGTGTTGAATTTAGCTTCTTCTAGTCGCACTAGGGCAAAGTAACTCACGGATAGGTAACCCATGGCGTAGTGGTGGTTATAGGTAACCTCGACCCTAACCAATTCTGCTGGATAACGACCTAGTTCTCCGAAAGTGTACAGTTGCTGTAGGCTCACGTTGTTAACTCGAATTTTCTCTGCCCAAATCCAATCGGCAGCATTGTCTAATGATTCTCCGTGCCACACAAAGGTTCCTGGTAAACTCCATTTACCAAGAAAGGCTTGCTCTTGGAGTACCAAAAGGCCGCTTTGTTGGGTATTGACGGAAAAAATCACATGACGGGCCCTGACCTGGACGTTGGCTAGAGCTGGTAGTTTGACCTTTATATTCCTGCTTTGGGTCATTGGTACAACTGCTCTTGATGGATATAGTCCTTAACCAGAGGAGTCAGTGCTGTTGTATCACCATTCTCACGATACGCTGTAGAGGAAACTGATGGTACCGTAATATTAGCGATCGCTAATTGTGCTCCTAGATGCTTCAACTTTTCTAAACTATCCTGATCTACTCCATATCCTGAACGAGGTATCACCAGCAACTGTACTTGTTTTAACAATTGTTCAATTTGATACCAACGGGGCATCTGACGGACTAAATCAGTACCAATCACCAGAGTCAAGTTTGCCTGTAATCCCCAGCGCTGTTTAACTAGTGCTATGGTTTCCAAGGTTCTCGGGCTACTCAAGTCGGGGCTGACACGGATCGGATTTTGATACGGGTCAATCTCCTCAATCAGTAACTTGAGCATGTGGGAACGTTGTTCTAGGGTGGTCTGATGAGACTTGAATGGATTATCTGAGGCCCAAACCACCACTTGGTCATAGTGATGGGATAGCCACTGGAGAATGGCTTGATGAGCACAAGTTGGGGGATCTGCACTGGTACCAAACAGGGCTATATTGATCATAGTTAGTTAAAAGTTAGTTAAAAGCTCAAAGGGGTTTGAGATTAGGTTTGCTCTTCAGTATCTAGTGCGTGAAAAGCGATCTAAGCCTAGGGTTGGGTTTTAGCTTCAGAATTATAAAATTTAAACCCGCCACGGCTTAGGGTTCACTCAAAGGAAACAGAATGCGATGGACTTCGTCCCGCTTTGCTGCGAACGCTTGAACTACTACACGCTATATATAGCTTATTTGCTTCAGCCCTGATACCAATGGTGATAGCCCCCTAGTTGATTGACAAAAGTCCTTCAACTAGGGGGCATGACAGTCGTTACAATGGACAGAGCCTGAGAAATCCGGCAACTCAAATAGGATTTACCCAGAACTCCAACTGATCACGACTTACCCAGTAACTCCCTTGAGTAGGGTGCGTTATTAACCCACCCTACTAAGCTGTCGCCTATTTAACTTGTCTATTTTTGAGTAAGCGGGAAAAACTCTGCAATCCTTTACCCTTGCCGATTCAATTTATAAATCAATTAGATGTAGATTAAACCCATAGATGCCTGATATAGATGCTTCAGAGCTTACTTTCTTCTCTTCACCCTCTTCCATCTCTTCCATCCCACTACCAATCATCTGTCTAAAAGTGCAAAGCCCCTGAAACTGCGGGAGTTTCAAGCACCTGATCAACTGCTGGGATCTCACCTCGTTCGCGCAGCGTGCGCGTAGCGCTATCGCTTAGGCACTATTGTTTCAACCCTATTGTTTCAAAATAAACACCGGATCCTGAGCGTTTAATTCAATTCCCTCCTGGTCAAAGAAATCCTTGATCATTTTACGAAGCACTAGCTTAATCAGGCGGTGCTTTCCTGGTTTAACTTTGGTAATGGTTCGTATGGACAGATCAAAATCCCCAAATTCCTCGATTCCATCCACCTTGGTCGGTTCAAGTACCTCGGAATACTTCTCTTTTAACTGGTGTCCCACCTTTTCGATCACCCTGTACACGTGATCGAGGTCAGCATCATATTCTATGCCAACTTCCACTACAGCATAGATATAGTCCTTGGAGTAGTTGGTAATTGAGCCAATATCCCCGTTCCGAATAATATGCATTTGACCATTGAAGTGTCGAATACGGGTAGTTCTCAGTTCAATCGCCTCTACAATGCCCTCGGCTTCCCCTGTCTGGATATAGTCACCTACCAGGTAGTAGTTTTCAAAGAGGATAAAGAATCCACTAACCATATCGTTAATGAGATTCTGCGCCCCCAGACCGACCGCTAGCCCCACAATGCCAGCCCCCGCTAGGATTGGGGTGGCATCAATTTCTATGGTATTGAGGATCAATATACCCGAACCGAAGTAAATCAAGTACTTCAGTAAACTCTCTAGTACCGGAATAATCGTTAACCGCTTCTTTCGCTGCACATCAGTCAGCTTCGGGGAGCTCAGCAGTGCTTCTTCGAGGAACAAATTGGCGATCACGATCAAGCCACGACTCAGGGATATGATACCGATAATTTTGACAGCTTTTGACCCATAGGTGGCTAAGTTAGCAATTATCTCGATCTGCTCAACCACAAGGGTTGCCATGCTAACATATATTACATATTCTAGGCACCGCTTAAAAAAAGGAATCAGATGCCTAATATTGTTATATAATCGCAGGCTATTCTCAGGGCTAGAGTATTCAAGAATCAGGGTGTCTATGCTATCGATAATGATGACGACCGATCTTAGAATCAGCAACCCGATTCCAATAATCAGATAGATGTTCAGAGGAACGTACAGATACTTAGTTGTGGATTCTGGCACTTTCAGAAATTGGATGCACCAGATGACAGACAGCAGCCAGAGTCCAGTGGTGAGGATTTTGGTTAAGTAACTAAAGAAATCCTCAATGCTTTCATCACTAGCAGTGATTTGTTCTAGTTTCTTTGCCCGAACACAGCCATAGTTGAGCAAACGCTGCAAGGGTTTCATGGCGAACGCAACTAGCATCAGAAGGCAGATGCATTTGCCTAACCCAGTGCCAAGGGTTATCCAGAATCCTTTGGGAATATTGCTGACTAACCCGAGTGTGTATTCCTTGAGGTCTTTCCCACGATAGATCAGCCAACCGTTGCCACCAACAATTACAAGGCATAGCGCTATACAACAGATAACGATCAGCGCCTGGAGGTTCCGGCGGAGGTTTCTAGCATTGCTGTTCACCTTTTGGAACCAAGCAACTGTGATCAGTTGCTTGAATAGTATGCCCACCAGCCAGTTGACTAGATAGAAAACTACGATGACCAGGCTGACTTCAGCCAAGATAATAATTATGTTGTTCACTTAACAAATCAGCTCAACCTTTCAGTATAATACAATACTTTACTCATTAAATATTAATTATATTATTAACTACAATTAAATTGATACCACTACAGGAAGGTTAATACACCGCCTCATAGCCATAAGTTCATGAAGGTTTCAAAACGTTTTTCTTGGCAGTGTTCCATGGACAGGAGACGCCTAGGTCGATCTGGGCCATTTGAGCGCAACTTGAGCTGAGATCATCCCTTCAGCTTAACTTCACATTTTTTTAACATTTTATTCATTATTTATCCCTATTTTTACTGATGCTTTATAATCTTTGCTTATAAGGCTTAATGGTCTATTGTTTTATTTAATGAGAACATTAGACAGGTATCTAAACCTGGAAAAGCCAACATTCCGATGAGAGCAACAGAAGTTAACCCTTCCAAAGCTGACTACTGAGAGGCTGATAGCTGAAGGGTTACTAGCTATTAGTTAATCCAATTAATAGCACGGAAGTCCCTGTCATCACCATGAGGATCTTACCTAAAAGCAATTGCTATGGCTCTATTACAGAGAATCGGGAATCGGGAATCGGTAAAACATTCTGTATACCTCATTAATATCAGAACCGCTATTTTAAAAACAAGTAATAGATATAATAAAGTAAAGATAAAAAATAAAATATAAAAACTATTGATTAAATTGCAAAATAGTTTTGTATAAAAGTTTTAAGGAATATTTTGGTTTGTTTAGGCAGGGTTTTTAAAAAAGGTTTAATTGGCTAGACTTAAGTCTATTAATTATTGGTGATTGATCATTTTTGACAAGCCTTTATCCTGTTTTAAATGATGTTATTGACAGTTCTAATTCGTAATTTTTAGAAACCCTTAATAGCCGCCATTGGAACAAGGGCGTGATTGCCCAGTCACGAAGTCAGGTCAGCTTGAACGCGCACCCATGGCCTTTTGGCCAAGGTTAGATAGTTGAAGGTTAGATAGTTGAAGGGTTGATGGTTTGATGGTTGAAAGTTGAAAGTTGAAAGTTAAAGGGTTAAAGTTGAAAGGTTAAAGTTGAAGGTTGATGGTTTGATGGTTAGATTGTTGAAGATTAGAGGCTTAAAAACTGAAAGCCGGATGTATAACTAGCAACCTGTAACGTTAAACATGTAACCTGTAACCTATAATCTAAAATATGCAATGTTTAAATCCCAATATGTAAAACTTAACGTTAAAAATGTAAGCTGTAACGTTAAACCTATAACCTTCAACTTGTAACCTTCAACCTGTAACCTTCAACCTGTAACCTGATAACCTGATAACCTTGGCCTATTGGCCACGGGTGCGCGTTCAACCTGTAACCTGTAATCTGTGACCATTCAACTGATCAGGTGATATATGCTAAAAAAAGCCATCGTATTAGTATCTATCGTACTGCTTGCCTGCGCTACAGTTGTAGCAATCGATACCTTCCAGGGATATCAAGAGAGGATAACCATTGCGATCGCAGCTCCGTTAAGCAATGCTAGTGAATCAGCACAACGCTCAGGCAGAGCAATGGTAGACGGTGCTCAACTTTACATTAATCAAGTTAACAAGGCTGGTGGTGTTAAGGGGAAAAAGTTTAAGCTAGAGGTTTATGATGACCAAGGCAATCCGGATGTGGCACAGCAGGTTGCTCAGAAGATTGCTCAATCAAATGCGATCGCAGTGATTGGTCATTACAGTAGTGGGGTATCTACGGCTGCTGGCGAAGTTTATCAAGACCATAAGATTCCTGCGGTGACCGGCTCAGCTACTGCTGATGGGGTCACCCAATCGAACACTTGGTATTTTCGCACCATTTTTTCTAACAGTGCTCAGGGTACTTTTATCGCCAATTATATCCAAAAAATTCTGGGATCTTCCAATATTAGCCTAGTTTACAGCCCCAGCACTTATGGCTTGACCTTAGGGAAGACTGTTGAAGAGACGTTTCGGCAGTTAGGGGGAGAAGTAGTCAGTAAGTGGGTATTAGGGGATGATATAGACCAAGCCATAGAAACGATTTATCAAGATTTATTGGCTTTAAAAAATAGCGGGAAAGACCCAGGAGTGATTGTGATGACAGCGAATCGCAATCAAGTGGCTGGATTAATTGCCAAAATCAAGAGTTCTGGGATGGATTTCCCCATTTTTGGCGGTGACTCTTTAGCGGAAATATCGCTGGGGCAACGGTTTGAAGACTCCCCAGAGGAGACGAATGAACCAGGCTTCTTTACCAATGGAATTTATGCCATTGCTCCGATTATTTTTGACATTTCTGATGATGGCGGTCAACAGTTCAGAAACGACTTTGAAAAGAAGTATAAACAAGCGCCGGGATGGGTTGCGACTTGCTATTATGATGCGGCAAAAGCCATTGTTGAGGCAATTCAACGCTCTGATATTACCTGGGACGATTTACCGAAAGACCGTTTAATGCTCAAAGAAAGCTTAGCAACTATTAATAGCCAGGAAACGGCATTCAAGGGGGCAACCAGAAATATTTATTTTGACTATTACGGCAATGCAGTAGCACCCGTTTTTGTGGGAACTTTTGATAGAAGAAAGTTTATTTCAGCCTTTAGCCAGCTGCAAATAATCCGGGACTTACGGGCTGTTGCTAATCTGGAAGAACAGCTCGACAGTGGTGAAATTGTAAAGGTTGGTAATAACTATATGGTAAAAACCCATATCGTTTACACCGGGATGGATATCAATGAAATTAGTCACATAGATGAGAAAACGTCATCTTATGTTGTTGATTTTTTCCTGTGGTTTAGGTACCAAGGCGATATTATAGCAGACCAAATCGAGTTTACAAATTATGGCATTGAGCGGCTAGATTCAGGAGAAAAATTGACCTTAAAGGAACCGATAGATACAGATTTAACGGATGGAATTAATTATAAAGTATACCGGGTGAAAGGCGATTTTCATGAAAAGTTTGATTTTCACGATTACCCGTTTGACCATCAGACTCTATCAGCCAGATTTCGACATCTTAACCTAACCCGGGACAAACTAATTTATGTAGTGGACTTCGTGGGAATGCGAGACACCACTACAGAAAAAGTTATCAAAAATTGGAAGAGAGCTAAAGTGTTTGATAAGATTACCGATTGGAGTGTTGAGAATGCTACTTTTTTCCAGGATACGGTGATTAACGATTCGACTTTGGGCAATCGACGATTTATCGATACAGACTTAGATATAGAATACTCCCGATTCAATGTGGTTATTAAAATCAAGCGGGATTTAGTCAGTTTCAGTATCAAGAATCTCTTGCCTCTACTGTTTTTTGTGGTGGTCGGATACCTGTTCATGTTTCTCCCCTTCGATCAGATATCCGTAGAAGCAGTGAGTGGCTTGCTACTAGCGATTGTCTTTTACCATCTGAGCTTGATAGAAGCACTACCGGAGGGGGTTGGCTATGTAGTGGCTCTCGACTATGCCTTTTTTATCGTTTATGTACTCAATGGCTTACAGTTGTTGATGGTGGTGATTGGGAATAGTGAGCGCTTTCAGTCTGGTAAAATCAAGATTAGCAAATTAATGGAGTTTGGAAGAGTGGCGTTTCCAGTGATTTTGGTAGTTTACACGTCTCTTCTGTGTTGGCGGTATTTGTAGCAATTTGTTATAGCGGTTTGCGACTTTATTAAGTACATAGTTCTGGTTTTTTAGGGAGCAGGGAGTAGGGAGCAGGGAGTAGGCAATAGAGCAGTTGGCATTCAATCTAAGTTATTGATTAATCTTTAACAGCTTAAGCTGTTCTGCATTTAAAGTGAAATCAAATAAAAAAGATATATCCCAGTGCCTTTTTGCCTTTTGCCTTTTGCCTTTTGCCTTTTGCCTTTTGCCTTTTGCCTTGCTAAAAAGCATTTTTAATGTGTGATAGCTTACCCTTTGGAGGTAGCTATGGTGAGCTGTTGTAGGGGATCAGAAATTTCTACAGGTAGTGGGGTTGGCTGATGAAGTTGTCGCGTTGACGTGGCAAGACTGGCAACGGAGTAAGCTGTGCGTTTTTGGATGACGTCTAAGGATTCTGGTGGCTTTAGTCGTTGACCTTGTTTGATGACTTGTTCGAGCAGAGGTTGTTCATGATCTTGGCAGGATTCAGCCATCAATCCTAGCCGGTCTTTGATAAGTGTATCTTGGTGAAATTGGCGATAGATTTGCTTGCGTCCTGGATAGGTGACTTTGCTACTGGACTGTTTCATGGTGGGAATGCCATCAATTTCTACTAATTTGTAGACTCCATTGACTGGGTTTCCAGTGACTAGGCGAGTTCCGAGTCCATAACCGTCGATACAAGCACCAGCCTGTTTGAGTCTGGCTATTTCATACTCGTCTAAATCCCCACTGGCAAAAATTGAGACATTGGGTAAATGCGATCGCACTTTTTGGGACAAGGTGACTAAATCCCCAGAATCCAAACGTACTCCAGTCACTTGGATTTCTCCAGCTGCGATTCGTTTAGCCAGATTCTTAGCGGCTGCTACAGTATCGTAGGTATCTATTAATAAGGGAGCATTGGGAAAATAGCGATAAAAGGCCGTAAAAGCATCCTGCTCACTTCCAGATACTGCTGTGATCGCCATGACCAAAGCATGAGCCATGGTTCCTTTAGGCTGACATCCTAATTTCAGGGCTGCTAATACATTAGATGTGCCATCCAACCCACCTGCTATAGCTGCTCGTGCTGCCCACAAGGATGCCTGAGGACTAAAGGCTCGTCGAGTGCCAAATTCTAGTAAGGTAGCCTCGGCCCCCGCCACATCTCTTAGCCGTGCTGCCTTAGTGGCTATCAAGGTCTGATAGTTAATTGTATTGAGTAGGTAAGTTTCTACTATCTGTGCTTGCCACAGAGGAGCATCCACCCGCAACAACGGTTCATTAGCAAATATTGCTGTTCCCTCAGGCACTGCCCAGACATCACCAGTGAAGCTTCCTTCTGCTAAGAGTGACCAAAACTGTTCCGGTGCTCCCTGAAAAATGTCTGTTTGTTGTAATGCGTCTAGTGCCTGGGGACTAAAGCGAAACTGTTCCAGGTAGTCGAGTACCTGGGCGAGTCCCATAGCAATCAAGTAACCAAAGCCATTAGGTAAACGTCGCGCAAATAGTTCAAAGGAGGCTGGTTTTTGGGCTAAGCCTTCACCACTATAACAGGCTGTCATGGTCAGCTGATACAGGTCAGTTAATAAGCTATAGTCCTCAGGTGTAGGTATTAATTCCTGGTGTTTATCATTCATGGTAGTACTGTTTAAGGAGTAATGTTTAACATAAGGTAAAGGAACTTTAAATAGGTACAGATTTGTTAACAAGCCTCTCAAAATTACCAAACAAATCTTAGTGATTAGTCAAGCTTGAGAAAAGTATTGCAAATATTGCCAAACAAATATTACTAACCTGCCACCAAATCGATAATTCTCGATAAGATTAAGTACACCAAGACAAAAACGTCTTTCAGTCTTTACTGAGAGTTAATACTCAATAATTTGAGAACAGCAATTTGATGAGAGCATGGCAGTAATCGTGAACCACCATAAAATGTAAAGGTTCGCGCTAATTATAGCCACTGCTGTTTTCAACTCTAACTCAACTAATTCAGGAGAGCAATTTTATGAGTTTTTACAAACTATTGGAAAGCAGTATTCAATATCTTTCTGAAGCAGTAGCTAGGATTTTTGGACCTAATGATGACATTTATCCTGCTATTGGTGTTCAACCCTTTAGCGGTGACCCCTTTGAGCAGAAAGAGGCATCTTGGTAAATTCTTCGGTAAATTCTTCGATTTTAGCTAGAATTTGAACGCTAGTTATAGTGGTTCTTGCTGGAATACACAACACCCTTAGGGGCGCACAGCGTGCGCCCCTAAAGCTAATGTGGAGTTGCCTATTGACGGGATGATTTAAGCTGGAAGCGAACACTGTGATCGAGGTAACGTGGTAATGTAGCGGTTCTCATAACTCCCGCCTCCCGACTCACCACTCACGACTCCCAATAACTCAGGCGTTGCGAATTGTCTAGTGGTTTACCGTGACAAAATTGCTTTCACCTTTGCTTTAAACATTTCAAACTCTTCTGGTGTTGGTTGAACTTGCTGCCAACTTTCCCGTTGCTGTAAAGCTGTTTGCCAATTTTGCACTGAGGGATAGTCAGCTAAAGACACGCCGATCTTGCTCAGAAAATATACCGACAAACCGGCGACAATATCGGCTACCGTAAATTGCCCTTCTACAAAGTAGTTTTTATCGCCCAATTTTTCGCTATAAAATTTCATCACTGTGGCAACTTGTTTTTGAGCTTGTTCTAATTTTTTGGCTTCTACTTCAATCTCCAAATTATGGCGCATGAATGTTACGATAGCAGGAGCAAGCTCATTGACGTTGAGCAGTTCTATCATCCTCACTGTAGCAATAGCTTGGGGGTCAGTGGGCATAAGAGCAGGAGTTGGATATTTAGCTTCTAAATAATCTAAGATGGCTAAGGATTCTATCACTTTAAATCCATCATCGATTAGGACTGGAACGTGATGAAAAGGATTGATTTCAATAAATTCTGGCGTAAATTGATCACCATCTAATTTTATTTCAACAGGCTCAAATTCAATCTGTTTTTCTAATAAAGCAATCCATACCCGTCGGGCATTGTTGGACATAGGATTATTGTAAAACTGTAACATTAACTCAATTCTCGCTTACTATCAACGTTTGATTTATTCTTAGTTTAATATCTACTATCAAGCACAGGGTCATAACTTGAGCTATTTCAAGAGCCTTCAACCCAAGCTGAGGATTTGACCTAAAAAGAACCCTACTGCTGCACTACCGATAGGAACTGTGAGATTATCAATACCGAACTTGGAGAAGGCTTCTAATACTGTGGCAAAGAATGCGATCGCAATTGACATCAACCAGGTTTGCCAGACATTACCTTGAACAGCGAAAAGGATCAGGCTACTTACTACATAGCTAGTTGCCGCCATGGTCCCAGACCCTTCCCAGCTTTTTTGCATCCCCCAAGCCTGATAGGGATGTTGGCCAAATTTCTGACCAATCAGTCCTGCCAGTCCATCCCCCCATGCCATCACTAAAATCCCAATAGCGGCATACTGGAATTGTTCTAAGGGCCAAAACCAGGCAATCACGACACCAATACTGACAGCATAGAAGAAAGTGCCTAGGCTTTTGCGCCCAACGCTGTTAATACCAGGCAAAATAGGAATGTAATAGGACAAAAGAGCGATCGCACCAGCGATAACTGAAGCCAAAATACCTACCCAGCCAGGTATTTGTAGCCACCAAGCCACTAAAATCACGTTACCCGTGCCAATGTGAACAATTTTACGGGTAATTTCTGAATCCCTGGCGGTGCGCTGATGTAGGGTTTCCGCCAGCAGTACAATCGCACCGAGACCGACAGCAATCAGTGCAATTTGCAGCCATAGGGTTGGAATTGATTCTATCGAGGGTACAGAATTAAACAAGGATTTGATGGCAGCATACTGTAAGACCTATTTATTACTGTATTAGATGGGGTGACCATTACATGAAATTTTTACTTATTTGGCTAATTCGAGGCTATCGAGCGTTTATTTCCCCCCTATTTCCCCCAGTCTGTCGCTTTCAACCAACCTGTTCCCAGTATGCTATCCAAGCGATTGAGCGGTTTGGTGTCTTTCGGGGCGGTTTGCTAGGCATTCGCCGTATTCTACGGTGTCATCCTCTCTATCCAGGAGGTTATGATCCCGTGCCTGACGTTTATCCTAATGGTAATAGCGATAAATCTAGAAGTGTTGAACAGGGAACAGGGAACAGGGAACAGGAAACAGGGAACAGGGAACAGGGAACAGGGAAAAAGTAGTGACTCTTGTGGTTTGAGTATGCTGAAAAAACTGAGAACTGCTATAACTTATGAAACCTTATCAGCAAATCCCAATTGTAGAGTGTGGAGAACCCCTCATCCCCATTCCCTTAGAAAAATTTGCCGCTCGTACCCCTCACCCCTACCAAAAACTGGGGGCACCTTATGGTAAGGCTTCCCCTTATTATCTGCGCGAGAGTGTGATAGAAGCACTCTTTGTGGCTCAAAGCCAACTCCAACAGCAGCATCCAGGTTGGCGCATCCAGATTTTTGATGGCTATCGACCGCTGGAAGTCCAACAATTCATGGTTGACCATACCTTTGCCCAAGTAGCTCAGGCGCAACAACTCAACCCAAGCACCCTATTGGAACAACAACAGCAAGCCATTTGGGAACAAGTTTATCAATTTTGGGCAGTACCGAGCTCTAACCCCATGACTCCACCCCCTCACAGTACAGGTGCTGCGTTAGATATTACCCTGCTGGATGCCACCGGTGAAACCATTGATATGGGCTCTGAGATTGATGAAGTCTCACCACGCTCCCATCCCAATTATTATGCCAATCAGCAAGACTTGCCTTATCACTACAATCGACAGCTGTTAAAAAATTTAATGTACTCGGCTGGGTTCCGGTGTCATCCTAGAGAGTGGTGGCATTTTTGCCTCGGAGACCAAATGTGGGCTTGGCTGCGCAATCAAGAGGATGCAAGCAATACCTTTATGGCACGATATGGTGCTGTTGAGTGCGTCAGTGGCTAATCCTGAGTCTTGAGTCGGAGAGTGGGGAGCATCCTATGTGGGGAGCGTCCTATGTGGGGAGCGTGGTGATAGCTCAGTTGCTGCTAAGCTAGTTTAGCAGTGAATTATGGTGGAATTAGTTATGAAGTAGCTCCAAAAATCCTAGAAATACGCCATTGTTTCTTCCCACTTTTGCCTCTGTTGACCCTCCTGCTATCTGTGCCTGGCATTAAAGCAAAATGAGATTAGATATCCTATAAAAACAGTTAAAAAAAACGATTACCTAAGGAAAAATCCTAATTATGATAGCACCTAAGCAAGTATACGTCCTATTATTTAATGCCCGGACAGAAAACGAGGGAATTCACACTATCCAAATTGACGATCGCCAAACGGTATTGATGTTTGAAGAAGAAGACGATGCTACCCGCTTTGCTTTATTGCTCGAAGCCCAGGATTTCCCAACAGCAACCGTGGAAGCTATCGATCTAGAAGAGATTGAAGAGTTTTGCCAATCGGCTGGTTATGACTCGGAGTTGGTTACTGAAGGAATGTTGGCCATGCCACCGGAAACAAATCTAGAAAAGACTGATTGGCAACCGGACATCAAGAAAACCGAACAACCAGAACTATCAGATCTAGAGCGCATTCGCCGTCAGTTGGAAAATTTATTGTAAGCTGATAAAAATTTGAGGAATACTTTTTAACTTTCTACCTTGAACCGTTAACCAAACAACCTACCTGAAACCGAATACGGGGCGAACAACGTTCAACCAAACAACCTACCCGACACCGAATACGGGGCGAACAACCTTGGCCTTTAGGCCAAGCGTTCGCTATTCAGCGGGACTCTCGGCAAAGCCGACGCTACGCGAACGTCCATCGCGTTCAACCAAATAACCTTCAACCCTTCTACCAATGACTAAATAATATAATGCAAAATTTAGAACAACGGGGACATCTGCTGACCGAACAGATTAATCCCAATAGTCAGAACCTTGACCAGCTGACATCCCTAGAGTTAGTGGATCTGTTTAATCAAGAAGATACCAAAACCCTAGATGCGATCGCAGCAGCTAGTAGCCAGCTAGCTCAAGCCATTGACTGCACAGCAAAGGCATTGCGTCAAGGAGGATGCCTCTTCTACGTGGGAGCTGGTACCAGTGGACGCTTGGGAGTCCTCGATGCTGCCGAATGTCCCCCCACCTTTTGTACACCCCCAGACCTAGTCCAAGGGATCATTGCTGGAGGAGCAGGGGCATTGGTGCGGAGTTCTGAAGATTTGGAAGACCGGCAGGAAGATGGTGCAAAAGCGATCGCCCATCGCCGGGTACATGACCTAGATGTGGTGGTAGGCATTACCGCAGGTGGAACCACACCCTTTGTCCACGGCGCACTCCAAGAGGCACGAGGCCGGGGCGCAACCACGATTGCGATCGCTTGTGTCCCCCCTGAACAGGTCAGTATTGATGCTGATATTGATATTCGGCTGCTGGTTGGTCCAGAAATCTTAGCTGGCTCTACTCGCCTCAAAGCCGGTACTGTCACTAAAATGGCCTTGAACATCCTTTCCACTGGAGCCATGGTAAAGCTTGGCAAAGTCTACGGCAATCGCATGGTAGATGTGGCAGTGACCAACAAGAAACTTCATGACCGAGCCCTGCGCATCCTCAAAGACCTGACCAACCTCAGCCGAGAAGACTGCGCTCATTTACTAGAGCGCAGTGGAAGGCAGGTAAAACTAGCGCTACTAATGTACTGGACAGGATTAGACCAGCTAGAGGGAG
This sequence comes from Moorena producens PAL-8-15-08-1, assembly GCF_001767235.1. Classification (GTDB taxonomy): domain Bacteria; phylum Cyanobacteriota; class Cyanobacteriia; order Cyanobacteriales; family Coleofasciculaceae; genus Moorena; species Moorena producens_A. The sequence goes on from NZ_CP017599.1 coordinate 9,491,116, forward strand.
CCAGCTTCCTACAGCAAAACCAAAGTGATCTCAGGACCGCTCTCCAAAGTTGGAAACAAACTAGTACTCCATCAAAATTAAATTGATAATGTTTAACGGATCACAGACTACTGTCACTTTGGTAATCATACTCGTAGCCCTTGGTGTTCTAGGTTGGGGCTATAACCGCGCTCGTTCTTACGGCAAGCTAGGAATTTTAGCCTGGTTGCAGTCAGTAGTCTTGACAGTGCCCTGGCTATTATTCTTTGGCTTAGTCAGCATCGGAATTTACCTGAATATCGTTGGGATCCTATTTCTGCTAGTCGCTTCCACCGGCCTATACATCTACTTGGGCAGGCTCTTACGTGCAGCAGGTCAAGATGAGGTTTGGCGGGAGCGTGCCACCAAACTGTTCGAGGAGCAACAACAAAGCAAGGATGCCCAAAAGTCTGAGGAGCAAGATACTGCAGCTTACAAAAATTTAACTGCCGTATCCGAGGGTCCGAATACCACCAGGATCGGAGTAGCTACAATTCCTGATGAAGACCTACAACTTATTAAAGGGATTTTTGGGATTGATACGTTCTTTGCTACGGAAACTATAAAATATCAGGAAGGGGCAATTTTTACAGGGAATCTGCGGGGAAACGATGCAGAATTGGTACATTCTCGTTTGTCAGCTAATCTAGAGGAAAAATTAAGCGATCGCTATCGGCTATTTTTAGTCGATAATCCAGAAGGGAAACCAGTTGTCATTGTATTACCCAGTACCAATGACCCGCGAACCACTACAGTTGCGCAAAAAATATTAGCCCTGGTTCTGGTAATTGCCACATTTTTCACCACTTTAGAAGTATCTGGGTTACTGCTTGACTTTGATTTATTCAGTGAACCCCAACGGTTTCGGGAAGCCTTACCGATTACCATCGGAATTTGGATAGTTCTGATTACCCATGAACTCGGTCACTGGTGGCAAGCCAAAAGTCACGACATTCGCCTCAGCATACCCTTTTTCCTGCCCAGCTTGCAAATCGGCTCATTTGGTGCTATGGTTCGCTTTGAATCCTTATTACCAAATCGAAAAGTATTATTTGATATTTCTATAGCTGGACCAGCCGTAGGTGGTGTAGTGTCTCTACTGATGCTGATTTCAGGATTAGTCCTTTCTCATCAAGGCAGTGCCTTTCAGGTGCCAGCAGAGTTCTTCCAAGCGTCCATTTTAGTCGGAGGACTGGCAAAGTTAGTGCTCGGTAGTGCTCTCCAAGAGCCTTTAGTAGATCTTCACCCTCTGACCATTGTTGGTTGGCTAGGTTTAACCATAACAGCCTTGAACCTAATGCCAGCAGGACAACTAGATGGTGGGCGAATTGTCCAAGCTATCTACGGACGAAAAACTGCTCGACTTACTACCATTGCCACCTTAGTAATTTTGGGGATTCTGGCCTTAATCAATCCAGCCAATCCCATAATTTTGTACTGGGGAATCTTGATTTTGTTCTTGCAGCGGAGTTTAGAACGTCCTAGCCTCAATGAAATTACCGAACTCGATGATACTCGAGCATTGTGGGGGTTATTGGCATTATTTTTAATGGTCGCAACTCTGATTCCCATTAATTCAGCTTTGGCAGGAAGGCTAGGAATTGGGGGCTAATTTCAAGGGTTGAACGCGCACCCGTGGCCAATAGGCCAAGGTTGTGAAGTTGTGAAGTTGTGAAGTTGAAAGTTGTGAAGTTGAAAGTTGTGAAGTTGAAAGTTGTGAAGTTGAAAGTTGTTAGCCTAGGGTGGCCTATTGGCTAAGGTTGAACGGTTGAACGCGCACCCGTGGCCAATAGGCCAAGGTTGAGCGTTGCTGATTCTGGGTATGGTTTTGCCCCCCTAGCCCCCCTAGCGAGCAATCCCTCCCTTGGGGGGAACAAAACTCTCAAGCGATGCAGAGGTGCGACCCGTGGCGAATTTAATTACGGGTCAAACGCACCATTACGGTCTTGGGGAGGCAGTGCGGTCTTGGGGAGGCAGCGCCGACCTGCGGGGGTTTCCCCCATGAGCAACTGCCGTGGTTTCCCCCATGAGCGACTGAATCAAGACAAGTCCCCCGAGCGAGGGATTGCTCGCTCGGGGGATTTAGGGGGCTCTCATAAAACCAGATAATCGCCCATTCATTCTTTAATTCAGCAACCCCAAGCATTCATCCCTTAGCTATTAGCTGATAGCTGATAGCTGATCGCTGAATGCTTACAGAGTAATGGTGAAAAAGCGATGCATTGCTATTCCATCAAATCCCAAACTTGTTGATCTTAACTAGTTTAAGTATCACTATGGAATCTACTTCCAAAATTAACCAATTTACACTTCTCCGTGAGACCTTAATTAAATTCACTTACCAGGTATTTCAACAAAGCAAAACTTTTTTTAGTATTGCTCATATAGCGATTAGAGCCCGCTTGAGAAATATTTTTTTTCCAGAACTAAAAAAAATAAGGCAACCCCTTTCTAAACAACTCTTACTTGAGTTCGCAAAAAGACGAAAAAATCTGGGTGAAGCTGATTGGCAAGATGCGCAAAAGGGCGTGTATCCAGTTGGTACATTATTCGATAATCCTTGGCAGGATTTTTTCCGTTACTATCCAGAAGTTTGGAGAGATATTCCAAAAATTTGGTCAAGGTGGCAACGAAAGGAATATCAAACGTTTTCTCCTGAGATTGAGCTGCAAGGTTATCCGCCCTACTACCTGCAAAATTTCCACTATCAGACAGACGGTTACTTAAGTGATATGTCGGCTAATCTGCTACGGAAAACTGACACAACACGGTATAAACCGTATTAATGTTCCCTTCCTGCTTCTTTCCAGTTACCTGGCATTTCATAGGGTGTCGGCACTTCCTATTCCACAGGCTCAAACCGAGTAGCTCTCGGCGTATCGTTCTAAATTGAGGCTAGCATTATAATCACGATCTCGAACTTCACCGCAAGCTTCGCAATTAAAAACTCGTTCTTTGAGTGGCATTTCCTGGATGTGGCCACAACTTGAACAGGTTTTTGTTGATGGATAAAATCTATCCACAAACACTGTTTTTGATCCGTACCACTCCGACTTGTATTCGACTTGACGACGAATTTCATACAAAGCCGAATCAGCAATGGCACCCGCTAACTTAGGGTTTTTAAGCATACCGGAAATATTCAAATCTTCTAACCCAATGACTGCGTGGTTTTTGCAAAGCCAACAGGTTAACTTGTGAATGGCATCTTTCCGGATGTTAGCGATACGCTGATGAGTTTTAGCCAGTCTTAGCTTGGTCTTATTTCTGTTTACAGAACCAACTTGTTTTCTAGATAGTTCTCGTTGAAGTCGAGTTAATTTTTTCTGAGCTTGCTTATAGGCTCTAGGGTTAGGAAATACGGTTCCATCAGAGCAAGTCGCTAAAACTTTAACCCCAACATCTACACCTAGATATTCTCTGGACTTTGGGGTATATTCAGGCTCAAATTCGTAGGCTACCGAAATATACCAAGAATCGGCTACTCGACTGATTGTGATTCGCTTTGTCTGGATTTCAGGTATTGGTTCATAGGTACTAACCCATCCCAAACAAGGAAGTTTTAACCGAGTCCCTGAAAACTTCATGAGCTTACCGCAATTATCTAGGGTAAAGCTATCATTTCTACCTTTTTTCTTAAACTTAGGATGTTGAGCAATCCCTTGAAAAAATCGACTAAATGCTTCTCCTAAGTGCCTGAAAGCAAATTGGTAAACCCTAGAACTTAATGTGGACTGCCAGGTATACTGAGGCTTCACATGATGAGTATAAAACTTTTTCAACTTATTGGCTGAAGGCTTGAGTCCAGCTAATGCGGCTTCCTTCCACAGGTTTAAAGCCCAGTTCCATACCCACCTAGAATACCCAGCGTGTTGAGCCATCAAGGTTTTTTGTTTGTTATTCAGTTTTAACTTGGTCTTGAAGGCTCGTTGCATAAGTCGGGATGATTGATTTTTCCATCGGGCTAGTGTGCTGACGTTAACGCCATGATCCTGATCAGCTTTTGGTTGGTTTGAGGTACTTAGTCACCTAACTACAATTAACAACATACTGATAGTATCGTGTTGTACCTTAAATCGTCAACTAAGTTATTACTCTACGACTTGCAGGTAGAAATCCTGTTTTATGGTGCAGCAGATAGTATGCGTCGGCAAATTCTTGGTCCAATCAACCAAGGATTAAATGTCTTTGCTTCTGTAGCACCGGACCAAATCAAGGTTTTAGACGTAGGTTGTGGGACGGGACGAACCCTAAAATTCCTTCGCGCTACCCTAACTAAAGCATCTTTATTTGGGGTTGACCTCTCCCCCACTTATCTACGCAAAGCCAACCAACTACTTTCAAAAAACCCTGAAGAATTGCCTCAACTCATGCAGGCTAATGCCGAAAAATTACCTTACCCAGATAATTATTTTCACGGCATAAGCAGTGTATTTCTCTTCCATGAATTACCACCAGCAGCTCGTCAGCGAGTAATTGAAGAATGTTTCCGAGTCACTAAACCAGGGGGAGTATTGACTATCTGTGATTCGATGCAACTATTGGATTCTCCTGAGTTCAAGGTATCGATGGAGAATTTTATGGCTATTTATCACGAGCCTTATTACAGAAATTATATCACAGATAACTTAGTCGAACGTCTCGAAAAAGCTGGCTTTGAACAGGTCGCAACTAAAAATCACTTTGTTAGTAAATATTGGATTGCTCGGAAGCCGAAAACTAGATCTGATTGTTGAATGGGCACTTATGCTTAGAGATTAGTAAAAATAGCTGCTTCGGGATGCTTATGACCCAGACTATACTCCAGAAGTGGGGGAACTTTTCAGAGTTGCTTGCCCTTTGTAGGGTCTAAAAAAACCATAAGACTTGCCTGATAACCACCATCGACAGCTGTTAAAAAATTTAATGTAATTGGCTGGGTTCCGGTGTCATCCTAGAGAGTGGTGGAATTTTTGCCTCGGAGACCAAATGGACGTCAGTAGAAATGCTGAAGCATTCGATAGGACTGTTAGTGGATTACCTGAAGTTAGCCGGAGGTGCCGGTGCCACCGAGGCAAATACCTGTCTATCCCTGATTCATCCCGTAATTCAGTAACGCCTTGGAGTTTAGTCATTTCTATGTTGAATTGGAGAAGCAAACATGCTCAATCTGCATAAGAAGTACGAAGTTCAGAATGTTCAACAAAATCGTTCAGAACACGACTCTTTTACATTGAAAAGGTACGAACAATTCTTCAGTTTTGTTCAGAAAGAAGCTGTAAATATTCTTGACGTAGGTTGCAATACGGGTAGAGGTGGATTACGTTTGAAGGAGTTGAACCCGAACCTGACATTATTTGGTCTTGATTGTGTACAAGAAAGATTAGATGTTTTGCCTGAGTGCTATTCACAAAAAGTCTATGGTCTTTCAACAGACATACCTATGGAAGATCGATTTTTTGATGTAATTACTGCTGGTGAGTTTCTTGAACACCTGTATCCTGCCGATGTAGATCAAACATTATGTGAATTCCAAAGAGTGTTGAAGATTGGCGGAAGACTGTTGCTTACCACTCCCAATCCTAATTACATAAAAAATAAAATCATTGGAATGTCAGTATACGGTGTCAGCCATTTAACTCAGCATTTTCCAGAAGTTCTGCGATTGAGATTGCAAATGCATGGATTCTCAGGGGTTAAATTATATGGATCAGGTAAGGTATCCCAGTATTTAGGTTGGCATTTTCCGTTGATGTCAATCTATGGTAGCTATCTCGTTGTAGCAAATAAGTACTGAGCAGGCTAAGAGGTTGTCTGAGAAGTCTCATTTGCTACATCAAAGCCCCCTAAATCCCCCAATTTTGCGGTGCGACCCAAGGGCGATTTACTCGCCCATTGGAAAGCGCACCGGAAGGGACTTTTAGCCGCAAATTGATTCTTGTTCCCCCCAGAATTGGGGGGCTAGGGGGGCAAAATTCAGTATCAAAAAACTTGGGAGATATCCTCTAAGATTCCCGGGGTGCATCTCACTGTCAGCCATGCAAAGTGCGAGTGGGGGAAACCCCCTCAGGTCGGCCCATCCCTCGCTTTTGCAATTAGGCAAAAATTCCCGCGAAAATTCCCGCGCCCCCGCCCCACACTTCCCACACTTCCCCTTCTTTTTTACAAATATGAGATGCACCCTCCCACTCTCCCCCTAGTAGTCCTGATCGAAAATGTAGCCAAATTCCGAAAAATCACCCTTCTCGATTTCCAGCACCAAGAACCAAAATTGAAAATAAATAGTGAAAATAAATAGTACCCCCAAAGGGTACTGTCAATGTCCGACAGCTATAGAACACTAGAATTATCAGTTCATCAGGTTGTTCAGGAATTGGGGTGAGGGAAATATGGCCAGTAATCAAGAACGTTCTTACGATGTCATTGGCTTTGGTGATGAAGTTCCAGGTATCTTAGCGCTGATCGCTGCAGGGAAAGAGTATCGCCGCCGGACAGGTAAGTATCCACGCATTCTGTTAATGTCCAAAGGCAGTAAACATGAAGGTGTTGGTGGTCATCTGGTCAGGGGAGGTCTTGCTTACCTTGATCGCTGCCAGATTCCTCGTAACCTGCGTAAATCCCTCAAGCTCGGCACCTTTGGCTCACCCCCTACCCTCTACAAAGAATTTTTACAGCGCTCAGGTGTTACCTTAATTGCTCTTGACCCCCGCAAAGCTGATGCCGCCCTCAAGAAAATGATGCAAGAAGCAGGTGTGGCTCTGATCCGGGAAGTCAAGATTGCATCAGTGATTAAAAACGGTCCAAAGCTAGCTGGCATCAAGTTAGCCAGAGGGGAAACCTATTTTGGCAAGCAATTTATCGATTCCACAGTCAATGGAGAATTAGCCCAAGCGGCTGGAGTTAGGAAACTAAAAGGATTTAACACCTTTGGCTTGCCCGAATCTGAACTACCAGTCACTCTAGTATTTGAAACTGAGGGACTCAGTATCAGAAGACTAAAGCAGGTAGAGTATGCCTATCTCAAGCGCTTCGCTAATCCTGCTGATCAAGAAGCTCAACGGTGGTTAAAGCAAGCTGCTGGGTCTGATGCTCAGTTTGCTGAACGACTCAGGAAGAATATGAGAGACCCCAGGGGTAATCTGAAAACCATGTGGGTGGGTAAGGATTACATCGACATTCGCTCCCCAGCCCTATCCGTAGCTTACCACTCCTTTAGAGGTAAGACCTTCTCTCTAGCAAAAAGTGGTGTCATCCTCGATGAAGGCAATGTGGCAATTCTTCCAGGGGGTAGGCTTTCCTGGAATGCTCTCCTCTGTAAGGTCAATGGCACTGAAGCAGAGGAATTAGCTCAAGCAGGTGCTAAACCCTCTGCTAAGATTCTCGAAGAGATGAATTTCGTTGAAACTTGGCTCAAGAGTATCGGAGCGAAAGCCGTTAAGCCAGCATCTGAGCTTTATATCCGCCATGCAGGGAATATTACTGGTGTGGTAGACCCTCTCTATGGATCCCAAATGCTATTAGGTGGCACACCCAATTGGTCCGCTTTGGGAACCTTTGGCTATCATTTTGATGTGCGCGGGGGTATCGAAGGTCTTGGTAACAGAGCCTCTGAGAACGGGTTTAAAAGTGTAAGTTTTAGTAAGCCAATTTTCAACATTGGCATCCAGCATGCCCAAATTAAGGCAGTTCCTAATTTAGCCGTTGTCAGTCCTGGTTCTGGGTTTCAAGGGTTTGCTTCATCCGCTGGTAGAATTGTGGAATTTAATGCTGGTGTTGGTCAGGCATTGGGGATAGCTGCCATTACTGCCCTTCTTTCTGGCAGAAACCTAAGTAATGTATCCAACTCTGAGGTCAGAAAAGTACTTTTAAAAACTAAGCAACTTCCTCGCGTCTATGGATATGCTAATAATAATGAAGCTAGGAAATTGAAGAATTTCGAGTCTTTATTAGTGCTGGTTTGAGAGACTTTTGATAAAGTAAATGTTAAGAAAGTAATTATTCGCTGACTATTGCTCGATTTATGTTCTAGGGTTGATCATAGCTATGATCAACCCTAGAAAACACTTCTGAGTGGGTGAAAATTTGCCTGCAAGCTTTGTGTGGTAAGGGGATGTACTGAATTTTTAGTTGTCTCTTCGCCAGAGTGTTTTACTGATAAGCAGTCTAACAATTAAGTGAACGTGAGTCTGGTTAATTTCTGATTAAATGAATCTTGAAAACTTATCTTTTTCAGAAAAGACATTCCTAGTAACAGGTGCAGGAACGGGAATCGGCTACTCTATTGCCGATAGCCTGATCGCCAACCAAGCAAAAGTTATGCTGCACTGCAATTCCCATATTGACTCAGCCAAGGAACTGGCATCCAAGGCAAACACTGATTGTGTTGTAATTCAAAAAGATTTATCCCAGCCCCAAGCAGGACAAGAATTAGTGGAGGAAATTCTTAATCTGGGATATGCCATTGATGGTGTTGTGAATAATGCCGCCATCATGACCGAACTCAGCTTGGATGATCATCCCTCAGTCTGGGAAGAGAAATGGATCGAAACTCTTCAGGTTAACTTGATTGCTGTTAGTTCCATCACCCGACGGGCTATAGAACACTTTAAGTCCAAGGGAGGAGGAATTATTGTTAACATCTCTAGTCGTGCAGCTCATCGTGGTGACACCCCAGAGTATATACACTATGCAGCCTCCAAAGCAGCACTGAGTAATTTAACTAAAAGTATTGCTCGAAACTTCGCTGCTGATGGCATACTAGCCTATTCTATTTGTCCGGGCTTTGTTGATACCGAAATGGCTGCGGAATTTAGCCAAAACTATCCTCTCTCTGAGATTGTATCCGGTATTCCCCTACAGCGAATCGCCCAGCCAGAGGAAATTGCTGCAATGGTGGTTTTCCTCTTGTCCGGACAAGTCCCCTCGGCAACTGGAACCAACATTGATATTAATGGAGCTTCATACGTCCGCTAAAGTGCAGCAGAGAAGTGGTGTTAGGTTTGAGGTGTTAGGTTTGAGGTGTTAGGTTTTAGGTTTGAGGTAAAACGCTAATTTTTTTTCTTCTCCTTTAGTTTTTCCATCAGACTGTTGAGCATTCTTCCTATTTCATCGCTTAACTCTAAAACGGGCTGTAACTCAGAGTTTTTAAGATAAGATAATCTGCCAGTAATTAGCAAATGTGTTTCCAATTCTTTGAGAGATCCATTAGCTATGGAGAGATGGTCAACAACTCACCGCTAAGTCCTTCAGACTATAGCGGGAGCTTGTAAAAAGCTCATAGTTGACCAGACTAAGCTCTAAGCGAGCTACGTTATCTAGCTCATGACACCTACAAATGCGTGCCAGTTTGTAGCAACTGTCGTACAGCTTTAAACAGGTGTAGCGAGTTAAGCCAGTGAGCTGTACCGAACAAAGCTAGATAACATTGTCTAGGCAAACTTTACCCACATTGTGGAGTGTTCAAAGTAATGCGAGTTTTCGTTCTAGATCAAAATAAGAAACCACTGGATCCATGCCACCCGGCACGAGCAAGAGAGCTATTGAACATGGGAAGGGCTAAAGTATTTAAACGGTACCCATTTACAATTGTATTAAAAGACAGGATTTTAGAAAAATCTGTCACTCATTCACATCGTTTAAAGATAGACCCTGGTAGTAAAACAAGCGGGATGGCTATTGTTCAAGAAGAAACAGGACGTGTCACAAGCGCCTTAGAAATATCTCACAGGGGACAACAGATTAAGAATTCTCTAGACTCTCGCAGGGCATTAAGGAGAGGTAGACGCAACCGTAAGACTCGATATCGCAAACCTCGTTTTTTGAACAGAACTGGTAGACAAGGATGGTTACCCCCATCTCTTGAAAGCCGAATTAACAATATTGAGACTTGGGTGAAACGAATTAGAAAAGTCTGTCCGATTAGCGCTATTTCTCAAGAGTTAGTCAGGTTTGATTTGCAGCAAATGCAAAACCCTGAAATTAGCGAGGTTGAATATCAACGCGGTGAGTTATTCGGCTTTGAGGTCAAGGAATACTTGCTTGCCAAATGGGGAATAAAATGTGTCTACTGCAACGCTGAAAACACCCCATTGGAAATAGAACACATTGTCCCCAAATCAAAAGGAGGTTCTAACAGAGTAAGCAATCTCACCTTAGCTTGTAGACCTTGTAATCAGAAAAAAGGTAACAAATATGTAGAAGATTTTTTAAGTAAAAAGCCTGAACTCTTGAAGAAAATTAAGGGGAAAACCAAGACTTCACTTAAAGACGCGACTGCGGTTAATACTACCCGATGGGAATTGTATAGAAGACTTCAAGAAACCGGGTTACCTGTAGAAGTAGGTTCTGGGGGACTGACCAAATTTAACCGTAAGGTCAGAATGATTGAAAAACACCATTGGACTGATGCTTCTTGTGTTGGTAAATCAACACCTGAGCGGCTACTTATCAGGGGAATAAAACCGCTGTTAATTGCAGCTAAAGGACACGGAACTAGGCAGCGTTGTCGTCCTAACAAATATGGGTTTCCGAAAGCTCACGCTCCAAAAGCTAAGTTTTTTCAGGGTTTTCAAACAGGTGATATTGTTAAAGCTGATGTCATCAAAGGTAAGTTTGCTGGTCAATATGTCGGACGTATTGCAATTCGCTTTAGACCTAGCTTTACCCTTCAACTACCAACTCAAAAATTTGACGTACATCCCAAATACTTGAAAACTATTCACAAGGCTGACGGCTATGAATATCAATCTTGAAAATAAGGATACCCTATCGGGTAGTTTACTAGAAGCGCGGCAATTCCCCTCCCGCTAACCCGTGCCGGGTATAACGGGAGTCCCCTTGCCGCATCTCAGATGGATATAGTCTCCCAAATGCTGTCTCCCTTTGCCCTCAGCGATATTAGCTGGAATCGAAACAGCAGCTCGTTGAATTTGGCTGCTCAGTCCATAAATCTCAGTTTTTGGTAACTTAGAAGTAAGTTTGTAGCATAGTACAACCAAGTCCATTGCCCGATTCCAAACCTTTAAGTCTCGATAACTCTTAACTTCGAGCACCCTGATCACCTTTTTTGTTTAGTCGTTATCTAAAACCTAACACCTAACACCTCACACCTCACACCTCACACCTAACACCTAACACCTAACACCTAACACCTCAATTGAATTCAGCAACGCCTCAATTCGATTTCTTCCAATCCTCTATATCTGGTGCTTTCACAAATTCAGGAAACATGACCTCAAAACCCCTCTCACGCTTAGAAGCTGGTTCATCACTCATATTTAACAAGGTTTCATAGAAGAAAAACGACACACCAGCAAATCCCCGCAGTCGGACAGCATCGACTTGCCGCTGAATTTGTGATACCGGAACTAAACGAGTTCTGAGACCACTTAAAATGCCAATTCCTACCGGAATATGACTCCTTGCTCTTTTGAGTTCTGTCTGGTCTAATTCCGATATGAAAGTGCTGAAATTATCTCGATAAATCTGGACAATTAGTTCTTCTACCAAACCCCGTTGTTCCCAAGTTGCCCAATCAGCTAAAAAGAATTGGTAAGAAAAACGCTGGGGATTAGGAGATAGGGAAATAATCACATCATTGTTACTGTCTTGAACATTGTCTTTAACTGCTCGAAACAGCTTGGTTAGGAAATCCGTAATTTTATTTGCTCGCCAGCGTACCCATTCCTGATCCTTTGGGTCAGTGGGAGGAGATTTACCTTGGTGTTCTTTTTTGTACAATTCTACTGTGAAATCATCGTAACCAAAGGTCACTGGCAACCCAAAGTGGTCATCGAATTGGATACCATCAACATCATAGTTGCTGACAACTTCGATAACTAAATCTTGAATAAATTGCTGTACCTCTGCTTTAAAAGGATTGAGCCAAACAATCTCTTGTAGTCTTTCATCCTCTGGCTCTAACCCTTTAGTAGTTTGAGTCTTGACCCCATCTTTAGTTTGGGTCAGCCAATCTGGGTGGCGTTTGGCTAATTCAGAATAAGAAGGTGCTTTGAAGCCAAATTCAAACCAGGGAATAACTCTCAAACCATTGTCATGTCCCACCTCGACAATCTCTTTGAGAACATCTCGTCCTCCCTGCACCCCCTTCTTTGGGTCAAATAAGTCTTTCTCTAACTCCGTCGATATTCGTGCTTCCAGTCCCACTACCCGTTTAGCAACTTGAGACGGATATAGTGTATAACCCCAATTCCACACTGTAGGATATACCGTGTTAAAGTTCAGCTCCTTAAGTTTTTCTAGGCTATCCCTTACTGCTCTAGTAGACAACAGTACCTCACTATCAATATTTGTCAGCCATACCCCTCTTAACTCCGCTTCAGAAGAACCAGGAGTTGGTGGCTCAACCTTAGCAATGTATTGATTAGGAATCAATCCAGTGGTTTGGGTAGCTTGGCACAAGAAAGCAGCTACCTCAGCTCGACTAGCTTGTTGGTTAGGTTTCAATTGCTTCACATTAGGGGGATTGACCACAATCTGATTTTCCGTAGCTGCTGCGATCGCATTTTGGGCATAGTTCGGAATTGCCGTAGCATCAGTAAACGCTGCCTTTAAAGTCTCTACGGAAGGCTTGACCGGTTTATACTTCAATCCACTAGCTAAAGATACTAAGGCTTGGACACGAGGGATATTTTGTTTAGGGCGGAAAACTCTACCAGGATAGCCAGCCAAAAATCCCGTTTTATCAGCATTACGAATAGCCTGATTAGCCCAGTAATTAGTTGGTACATCTACGAATTTTTGGTCACTGCGCACTTGAGGAGCACTAGGGAAAGCCTTCAGAAGCAGTGCAGCAAATTCAGCTCTGGTGATCGGAGCATTCGGTTTAAAGGTACCATCTGGGTAACCCCTGATAATATTTTGTTGTGCTAATTTAGTGATACACGGCTGTGCCCAATAATTGTTTGGGACATCTCTAAAAGTGCTACTGGCGTAGGATGGGGAAAGCTGCCATAGAGGAATTATCATCCCGATCACAAATAGCAAAATCCACCAACCCTGACGTTTAATGGTTTGCTGAAAGGAAACCAGTCTATTTACCAAGGCTATAGGCCAGAGTTTGAGTAACGGTTTCATTGGTTGAACAAGCTCCGGGTGACGGTGTTAGGTTAATCAGGATTTTGATTAACCGCGAAGATGCAAAGAACACCAACACTAGATTAGCAGAGGTTATGGATTAGAGGAGGAATTATCCCATGGAGCTAATTCACCGTTACCGTGGCAGTCTCTTAGGATTGGCTGTCGGGGATGCAGTCGGTACTACGTTAGAGTTTAAGCCACCAGGCTCCTTCACCCCGATTGAAGATATGGTGGGTGGTGGACCTTTTGGTTTGAAGCCAGGCTACTGGACTGATGATACATCCATGGCCCTGTGTTTAGCCCATAGTTTGATTGAGCAACAGGGGTTTGATCCAGTTGATCAATTACAGCAGTATCTGCGATGGTCCCGAGAAGGTTATCTAAGTAGCACAGGTCAGTGTTTTGACATTGGAAACACAGTATCCCAAGCCTTGCAGCAGTTTGAAAGAACCCAAAACCCTTACTGTGGTTCCACAGCTCCCCGTAGTGCTGGTAATGGGTCTATCATGCGCTTGGCTCCTGTGCCTTTGTTTTATGCAAAAAAACCCAGAGAAGCGATTGAGAAGTCTGGTGATAGTTCACGCACCACTCATGGAGTAGCAACCGCTGTCGATGCCTGTCGCTACTTGGGGGCCCTGCTAGTGGGAGCAGTTAATGGAGTAAGCAAAGAAGAACTGCTTTCGGAACTCTATTGCCCCATTCCTCGATACTGGCAAGAAAACCCAATGGTTGGGGAAATACACGAAATTGCCACAGGATCCTTCAAATACCGCCAGCCCCCAGAAATTAAGGGGACAGGTTATGTCGTGAAATCCTTAGAAGCGGCTTTATGGGCCTTTGAGCACAGTAGCTCGTTTCCGGAAGGCTGTCTGTTAGCCGTCAACTTAGGTGATGATGCTGATACCACCGGGGCAGTTTACGGACAATTGGCAGGAGCATTTTATGGAGCTCAAGGGATACCAGAATCTTGGCGTTCCCGACTAGTTAAACGGGAGCTGATTGAGTCCACAGCTGACCAACTATTTGCCCTGGCTCAACGGGCTTAAGTGATATCAATTAAGTGATATCAAGTTAAGTTATATCAATAGTTATAGCGTTTCAAATACTGATACAGTACATTCCATTTGCTTCCCCCCTCCCACCCTTCCGCCAGAAGTAGGGGGGATTCCGACTCCCGACTCCCGACTCCCGACTCCCGACTCCCAACTCCCATTAACCCCAAAGGCCAAAGTCCCTCACCCAGAAGCCAGGGGACTTGATATTAAATAGAATAGACCTGACCATCAATTAATAATCGGGTAATTCCTTTAGCTTGCAAATAGGAAGAGGTCTTCTGAAGCATCTGAGCATCAGGAACCTTGATGACTCGCTCAGAACGGTTAGAAAAACGCCGTGCTACCCTATGGTTTTCAAATACTGGCAAGGTTGTCTCTTGAACTTCTTCGTCAGGAATTTGTCCGAGGTCGCTAAACTCATTGAGAGGGCGAGCAATTAACTCCGCCGCTCGGTTGACTACCAGATAGCAGGTTTTAGGAAGAGAAGCTTCCGAGAGGGGCAAAATTTCAATATAAGAACCGCTTTTAGCCAGAGAGCTTCTGATGGATTGGTGAATCTCAGGATCTGGCAAGTCATCGTCCCAATCTTCATCTAGGTCATCTAGGTCATCTAGATCATCTAGATCATCTAGGTCATCTAGATCATCCAAATCCTCTAAATCATCATCTTGATCCAAATCCCCTAAATCTTCGTCCAACAACTCGGTGAATCTCCTAGTTGCTAGTCCCTTATGCTCAGGTAAGAATTGATCTTGGTCCTCAACAAACTTATCTTCATCTGAACTTGATGTGGTAATATCAAGTTGCAATTGGGTATGTTGCTCCTCTTCCTCCACTGGTGGTTGAGCAGCCACAGAGGAACGCTTACGTCGCCGACGTCCATCAGTAGGGGTTGAAGTCAATAAATCACTGGTAGATTCTGCTAATGGTTCATTTGCTAATGGTTCATTTTTGAGTCCAACTAGTGATGGTTGAGCTGCTGACTCTACCACAGGCTTAGCCGTTTTGACAGTAGAAGAGGAAACATTTTCAGCAGTACGATTAGAGCGCTTTTGTTGGATTAGAGCCTCGTATTCTGGCTCCAACAAGTTGCTCTTAAGGATACGGCTAATGGTGGAGTTGCTAACTCCATAACGGTCAGCCAGCGTTGAGGTTGTCTCTGCTGTCTGTCGATATAGTTCTAGGATGTCCTGTTTATCGACATCAGATAGTTTTCTTGGACTCATGCTACTTTTTCAGCTCGCCTGCGTGAACCACGACGGGAACGGCTCGATATTTGATATTCCAGGGCAGCCCCTATTGCAAACAATACACCACTGAATACAAAAAAGACTTCTGGTAAACCGCCACTTTGGTAGTTCGGTCTAGTCTCAGCATACTTAAACCACATATCTGCAATGTACAGGCAAAATGTTGCAGCGGCAATCATTTGCCAGGATTGGGAAAAACGTCCACCCCAAAACGCTAACAGTAGGGATGAGGCAATAATCAGCAGAATGACATCGAAACCAATGTAGAGGGTGGTCAATTGGTTTGAATAGGCACTCAGTGACTTGTCAAGTTCAATAGCCCAGGTTGGAGAATTTTGATCGGTACTCTGATTAGCCTCAGAGTTGGTTATTTCAGATGGCTCTGCCGAGATGACCATAGCATTATTTTCCAAGACCCGCAGTGGTTTGGTCGAGTCAGAAATAGAATAGGCAATGGTCACATCACCAGATTCAGGAGTGCTAGATTCGAGGGAAGGGGCAAGTAAGAGCAAAGCAGCTAAGGCCATCCCCACTATGGCAATCGCTACAATCGTTAACCCTTGCCAAAGTTCTAAGTTTAAGCGCCTGGGAATAACTGCTAAAAACATGCCTACCCCAAGACACACGTAGGAGGATAAGTAAAACACATCTGCTAGTGATACATCAGGGTTAAGGTGAAAATACAGCTCCCACACACCGAATATCAAGCTACCCATCAAATAGAACAGATTCCCCAGACCGAGTCCTAGCCAGACATTTCGTCCACTGGCAATCTGAGGGCTGCGCCAATTTCTGAAACAGAGAATACTTGCTACTAGGAAGGGTATACATTCTAAAAAGTAGGTACTAATCAGGTACCAAAATGGACTCTCTTGCCCAGGGGATGTAATCCCAAACAGCAAGAAGAATAATAGGGAAATAATCGCCCAAGCAATACCACCATAGATGATGGTATTGCTGCTCAAGAGGGTTAGATTACCTGATGACCGTTCTGCAGAGCTGCTCATAGGAATTTCACACTTATCACTAACTGGCACAATAAGACTATGGTTAGCCAGATAACATATTAATGATTCTAATCGCTTATTTTTAATTGTAGATTATTGCCATAGTTGACCAAGATCAGAGTTGTTAAGCCAGTTGATAAACTGAGTTTGCTCCTGAGCTGGCATATCCTGCAAGATATCGCTAACCCCCTGAGCAAAGTTGGTATTGCCAAAATAGCCTTTACCTAAGCGATAGAGTTCTTGCAACAGGGTGATCAGATGATGTTCTTCCCAGGTAGGAAAATCCGAGTTGGTAAGGGGGTCGATTTTGAGCAATTGTTGTACAGCTTGGGTCGATTGAACCTGGGGAAAGTTTGAATCTATCAAGATCTTGGCGATATCCTTCTGAAACAACCCAGCTTGTCTAGCTCCTAAGAAGTCTTCCACATCCATATACACCGTCTGTAGTAGCAAAATACAGGCTTGAATGTAGGATCCCCTAGTGCCCCCAGAGCTGGGTTCAGTCCCTAATTGCTCCAGACGGATTTTTCCCCAAACGCTGTAGCGCTCAGGTTCTTCCAACAATACACAAGCTTTTCCCCGATGATCGGTGAGGTCTCGCCAGAAAGCTATGGCTTCCTCTTCCTGAGTGGCACCAAATACACTGAGCAGGCGAAAGGTTTGCCCCTGGTAATTGAGAATTGGGATTTGCTGCTCCCTCTGTGGGTGCTGAATACTAGAGATTTCAACATCCTGCCTTTTCAAAATAAACATGATACTGGCACATGACTCCTGAGAGGGTCAGGGGGTGCTGTTGACGAAGTGTTCTAACCCCCTAGTACTCTGTCAATTTAGTTTTGAGGGTTAGGGCAAGGTGGCAAAGTGGCAAGCTGGCAAGGTGGCAGGGTGTTAAGTCATACCTAATGCCTAGTAAAAGCGTGCCTAATCCGGAAAAGTATAGTTTACCCCTCAATTCAATTTTGACAGAGTACTAGTCACTATCTCCTGATCAGAATCCTTGTGACAGGGTCTGACTAAGTTCTGATCAGTGACACTGACTATTTACCTACCTTAACTCGGGTTCGAGCGAAGTGCCTTGAGTCTTACTGCTAATTGAGACAAGCAATCGATAATTGTGGTGGCTATCGACTTAACCTGAAAGCTATCCTGAGATCGGTAACGGGCAACGGGCAACGGTTAACAAGCACTGCCTTCTGTTACCCGAGCCATTGTTCCTTGATCCGAAGTTCCCTGTTTCTGCTTGACCTTGACTGTCTCGTTTTAAATTGGTATAGTGCTTATATTTTGTTTACCATTACAGGAGTAAATCCCCCCAAAGCGCCTTGATCAGACTAGGTATTAGGCACACAGAGACTGTTACCCGATCACCAGCCAAGCAAAAACAGTTTTTTCTGATGTATGATATAGCTATGCCCTCGTAGCTCAGTGGATAGAGCTAGGGATTTCTAATCCCTCGGTCGTAGGTTCAAATCCTACCGAGGGCGCTTTTTGGTCATTGATTATTAGTCAAAAGTCAATACCATCCGGCTTAGTCTGCCTCACAAAATACATAGGACTAAGGATTAATTACTAATGACTAAATGTAAATCTAAATGTAAAGTGATGTTGCGGTTCTCTTAAAAATTATTGAGAAATCCCCCAAACCTTGATCACAAGCATATGCTTAGCTAAACCGCGAGAAGCCCGGCACTTTACCCGATAGGATAAGTGTCGGGTAAAGTGCCGGGCAAGGGTCCCAACGGAGCTTGCGAATTAACTGTGACATACTAGGTATAGTAGGGACATCAAATTTAAGAGCTAATCGCCACCTACTAATTAAACCTTGACAACAAAGAATATGGGGTTCCATTTAGAAAAACTCGATAGTTTGAGTTATCTGTGAATGGGTAAAATTCTATAGGTGCGCGAACCGTTCGCCGTAGGCGACGCTTTTGGGCAAAGCCCGACGCGGGGCGCGTTCGCGCCCCGCTTGGCCTACGGCCAAACCCGAACGGCGAATTAAATTCCCGTGGCGGTGCGCGCCTGCAGTACTTTGGTTAATGAACTTCTTGTATTGTAAGGCGTGGGTCGGGGCATTCCGGAGGCGAAACCTTAGAAGAGCGATGCAGCAAGGGAACAGGGGGTTTCCCCCACTCGGGCTTTGCATGGCTGACAGGGCAGCCTTAATCATAAAGTTTTAACCCTTTACCCATAGCCGACTAACCATAAAGGCTGCCCTCTTCTTGCGGTAACTTCTGACCGTGTCGTTAATAAAGCTTACCGAACGCGCCCCGCGTGGCCAAAGGCCTTGTATCCGTTCGCGCCCCGCGTCAGGCTTTGCCCGATAGCGATGGCTGGAGTTGGTAAGAAGCCCGCGCTGTACAGCCCTTGTCAGCGTCGGTAGTATGTCACAAAAATAAAGAAATGTGTCAAGAGATTCCATGGATAACTTACAACGATATCGCATTGTATGCACCCTAAGCTTTGGTGACATTTATGGACAAATTATGGTTTGGTTAATCGTAATTTTCCTGAGTCTCGCCTCAGCCTTAGCTCTTTGGAGTGCTGACCGCCAAATTTACGCTCTGGCAACTGTCGGGCTAATTTTGGTACTATCTCTGCCCTTCCTGCTCTTTGCCTTCGTGACTACATTGTTAAACCATATTGAAATTTCTCAGATGGAAGAGGAGGAAACCACATCAACAGCTGGAGGCAGAGCCCCTAGACAGAAACCGATTGAGGCGACCGGTTGAAGAGAATCCCAACCATCCCCGGCTTTTTCCGCAACCCGGGGAAGGGGAGTTGAGAGCCTCCGTACTTGAGGAGGATAACTTCCTTTTTCCGTAATCCTAGACGCTAGATGCCTAGAGGCTAGAACCTAGAGCCTAAAATAGGAATTCGGATTCCATAATACGAGCGAGATGCTAGAACACGATGTCATTATTGTCGGTGGGGGATTAGCTGGATGTCGCGCTGCTTTAGAGATTAAACGCTCTGAGCCTAAGCTGGATGTCGCTCTTGTGGCTAAAACTCACCCCATTCGTTCCCATTCGGTGGCTGCCCAAGGGGGTATGGCAGCTACTCTGAAGAATGTTGATGCGTCCGATAGCTGGGAAGCCCATGCCTTTGACACGGTTAAAGGGTCTGACTACTTGGCAGACCAGGATGCAGTAGAAATCCTCACCAAAGAGGCTCCAGAGGTGGTCATTGAGCTGGAACACATGGGGGTTCTGTTTTCCCGCTTACCCGATGGTCGGATTGCTCAGAGGGCTTTTGGAGGTCATTCCCATCGCCGCACTTGCTACGCGGCAGATAAGACGGGTCACGCCATTTTGCATGAACTGGTTAACAATCTCCGCCATAACGGTGTCAAACTCTACGATGAGTGGTACGTTATGCAGCTGATTTTGGAAGAGGGTCAGGCAAAAGGGGTGGTGATGTTCCAGCTCCTAGACACGAAGGTGGAAGTAGTACGGGCAAAAGCGGTCATGTTTGCTACCGGGGGTTATGGACGGGTATTTAATACGACCTCCAATGACTTTGCCTCCACTGGGGATGGTCTGGGAATGTCAGCTCTGGCTGGGGTGCCTTTGGAAGATATGGAGTTTGTACAGTTTCATCCTACGGGCTTGTATCCGGTAGGAGTTTTGATTTCTGAGGCGGTACGAGGGGAAGGGGCTTATCTGATTAACTCAGAAGGCGATCGCTTTATGAGGGACTACGCCCCCAAACAAATGGAACTGGCACCCCGGGATATTACTTCAAGAGCAATTACCCTAGAACTCAGAGCTGGTCGTGGCATTCATCCTGATGGCAGTGCAGGTGGACCTTTTGTTTACCTTGACCTGCGCCACATGGGCAAAGAAAAGATTATGAGTCGGATTCCCTTTTGCTGGGAAGAAGCCCATCGATTGGTTGGTATTGACGCAGTACATCAACCAATGCCAGTACGACCAACTGCCCACTATTCCATGGGGGGAATCCCTGTCAACACCGATGGACAAGTTCATAGTGGTAAAGATGGGTTAATTGAGGGCTTCTTTGCCGCTGGGGAATCAGCCTGTATCTCTGTTCATGGGGCAAATCGCCTCGGGAGTAATTCCCTGTTGGAATGTGTGGTTTATGGCAAAAGAACTGGTGCTGCGATCGCAAAATACGTCCAAGACCGGAAGTTACCAGACATTGACGAGCAATCCTACCTCAATGCAGCCCAGGCAAAAATCAAAGCCCTTGTGGAAAAATCTGGCACCTTACGGCTTAACCAGTTGCGTCAAGCTTTCCAAGACTGTATGACCCAATTCTGTGGCGTTTTCCGTAACCAAGCGTCCATGGAGGAGGGATTAAACCAACTCGAAGAATTCAAACAACAGTACCAGCAAATTTATTTGGATGACAAAGGCAACTGCTGGAACACTGAAATTATCGAAGCCTTGGAACTGCGCAATTTAATGATAGTCGGAGAAATTATTCTTACCTCTGCTCTGAACCGACGAGAAAGCCGGGGTGCCCATAGCCGGGAGGATTATCCCCAACGGGATGATCCCAATTTTCTCAAACACACCCTAGCGTTTTACTCATCTGCAGGTATTGACCTGCAATATAAACCGGTCAGCATTACCTTGTTTGAACCGAAAGAGCGGAAGTATTGATTACTACTCCGAGACTGCGTCAGTGGTCGAGTCATGAGTAAGTGACGCTCCTACTCTGTGTTGGTTACTCATGACTAATCACGCTTTGGCCAATGACTAATTTTCTGGAGTTTCTGGAGTTTCTGGAGTTTCTGGAGTTTCGGCTGCCAACTGTTTGACTTGGTCTTTGTACTTGGCTGGTGCTAGGGATGCAGCCTGGTCAAACAGGGGTTTAGCCTTTTCAGTGTTACCCTGTTCTTTAAAAATCATGGCTTTAGCTAGCACTGGTCTCCAGTCATCTTGGCTGCCTTTGATCGCCTGGTCATATATAGCTGTGGCTTCGTCATAACGCTTCTGATTCGCGTAAACTTGACCTAACAACAACTGCACAGAAATGACATCAATGCTCCCAGGTTTAATCTCATTGACTTGCTGGGAACTTTTTAAGGTGTCTTGCAGCAAACCGATGGCTGCTTCTGGGCGGTTTTCCTGGGTTAGCAAACTAACTAACCCTTGCAGAGCATTCATATCCCCAGGCTTAGCGTTTAATATGTCCCGATAGGCTTGAGCTGCTCCTTCGCGATCGCCAATTTGTTGTTTTACCTGAGCCAGCAAGACTCCATAATCTGTCTGGTCTGTATTGAGTTTGGCTAACTTTTCTAAGGGTTCAATGGTGCCTTTGATGTCTCTGAGCTGCAGCCGTATCTCCAGCAGACCTCTCAAAGCCGTTAAATTTTCTGGTTCTCGCTGCAAGACTAGTTCATAACCCTTGGCTTGAGCTTCTAGTTCTGCTTGCTGCTGGGCAGAAATATTTGGTGTAGCTGTAGGTGTTGCCCCAACAGAGGCGGGATTATCCTTGAAAATATTCCCTAGCAAAGGAATCATCGAAATACCGATAAACGCTAGCACAGCTAGTACTAGCACTATTTTGATCCACAGACTGCGCTTTTGAGACACAAAACTTTCTTTAACTCTATTCCCATTTTGATACTCCCCGGCCTGAAGGGACGAGGATTCTTTAGCGGAGGTACCCTTTTGGGGCATTGCTCGTAGCAACTACCAACATGGGGTTGATAGTCCACTTGGCGGTACCAATTGCCTCTACTCTCTCCGGCACATGGCCATTGAGTCTACTTTTTTGGAAGTAATTTGATTCGCTCTCGAAAAAGACTTGTGCGTGGCATTGGGCTGGAGTTGGAGTCTTTTGACCGAGTACCCATTTCGAGTATCTCCCATTTAACCAAAGCGTCCCACTGCTGGGAGTTTCACCCTTCCTTTCCGGGTCATCGCGTCTTCTATTATTCTAACACAAAGCCGTCGAACGAAGGACGGGGTTTGGGACCCATTTTCTTTGATGAAACGATTTGGGGAGCTTTATTGTCTCCTCCGATCAATGCCATCTATCTAAATAAGCTAGCATTAAAGCTCATTTAAATCGGCTAGAAACCGCTCAGATTAAAGATTCCATAAACTTTGCGGATCTAAGCTTTATCTCACTGCATTCTGTACAGTGGGTAGACTAGTACCAAGTGCGCTCACCCTCCAGTTTTTTGGTGGCAACAGTCCAGAAGAATTTTTTCTGGAAAGGACACCGGAAAGCTGGAACATGTTGACAAGACAATGCTGCCAATGTCAGTCAAAACCACCCATGGGAATGTGTCTCCGCCGCTAGGAGGTTATATGAATTCGTCTGTGAATGGGCTTCCCGACTCAGCTGAGTCGTCTCGAATCCAACCACCGGAAGTATCCAGTGTGCAAAACCAGCCCCCAGAAACACCAACTGGTGGCTCTCAAGATACCACCAAATCAGATCCCTTAGCTGAATCTAATGGGACAGTAACTACTCAGGTCTCAAGTCAGCTCTCAAGTCAGGTCTCAAGTCAGGTCTCAAGACAGCACCCAATTCCTGCCCCCAGTGAACCTAGGCAATACCGCGCCATCGGTCTGGTCAATGGCAAATATATGCCTTCCGCAGAGCAGTTGACCAGGGGAACACTTGTAGCGGCAGATGGAACCTTGATTGATGCTGTGTTACTCGGTCGGGTCATGAGTTTGGTCAAGAATCACTTAGATCTCAATCAGCCCCACCTCTGGGTTGTCTATCCCCGCATCAGGCAAGCAGACGATAACTTACATGTCCAAATTGTTGGCGTCTGGGAACCAGAAACTCTCGAACCCACAGCTGAAGCTGAAACAACTGACTCGGGAGTTGCTCAGTCCGAAGCAGAAGTCGAGACATCAAATGACTGCTCAGAAGCTGAGGTGGAACCGATTCCTAAGGATGGCTATTTTTCCATTCGTGGCGAGGTGATCTACCATTCGCGGGAGAATGAACAAGTCGTTGTTAAAATTAGGCAATTACCTCGTAAAGAGTCAGATAAGCCTAAGTTTTTCAAGTTAAAGCTTAAGGGTTGCCTGGGAGAAAGGGTCGTTGGTCATTTTTGGGATTTACATGCACAGCTGCAAGCCAATACCCTGGTAATCCAGGAAGGAAATGATATTGGTTTTCTCAACAAAAAAGGACCAAAGAGGAAACCATTTAATAAAAATAAGAAACGTTTTGGTCCTAAAAAGAGTTACCCGAAGCCACGCCCTGCTCGTAAAAAGGATGGCGCGGCTACAGCCACAGCACCCAAACCCCAAACACCAAGACCGAAACCGATCAAGCGTATTGAGAAGGGTAGTCAGGGTGATCCCTCTGGGAATTCTGCTTGATGGGAAGTGGAGAATTGCTCGAAGCGTGAGCTACCACGCTTTACTTTGAAGAATATGGGGGAATGGGGGAATGGGGACGGACATGGAATATCCCCTACTCCCCTACTCCAGTATCTATTCTCCTGGCAGACTCAGAGGGACTCGCAGGAGTTTATTCAATTTTAATTTAATTGATTTTTTGCTTGGCGAGATGGTAGGATTAACAGTCAACGGTAAACCGTTAACGGTCAACAGTCAACAATAATGACAGTTTATTATTAAAGTTTTTTAAACAAAGGCTGTCTTAATTTAAAGTTTTAATTAAGGGCTCTACTTGACTAGATTATAAGGAATAATTAACTTCATAACTACGGAGGAATTCGGGGAATAAAGACTAGTACATTATTGTTCCGAAGTTCCGAAGTTATGAAGTTATGAAGTTACCTTTAAATTAATTTGATGTCCTAAGGATTATGATCAAATCTATAACTATAAATTATAGATTTGATGAAGGATACGCTAACTAATAGCGTTATTGAATCCTATGGCGAGATAAATTCCATGGATAGGTAAATTTATAAAAATGTTTGATTGATGTCCATGAGCTACCTAATTAAGGTAGTCTTTTTTGGTGAGATCCTACGCTATCTATGACTATTTTTCTTACCCTGAGCGTTGTTGTACTAGCTTTAATCAGTTTCATTAGGGAATGGATGCCAGTGGATATCACTGCGATCGCAGTGATGGTGTTACTGATGCTTCTAAAGCTAGTCACCCCAGAACAGGGAATCTCCGGTTTTGGCAACCCTGCCACGATCACTGTGATGGCTATGTTTATCCTCAGTGCTGGGATTGCCCGAACTGGGGCGCTTCAAATCGTGAATGACCTACTGCTGAAGTGGGGAGGCAAGGAGTCAACCCAGCAAATCTTTACCATGGGAATGATTGCTGGTCCGATAACGGGCTTCATTAACAATACCGCTGTGGTGGCTGTACTACTTCCTATTGTAGAAGATTGGTGCCGCAAGCAAAGTATTTCCCCTTCTAGGCTTTTGATGCCCTTATCCTTTGTCACTATCTTAGGGGGCATGATCACTACCATTGGCACCTCCACTAATGTCTTGGCCAGTGGGTTGTCTAAACAGTTGGGCTATGGTGATTTCAGCTTGTTTCAATTCACCCAATTGGGGCTAATTACATTTACCGTAGGATTGGCATATTTGGCTCTAGTGGCACCCCGACTTTTGCCCAACCGTAAAGTAGCTAGCAATGGTATTGTCACTCAAGACTATAATCTCAAAGAGTATGTCAGTGAAATTGTAATTACACCAGATTCCAGCCTAGTGGGGCAAAGCCTACGTGCCAGTGAAATCCAGCGGAAGTTTGATTTGGACGTTTTGGAACTGATTCGCAATGGTAGCCGTTTTCCCCAACCGCTGGCAGATAAAGTATTGCGACCAGGGGATATTTTGATTGTGAGGTCTGGTCGGGAGTGTCTGCTGAGAGTCAAAGATCAACGAGGGATAGAAATCTTAGCTGATGTCCAATTTGGACAGCAACCGTTGGAAACCGGTCTTACCTCTGGGGAGGAGGGGATTGCTGAGGTGTTGATCCTGGCTAACTCTAATTTAATTGGCTCAACCTTAAAGGATATGCGGTTTCGGCAACGCTATAACGGTACGGTTTTGGCAATTCGACGGGGACAGGAACTGGTCAGAGAAAGACTTGGACGAGTTTCCTTGCACTTTGGTGATGTGCTGTTGGTACAAGGGCCGAGGCAAAGTTTGTTGGGATTGCAAACCAGTCGAGATTTGTTGGTGATTGGACAGCGAGATTTAGAAACCCTACGGCGAGACAAAGCAGTAATTGCGATCGCAATTAGTGTCGGGGTAGTCTTAGCAGCTGCCTTTAATGTGCTACCGATTATGGTGAGTGCCTTGTTGGGAGTAGTCTTGATGGTGATCACTGGTTGTCTCAAGCCTGGGGAACTATACGGAACAGTACGCTGGGATATTATTTTCCTGCTGGCTGGGTTAATTCCTTTGGGGATAGCGATGAAGCAGTCAGGCACAACTGAATGGTTAGCCGAAAATCTAGTGGCACTAGGGGGTAATCTTCCTGGTTATTGGTTGTTAACACTGTTCTATGTGGTTACTGTCATGATTACAGAGGTGCTGTCTAACAATGCTTCGGTAGTGTTACTATTGCCGATTGCTGTGGAGGTAGCTAAGAGTTTGAGTCTGAATCCTTTAGCGTTTATGTTTACAGTGATGTTTGCCGCATCCAATAGTTTTATGACTCCGATTGGGTATCAGACCAATACCATGGTTTATGGGCCAGGGGGTTACAGGTTTTTGGATTTTGCTAGGGTGGGTGCCCCATTAAGTTTGTTGATGGCGTTGATTATTCCGCCACTGGTTATTGCCCTGTATGGGTTGTCTTGAGTTTTACTGCTATAAATAAGCTGCTCTTTATTTCCTACCCACTCGCGCTTTGGATCAAGACAGGGTTTGTTTTTTAACTGAATAGTATCCAATTTTAATACACAACAACTTAGAGTTTTTTTTCTGAACCAATGAATTTACTTAATTGGTTAAACTATCCAGATTTAACAGATAGTTTTTGAATAAGTTAACAGATAATTATTATCAGGGATAACTCTAGATTTAACCTAGATTAAACTTTTAAATATAACCTGTATTTCTACTCCCTACTCCCTACTCCCTACTCCCTGCTCCCTACTCCCTACTCCCTACTCCCTACTCCCTGCTCCCTACTCCCTGAAACCCGAAAATTTGTACCTCACCCAATTGATAACTGCTAGAAAAGTGAGGAGATAGTTTTGAAACGGACTAAAGGATCAGATCAGAGATTACCCAGGGTGGTTTATACTCCTGAGAGTAAGATGAGGCATCCGCTTCAATTATTTCAAGAGATGGGGCGAGACTTGCTAGCTTCTAGGGAGCTAGCTTGGCGACTTCTGGTGCGGGATATCAGTGCCCAATACCGCCAGTCATTTCTGGGAATTGTCTGGGCTTTTATACCACCAATTGTGACAGCTGTTGGCTTTACTATGGCTAAGAGTAACGGGGTGATTAATGTTGGTAGCACGGAGTTGCCCTATCCAGCTTATGTGATGTTTAGCATGACCCTGTGGCAGACTTTTGTGGAAACACTGAATGGTCCTGTCCAAGCCGTGACCCAGGCCAAGGCAATGTTGGCTAAAATTAATTTCCCCCGTGAAGCGATTATTCTTAGCAAACTCGGTCAAGTATTTTTTAACTTTGGTATCAAGTTAATTCTGATTGTGGGCTTGTTTATCTGGTTCAAGATGCCAGTAAGTTGGAGCGTGATTATAGCACCAGTTGCTTTGATTAATCTTGTCTTATTCGGAACATTTATTGGCTTGTTATTAGCCCCGATGGGAGCCTTGTATAAAGATTTTTCTATGGGTCTTACTTTGGCAACTGGATTTTGGTTATTTCTGACTCCAGTTGTCTATCCAGTTCCTAGTGAGGGGGTATTTGGCGCTATTGTGAAATTCAATCCAGTCACTCCTTTGCTGGTGACAACACGAGAGTTGGCAACCACAGGTGTGATCTCCGATCCCCTGGGATTTTGGGTGGCGAGTGGAATTGCTGTGGTGGGATTGCTACTAGCTTGGATTGTCTATCGTCTCTCCATGCCTTTTGTAGTTGAGAGGATGAGTTCTTAATGATGATTAGTACCACTGAGCAAGACCTTGCGAACAAATCCCAGGATAGTGAAGTCATTCTCTCGATTAATGGGGTTTCTAAAAAGTTTTGTCGGGACTTGAAGCGGTCTTTATTATATGGGGTTCATGATATTGCCACTGAGTTATTAGGATTGCGGCAGAAGGATGATAAGCTGCGGAAAAAGGAGTTTTGGGCACTTAAGGATGTCAGTATTCAATTGCGACGAGGAGAAGCAATTGGCTTAGTGGGTAAAAATGGTAGTGGTAAATCGACATTATTGCGGATTATTAGTGGTTTGATTAAGCCGGATGTTGGCTCTGTGGAAGTTAAAGGTCGCTTGGCACCATTGATTGCGTTAGGAGCAGGGTTTAATCCGATTTTGACAGGGCGGGAAAATATTTATGCCAATATGTCGATTTTGGGGTTGTCGAAAAAAGAAATTGATCAGCGGTTTGATCAAGTTTTAGAGTTTGCGGAAATTGGCGATGCGATTGATGCGCCCGTACAAACCTATAGTTCTGGCATGGCAGCAAGGTTAGGCTTCGCTAGTGCAATTCATACAGAACCAGATATTCTTCTGATTGATGAGGTGCTAGCAGTTGGCGATATTCTGTTTAGGATGAAATGCTATAGAAAGCTATCTGAATTACGGTATAAAGGTACAACGTTTGTGTTAGTAGCTCACAATCCTAATTCTATTCTATCTATTTGTGATTCAGCAATTTATCTTCAACGGGGAAAATTACTAGCAGTTGGTAAAGCCCCTGTGGTAATGCAACAATATGATCAAGATTTGTTCCTAGATAACAAACAGGAATCAAAAGGAGCTGTTTTCTTTAAAGAAAAACCCGCAGAACAAAGCACTGGTTTAGATATTATTGGCGTTTACTTTAGAGATGGACAAGGAAATAGGATTGACTATCCTCTCAGTGGTCAACCGGTATCCTTTTGTGTTAAGTGCAAAGCTCACACAGAAATTGATAATGGAACCCTTTTTATTATTATTAGACAAAGTTCTGGAGAAGGTGAACCATTATTAAATCTAGATAGTTACCTAGACAACACAATATTTAAATTTTCTAATGGACTAGTTGAGCTTCAGATAGAAATGCCTTACCTTGGATTACGTCCAGGTTCTTATTCTACTAAAGTCTGGGTTCAAAAACCACCTAAATATATCTACGACCACGTAGTATTCAAATTCCAAGTTAAAAGTAATACTTTAATGACTCAATGTCAATTTTATCAACCTAGACAATGGAAAGTTTTAACCCAATGATTTTCTATTGAGATTTATTCAAGCAAAAACTACAGACCTGGTGGGTGGAACGGGCATCTTGCCCGTTACAATCGGACGGACTGTGCCAACTTTGACGGTGCGTTACGGGGCGGACTATCCCAACTCTGGCTACGAAGCCAAAAATCAGAGCCTTTCCGCCCCTAAAGCACCACTAGCAACTGCTCCCTACTCCCTACTCCCTACTCCCTATTCCCTATTCCCTATTCCCTATTCCCTATTCCCTATTCCCTATTCCCTATTCCCTTTGCTATATGTATCAATTCTTTAATTTAATCAATAAATTATGGAATAATTATCAAAATAAAAGTAGACCAAACTATTACCGTAACCAACTTGGAGATATTGGGTATAGCGTTTCTAGGACTCATGAGGTACACATTAGAGGTTGTCTGAGAAGTCTCATTGGCTACATCCAAGCCCCCTAAATCCCCCAATTTTGCGGTGCGACCCAAGGGCGATTTACTCGCCCATTGGAAAGCGCACCGGAAGGGACTTTTAGAAGCAAATTGAGTCTTGTTCCCCCCAAGCGAGCAATCCCTCGCTTGGGGGGCTAGGGGGGCAACAATCAGTATAAAAAAACTTTTCAGATATCCTCTTAGTTTTTACCTCTTCCCTCTTAGCTCTTCCCTCTTCCCTCTTAGCTCTTCCCTGCTCCCTGCTCCCTGCTCCCGTCTTGATGCAGTCGCTCATGGGGGAAACCCCCAAGACCGCGCTGCATCGCTGCTCCCTAAAAACCATAAATTTGTACCTCACAAGTCGTAGAATTGCTATAAGAGTGTTATATAGGCAAAAATGTAATCAAAAATAATTTAATTAAATTATTTATAGGCAATCGAGTTATTGTAGAAAATAATGTAACCCTTAAATGTAATTTGGAAGATTCTGCTATTCATATTGGCGATCGCTCAATTATCCGAAGTTCAGCAATGCTCATATCTGCACAGGGTAAGATAAAAATTGGTAGTGACTGTAGTGTCAACCCTTTTTGTTTTCTTTATGGTGCAGGGGATTTAGTTATAGGAAACTGGGTCAGAATCGCTACCCATACTGTAATTGTTACTTCAAACTATACCTTTGACGATCTTGATATGCCTATCGACCTTCAACCATCTACTAAGAAAGGTGTCATTATAGAAGATGATGTTTGGATAGGGGCGGGAGTAAGAATCCTTGATGGTTGCAGAATAGGTAAAGGTTCTGTAATCGGTGCTGGGACAGTTTTAACTAAGAGTGTTGAGCCTTACTCTGTAGTTGTAGGAGTACCGGGCAAGGTTATTCGTAAACGTGGTGAATATAAAGATAGTAAACAGGAGTAAATAGGATAATTTTTTTAACAAAACTAGTCACAAATAAATAGATTTATCTCATCTATTTATTACTAATAAATAATCACGACTATCCTAGACTGATGATAGTAAATGAGTAGTTTAACTGAGCTTAACTCCTTAAATTATAAGGGAGTCAATACAATTAAATTTAAAAAACATTGTTTTTTGTTATCGCTACAAGCCTCTTTGAGTAAGCTTTGTAGCGATTCTTTTATACTAATTTAGTTTACCCACACTCTAGAGAGCCATAATCCCTAGCACTATGAGGATAATTAGCCATGAAAAATCAAGAGCCTGTGCGAGTATTTATCGGCTCTGGTGAAGCCAGTCTAGTGGAGAGGAAAGTCTCAATTTACTCTCTTCGTAAGCATAGCCGTAGGGAACTAGATATTTATGTTTTAAATGGTACCCACAATGCTATTGAACGTAATGATGATCAACCTTATCTCGCTCCCATGTCCTTACGAGTTAAATATCGGAATACAACTGAGTTTAGTCTCTACCGATATTTGATACCACAGCTGTGTAACTATCAAGGTAAAGCCATTTATATTGACTCCGATACTATCTGTTTAACTGATATTGGTAAACTCTTTGACACACCTTTGGATGGCTGTGATTTCCTGGCTAAAAGAGCTTATAGCAGTGAAGCTAAAGACCTTTGGGGCTTGAGCGTAATGCTGATCGATTGTCAAAAATGTAACTTTGATTTAGAAACCTACTACGACGAAATTGAGCAAGGTTTATATTCTTATCCTGACCTTGCCCGTATGAGTCCGGCTTTTCTGGCTCATCACCATTACCAAATCGGAGAACTAAACCCCCTTTGGAATGTCTTTGATTACTATGACAAGGATACGAAGTTAATCCACTATACAAACCTCTACACTCAACCTTGGAAGTCTAGCAATCATCCCTATGGAGATTTATGGTTTCAGTACTTTAATGAAGCTAGGGAGTGCGGTTTGATCACAAAAAATGATATTGATTTAAGCCTTGCTCGTTCTTACGTCAGGCATGATTTACTAAAGGGAAATTTCTCAGGTATTTTTTTAAAAAAAGTGAGATACACCCCAGTTATTTCTCGTTTTTACGAGAGTTTTAAAAAGCTACTGATCAATTTTATAAACGTGATTATATCACCAGTTAGGTAACTTAGTTTATGAATATTATTGCCGTTATTCCTGCTCGCTATGATTCAATTCGTTTTCCTGGTAAACCCTTGGCAATGATTGGCGATCGCCCAATGGTGCAGAGGGTTTATGAGGCAGCTAAACGTTGTCCTAATTTCACTAAGGTGGTAGTTGCTACTGACTCTGAATTAGTTGCGGATTGTGTGGAGCAGTTTGGGGGAGAGGTGGAAATGACTCGCTCAGACCATGCTACTGGTACTGACCGGGTTGCAGAAGTAGCTCAACGTTATCCGGAAATGAGGGTAATCGTTAATGTCCAAGGAGACCAACCTTTTGTTACTGGTCAGATGCTGACCGAGCTGGTAAGTCCTTATCTCAAAGGGGAGTTTCCTGCGATGACGACTCTTGCTTGTCCTCTGGATATGGCAACAAGCTATCAAGACCCTAACTCAGTCAAGGTTTTATGCGATCGCAAAAATCACGCCCTCTACTTTTCCCGTGCTCCCATTCCTTACTTCCGGAATTCTGGAGATGCACCTGTATTCCACCATCTCGGACTCTATGCTTTTGAGCGAGATTTCCTGAGCAAATATGCTCAACTGTCACCCACACTCCTAGAGAGGTGTGAAGGCTTAGAGCAGTTGCGAGTACTTGAACATGGATTTGCCATTCGGGTGTGTATTACTGAAAAGGCAGTTTTGGAGATTAATACCCCTGAAGATTTAATTAAAGCTCAAGCCTTAATTTATCATTAAATCTGGAGATGCTATCCAAATTATTGAGAATAGATCCCAGTTTTCCTTAAGTAGCTAAAAACTCTGTTAATATGTAAGTCTATCAATAGATAAATGATTATCTACATTGCCTCATATCCACGCTCTGGAAACTCATTGACCCAGCAAACAATTCAAACTTTCTTTGAGCGACCAATGACTGTAGTCTACGGAGGTAGTAGGAAACCTGAGACCTATGCTAGTGGAGCCGTAAATTTTATCAAAAACTGGCGTTGGCCAAAGGACAAGACAATTTCAAAATCTTTGTGGGGTAAGTTGCATGCTCAAGTTAATAAAAACAATCTAGAAAACTGGATTGCTCTGTATGACCTGAATGTGCCCCCTTATACGAAAGATTGCCGCTACTTACTTCCTGGCTGTTTGAGCGTGCTAACGCCGAAAAATCGCCAAAAATTGGCAGCTGAGGAATCTCCCTTCTTTATCAAAACCCACGAACTACCCTACCAAGAATATTTTGAAGGGGAATACGTCATCTTAGCTGTTCGTCATCCCGGTTCTGTTCTTTGGTCTTATTTCAATTTTATCAAGGATTTCTGGCAAGACGTTAAAACTCTCGATGAAGTAATTAGAGGAGAAGTGACATTTGGCTCGTGGAGTGAATGGTATCAAAGTTGGAATCAAGCCATACCTTCTCTAAATGACAGACTTTTAAGACTCCGCTTTGAAGATGTGCTGGCGGATAGGCCCAGGGCATGTCAGCAGATAAAAGCCTTGATTAGTCTAGATTATAATCCCTCCAAGCAAGAACTTTCATTTGAGGAGCTGCATAAAAAAGACCCGCAACATATCCGCTCTGGAAAAGCTAATGGCTGGCAAAAGTACTATACCGACAACCAGCTCAGCCTTCTTTGGGAGTTACACAGTGCAACCATGCAGCAATTCGGTTATGAGATGCCTACATAGGCATAGTCTACGTTGGCTTCTGACGTTAATCAGCCTGCCTTGCTAAGGCAGAAGGCAGAAGGCAGAAGGCAAAAGAGTTTCAGGGGTTTTTTTCTGATTTAATACAAGGGAGTTTAAATGCGTGACCGCTTACCTATTACTACAACCCATTGTATAGTTAACAATAATTGACACTCCCCGCCGAAGTAAGAACGGGGATTCTTACTTGGCCTATGGCCACGCTACGCGAACAACGAGCCGACTTGCTCAGCCAGGTCGGAACCAGAAAGAGTAGAGGCCGATTCGACCTAAGCGTTTTGATCATAGATCTAGGTTTCGGTGTGCCCCACCGTACCTTTACTTTTTTTTTTAGAGATAGATACTTTTTTAGATCTAAATTTTTCATAGACGTTAAAGTCGTTGTCTTGATGCAGTCGCTCATGGGGGAAACCCCCAAGACCGCTTAGGTGCGCTTTCCGTTGGCGAATTAAATTCGCCACGGGTCGCACCTCTGCATCGCTAGACTAAATTACGCAATATGTATCTCAGACATATTTTTTACGTTGCCTACTTATGGTTAGATAGTATCTATCTCTTTTAAAAGTCTATTGTTTATAATCTTAGACTAGCACACCTAGTACAAACTGTCAAGAAAAAGTTTTAAAAAAAAGCCGTCCCTAGAAGTTACCGTAAGAATAAAGAAGCCTTTAAAGGGGGCAGGCTATGAGCATAAGGGTTAAAACTTATTAATTAAGGCTTCTTTATTCTAAGGTTTCTATCCAGCGAAGGACGGGGCTTTAAACCCAATTTTTTTGGTAACTAATTTATGACTCGCGCTCAAATCACAGATACCCTCTCGATTGGCGATCGCTGCCCACTCACCCTGATTGGTGGTCCGTGTGTGATTGAATCGGAAGACTTTACCTTAAAAATGGCAGAGGAGATCCATAAAGTATGCGATCGCTTAAATATTCCTTTCATCTTCAAGTCTTCCTTTGACAAAGCCAATCGAACTTCCATCAACTCCTTTCGGGGACAAACCCTAGACACAGGTCTAGACATTCTCCAGAAAGTTAAACAGAAGGTGGGTGTGCCAGTGCTTACCGATATCCACGAAAGTCACCAAGCTGCAACGGTTGCTGAAGTAGTCGATGTCTTGCAAATCCCAGCGTTTCTGTGCCGCCAAACTGACTTGCTAATCGCTGCGGCTGCTACAGGTAGGGCAATTAATGTCAAAAAAGGTCAGTTTCTTGCCCCTTGGGATATGAAGCATGTGGTCACCAAACTGGAAGCTGGGGGAGCCAAGAATATTTTACTAACAGAGCGGGGTACTAGTTTTGGTTACAATACCCTAGTGGTAGACTTTCGCTCCCTCCCTCAGATGCGCGAGTTAGGTTATCCTGTAGTTTTTGATGCCACTCATAGCGTCCAGATGCCAGGAGGAAAGGGAGATAAATCTGGTGGACAGCGGCACTTTGTTCCCTATTTGGCCAGAGCTGCGGCTGCCGTTGGCATTGATGCTCTGTTCATGGAAATTCATGAAAATCCTGACATCGCCCTTAGCGATGGTCCGAATATGGTACCATTGGCGGAACTGGAAAATGTCCTCAAGGTAATTCTGAATGTTCGTGCAGCTTTGGAGGCTACAATTGGGTAAGATTTGCGGATAAATTTGCGTTGCTTAATAATGGAATGAATGCGCGATCATATGGTTTTGTTTAAGCCCCCTAAATCCCCCGAGCGAGCAATCCCTCGCTCGGGGGACTTTTAGAGTTTTTTTCCCCCCAGAATTGGGGGGTTAGGGGGGCGAAACCATACCCAGAATCAGCAACGCCGAAAAATTTGCTATGAATAACATCCCTGAGACCGAATTACAAGCACGTTTATCCCAGGTCAAACTGCTAGCTCTAGATGTAGATGGAGTCATGACCGATGGCGGACTTTACTACACAGAAAGCGGTGAAGAACTCAGAAAGTTTAATGTCAAAGATGGCATGGGAATAAAGCTACTCCAACAGACTGAAATTGAGGTAGCTGTTATTACCAATAGCAGTTCTACGGCAACCCGACATCGAGTCCAAAAGCTAGGAATCAAGTACAGTTTTTTTGCCATTGAAGATAAGTTAGCTGTGGTCAAAGAACTCTGTGAACAGTTGAGTTTATCTCTTGCCCAAGTCGCCTATGTTGGTGATGATATAATTGATTTAGCAGTTCTGAAAGCTGTAGGATGTCCCTTAACTGTTGCTGATGGGATACCAGAAAACCAAGACAGTGCTGTGTATGTTACCAGATTAGCAGGTGGCCAAGGAGCGGTTCGAGAAATATGTGACCTGTTGCTCAAAGCACAGGTTTGAGCGTGATTAATAACACTATCCCGATTTGAAAGATAACGTCTGAAAGAGTTAATAGGCAATGCTTCTCAAGTAAAAGTCTAGGATAACTTGGCAAGTTATCAGCTTTCGGGTGCTCAGACTTTTGTCTGTTAACCAGGAGCAATGCTGACTACTTCCATAAACCAAATGACTAATCCTAAGCTTGTTAAACGCATCATTACCTGTCAAGGCACCATTCAACTAGTGACTGCATTATCAGTGCTTAGTTACAGGGAAAAACAGCAAAAAGACCTTACTATTAAATACCAAGATTACCTTGTTATTTATCATCTCTATTCTCCCCCTGGGCAAATTGATGAATTTGCCGCCTTTATCAAAAGGATAGCAGAGTTAGTGGGGGAGTGGCAGAAAATTGTGTACATCACCCCTGAGCACCTCAGTGATATTGAGAGTCAATTAGACTATTCCAGCCCATCAAAAATTTTTCGGATAGTCCATGAAATGGTAGGCACTAACAGGGCTGATGAAATTTACCTGTGCCGGAATTGGATGTTTGGGAATCAGCTACTGATTAATACTTACAAATCTGCCCTGAAACTTTGTTACGGTGATAGTATTGGCTTTTACTTTTCGGTAAAATCAAAAGCATTATTTGCAGATAAGCCAGAACCTAAATTTAATTTATTTAGCTACATACAAAAAAAACAAAAAGCATTAGTTCGTAAACTAAAAACGAGTTTACGACTAATCACTTATCTAAAAATTAGACCAAAATTTGATATCGGTTATTTTGTATTACCTGAAGCGTTTGGGGAATCACCTCCCATGAAAACTGTCACCTTAAATAAAGTGTGGCTTCTCGACACGTTTCAAAAGCTCAGGGGTTTGGTAAATCCAGAATATGTTCTTCAGTTTCGCAAGACTATTGCTGAGTATCCCGTTTCAATACTACTCACTTCAAATTTCTCTGAGGCTCGTAGAATGTCTCTGGATAATGAAATCGCTGCTTACCGTGAATTCCTGATCGGTGAAGGTATAGAGCCAAACACAGTTCTGGTGGTGAAACCCCATCCTAGAGATGACAATGTTAAACTCCAGAAGTTGGAGGATGCCCTATCTGACTTGTTTGATAAAATAATAATATTATCAGAACCAGACCTGTTTTTTCTACCGTTTGAGGTATTTTTTGCCGAAGCTTTTCTACCCCTAGATTCAAGGGTCAATAATCAACCCAGGGTGTTTGCCGTCAGCACAGCTTGTGTCTCCCTAAAGCTACTGTTTAATGTTCCCAGTATTGTTGGCTTTGGGGAGCAGATTACTTCCAAGCTTTTCTATGAAAATTATGCAGCTGGTAGGTTGGAACACGAGCAGGAGTTAAGAGCAGCAATCAACAACGTTGAAGTACCTGGAATCATTAGCGAGCACCATGAAAGTCCTACATATCAATCAATCTGATCTTTCTGGGGGAGCCGCGATCGCAGGCTACCGACTCCATCAAGGTTTGCTCGGTCAAGGCGCAGACTCACGCTTGTTAGTCTGGAGACCCAAAACGATTAGTGATCGTGTAGATTATGCTGCCCGTTTAGCCATTCTAGATAAACTAACTGCCCCGATTACCCAACAACTAGGACTTTACTATATTAATAAACTGGGCACCTTTACGATTCCTAAGCACAGCTTTTATAAAAACGCCGATGTACTCAATTTTCATGTGCTTCATGGTGGCAGTCGTGGATACTTTAACTATCTAGCAATCCCTTCATTAACTAAACGTAAACCTGCTGTGTTTACCTTCCATGATATGTGGAGCTTTACTGGACATTGTGCCTATAGCTATGACTGCGATCGCTGGAAACGTGGTTGTGGAAAATGTCCCGATCTAAATATTTACCCAGCTATTCCAAAAGATAATACTCATATAGAGTGGAAGCTAAAAAACTGGGCTTATAGTCACTCAAACTTAACAATTGTTACTCCCAGTCGCTGGCTTTGTGAGCAAGCTCAGCAAAGTATGCTCAACCGCTTTAGGATTCACCATATTCCAAATGGTATTAATACTGAAGTCTATCAGCCCCTCGAATCCCAACAGTGCAAATCTGTACTCAACATTCCCACGGGCAAAACAGTTCTAATGTTTGCCGCCACAAACTTAGCCGAGAAGCGCAAGGGGGGCGATTTGCTGTTGAAAGCGTTGCAAAGTCTACCCCAGTCTATCAAGGCGGAAACTATAGTGCTAACCTTTGGCAGTGGTGGCGAAACGATTGCTGAGACTGTTGGCATGCCAGCATTGAATCTTGGTTATGCCAGCAATGATCACTTTAAAGCCATTGCCTATTCTGCTGCTGATTTGTTTCTTTTCCCCACCCGTGCCGACAATCTTCCCGTGGTGCTGCAAGAGAGTATGGCTTGTGGTACCCCCATGGTGTCTTTCAACATCGGCGGCGTTCCCGATTTGGTACGTCCTGGTATTACTGGTTACTTAGCTCGGCCAGAGGATATTCAAGATTTCTGTAATGGTATTGTGCAGTTACTGGAAGACAAACCGCTACGGGAAACCATGGCACAACAGTGTCGTGCTATTGCCTTGGAAGACTATTCACTTGAACTGCAAGCCCAGCGATATATGGACTTATATCATCAGGTGTTACAAAACTAGAATGCGATCGCATCCCTCAACAGCACTAAGCGCGTTTGTATCATCGGTTGTGAACATACTCCCAAAGGCCAACAGGCAACAGGCAACAGGCAACAGGCAACAGGCAAGAGGGGTTCAAGATTTTCAGTGTAGGAATTGTGATAATTTTTGATCCGAATTTCCCTACTCCCTACTCCCTACTCCCTACTCCCTGTTCTCTTTACTATATAAATTCCATGTGATTGCTGATTAAATATCAGCAATATTTATTTAAATTAGTATTAGAGAGAGCATAGTAATAACTCTGGCAAAATAAAATTATTATCCCTGATATCTATTTAGTTAGTATGTATTGATAGCTAGTAGCTATATAGAATTATTTTAAGAGGTGATTACCTTGAAAACCATTGCTCTCATTGAGGAAAATTGGAAGGGACATCGTCCAACATACCTCAAGGTTTTCACCAAAATGTTGCTTGAGCTTGGTCATCAAGTAATAGCCTTCTGCCCAAAACCATTAGAATTAACTGAATGGATTGCCTTTAACTGCCCTAACTATCAAGAGCAATTCCAGGTTTTTCTATTTCAAACACCAGAGCCTAGCTCATTTAGGATCAATGGAATTCGCACAGCCCTGAATGCAGTAAAACGTTGGTACTACGCCAAAGCTAGCATTCAGTATGCTTCATCAAAAATTGGTAAAGTACCCGATCTAGTATTTTTTCCCTGGCTTGATAGTTGTTTAGCGCCCTACCTGCTACACCATATAGTAGACAATATTTTCCCTTACCCTTGGTCTGGTCTCTATGTTCAACCTCGTCATTTGAGGCTTAAACAAAAGTTTTGGTCTATCAATAGAGGTCCTCTCAAACCTCATGGTGCGTTAAAATCCTCTAATTGCCCAGCTGTTGCTGTTCTTGACGAAGGGATTGCTAACCAATTACAAAGCAAAATCAACGGCAAAACTGTCATTACGTTTCCCGATTTTACTGACGAGTCAGCTCCAGACTTGAATTGGTCAATCGTGAAACAAATTAAAGCCAAAGCGAAAGGCAAAAAAATCATTGGATTACTAGGAATACAATCCCAGCGTAAAGGAGTGTTGACACTTTTAGAAGTTGCTCAGCAGATGGTGAAACAAGACTATGTTTTTGTCTTCGCCGGTCAGTTATCCAAGCAGAGCTACACTTACCAGGAGCAAGCAAGACTCCAGACTCTTCTTGACCGAAAGTTACCTAACTGCTTTTTTTATTTTCAGCGTATTCCTGATGAAGCAAAATTCAACGCTTTAGTTAGTACTTGTCATATCTTATTTGCTGCCTATCATGACTTCCCCCACAGTAGCAATATCCTAACTAAAGCAGCAGTCTTTGAAAAACCTGTGATTGTGAGCAGCAAGTTTTGTATGGCAGAGAGAGTGCGCCAATTTAAATTGGGTTTGACTATCAATGAAGGGGATGTGCTGCAATGTATTTATACTATAGGTCGCCTTTGTAGTCAACTGGATAACTATAACCAACAAGTGCAACCGGATTTTGATGGTTATAGACGTCTTCATTCTACTGATCAGCTCCCAGAGAAACTTCAGAGTATTTTAACTAGTATTTAGCAAGTCGCTATCGAAAAATACTAGTTTTTATATTAATTATGTAGATAGAGATGAAAACTCCAGTTGCCTTCATAATCTTCAAACGACCAGATACTACTGAGAGAGTATTTGAAGTAATTCGCGAAGCCAAACCTCCCAAACTGTTAGTCATTGCTGATGGACCTTGTGCTGATCGACCAGGTGAAGCAGAAAAGTGTGCTGCAGCTCGTGCAATTATTGAGCGCGTCGATTGGGATTGTGAGGTTTTGGAAAACTACTCTGATGTAAATCTGGGTTGCTGTCAGCGAGTGTCCAGTGGAATAGACTGGGTTTTTAACACCGTTGAAGAAGCAATTATTCTTGAAGATGATTGTCTCCCCCATCCCGATTTTTTCCCATTTTGTGAAAATCTGTTAGAGCGATATCGAGACGATGAGCGAGTCATGATGGTTAGTGGGACTAACTTTCTAGGTAAATGGAAGTCTGATCGTCAGAGTTATCATTTCTCCTATTATGGTGGAATTTGGGGTTGGGCTTCTTGGCGAAGGGCATGGAATT
This sequence comes from Moorena producens PAL-8-15-08-1, assembly GCF_001767235.1. Classification (GTDB taxonomy): domain Bacteria; phylum Cyanobacteriota; class Cyanobacteriia; order Cyanobacteriales; family Coleofasciculaceae; genus Moorena; species Moorena producens_A. The sequence goes on from NZ_CP017599.1 coordinate 9,531,091, forward strand.
ATTATGATATCACTATGAGTCTTTGGTCAAATCCTGATATCAAAAATCGGATCAGGGATGTGTTGGCAAATAACGAGCATTACCAAGCCCGTAAAAAATCCTTTGATTCTACACTAAACGGTAAGTATGATGCTTGGGATTACCGATGGAGTTTTGCCAGACTTGCACAGTCGGGATTATCAATTGTTCCTGCTGTTAACCTGATTTCAAATATTGGTTTTGGGGAAGGGGCCACCCATACCGTATCAGCAACTAGTCAACTAGCACAACTGAAAACCATAAGTCTTGATTTTCCGATAAATTATAACCAATTTACAGCTGTCGATAGAGATTATGACCACAATTATTTTCAAAATTTTATTAAACGCTCTAAATTAACTAAATTATTAAGCAGTTTCAGATTTGCTTAAAAAACTATGAAAGTCATTTCCCTTCTAGATCCATCGATTTGCAGCTCTAACCTAGGCGATCAGATTATTATTGACTCTGTCGATAACATTATAGATACAACCTTTGATGAACCCCTATTAATTCGGATTCAAACTCAAGATCAAATTTCCAGTAATTCCTATAAATACATGAGGATGAGTGACCTCAAAATTATTGGGGGCACAAATCTTTTATCATCGAAGATGAATTCCTATAAGCAATGGAAAGTTAATCTGTGGGATTCCCTATTTATTAATGACATCATTTTGTTGGGTGTGGGCTGGTGGAAATATCAAAAAAAGCCTAATTTTTACACCAGAGTTTTGTATAAAGTGCTGCTCAGTAATACCTATCTCCACTCGGTTAGAGATAGCTATACCGAGCAAAAATTAAAATCCATCGGCATCCCTAACGTAGTTAATACATCTTGCCCGACATTATGGACTCTGACAGAGGAACACTGTTCCAATATACCACGAAAAAAGTCAGACTCCGTTTTAGTTACCTTCACTGAGTATCATCAAAATGAAAAGTTTGATTTTAACCTAGTCAAGGTATTGTCACAAAACTATCAAAAAATTTATTTCTGGACTCAGCAGCCCAAGGATTATCACTATATGCAATCCTTTTGTGGCAAGAGTGCTATATATCTCAAACCTAGCCTAAAAGCATTAGATCAGTGTTTATCTAGCTGTGATGTAGATTATATAGGTACGCGATTACATGCTGGCATTCGAGCATTGCAACACAGTAGAAGAGCACTGATTCTTGCTATTGATAACAGAGCTACTGAAATTGCTAAAGATACTAACCTTCCAGTTATTAAACGAGATGATATAGACTCGATTAAAAATTGGATAGATTCCTCCTATGAAACAAAAATAAACTTACCAATAGAAAATATCAATAGATGGAAAAATCAATTTTAATCAACGTAAGCTGTTTTGCATTTAAATTGCACAACAGCAAGGCAGAAGCGATCCAGCGCGGTCTTCGACATCCCTACTCCCTACTCCCTACTCCCTACTCCCTACTCCCTACTCCCTTTGCCATATCGTTAGTGATGTTAGTTTTATGGTAGGTTGATGTTAAAACTAATAAATATAGGTTGCGGCTCTACATATTCTAATCATCCGGCGTGGACTAACGTTGATTTAGCACCACAATCATCCCATATTCATAATCATGATATCAGGAAAACGTTACCCTACCCTGATGCTTATTTTGATGCTTGCTATAGTTCTCATGTAATAGAACACCTCAAGCAGCATGACGCTGATCAACTTATTGCTGAGTGTTGGCGTGTTCTTAAGCCACAGGGAATAATTAGGGCAGTTGTTCCTGATCTAGAATCAATAGCTAGACATTATATCTCTACTTTAGAACAGGTTGAGTCTGGTGTTACGGAAGCAGAGGCTAACTATGACTGGATAATGTTAGAACTTTATGACCAGACAGTGCGCCACGTTAAAGGTGGTGAAATGGCTAGTTATTTAGCTGATACTCATCTTACTAATAAAGAATTTATCAGATCTCGTATCGGTAGCAATGCTGATATATTTTTGGATAAAAACTCTGAAAAAAAATCCTGGATAGAGCGACTAGCATCTAAGGATAGGTATTGGTTTTACAAAACCTTGAGGAAGTTTAATCTCAGAACTAGTATTGCCAAATATCTAGTGACTCTGATCGCAGGGAATGAAGCACGACAAGCATTTGAAGTCGGGTTGTTTCGGAATTCAGGTGAAATTCATTATTGGATGTATGACCGTTTTTCTTTACGACGACTGCTGGAGCGCTCAGGATTTGTAGAGGTGCGCGTTTGTGGTGCTGATTCAAGCCGTATTCAAGATTTTAATAGCTACGGTCTAGATATGCTTGAGGGCAAAGTGCGTAAACCCGATTCACTGTTCATGGAAGGTATTAAACCATGAAGACTCTAATTGTTAGTAGTTTCGATATATCTGGTGGAGCTGCTCGTGCTGCCTATCGATTACATCAGGGTTTCCACAGCATTAATTTAGATTCCCAAATTTTAGTGCAGGAAAAATTTAGTCATGATCAAACTGTCATTGGACCAACAAAAAAGTTGACACAGGGCCTAGCCAGGAGCAGATGGACTTTTGGCGCTTTACCTCAAAAGCTTTACCCCCAACGGGAAGATAAGACCTTTTCTAGCCAGTGGTTTCCCGATGCAGTTGTTCCCAAAGTTGCCCGACTTAAGCCCGATATTATTAATCTCCATTGGATTTGTGCTGGCTATGTCCAAATTGAAACCATTGGGAAACTAAAGCGACCAATTGTTTGGACTCTTCATGATATGTGGCCATTCACAGGAGGATGTCACTACAATCACGATTGCGATCGCTATACAGTCTCCTGTGGTAATTGTCCTCAACTTAACAGCAGTAAAGACTGGGATTTATCCCGTTGGGTATGGCAGCGCAAAGCCAAAGCTTGGCGAAATCTTGACCTGACAGTTGTCACCCTCAGCTCATGGTTAGCCAAATGTGCCAGTTCCAGTTCCCTTTTCCAGGATCTGCGAATTGAGCTAATTCCCAATGGCATTGATACTCAACAGTACAGACCCATCCATCAGCAGGTAGCGCGAGAATTACTTAACTTACCCCAGGATAAGCAACTTATTCTGTTTGGAGGAGTAAATGCCACTAGTCAAAAACGCAAAGGGTTTCAATTGTTACAACCAGCGCTCCAAGAGCTGAGCCAATCCGGATGGCGAGATCAACTAGAGTTAGTTATTTTTGGTGACTCTCGGCCAGACAATCCACCTGAGTTTGGTTTTAACGCTCACTACTTAGGGACATTCAGCGATGATCTCTCCCTAGCGCTAGTTTATGGAGCAGCAGATGTATTTGTTTGCCCTTCCCTTCAAGATAACTTGCCCAACACAGTGATGGAAGCGATCGCATGTGGAACTCCTTGCGTCGCCTTCAACATTGGCGGGATGCCCGATCTGATTGAGCACCAGAAAAACGGCTATTTAGCCCAACCTTACCAAATTGAAGCTCTAGCTCAAGGAATTGCTTGGGTGCTAGAGAACACAGAACGACATCAGAAACTATCCTACCGCGCCCGCGAAAAAGTAGAAAAAGAATTTACCTTAGAAATTCAAGCAAGACGCTACTTATCCCTTTTTACTGAAATTTTATCCGGAGTATAACTATCATTACTAGAAAATATAGTATCACTGATATAACTAGGGTTATATAACTCTCAATACTAGATAATTCATGATAAATTTAAAAAGGTTATCTACTAATCAGTTAATAACTTTTTTTTTAATCAAATTAGAACCAGTTTTGATTGGAATATGCTTATTTTCCGGCATGTTTCTTGATTTTCCAGGTCCTCTACTTAAGCTTTTAAAAGTTGGTAGCTATCTAATCTTGTTTTTTTTAATTCTTTGGCGATGGAAAAGATTTGCCTATGTTTTTACAAGGGATATACCGTTACTATGCTTAGTAGGGACTGCTGTGTGGTCAGTTGGATGGTCTGCGGTTCCCGGTATTCCAGAATTACTTAGAGCCGTCTTACGTGCAACTGCCCTCGGAGCATACTTAGCAGTTCGCTATAACCCTAAGGAGCAAATGCGTCTGTTGGCATGGGTGCTAGGTATAGTGGCGATTTTAAGCTTATTGGTCACTTTAGCTCATGGCTTAGGGGACGCTCCCGCTCAGGGTATCTTTAGGCATAAAAATCATTTAGCTCGTCTGATGACCCTAAATGCCATAATTTCGTTATTGAGCATCCTCAACCATCGGAAATATCGCTGGGTAGGGTGGGTGGGATTTAGCTTATCTGTTTTGATGCTACTACTTTCTCAGGGAAAATCAGCATTGCTAATCTTTTTAGTTATGATTACCCTGCTGCCCCTTCACAACTTTGTAAAACAGCACTATAAGTTACAAACTGTTCTTTACATGGTCTCAGCCCTCCTGGCTTTTGTGGCATCGATAGTAATTTTATGGAACCTGGAATTCATACTAGTTGATATTCTAGGCAAAGATCTACAATTGAATGGGCGTTTACCGATTTGGACTTTAGTATTTGATAAAATTTTAGAACGACCTTGGCTAGGTTACGGTTTTGAAGGATTCTGGTCTTCCGACGCTGGCTACTCTGTCATCAACTCTACATGGCTTGCCCATGGAGGATATGGTAATGCTCATAGTGGTTATCTTGAGTTAGCTCTGCAACTTGGATTTTTAGGTATTTTCCTTTTTGTGCTTAGTTTATTTATAGCCTTATTTAAGACAATTCAAGTCCTAAGCGTCACCAAAAAAATAGAATTTTTCTGGATGTTTCTCTACCTAGTATTTTTCAGTATTGTTAACCTGAGCCTAGACCCATCAATTCTTGCCGAAGACATCGTGTGGACTCTGTACGTATCAACCGCTCTTTCGGCAGCTGTTTACCAGAGTCGAATTGTCAAGAATCCCCACTTACTAGGTGTTAGGGAACAGGGAGTAGGGAGTAGGGAGCACAGAAGTCAGAACAGGAAAGAGGTAAGAGGGAAAAAATCCTGTGTACCTGATTGCTATGAAAAACCCTGTAAATTATTTCAGTAAAATAAACGGGATAGTAAGCCATGAAAAACTCAGAGGAAAGTACCATTGATGAACAAGAAGACCCTCCCCTAGCAGAACTTCCGAGCATTTCGATAGTTGTTCCTAATTATAATAGCGGAGCAACTATCTGTGCCACCTTACAAAGCTTAATTGAACAGAACTATCCCAAGCTAGAAATCATTGTAGTTGATGGCGGATCCACTGACAACAGTGTCGAAGTAATTAAGCAGTTTGAACCATACATTACCTGGTGGGTTAGTGAAAATGACAGTGGTCAATCCAATGCCATTAATAAAGGTTTTGCGAAGTGTAATGGTGATATCGTTAATTGGCTGTGTAGTGACGACCTCCTAGCACCAGATGCCTTACACACAGTGGGAAAATACTTTGCCGAGTCGCCTGATATTGACGTCTTAGTTGGTCGCAGCAAAATTGAATATAGGACTGACAATTTAGGTCAACCACTCAAAGGAGCTAATTTTTGGATGACTCTGTTTGGGCGAGTATTGCCCTTAGGATTAGGGTCACGACCGATGATATTGGATGCTAAAAACCAGATCTACATTAAAGCTCCTACACTTAAACAAATTGACTTAATTTCTGTTGCTTCTCCCATTCACCAACCTAGCTGCTTTTATCGGCGCAAGCTGCTTGATCGACCTCAACCATTAGATGAAAGCTATGAGTACACCATGGATATTGAGCTATTTAATTATTTCTACTTCCGTGGTGTGCGCTGGCGCGTGATCGAAGAGGTGCTAAGCATTGCTCCAGTAAGTGGTGACAATAAAACCAGCATCGCTGGTGTAAAAGCCACCTATGAATTAGAGCAAATCTACAAAACTTACACCAAAGAATTAATCCCTCTAACCTATTGGCATAGACGACTACGTTATCCCTTGGAGCGTTTTATAAAACGTCATCGTGGCCGTCTTTGGTTATACATAGTCGGACCAGTATGGGTTGCCCTCACACTACTATTAAGCCCATTTTATGGTGTTGAAAAAGTTTGGGCACTCAGGTGGACAAAGTGGATTTGATTACTTTTAGGGAGCAGGGAATAGGGAACAGGGAACAGGGAACAGGGAGCAGGGAACAGGGAGCAGGGAGTTGCGTAGGTAGGGTGCGTTAGGGGCGGGCTTGCCCTGATTGTTCGCCTCGTAGCCAGCGTTGAGATAGTCCGCCCCGTAACGCACCACTGATTGTTCACCTCGTAGCCAGCGTTGAGATAGTCCGCCCCGTAACGCACCACCAGGTCTGAATGTCTTAAAATTATGGAAAATTATGGTTCACTATCCGTCTTCACACACAAGTAAAGACACAAGTAAAGACACAAGTAAAGATACAAGTAAAGAAAAAAATTTAGACCTTAAAACACAAAATAATTTTCCTGTGGTGGGATATCAGGTACTAATGTTAGGTGACAACCTTGAGATCAAGGCTGGTATCTCATCAGTGCAGAAGCTTATTCTTCGTAATGCACCATCTCACCTTCAAATTGAGCACATTCCTACTACCTGTACTGATGGCAAAAACGGATCAATTACTAGTAAGCTCTTAGTTTTTGGGAAAGCTCTGGGGAAGTTGCTGTGGAGGTTATCCACAAAAAAGACTGATCTGATTCACGTGCATTTTTCTCAAAGGGGTAGCACGATCCGGAAAATGATTTTGATGCTCCTTGCACTAGCATTTCATGTCCCTGTGGTTTTGCACGCCCATGGTAGCGAGTATAAGTTGTTTTACACTGGGCTACCTGAATGGGCGAAAGGAATAATTAGCTTGGTGTTTCGACAATCTGCCTACTTGATTGTTCTATCACAAAGCTGGAAAAACTTTTACCAGTCCAGTTTCCGACTAAAAGCAGAACAGGTTGTAATTCTTCCTAACCCAGTAGAGTTGCCCTCAAAAATTCCAGAGCGCACAAGCTGCAAACAGATAAAGTTAGTTTTTGTGGGAGAAATCGGTAAACGCAAAGGAGTATTTGATCTTATCCGGGCCTTTGCCTCTCTATCTCCTGAACAAAAAACTTGCTCAGAATTACTATTAGCAGGGGATGGAGAAGTACAGCAAGCCTGTCAATTAGTTGAAAGCCTAGATTTAGGAGACCATATCAAAGTCCTTGGCGGGATAGACTCAGCTCAACGGGATGCTCTTTTAGCAAAAGCGAACATATTTATCTTGCCGTCTTATAACGAAGGTCTGCCCATGGCATTGCTTGAAGCCATGGGTTGGGGCTTACCTGTGATCACCACACCAGTAGGGGGGATACCAGAGTTGGTAATACATGGTGACAATGGTTTGCTAGTTAAGCCTGGACAGATACCAGACCTATCTATGGCTATGCAGACTCTAATTAATGATCAAGGGTTACGGCTCTCCTTAGGATCTAGCGCAAGAGCAAGCGTTGCCCATCTCAATGTCAAAAACTACCTCAGTTCTCTGCTTAATATTTATGGCTCAGTGCTTACAGGCGTTTTCAGATGAATTGACCTCACTACCTTTAGCTGCAAGCCCCCTAAATCCCCCAATTTTGGGGGACTTTAACTCAATTTCCCCCCAAATTTGGGGGGCTAGGGGGGCGAAACTTGCTGTAAATCTCAAGCAACAGCTCCATGAACACACTATTGAGTTTCTCAAGATCTCTGTTATACAAATATCTGCTGATGTCTGGGATACAGGAGGTTGACTAATGAAAGTATTACTTTCAGCCTATCAGTGCCAACCTCATACCGGTTCAGAAAACGGAATCGGCTGGGCTTGGGCAACACAACTGGCTCTAATGGGACATGAAGTCTGGGTGATTACCTGGAGTCATAATCGGATTCCGGTAGAGCAGGAACTTCAGGTAAATCCAATATCTAACATACATTTTTTCTTTTGCGACCATCCTACCTGGTTATCTCGGTTGTTCAAAATTCTGATTACCAGACACCTAATATTGCTCTCAGTTCCCTTGTGGCAATTGATGAGTGTCTGGTGGCAATGGGATGCTTATCGAATCGCCAAATCATTAACCCAGGAGGTGGTATTTGATCGGGTTCATCACGTAACTAATACAACAATTCGACGCCCCAGTTTCATGGGTCTTTTAGGAATCCCTTTCATTTTCGGACCGGTAGCTGGTGGAGTAAAAGCACCTTGGTGTCTCAGGAAAAGCTACCCAGTCAGGGGCTGGTTATTTGATTTTATCCGCGATATTTCTAATACTATTGTTCAATTTGACCCGCTGATGAACTTAACGTTTATCACAGCATCAAAAATCTATTGTCGCTCGCAGCCTACCCAGGCACTTATCCCAAAATTTTACAGGTATAAGTCTGACGTTGTTTTTGATATTCCTATATATGATATCATAAAAATACCTAAAATTAGTGAAGAAGACTGCATCAATAAAGATACTTTTAAGGTTCTTTTTGTAGGGCGTTTTTTATATTGGAAAGGGATACATCTGGCCCTGAAAGCCTTTTCTCTGTTGCACCAAAAGATTCCCAATACCCATTTTACAGTCATTGGTCGTGGTAGTGAGCAAACTTGGCTGCAGAAACTGAGTGAGAAATTGGATATCAAGGATGCTGTAGACTGGATACCTTGGATGGAGCAGAAAGAATTAAGTTCACCTTATCTACAACATGATGTTTTTCTATTCCCCAGTCTCCATGATTCCGGCGGGCTAGTAATTCTAGAAGCTTTGTCCCATGGCTTACCAGTAGTCTGTCTAGATTTAGGAGGACCAGGGGTGATGGTAGATGAAACCTGTGGACGGGTGATAAAAACCGATGGTTTGACGGAAGAAGGGGTGATACAGAAGCTTAGTGATGCCTTAGTAGAACTGGCAGAAAACTCAGAATTGCGACAGCAGTTGAGTGCAAGGGCCTTGGCGCAACCAACTAAATTTGAATTTAAGAATGTTGTGGAAAAAATATATATAAATTAATTGGTTGAGGTAAAAATTTATGGGTTTTAGGGAGTAGGGAGTAGGGAGTAGGGAGTAGGCATGCTAGCAATAGGCATGCTAGCAATAGGTAAAAAAAGCTCTTTAAATCATTACTATTACCAGGGATATAAAAACTTTTAATATTTTAATAACTTAAAACTAAAACTATAGTTTAAAATACGGCGGTTTGCATAACTATCAGGTATACAGTATTTTTTACTCTTCCCTCTCCCCTCTTTGATGCTCCCTGCTCCCTGCTCCCTGCTCCCTGCTCCCTGCTCCCTGCTCCCTGCTCCCTATAACCTAATAATTTGTATCTGATCAATTGCAAACCGCTGTACTTATGCATCTATCCTTAAGGTCACATTTAGTGATAAATTTTACGAATTTTATTAAGGATATCAATTTTAATGGCTTCATTTTCAAAAGTATTAATAATTGTCGAAAATTTACCTGTACCCTTTGACCGACGGGTATGGATGGAAGCTACTAGCTTACAGAAAGCTGGCTATCAAGTTACTACAATTTGTCCCAAAGGGAATGGGTTTGATAAAGATTATGAAGTCATGGAAGGGATTCATATTTATCGCCATCCCCTACCACCGGAAGAAAGCTCAGTTACTGGCTATCTTAGAGAATACAGCTGGGCTGTGAATTGGCAATTTCGCTTAGCTCGTCAAGTATGGCGAGAGCAAGGTTTTGACATCATTCACATTTGTAATCCGCCAGATTTAATGGTTCTAGTGGCGGGATGGTTTAAATTGTTCCGGGGCGTAAAAGTAATCTTCGATCACCACGATCTGGCTCCGGAGATGTACATCGCCAAGTATGGACGAAAAGATATTTTTTATCATGGTTTACGCTGGGCTGAGCGCTTGACTTATGCTACGGCAGACATGGTGATTTCAACTAATGAATCCCATCGCAAGGTCGCTCTTACCCGAGGGGGTAAGAAACCAGAGCAAGTAGTTGTAGTGCGCAGTGCTCCTGATCTGGAACGGTTTCGGATCATGCCCTCAAACCCAAGTTACCGCAGAGGTCGTGACTATCTGGTCGGTTATATGGGGGTTATGGGGGAACCGGAGGGCATTGACTATCTTCTGAGGGCAATACGTTACATTGTGCAGGAAAAGAAGCGCCAAGATATTCACTTCATGCTAATTGGCAGTGGCCCTGCTGCTGAAAGCCTCAAGGCTTTATCTAAACAGCTTGACCTGACTGATTTTGTAGAATTCACAGGATTTCAGACCGGGGAAGCACTTTTAGAGCGGCTTTCCAGTTGCGATGTATGTGTCGAACCCTCTCCCACATCGGCTTATAACGAAAACTGCACTATGAATAAAATCTTGGAGTACATGGCTCTAGGTAAACCCATTGTTCAGTTTGACCTCCGAGAGGGAAGACACTCTGCAGGCAATGCATCTGTTTATGCTACCCCTAATGACGAGCTGGAGTTTGCTGAGAAAATTCTGGAACTTCTCAATTCTCCTGAAGTCATAGAAACAATGAGTGCAGAAGGTAGGCGCAGGATGGAAGAAATGCTGGAGTGGCGTCATCAAGCGCCTAAACTTTTGGATGCTTATAGGAAAGTTTCGTGAGTTTTTTTAAGAGCAAAGGGAACAGGGAGTAGGGAAGAGGCAAGAGGCAAGAGGCAAGAGGCAAGAGGCAAGAGGTAAAAAATCCTGTGTACCTGAAGTGCGACCCGTTGCGAATTTAATTCTTAATGATTCAAGGGCACCTTATAGTTATGAAAAGCGCTGTATAACCTAGAAAATAGATGGTCTTATAGTATCGATTGTATAAAACTATTTTTATGATATTGAATGACAATTATTTAGTAAAAAAACTAAAACGTTTACCGGGAAAACTTAAGAGAGAGTCTTTGCGAATACCAAGGCTAGATCACCTGTATTATGGTGACTATATAAAAAGACTAGAAAATCATGCTAACTCCCTACCTGCCCTAGCTCCAGTAGATTTACCGTTGTTGAATTCTCTCTTGAAACAAGGAACGGTTGTTACTTCTCTAGAAGAGTTAGAAATTTCCTATAAGGAACTGATAGATAGTGCTGAGGAGATCTTACCAAAATTACGGGGATTACCTATACCGAAACTTGAGTCTTGTATAACCTATCGCGAAGAGCTAATTAGTTACCCACAACTTTTTAAGTGGGGACTTAAGGAACGATTGCTTGATATTGTTGAAAATTACCTTGGTGTTCCAGCATTATTAGCTGCTGTAACCCTTCAAAGGACTATTGCGGATGGAAAACCAGTACATGTCAGGCAATGGCACGTAGATCCAGAAGACTATCGCATGGTTAAAATTATTATCTACTTGAATGATGTGGGGTTAGATGGTGGCCCTTTTGAATATATTCCCAGACATTTAACCTCATCATTAGCTGAAGCCCTGAACTACAATTATTACAGTTCTGGTTTTGTCTCGGATCAAGAGATGACAAGGGTTGCCCCTAAAGCTACCTGGATCCCTTGCCCAGGACCCTATGGCACAGTAATTTTTACTGACACACGCAGCATTTTCCATCGTCTGAAACCACCTACTGGATCACAGCGATACTCAATTACTTTTTCCTACACCTCTAGACGACCGATCACAACCTTTGAGAGAAATTTCTCTAAACACCAGTTGCAAGCTATTGCCAGCGGGTTAAGCCAACGACAACAAGATTGTCTCTTTTTCGATTAAAGCTGTGATCATTACAGTGGAGTTGCACCATGGTTAACCCAGTGGAACAGGCATCTTGCCTGTTTCAATTCCGAGGCATCTTGCCTGTTTCAATTCCGAGGCATCTTGCCTGTTTCAATTCCGAGGCATCTTGCCTGTTTCAATTCCGAGGCATCTTGCCTGTTTCAATTCCGAGGCATCTTGCCTGTTTCAATTCCGAGGCATCTTGCCTGTTTCAATTCCCAGGCGGGCTGTCCCAACAAGGGGCGAAGAGGCGGAAAATGAGGGCTCTCCCTTGGGTGGTGCGTTACGGGGCGGAGTATACCAACGCTGGCTACAAAGCGAAACATCAGAAGCTTTCCGCCCCTAACGCACCCTACCCAACTGTGATCCGGTCATGGCTTGATCATCTCGTAAATTGCCAAAAATCAATCCTACCCTGAGCGATCGCATACCTTTGATGTTAGGATTTGACTCGTAACCGTAAATTATACGGATATGAACAAAGATACAGGGAATTGTATCTTTGTGAGGAGTGTTCGAAAAAAAGGAATAAGAGGCTTGTGGTAGATTCTAAACGATTGTCTGGGCAGTTGTTCAACTTAACGGGAACTAAACTCCTATATATTCTATCAATCGGCTTAACTCTGGGTGCATTAATTTTGGATGGGACAGCAGCTCGGTCCCTGATCGCAGGTAACTCCATCACTATACCCCTGTTGATCTGTGCTCTGATCACTACTGGGATTGGATATCGAGCAGTCCCCTTTCTACAAGCACTCAAAATGGGTCAGATTATCCGTCAAGAGGGTCCCCAATCCCATTTACACAAAGCGGGTACCCCCACCATGGGTGGCATATTTTTTGTGCCGGTAGGGGTGGTGATTGCCCTGGTGTGGTCAGGATTATTCCTCCAACAGCAGGATTTTATCCGGGTCCTAGCGGTATCCCTAGCTACCCTTGGCTATATGTTCATTGGCTGGGTGGACGATTGGCAAGTAGTCCAACGCCGCTCCAATAAAGGGATGTCCCCGAGAATGAAACTGGCCTTACAAATTGTAGTCAGTTTACTGTTTTGTCTATGGTTATCACAAACCCAGCCAGCCAGTATCACTAACATCACCCTACCCTTGGGGATCGTCTTACCCTTGGGATTCTTGTTTTGGCCGGTGGGTATGTTTGTGCTATTAGCAGAAAGTAATGCTACTAATCTTACCGATGGAGTGGATGGACTAGCAGCAGGAACCTGTGCGATCGCATTTTTAGGACTAGCTGCCCTGATTGCTCCGACCTCCCCTGGTTTAATGGTCTTCTGTGCTTGTATGAGTGGCAGTTGCCTGGGTTTTATTGCCCACAACCGCAATCCCGCCAAAGTCTTCATGGGGGATACCGGTTCTCTAGCCCTAGGAGGAGCACTAGCAGCGGTAGGACTTTTGACTGGGAACCTCTGGGGTTTATTTATAATTAGTGGTATTTTCTTCCTAGAAGCCGTATCAGTGATAGCTCAAGTTAGTTACTATAAAGCCACCAAAGATGCCAATGGGGTGGGTAAACGTTTATTAAAAATGTCACCGTTCCACAATCATCTGGAACTTTCTGGCTGGTCAGAGACCCAGATAGTGGCGGTATTTTATGTAGTTAATGGGCTTCTGGTCTTGTTGTGTTTGAGGTAAATTCTCATTGGTTTTTTCTCCTTTGCCCAAGGTCTATAGTTGATCAAGGCAAGAGGCATGCATGCAAGAGTAACCCACCCCTACCCCCTCACAGGGGTAGGTTTTTTTACATTAGGGTCGGGAGTCGGGAGTCGGGAGTCGGGAGTCGGGAGTCGGGAGTCGGGAGTCGGGAGTCGGGAGTCGGGAGTCGGGAGTCGGGAGTCGGGAGTCGTGAGTCGTGAGTCGTGAGAAGCGGGAAATGGGGAGATCTCACAGGGGTAGGTTTTTTACATTTGGGTCCTGCCTCACCCCCAACCCCCGACTGGTCGGGGGCGGATCACAGGGAGAGGAAAAGGAAAACAACGAAGAAGCGATGCAGCTTCTATTTTCCCCACCCCCCACACCCCACACCCCATACCCTGTCTAGTTTTTAGCCTTGTTGTCACCCCCTCAGGAGTGGGGGGAGAGGGAAGAAGTAGTTTGCGATTAAGTTGGTATATATAGCAATTCTCATAGTCATGAGGACAAAGCTTATCCTTTTAAGGCAAGAGGCAATAGGCATGCTAGCAATAGGCATGCTAGCAATAGTCAAGAGGGTTGTAAGCGATGCAGAGGTGCGACCCGTGGGCAATTTAATTACGGGTCAAACGCACCATTACGGTCTTGGGGAGGCAGCGCCGCCAAAGGGGGTCTCCCCCATGAGCAACTGCCGTAGTTTCCCCCATGAGCGACTGCATCAAGACAGGGAATCATCCTGAAATAAGACTGTACCTCATAAGTGCGAGAAACGCTATAGCGGTTTATAACCTAATGAGGTACACAAGATTTTTGACCTGTTCCCTGTTCCCACTTCCGACTTCCCTGTTCCCTGTTCCCTGTTCCCTGTTCCCTAAAAACCGAAGAATTGGTACCTCACCTAATTTAAAACCGCTATAGCATTTACAAATAGGTCATGAACAATCTTGCTGATTTATCATAACATCAAAAACTCTTCGGAGCTCTTTCCTGCTGTTCCCTGTTCCCTGTTCCCTTTTCCCTTTTCCTATTAATGCTATGTTTACATCTCAAATAAAAACGCTATACTTAAACACATTGTCTTGATGCAAAGCGCGAGTGGGGAGGGGCTACATCAAGACAATACTTTTACAAGAGGTCTACTGATCAATCTTTCATCCTTAATAATACTTCTTGATTCTTAATAAAATTTATTGATTTTCAATAATAATTAATTCATCCTTCATCCTTCTTAATAAGTAGGTGAGGTGGGCATAAATAAACCTTAAAACTCAGATTCGGACAATGAAGCGGGAAGCCTGTATTCAAGGGGTTTTAAGCATTTTGAATGTCAATCGCCATTTTACGGATTAATTAAACCCACTTACTTAATTCACCTTTATGCATTCATACTTTCTACTTAATTCAGCCTTTAGAATTCATAATTCTTAAAGAATTTAGCCGCCCTAGGACTTGATTTTCTCCAGTCAAGAAATTATTATTCTCTTCAGAGAACGAAAAAAATAAATGGGTGGCAACTTTAACTGTGCCCCCATCGGTAAGATAGCTGTTTTTGGGTTATTCAGGGTGCCCTTACTTCCATAGTTTGTGGTTGCCAGGTTAAACACGGTGCTTAAAACTCGCTAGGGTCTTGGGTTATCCCAAAACTCGATTGTAGGTATGGGTAACTCCAACTAGGAGCCTATAGAGTTAATAACTAAAAAAGACAGGGTTCTAGTGGGTTGAGTGTGCAAATTCTCGTTCCAAACTAAACCTATTCGTCAGGAGATTTGCCTCTATGGCACTTATAACAATTAATGATATTCAGGAATCAGAGAGCTTTTTGACTGAGCTCAACCATACAGATGTGGCGATGGACCAAATCAACGGTGGTGGTTTCTTTTTTCCGTTCTTTCGTCCTTTCTTTGGTCCGTTCTTTGGTCCGTTCTTTCGTCCTCCGTTCTTTGGTGGTCGCCGAGGTGGTCGCCGAGGTGGTCGCCGAGGTGGTCGCCGAGGTGGTCGCCGAGGTCGTCGCTGAATTGAAGTATTAATTGATATCCTCTGGTTTTGGTAATACCACCATTATCTCCCAACTTTGCGGTGCGACCCGTGGCGAATTTAATTACGGGTCAAGCGCACCGGGGGGGACTTTAACTTACTTTTCTCCCCTAGGATTGGGGGTCGCGGGGCGGAATCATAGCCAGAATCAGCAACGCCTTACTACGGAATATCGCTGCAATACCATTAGGACTCGCGTAAAAATAACCTGAACATTTTTTGTTCTGGAAGCTATATCTCACAAGTTATTTCAGATAAAATTTGTACAACTTATTTTTACATGGCTCCTTAGTGTTTCTTAAAAAGACTAGCACTATCTAGATAGAGAGCTCAAAGGTGTTGGGATACTCTTAAACCGTCATAAATCTGGATAAAACCGGACAAGACGGTCAAGGTGCAATTTATTGTGGTCTAAGTGAGGAATGGTAATCGGCAATTGGAGTTAAGCCTGCCATTCATCTATTTAGACGTTCCTGGCATCCCGACCAGGAGTTGCTTGAAAGCCTGAGTTTTGCTATGTTTGCAGTTAAGCCATCCAAGCTCAACTGCATCTAGCAGACTCAGTCCCATCCCTTCCGGAGACGAAACCTTAGAATAAGGCAGCCTTAATCATAAAGTTTTAAACCTTTTACCCATAGCCGACAAACCATAAAGGCTGCCTTATTCTGACGGTAACTTCTAACCAAGAAACACGCGGTACGACGCAACAATACTGCCTGAACCTCTGTCTTACTCATATACCGAGTAATTTCTCTGTCCGTACCCCGAGCAAGGATGTTCTTAGCGGCATTGTAGTCAGCCTGTAACACGACCCCATTAAACCTGGTAAAATTGTCCCCGCTTCTTTTGCCCAATAGGGTTCCGGTCACGGAGTCAATTTGCGACGTGTAACTAGGTTGAACTTCTGTGACAACCGACCCAGTCCAATTAGCCCATTTCTGTAACGAATCCCGCATCTTTCCCTTCATCCAACTGTTAAGTTTGCGAGACATTGCCTTGGACTGACGTTTATTTTTGATTGGTTGTGTTAAATCTAAGGCCGTAGGCCACGCTCCGCGAACAGTAAATACTTTTAGTGATTCCCCATTAAAAAGGGACTTAGAAGCAGCTCCTATAATAGCTGTAAGCTCTGATTGGTTTTGCCTGTAGCGCTTGTTTTCTGTCTTTCTGGTTAGATTGTTTTTGAGGATGCGAGCCGACTTAGCTGGGTCTAATTTTTCCAGTTTCCTATGAAATGCCCAAAGTTTTCCTCTATTACGATTCTTGGCACATATTCGATTGGATTTTTTGGTAGCTACTTTGCCTAACTTTTTCCCATGCGCTTGACCCTCTGAATCATAGAAAGCCTCAGTGTATCCTTTGTCTACCCCGATAGCTCGGCGGTCAGTAGGAATCTTTACATTTCCATGGTCTACTAAAAAATGGATTTCAAATCGCTGTGCTAATTGGTTGTAAATTAGTCTAATCTGCCCTTTTATTTGGCGATTAGATTTGACAATTATATTGTTCCTTTTGCCTCTCTTTAGCCCAGCTAATTCCACCTGATATGTATTTCTAGAGAGTCTCTTACATTTATATCCTCCCTGCTGATAAACTATCTGGTTGTAAACCCAAGAATGTCCTCTTTGATACTCTTTTCTGACAAGTCTATGGAGCAATGGGTTTTCAAGTAGAGCTAAGGTATTAAGTTGTCTGCAAAGCTCTTTTCTGGCTTTTTGATTGTCCTTCCCAGGAAGCTTTTTGTAAATCTTTTTGACAACGGCATCGGTACAGGCTGCTTGGCTCGCTGTGATGGCTTTCGCGACATCACTAACAGTCCATTCCATTATTTTGGAGGGCAGCCCTAAAGATTCAGGAGTCCTAAAACTCCTGACCTCTGGATAGGCTTTTTTCCAATCGAGACCCCAATGACTGATGCTACCTAGCTTGTTATAGGACTCAGACCTGACTATGCCCAGTTTCTTCATTGTAGACAGCAGCTCAGCCTTAACCAACTCAGTCATCCCTATAACTGGAACTATCTGAGTCGATCTCTTTTTTGCTGTGTCTACTCTCTTGGGCATCGTCAAATCTGAATCCTACATTCTAATTATACTCTAGCGCTAGCAAAATTTCAATGTCCATTTTATGGAATTAAATACCGATTTATCCCTATTTTTAGGGGTTTAATGGTGAGGCTAATGACCAAATTGACTTAGAGTTACTCAATCCTAGAGCTACTTGTCACTTCAGGGAATGCTAAAACCCCCTTGACAAGGGCTTATTTTCCTTAACTTGTCACCAATAATGGTGCAATAGAGATCACGGTCAATTTAACTCCAGTCCACACCTACATCATAAATGCACTGGATCCTTAGTGTAGAAAAATTACTCCCCCCAATCTCGTTAAGGGGGGAGTTTCTGTTGAAGGTTTACCTGAGCTTACGAATCGGTAATTCATGTCCGCTTGAATACTTACACCCTTGCGCCAAATCGAAGGCAGAGGGCAGAAGGCACCCACCCCTAACCCCCTCACAGGGGTAGGTTTTTTACATTTGGGTCGGGAGTCTGGAATCGGGAATCGGGAATCGGGAATCGGGAATTGGGAATCGGGAATCGGGAAGAGGAACCCACCCCTAACCCCCTTTCAAGGGTATGTTTTTTACAAAGACGTCAGGTGTGGGGTGTAGGGTGACCGGGTGACCGGGTGACCGGGTGACCGGGTGACCGGGTGTGGGGGTACAGACAAGCGATGCAGCGCGGTCTTGGGGGAAACCACGGCAGTCGCTCATGGTTTGTTCGCGTTCGCCTTTGGCGTGGCCTACGGCCAAGCGTGGCCTACGGCCAAGTTACCGTAAGATAGGGTCGCCTTGTCAGCCATGCAAAGCGCGAGTGGGGGAAACCACGGCAGTCGCTCATGGTTAGAAGTTACCGTAAGACAGGCTCGCCTTGTCAGCCATGCAAAGCGCTCATGGGGGGAACCACGGCAGTCGCTCATGGTTTGAAGTTACCGTAAGATAGTGGAGCCTTGTCTTGATGCAGTCGCTCATGGGGGAAACCCCCAAGACCGCGCTGCATCGCTATTAACAAATATTTAACCCTTTTCTGCATAACCTGCTAACTATAAAGGCGACCCTATCTAAGGTTTCGTCTCCGGGGGGAACCCCCAAGACCGCGCTGCCTCCCCAAGACCGCGCAAATCACGCTAATCAATAAGTTTTACCCATGCATCTGCATAGCCGACCAACCATAAAGGCTCAACGTAATCAGGTTTCGTCTCCGGGGGAGACCCCCAAGACCGACTGCCGTTGGTTTCCCCCATGAGCGACTGCATCAAGACAGGGTAATTATCCCGACATCATATTAAAGGCAATCAGCGCCAATAAAGACTGTACTTCATTTATAGCGTTTATCATAGCTATGAGGTACGATTGTTTTTTTACTTATTCCCTGCTCCCTGCTCCCTGTTAGCTGTTAGCTGTTCCCTAAAAACAATAAAGTGTACCTTATTACTTAGAGTATTGATAGGTTTTATAAGCGCTATAATTCATAATTTATTTTTCACAATTGATATTTCATAATTACTAGTTTATTCTTCATAATTTATTCTTACTTCATAATTTATTATTCATAATTTATTATTCCTTCATAGTTAAAATTTTCTCCTTCATAGTACTTGATTTTCTCCAGTAAATGAATTATTCTAATCTCCGGAGAACGAAAAAAATAAATGGGTGGCAACTTTAATTGTTCCCCCATCGCTAAGATAGCTGTCTTGGCATTATTCAGGGTGCCCTTACTTCCAAAGTTTGTGGTTGCCAGGTTAAACACGGTGCTTAAAACTCCCTAGGGTCTTGGGTTATCCGAAAACTCGATGATAGGTATGGGTAACTCCAACTAAGAGCCTATAGAGTTAATCACCAAGAAAGAATCTCCAGGATTCTACTGGGTGGAGTGTGTAAATTCTCGTTCCAAAGTAAACCAATTAATCAGGAGATTTTCTTCAATGGCACGTATTGCAATTAATGATCTTTCCGTTGCTCAGGAATCAGAGAGCTTTTTGACTGAGCTCAACGATACAGATGTGGCGATGGAGCAAATCAACGGTGGTTTATTCGGATTCTTCGTGCGGCGCTTTTTCCGGCGGCGGGGCTTTACTATCAGTCCTAATGTGACTGTCACTCCGACAGTCACAACCAATCCGACAGTCACAACCATTCCGAGATTCACATTCACTCCGACATTCACATTCACTTTCGGCGGCAACTAGCTCATAAAGGCACTGGATAATTAGTGCCGAAAAATTACTCCCCCCAATCTCGTTAAGGGGGGAGTTTTTGGTGAAGGTTTACCTGAGGTTAGGAATAGACTTCTGACTTCTGACTGGCGCGTAGCGCTATATAACCCCGACCAGGAGAGGAAAAGGATTTGGCCAGCAGACAATAAGCTCATAAAGCCAATCAGGCCAATAAAGACTGTACCTCATCTATTTTAGAAACCCTATAATTACTCATTTATCTTTCACAATTGAGCTTTCATTCTTCATAATTTATACTTACTTCATATTTGATAATTCATAATTTATACTTACTTCATATTTGATAATTCATCCGCCCTAGGACTTGATTTTATCCAGTAAATGAATTATTCTACTCTTCAGAGAACGAAAAAAATAAATGGGTGGCAACTTTAATTGTGCCCCCATCGGTAAGATAGCTGTCTTGGCGTTATTCAAGGTGCCCTTACTTACCAAGTTTGTGGTTACCACGATAAATACGGTGCTTAACACTCCCTAGGGTCTTGGGTTATCCCAAAACTCGATGATAGGTATGGGTAACTCCAACTAGGAGCCTATAGAGTTAATAACTAAAAAAGAATCTCCAGGATTCTAGTGGGTGGAGTGTGGAAATTTTCGTTCCAAAGTAAACCAATTCATAAGGAGATTTTCCTCAATGGCACGTATTGCAATTAATGATATTCAGGAATCAGAGAGCTTTTTGACTGAGCTCAAGGATACAGATGTGGCGATGAACCAAATCAACGGTGGTTTCTTTTTATTGTTGGCGTTCCTAGTAGCTAAGCGCCATAAGCCTAAGGCTAAACATAAGCCCCAGACTACACATAAGCCCCACCCTACAACCCAACACTGCCCTGAACACTCACACTAATGTGATTGTCACTCCGAGCATCACTCGGATAATCACATTCACTTTGGGCAACACAATCAACAGCTAGCTTATAAAGGCACTGGATAATTAGTGCTCAAAGATTACTCCCCCCAATCTGCTTAAGGGGGGAGTTTTTGTTTAAGGTTTACCTGAGGTTACATAACAGTACAGGGAGCAGGGAGTAGGGAGCAGGGAGCAGGGAGCAGGGAAGAGGGAAGAGGGAAGAGGGAAGAGGAACCCACCCCTAACCCCCTTTCAAGGGTATGTTTTTTACTTTGACGTCAGGTGTGGGGTGTGGGGCGTGGGGTGTGGGGTGTGGGGGATAAGAAAGCGCTGCCTCCCCAAGACCGCGCAAATCACGCTCTTAATCATCATTTGTTAGTTGTTTTTCTTTTCCTCTCCCTCTGGCTTGTCCTATGTTTTACCCAAATGTAAAAAACCTACCCCTGTGAGCCCCTAACCCCTCCCAGGAGGGGAAGAGGGAAAAAATCATGTGTACCTCATAGCTATGATAAACGCTATATATAGCGCTACGCGCAATGGCATTGGCAAGAGGCAAGAGGCAAAAGTTTACTACACAAGGTTTTGCTGCTTGTATCAATGTCCTAACTTTAATGGGTAGTGCTATACATCAAGCAGTTTAGAGGAACCGACTTCAGTTTTTACTCCCGCTTCCCTTTTAAAAAAAAATTCGGTCAAGTTTTGGTTAACGCCAATCCTTGACCGAATTTTTTATTGCAATTTTCAACCCTTCACAGCTTAGCTGCACCTCAATCCACTAGTAACACCACCGAATCATGTTAGTTGTGCTTTACTTAGCCGGTCAATTGTCGGAATCTAAAACACACTACATTATCCTTGAGACTTGAGGTTTTGTTTTAGCCAGGGATTGGCATCCCTGGCAATTTACTATCTTAATCTAGCTTAATCTAGCAGCACATATCGAATCAAAATACTGATCACCTCTCCAGGATTTTCAGTAGGTTGAGGTGTGCTCCAATCATTCACCTGGGCGTAACCAAGGGCATAAAGTGTAGAAATTGTGTTCCGAACAACTTGGGGAGAACCAATTAACATATGTTTGATTTGTTCCCGTCGTCGCTGTCCCTCACCTGAGGGGTTATGCACACTAGGCTGGTTGGGATTATCATCAGGGTTGGGGAGGAAGTTTTGATCCATAATGATTCGTTTCCTTTTGCTGAAAATTGCAATATATCTATTGTATAATTTGACGACGTTAATGTCAATTATACTTGCAAATAATTTAAATAACTTAATAGTTTATTTTTAAACAAAATTTACTAAGAAATTAGGGAGTAGGGAATCGGGAGTCGGGAGTCGGGAGTCGGGAGAAGAGTGTGGGAAGTGTGGGAAGTGTGGGGAGATGGGGAAATGGGGAAATGGGGAGATGGGGAGATGGGGAGATGGGGAAATGGGGAGATGGGGAAATGGGGAGATGGGGAGGTGTGGGGAGATGGGAGTAGGGGTGGGTAAAATTGACTGGAGCTGATCACCATTACAGACGCGATCGCATAAATAACCCAGTAGAATCTGCATCAGGGGTGGAACTGGCATCAGGGGTGGAACTGGCATCTTGGCAGTTTCAATCTATGGCCTTTGCGGGCAAGATGCCCACTCCACTGATGTTGATCCCAAAATTCACCAATGCCGGGAAAATTCACTGGAGTATTTCACCAACACAAAAGCGATCGCATCGATCACCCAGTAGAACAGGGCTCAGGGATTTAATAGGTTTTATAGGTGGAGTAGGATTCAGGGGTGGAACTGGCATCAAGCCAGTTTCAATCTATGGTGGAGCGGGCAGGATGCCCACCCCACTAATGTTCATGCCAAGATTCACCAATGCCGGGAAAATTCACTGAACTATTTCATCAACACAAAAGCGATCGCATCGATCACCGAGTAGAACAGGGCTCAGGGGTTTAATAGGTTTTATAGGTGGAGTAGGATTCAGGGGTGGAACTGCCATCAAGCCAGTTTCAATCTATGCTTGGGCAGGCAGGATGCCCACCCCACTAATGTTCATGCCAAGATTCACCAATGCCGGGAAAATTCACTGAACTATTTCATCAACACAAAAGCGATCGCATCGATCACCGAGTAGAACAGGGCTCAGGGGTTTAATAGGTTTTATAGGTGGAGTAGGATTCAGGGGTGGAACTGCCATCAAGCCAGTTTCAATCTATGGCCTTTGCGGGCAGGATGCCCACTCCACTGATGTTGATCCCAAAATTCACCAATGCCGGGAAAATTCACTGAACTATTTCATCAACACTTTTGCGATCGCATCTATCAAACACTCCGGAGATCCCAGTCGGGGTGGGAAAATGGACTGTACCATTTCACCAACACAAAAGCGATCGCATCTATCAAACACTCCGGAGATCCCAGCCGGAGTGGGGAAAATGGACTGTACCATTTCACCAACACAAAAGCGATCGCATCTATCAAACCGTCCGGAGTAGCCCTGCATCCCTTCCAGCCACACCACACCCAGTCACCCCAGACTCATGGCTTTCTTAAAAACCTACCCTGATCAGATCTCCCCATCTCCCCACCTCCCCATCTCCCCATCTCCCCACACGACTCCCGATTCCCGATTCCCGATTCCCGACTCCCGACTCCCTCAAGACCGCTTCATTCTTTTTCTTCCAAAACAAATAAAATAACAAAAGAAAAAACAGCAATAATTATGTCCCTAATTTCCCTAACTAGCCATTTCACTAACTGAATAATAATCACACATAATTCCAGGCAAACGGCTGGTATGCAAAGGTAAAATGACTAATCCCCAATAACTAATCCCTAAAAGACACAATGCATTTTTAATGTCCCTAACCCTTTTAAAAACCCCTTGCATCCCTAAAAAAAAACACCTAGGATGTAAATGTGATGAGGAACGAACAAACCTCAAACAAAACACAAGCTAAAGCTAACTTCCAGGAGATTTACTAGCAATGATTACTATTTCTGACCTTAATGTTTCTCGCGAAAATTGTTTAACTGAACTGAAAGATGCTGAAATGATGGGTCACATCATTGGTGGAATTTTCAAATTAAGTTTCAGTGGCATCGGATTTAGCATCGGTAACCAACTAGCATTCGACTTAGACGATGATGGTACCATTGTAGCCACTGAAATCTTCTCACCCTTCGGTGGAACTTTTGGGGGCAGTATTGATTTTGGTAGCCTGTTCAAGCGCTAATCAAACTACTAGGCTCCGTCAGACATCTGGTGGAAATTAATCAGACTTTATTTCACCAGAGGTCTGTAGAGTCTTGGGCAGAATAGCCTTCGTTACCTAGAAGTCAGAAGTCTAAAGGATGAATTTCTTTAGAACTAAGGATTTCAAGTGATGGCAGTTGGTAAGAAATTTCTGCCACCCTGAACTCAGCGTAAATGTCAGTAATCAAGGGCAATAAATTTTTATCCCTGATTAGTCAAGGAAACCAATTTACAGGAGATTTACTAACTATGATCACTATTTCTGACCTCAATGTTTCTAGGGAAAACTGTTTAACTGAACTCAAAGATGCTGAAATGATGGGTCACATCATCGGCGGCTTTTTCACATTAAGTTTCAGTGGCATCGGATTTAGCATCGGTAACCAACTGGCATTTGACTTAGACGATGATGGTACCATTGTAGCCACTGAAATCTTCTCACCCTTCGGTGGAACATTTGGGGGCAGTTTTAATTTCAGTAACCTGTTAAATCGCTCATCACACTAATCAGCTCCGTAAGATGTCTGGTGGATATTAATCAGACTTTATTTGACCAGAGGTCTGTAGAGTCTTGGGCAGAATAGCCTTGCCTATCTGGAAGTCAGAAGTATCAAGGATGAATGTCTTGAATACCAAGAATTTCGACTGATGGCAGCCGGTGAGGGATTTCTGCCGCCCTCGACTCGGGTTAAATCTAATCAGGGGGAATAATTATTCTCCCTGATTACTTTACCAAATCAATTCACAGAAGATTTACTAACTATGATCACTATTTCTGACCTCAATGTTTCTAGGGAAAGCTGTTTGACTGAACTAAAGGATGCCGAAATGATGGGTCACATCATCGGCGGCTTTACCTTACGTGTCCGTGGCATCGGATTTGTGCTCGGTAACCAACTGGCATTCGACCTAGATGATGATGGTACGATTGTAGCCACTGAAATCTTCTCACCCTTGAGTGGAACTTTCGGGTTCGATCTTGAATTTAGTGACCTGTTCAAGAAACACTAAGACTAATCGGCTCCGTAAGACCTCTGGTGGAAATTAATCAGACTTTATTTGACCAGAGGTCTGTAGAGTCTTGTGCAGAATAGCCTTCGCTACCTGGAAGTCGAAGTATCAAGGATGAATTTCTTTAATACTAAGGATTTCGACTGATGGCAGCTGGTCAGGGATTTCTGCCGCCCTGGACTCGGGGTAAATATAATCAGGGGTAATAAATTTTTCTCCCTGATTAGTCAAACAAAGCAAAAGGTTATTTAGTAACTATGATAACTATTTCTGACCTCAATGTTTCTCAGGAAAGCTGTTTGAATGAAATCAAGGACGCGGAGATGATGGGTCACATCATGGGTGGCTTTTTTACCTTCAATTTTGGTTTCAGGGGTAACTTGGGTAACTCACTGGCATTCGACTTAGACAATGATGGTACGATTGAAGCCAATGAATTCTTCAACCCCTTTTCATTCAGCAACCGGATTAGTATTGATTTTGGTGACCTGCTCGGCTTGTGATCATACTACTAAGCTCCGTAAGACCTCTGGTGAACATTAAGATTCAACCACTGGACTGTGGGAGTTTTAGACTAATTTTCACCAGCTATCTGTAGAGTCTTGTGCAGAATAACCTTCGCTACCTGGAAGTCAGAAGTCAGAAGGATGTTCGTCGGATAGCGTCCCTTGTAGGGTAGGATGAATTTCTTTAATACCAAGAATTTCGACTGATGGCAGCCGGTAAGGGATTTCTGCCGCCCCGGACTCGGGGTAAATGTAATCGAGGGAATAAATTTTTCTCCCTGATTAGTCAAAGAAACCAATTCACAGGAGATTTACCAACTATGATCACTATTTCTGACCTCAAGGTTTCTCGGGAAAACTGTTTGACTGAACTAAAGGATGCCGAAATGATGGGTCACATCATCGGCGGCTTTACCTTACGTGTACGTGGCATCGGATTTGGTCTCGGTAACCAACTGGGATTCGACCTAGATGATGATGGTACGATTGTAGCCACTGAAATCTTCACACCCTTGAGTGGAACTTTCGGTTTCGACATTGATTTTAGCAAACTGAAGAAGTCTCAACCCACTCATACCGATGATTGTCCCGAAGGGATGTAGTGGTTTGGCTAGGCTCTGGTCAAGGTAACGGGAGCTAAAATCACTACTTGTGTAGCACTATAGCATTTGTATCTGGGTTGTAAAAAAGGCAAGAGGCAATAGGCAATAGGCAATAGGGGAAAGAGATCCTCAGTTTTATTGGACAGTAAAAAAAGACCTCCTAGGTTTACATCTCCAATACAAACGCTATATCGAACTTAGTATTACTACAGCTGCGCGGAATTAAAACCTCAAACATCAAACGTTTTTAATGGTGTATTTATTTCCGCTCTGCTGTAGGATTATGCTCCGTAATAATTCTGGATGAAAGTAAAATTTAACCCCTGGCTTTTAGAATAATTTTAACCAGATTTTTAGATAGTATGTTTATTAATAATTCATAATTGATTATGAATTATAGCGCTTCTCATATCCCGATTCCCGACTCCCTCGGTGCGCTTGACCCGTAATTAAATTCGCCACGGGTCGCACCGCTCCCGACTCCCGACAATAATAAAAGTACCTTAGCCAATTGAAAACTGCTATAGTTTTACTATCAAGGATTTCCACTGATGGCAGCTGGTGAGGGATTTCTGCCAGCCTGCACTAGGTGGAACGGTGATCAGGAGTAATAACTGTTTCTACTTGATTAGTCAAGGAAACCAATTCACAGCCGATTTACGGTTGAGATTTACTCACTATGATCACTATTTCTGACCTGAATGTTTCTCGGGAAAACGGTTTGACTGAACTAAAGAACCCCCAAATTATGGGTCGCATCATGGGCGGTCGCTTTCAACTAAATGCATTTACAGTCACTATTGGTAATATTCCATTTAGCTTAGGTACGCCACTGGCAATCGACTTAAACGGTGATGGTACTATTCAACCCGATGAAGTCTACGTACCCCTATCTGGTACGTTAAGCTTTAGTTTCAGTTTGGGAAGGGGTGAATTCCAACGAGACCATAGATCAATGTCTGATTGTTAACTATAGGGTTTTAGGAAGTCGGGAGTCGGGAGTCGGGAGTCGGGAGTCGGGAGTCGGGAGTCGATAGGGAGGTGTGGGAGATGGGGAGATTAATCGTAGGGTGGGCAGTGGCTACTAACCCGATGGCAAGCAAAGCAATTTGTCTGTTGCACTGCCCACCGACATCAACTCGACCGATTCATCCTAGGGTGGGCAGTGCCTACTAACGCGATGGCCAGCACAGGAATTTGTCTGGTGAACTGCCCACCGACATCAACTCGACCGATTCATCCTAGGGTGGGCAGTGCCTACTAACGCGATCGCAAGCAAAGCAATTTGTCTGTTGCACTGCCCACCGACATCAACTCGACCGATTCATCCTAGGGTGGGCAGTGGCTACTAACGCGATGGCAACCAAAGCAATTTGTCTGTTGCACTGCCCACCGACATCAACTCGACCGATTCATCCTAGGGTGGGCAGTGGCTACTAACCCGATGGCAAGCACAGGAATTTGTCTGGTGAACTGCCCACCGACATCAACTCGACCGATTCATCCTAGGGTGGGCAGTGCCTACTAACGCGATCGCAAGCAAAGCAATTTGTCTGGTGAACTGCCCACCGACATCAACTCGACCGATTCATCCTAGGGTGGGCAGTGCCTACTAACGCGATCGCAAGCAAAGCAATTTGTCTGTTGCACTGCCCACCGACATCAACTCGACCGATTCATCCTAGGGTGGGCAGTGGCTACTAACCCGATGGCAAGCACAGGAATTTGTCTGGTGAACTGCCCACCGACATCAACTCGACCGATTCATCCTAGGGTGGGCAGTGCCTAGCAACGGAATTGGCTACATGAACTCTGAAAATGCTATTGCATTTACAAATAAATCATGAAACAAAATACTTATTTCTCATAATACCAAAAAATCGTCGTATCTCTTTCTTAATTTTCCCTATTCCCTATTCCCTATTCCCTATTCCCTTTTTAAACTTATATCAAAGCAAGAGGTTTTCTAGTATGGATGTATTAGTAATTCAGTCATATTCCTGTCCTCCTTATCTAGGAACTACTGGAGAAGTTGCTATTAATGCAGCAGTTGCTGGGAAAAAGACAGGATTTTCGTTTCTCCATGTCGATAATCCGGAGGACCCTCGATGGATTACCCAGAGACATGCTAAAAACTTGGGAAAAAGAAGTTGGAAAGATATAGTATCGAGATTTGAAAGTATTTTAAGAAGCTATGGCATAACCACTTTACCGGACGAATTTTTGTCAGAAAAAACTCGGTTAACTATCCAAGACTATGTCCAAAATGCTCCCCATAGCTTGAGGGAGCTTAAAGCCTACAAATACAACGACGCTGATCTGGGTTTAGCTACTGTCTCTTCCCTGATATCCCAAAGCCTATCCTCCCATCCCGATCCGGATGATCATTATCCAGTTATACAACGATTGTTACGATGTTCAGCAATGGTTTATGAAAAGGCTCGGGCACTGATTCTAAAGTATAAACCCCAGAAAATAATTGGGTTTAATGGACGAAGTGCTTCCGTTAAAGGGATATTTGAGGCAGCTAAACAGCTTGGTGTTGAGGTTCAATACTGTGAACGGGGAGTAACCTATGATCGATACGAACTGTTTGATAAGCCGCCTCAGGATATTGCCTATATACGTGAAAAGATCCAAACCTATTGGCAACAGGCTGGTATGGATAGAGAAGAGTTAGGACATACCTTTTATAAGAATGCAAGGCAGGGAGAGGGAATTGGATCGACTAGGTTTACTTCTAAGCAGCAAAAAGGTCTGGTACCTGGTCAAACCGCTAATCATCGTCAGATTGTCTACTACTCTGCTAGTGATGATGAATGGGCTGCAGTTGGTGACTTGGTCAAGCATCCAATTTTTAAGAATCAAAAGGAAGCCGTACAGTCTCTGATCAGTTGGGTCTCTAATCAGATGGACTGTTATCTGACCATTAGAGTCCATCCTCATGTTCAGCAAAAGTCATTAGAAGACCGCAACTGGTGGACGTCTTTGACGGGAAAAAATGTCCAGGTTATTCCCCCGGATTCCAAGGTTGACTCCTATGGCTTAATAGACTGGTCCGATGTGGTGGTTACCTATGGTTCAACAGTTGGTGTGGAAGCGACTTACTGGGGTAAACCCTCTGTACTTTTGTCGGACAGTGAATACTCTGGGCTGGGGTGTGTTTATGAGCCTAAGTCTGAAGCAGAGGTTTACCAATTACTAGAGAATGATAAGATCGCACCGCTGCCCCAAGAAACCTGCTTGCCCTATGGATATTATCGTTTATGTCGAGGCATAAGATATAACTATTATAATCCCCATACTTTAGACCTGATTTCTAAAGAGAATTTTAAGGATAGCTGATGGACTGACTAGAGCTTTTAGTTTGATGAATGTAGTGGGGAGATTAATCGTAGATTAGGGGAGATTAATCCTAGGGTGGGCAGTGCCTACCAACGGGATTGGCAAGGAAAGGAATCGGTCTGGTGCACTGCCCACCCTACATGAACTCTTGCCTCTTGCTAGTCGGGAGGTTAATCTACGATTAATCCTAGGGTGGGCAGTGCCTACCAACGGGATTGGCAAGGAAAGGAATCGGTCTGGTGCACTGCCCACCCTACATGAATTTTCACAACTTAAATAGAAATGCTATATATGTTGCTCAGAATATCAAAACAGGAGGTTTTATACTATGGATGTATTAATAATTCAGTCATTTGCCTTTGCTCCTTATCTAGGAACTGCTGGAGAAATTGCTATTAATGCAGCAGTTGCTGGGAAGAAGACAGGATTTTGTTTTATCTATGTCGATAATCCGGATGACGTTCGATTTATTCCCAAAAGCGGTTCTCAGAAGCTTACAGGAGTAAGTTGGAAACATAAAGTATACAAAATTCAAAGTATTTTAAACAACTATGGAGTAACCATTTTACCCGACGAATTTTTGCCAGAAAAAACTCAGTTAACTATCCAAGACTATGCCCAAAAGGCTCCTCATAGCTTGAGCGAGCTCAGAGCCTACAAGTACAACGACGCTGCTCTGGGTTTATCTACAGTCTCTTCCCTGATATCGCGAACACTATCCTGGGATCCCGATCCTGATGACCATTATTCACTTATACAACGATATTTGCGTTCTGCAGCAATGGTTTATGAAAAGGCTCGGGCACTTATTCTCAAGTATAATCCTCAGAAAATAATTGCTTTTAATGGACGATATGCTTGCGTTAAAGGGATCTTTGAGGCAGCTAAACACCTTGGTGTTGAGGTTCAATACTATGCACGTGGAGCAACCTATGACCGATACGAACTCTCTCAGAAGTCCCCTTTTGATTATGCCTATGTACGGGAACAGCTACAAATCTATTGGCAACAGGCTGGTATGGATAGAGAAGAGTTAGGACATTCCTTTTATAAGCGTAAAAGGCAGGGAGAGGGAATTGCATGGACTAGTTTTACCTCTGAGCAGCAACAAGGTCTCGTACCTGGGCAAACGGGCAATCATCGTCAGATTGTTTACTACTCTTCTAGTGATGATGAATATGCTGCACTTGGGGATTTTGTGAAGCATCCAATTTTTAAGAATCAAAGGGAAGCGGTACAGTCTCTGATCACTTGGGTCTCTAATCGGATGGACTGTTATTTGACGATTAGAGTCCATCCTCACCTTCAGAAAAAGTCATTAGAAAGCCGCAACTGGTGGACGTCTTTGACGGGAAAAAATGTCCAGGTTATTCCCCCGGATTCCAAGGTTGACTCCTATGCCTTAATAGACTGGGCCGATGTGGTGGTTACCTATGGTTCAACAATTGGTGCTGAAGCGGCTTACTGGGGTAAACCCTCTGTACTTCTAGGGGACAGTCCATACTCTGGGCTGGGGTGTGTTTATCAGCCAAAGTCTGAAGCAGAGGTTTACCAATTACTAGAGAACGATCAGCTCGCACCGCTGCCCCAAGAAACCTGCTTGCCCTTTGGATATTATAGTTTACGTAAGGGCATGACCTATAACTATTATAATCCCCATAGTTTATTCTCTGGGGACTTTTTGGGCGAGCCACTGAGCCCAGCAACTAGGTTCTATAGAAGTAATCTAATCAATACCATAGAAGCTCCTACGGCAGGATAAGGACTATAGAGTGTGGGGAGGGTGGGGAGATGGGGAGATGGGGAGATGGGGAAGTCTCACAGGGGTAGAGATTAATCTTCGGGTGGGCAGTGCCTACCAATGCTATGGCCAGCTTCGGAATCGGTCTGGTGCACTGCCCACCCTACATGAACTCGGGTGCATCTGATTAAAGCTATTTGAGCTGGTGGTGCGTTACGGGACGGGCTGTCCTCACCAGCGAAGAGACGGAAAATGATGGCGAGCCCGTCCCTGAAGCACCACTAGCAACTCCCTACTCCCTACTCCCTACTCCCTACTACATTAACTTAACCGATTAATCGTAAGGTGGGCAGTGCCTAGTAACGTTATGGCCAGCTTTGAAATCTCTCTGGTGAACTGCCCACCCTACTCCCTACTCCCTACTCCCTACTCCCTACTCCCTACTCCCTACTCCCTACTCCCTACTCCCTACTCCCTACTCCCTACTCCCTACTCCCTACTCCCTGTTCCCATCAATCCTATGTTCACATCTCAAATACAAACGCTATAGTATGGATCTATTACTAATTGAGTCATCTTCCTTTAGTCCTGCTCTAGGAACTGCTGGAGAAATTGCTATTAATGCAGCAGTTGCCGGGAAAAAGACCGGATTTTCGTTTCTCTATGTCGATAATCCGGAAGACCCTCGATGGATGTGCAATAGACAGTCTCAACGGTTTGGAAAACGGAGTTGGAAACATAAAGTCTCGAAAGTGGAAAGCCTGTTAAGAAACTATGGCGTAACCACTTTACCGGACGAATTTTTGTCAGAAAAAACTCGGTTAACTATCCAAGACTATGTCCAAAATGCTCCCCATAGCTTGAGGGAGCTCAAAGCCTACAAATACAACGATGCTGATCTGGGTTTAGCTACAGTCTCTTCCCTGATATCCCAAACCCTATCCTCCCATCCCGATCCTGATCACCATTATCCACTTATACAACGATTCTTGCTATGTTCAGCAATGGTTTATGAAAAGGCCAGGGCACTTCTTCTAAAGAATAAACCGCAGAAAATAATTGCTTGGAATGGACGAACTGCTTCCAAGAAAGGGATCTTTGAAGCCGCTAAACAGCTTGGTGTTGAGGTTCAATACTCTGAACGGGGAGCCACCAAAGACCGATACGAACTGTTTGATCAGCCCCCTCATGATTTGGCTTATATTCGCGAACAGATAAAAACCTATTGGCAACAGGCTGGTATGGATAGAGAAGAGTTAGGACATACCTTTTATAAGAATAAAAGGCAGGGAGAGGGAATTGGCTCGACTAGGTTTACGTCTGAGCAGCAACAAGGTCTCGTACCTGAGCAAACCGCTAATCATCGTCAGATTGTCTACTACTCTTCTAGTGATGATGAATATGCTGCCGTTGGCGACTTGGTCAAGCATCCAATTTTTAAGAATCAAAGGGAAGCGGTAAAGTCTCTGATCACTTGGGCATCTAATCAGATGGACTGTTATCTGACCATTAGAATCCATCCTCACCTTCAGAAAAAGTCATTAGAAGACCGCAACTGGTGGAATTCTTTAACGGGAAAAAATGTCCAGGTTATTCCCCCGGATTCCAAGGTTGACTCCTATGCCTTAATGGACTGGGCCGATGTGGTGGTTACCTATGGTTCAACAACTGGTGTGGAAGCGGCTTACTGGGGTAAACCCTCTGTACTTCTGGGGGACAGTATGTACTCTGAGCTGGGGTGTGTTTATCAGCCTAGGTCTGAAGCAGAGGTTTACCCATTACTAGAGAACGATACTCTAGCACCGCTGCCCCAAGAAACCTGCTTGCCCTATGGATATTATAGTTTACGTAAGGGCATGACATATAACTATTATAATCCGAAGACTGCATTTACTGGGGACTTTTTGGGCGAGCCACTGGACTAATATCAAGTCTGGTTGAATACCCGTAATCTAGGGGTGGGGAGGGTGGGGAGATGGGGAGTTGGGGAGATGGGGAGATGGGGAGATGGGGAGATGGGGAGATGGGGAGATGGGGAGATGGGGCAGCAGAGATTAATCTTCGGGTGGGCAGTGCCTAGCAACGCTATGGCCAGCTTCGGAATCGGTCTGGTGCACTGCCCACCCTACATGAACTCGGGTGCATCTGATTAAAGCTATTTGAGCTGGTGGTGCGTTACGGGACGGGCTGTCCTCACCAGCGAAGAGACGGAAAATAATGGCGAGCCCGTCCCTGAAGCACCACTAGCAACTCCCTACTCCCTACTCCCTACTCCCTACTCCCTACTACATTAACTTAACCGATTAATCGTAAGGTGGGCAGTGCCTAGTAACGTTATGGCCAGCTTTGAAATCTCTCTGGTGAACTGCCCAGCCTACATCAACTGCCCAGCCTACATCAACTGCCCACCCTACATCAACTCCCTACTCCCTACTCCCTACTCCCTACTCCCTACTCCCTACTCCCTACTTAACCGATTAATCGTAAGGTGGGCAGTGCCTACCAAGGTTATGGCCAGCAAAGGAATCTCTCTGGTGCACTGCCCACCCTACATCAACTCCCTGCTTTCTTGCCTCTTGCCTCTAGCATGCATGCCTCTTGCCTTTCCCAAAACTATATTCACATCTCAAATACAAACGGTATAGTATGGATTTATTAGTAATTGAGTCATTTGCCTTTACTCCTCGTCTAGGAACTGCTGGAGAAATTGCTATAACTGCAGCAGTTGCCGGGAAAAAGACCGGATTTTCGTTTCTCCATATGGAGAATCCCGATGACATTCGATTCCTTCCTAATAGACGTTTTCAAAAGTTTGGAAAACGGAGTTGGAAACATAAAGTCTCGAAAGTGGAAAGCATTTTAAACAACTATGGCGTAACCACTTTACCGGACGAATTTTTGTCAGAAAAAACTCGGTTAACTATCCAAGACTATGTCCAAAATGCTCCCCATAGCTTGAGGGAGCTCAGAGACTACAATTACAACGACGCTGCTCTGGGTTTATCTACGGTCTCTTCCCTGATCTGGCACACGACATCCTTGCATCCCGATCCTGATAAGTATTATCCAGTTATACAACGATTGTTGCTATGTTCAGCAAGTGTTTATGAAAAGGCTCGGGCACTGATTCTCAAGTATAAACCCCAGAAAATCAGTGCGTTTAATGGACGATTTGCTTCGGTTAAAGGGATCTTTGAGGCAGCTAAACAGCTTGGTGTTGAGGTTCAATACTATGAAGCGGGAGCAAACTATAAGCAATACGAACTCTTTAAGAAGCCCCCTCATGATTTTGCCTATAGGCGCGAACAGCTCCAAACCTATTGGCAACAGGCTGGTATGGATAGAGAAGAGTTAGCACATACCTTTTATAAGAATAGAAGGCAGGGAGAGGGAATTGGATCGACTAAGTATACGTCTGACCAGCAAAAAGGTCTCGTACCTGAGCAAACAGGCAATCATCGTCAGATTGTCTACTATTCTGCTAGTGATGATGAATATGCTGCCATTGGCGACTTGATCAAGCATCCAATTTTTAAGAATCAAAGGGAAGCAGTAAAGTCTCTGATCACTTGGGCATCTAATCAGATCGATTGTTATCTGACCATTAGAGTCCATCCTCACGTTCAGAAAAAGTCATTAGAAGACCGCAACTGGTGGAATTCTTTGAACGGAAAAAATGTCCAGGTTATTCCCTCGGATTCCAAGGTTGACTCCTATGCCTTAATCGACTGGGCGGATATGGTGGTTACCTATAATTCAACCATTGGTGCTGAAGCGGCTTACTGGGGTAAACCCTCTGTACTTCTGGGGGATAATATTTACTCTGGGCTGGGGTGTGTTTATGAGCCTAGGTCTGAAGCAGAGGTTTACCAATTACTACAGAACGATACTATAGCACCGCTGCCCCAAGAAAACTCCTTGCCCTATGGATATTATCGTTTATGTAATGGCATAAAATATAACTATTATAATCCCCATAGTCTACTCTCTGGCGACTTTTTGGGCGAGGCATTGGACTGATATCAAGTCTGGTTGAATACCGATAATCTAGGGGAGGGTCGGGAGTCGGGACTCGGGAGTCGGGAGTCGTCAGAAGCGGGAAATGGGGAGATGGGGCAGAGATTAATCTTCGGGTGGGCAGATTAATCTTTGGTGGGCAGTGCCTAGCAACCCGATGATCAGCTTCCGAATCGGTCTGGTGCACTGCCCACCCTACATGAAATACATCAACTTAACTACTACTTAAGATGCGTATTCTATTCCTCCATCCCAAGTCCTTCGCCCAATTTTCTCACCTCGCTAAGGCATTAGCCCAAGATGATACTAATCAGGTTATCTTTGGCACTCAGCGCAGAGCAGGGAAATTGCCTAAGGTTTCCAAAGCCATCTACAGCCCTGTGAAGACAGTTAGTCCTACAACTCACTACTACCTTCACCAGCTGCAAAGAGATATCCATGAGGGTCAAGCAGTCTATCACCTATGTACCAGGCTGAAATCTGAAGGATTTGTTCCTGATGTGGTTTATGGTCATGGGGGTTGGGGCTCGACCCTATATATCAAAGACGTTTTCCCCCAGGCAAAACTGCTGTGCTACTGCGAGTGGTTTTACCATGCCCATGGCTCAAATTTTGACTTTGATCCCTCTGACCCCCTGACCTCTGACGATGAAACCCGGATTCGGACCAAAAATGCCTCAATGTTAATCAGCTTAGTCAGTTGCGATCGCGGATTGTCTCCCACCTACTATCAGCATTGTCAGTTTCCACAGGAGTTCCACAGCAAAATCACTGTGCGTCATGATGGCATTGACACGGAGTTCTTTAAACCCAAGCCTGGAGCGAAATTAGTTCTGCCTCGGATCGACTTAGACCTGTCCGAGGTTGACGAACTAATCACCTATGTCGGACGAGGGATGGAACCTTACCGGGGGTTTCCCCAATTTATGGAAGCGGTGGGGATTCTCCAGCAGCGACGACCAAGGTGTCATGTGGTGGTGGTGGGGGAGAATCGGGTTGTCTATAGCAAACCTCTACCAGATGGCAAAACCTACAAGGAATTGATGTTGGACAAGGTGCCTCTGGATTTAGAGAGAGTCCACTTTACTGGCTTACTGCCCTACTCAGAATATCTGAAAGTCCTGCAAGCTTCCTCTGTCCATATTTATCTGACCTATCCCTTCGTCTTGTCCTGGTCGATGCTAGAGTCAATGGCTACAGGGTGTTTGGTGGTTGGCTCTAATACTGCTCCGGTGATCGAGGTGATCGAAAACCGGGTCAATGGATTATTAGTAGACTTTTTCTCTCCAGAGGACATTGCGGATCGGGTGGAGGAAGCTCTGGATAATCGGGACAAGATGACTCGGATACGGGAGAATGCCAGGGAAACGATTTTACAGCGCTATGATTTGGCTAAGTTATTGCCTCAGCATATCCAGTGGATACAGGAGGATTGAGTCATTGGTGATTAGACTTCCCGCAGAGAGCAGGGAGCAGGGAACAGGGAACAGCGGATCTGGGAACAGGGGATTTGTCAGTCAACCAGGGAGGGAGATTACCTACCAGAAGGAAGCTATAGCAGAAGTCAGAAGTCAGAAGTCAGAAGTCAAACTCTTGCGCTTACTTAGGTTTGAGACTTTTGTCATGTCCGCGCCTGCCCTGGCGACTGCTATATGTTTTTTGATATAGCGTTTCTCATAGCTATGAGGTACACAAGATTTTTTCCCTCTTGCCTCTTGCCTCTTGCCTCTTGCCTCTTGCCTGTTCCCTGCTCCCTGCTCCCTGCTCCCTAAAACCCAAGAATTTGTACCTGACCGAATTGCAAACCGCTGTATCATTGCTCATTTTCCTTCATAGGAGAGATAATTGAAGAAAATTTTATTAAAAATATTCAGTTTTTTTTCTGATATTGACTGTAATTAAATTCTGAAAACCTAGAGCCATAATGGTTTGGTTTACCATCACTAAAATTAGTGGTTAATGAATATAATTTACACTAAATTTATAAACAATTACCGGTTATTATATTAAGATATAATCCTAGAGATTACCGCAAAAAGATGACTAAAATTAAGGTAAGCTATCAGCTATCAGCTATCAGTGAGGAGATTAATCGTAGGGTGGGCAGTGCCTAGGGTGTGGGGTGTGGGGTGACCGGGTGTGGGGTGTGGGGTAGGCTGTTTATTATGGGCCTTTTTCGGGGGAGATCGTTCACACCGGGTACGCGTACGGCGATAACGCCCAGAATGGATATCTAGCAAGAGATACACTGTCTCATACTATCAGACAAAAAGTGCATGAAGTTTAAGCTATGGCCATCGCACAAAGTGAACAGCCTAGGCAGTGCCGACCAACGGGATTGGCCAGCAAAGGAATCTGTTTGCTGCACTG
Source organism: Moorena producens PAL-8-15-08-1 (assembly GCF_001767235.1). Taxonomy (GTDB): domain Bacteria; phylum Cyanobacteriota; class Cyanobacteriia; order Cyanobacteriales; family Coleofasciculaceae; genus Moorena; species Moorena producens_A. The sequence continues at coordinate 9,568,422 of NZ_CP017599.1, forward strand.
CCCACCGACATGAACTAGTTTCACTTGCTTTACCCCTACTCCCTACTCCCTACTCCCTACTCCCTACTCCCTACTCTCTGTTCCCTTTGCTATCGATAGGATTAAATTAATCGGAACGACCTAATTATGTCAGTTATCTGTGTTTTAGGAATGCATCGCAGCGGTACTAGCTGTTTAGCAGGCTCTTTACAAGCGGCTGGGTTGTATGGCGGTACAGTGGACCGCTGTAATGCTGATAATCTCAAAGGTTGTCGGGAAAACCTGAAAATTATAGCATTGAACGATGCTGTCTTGGCTGAAACCAGTGGCACTTGGAAAAATCCGCCAGATACCATCAGCTGGACCGAGGAACATCAACAACAACGGGATGCCATCATTGCTGACTTTTACTACTATGTGTCGGTCTGGATGTTTAAAGATCCGCGCACTTTACTGACCCTTCCGTTTTGGCGTGAAGGCATCCCCAACTTACACTTCATTGGTACCTTCCGCCATCCCATGAGAGTGGCGATGTCCCTGTATCACCGGTCAGGATTTCCCCTACGGGATAGTTTAACTCTCTGGATTCACTACAATCGCATCATCCTAGACAGCTTCCGCCAATCACCGTTTCCCTTACTCTGCTTCGACCTTCCTCAACAAGAGTATCTCAGCCAATTGGAGCAAGGGATTAATCACCTATGCTCCCAAGTTAAAGCATCCATATCCCTCTCTATCCCAGCCGCACAGAGATTCTATGAAACTAGGTTAGTGAATCAGAACGATATGGTTTCTTTACCGCCACAAAATTCCAATCGAGATCATGACCACAGCAACGACAGTGAGCTGCTGGCTACCGCTGCAGAACTTTACCGGAATTTGAGACAAGCAGCGGGATTGACACTGGAGGAAGCAGAGGAAGCAGTGGTGCAAACCTCTGGTTACACTGTCCCTTTAGAAGAAAGTATTACTGCTTGTCAGGAGGTGATTAAATCCCAGCCCGACAACCCTCATGCCTATTTCATGCTGGGTAATGCTCAGCGTCAGCAAGAGGACATTGATGGGGCGATCGCTAGCTATGGAAAAGCGATTGAGTTAGCTCCGGACAATTATTACTTCTACCGACACTTATCAACCCTGCTCTACCAGCAAGAGCGGTTGGATGAGGCAATAACTGTTTGTCAGCAAGCCCTTCAGTCACAGCCTGAAAATCCCTTGATTTATATGACTCTGGGCCAAATCCAGCTTCAGAAGGGAAATCAAGCAGAAGGGATGGCTAACTGCGAAAAAGCTAGGCTAATAAATAAAAAGGGATGGCTAGCTGCCAAAAAGTTGCTGAGCTCGTTAACTAACGATAGCGGTTATCAATTGGGTGAGGTACAAAATCGTAGATTTTAGGGAGTAGGGGTAATAAAGAAGTCAGAAGTCAGAAGTCAGAAGTCAAACTCTTGCGCTTACTTAGGTTTGAGACTTTTGTCATGTCCGCGCCTGCCCTGGCGACTGCTATACCTCATAAGTAGAAGAAACGCTATAAATTTCAGATCGATCCACTTGTGCAAAAGCCGGTCTCCCCATCTCCTCACAGGGGTAGGTTTTTAACAAAGACGTGAGGTGTGGGGTGTGGGGTGTGGGGTGTGGGGTGTGGGGGATAAGAAAGCGATGCAGTCGCTCATGGGGGAAACCCCCAAGACCGCGCTGCATCGCTAAAAATCATCATTTATTCGTTGTTTTCCTTTTCCTCTCCTTGTGATCCGCCCCCGACCGGTCGGGGGTTGGGGGTGGGGCAAGACCCAAATGTAAAAAACCTACCCTTGTGAGCTCCCCATCTCCCCATCTCCCCATCTCCCCATTTCCCCATCTCCCCATCTCCCCATCTCCCCATCTCCCCATCTCCCCATCTCCCCATCTCCCCACACTCCTGTCTTACTTATTTTTCTCCAGACATGACCATTTCCCAACTGACTGGGGTTCCCTTCTTCGCATCAGTTTTGATTGGCTTTCCTAAGAGAACATCATAATATTTAGTAGGCAATCCAGACCCCGGTCTAATCGCCCTTAAATTCTTTGGGGTTAAGATATCCCCGGCTTGCATATCCTCAGCAATATAAAGACTTCTCCTAAACACCAAGGACTTTTTCTCAGCCTCAGTGGCACCATAATTCACCTTACCCAAAGCCTGCCAGGCGCGCTCGGATTCAATTACCAATTGTTGCATTTCTTGGGGTTCCATGGAAAACGCAGAATCCACTCCACCATCAGCCCGGCTCAGAGTAAAATGCTTTTCGATGAAGGTAGCTCCAAGAGCAACACTAGCCACTGCCACACCAATACCCATGGTGTGGTCAGATAGACCAACCTGTACGTCAAAGAGTTCTCGCAGATGGGGAATGGTGAGGATGTTGGTATTCTCAGGGGTAGCAGGATAAGTACTAGTGCATTTGAGCAAAATTAAATCCTGGCATCCTGCCTCTCTGGCAGTGCGTACTGTTTCGTCTAGTTCTGCTACTGTTGCCATACCAGTAGAGATAATCATGGGTTTACCAGTGCTAGCAACTTTGCGAATTAAGGGTAAATCTGTGTTTTCAAAGGAGGCGATTTTGTAGCAGGGAACATCCAAAGATTCCAGAAAATCAACTGCTGTCGCATCGAAGGGAGTGCTGAAGCCGATGATGCCCAGTTCTTTACATTTGTCGAAGATAGGTTTGTGCCATTCCCAAGGTGTGTAGGCTTGTTGGTATAGCTTGTACAGTGAGTTTCCTTTCCAAAGGCTGTTGGGGTCATTGATGAAAAACTCGCCTTCATCAATGTCCAAGGTCATAGTGTCAGCAGTGTAAGTCTGGATTTTCAGACCATGAGCGCCAGTTTTAGCTGCTGCTTCGACAATTTCTAGGGCACGCTCAAGGGATTGATTGTGGTTGCCTGACATTTCGGCAACGATAAATGGAGGAGAAGTTGAGCCTACCCTTTTATCATAAATAGTAATCTCTTGCATTTTAATTAAGTTAGTGAATAAAATTTTGACGTTGTTTAACTAAGTACGTCGCATTTACACCATTCTTATCCTTGAGGGTGACTGTTTCCAACTCTTTGAAGCCTGCCTTCAGAAAGGCTCGGATAGACGCTAAATTATCTGGCTTAATATAGGCGTTAATTTTAGTTGTATTTGAATTTATAAATATAGCCGTAGAAGCCAGATTTATGAGTGTACTGCCATACCCCTGACCTCTATGTTCACTATTTATGCAGATTGAAACTGTTGCCTCATTATGCTCAATGTCGAATCGAATTGAACCAATAGGGACATCTTGGGTATTTAATGCCATATAAAACTGGCAATCTGGAGACTTAAGTTTCAAGTTGAACCATTGAACATGTTCATCCCACGGAATAGGCTTTGATGAGAAGGAGCGTAACCTAACTTCCGGGTCATTCGCCCACTGCCACAGCAATTCACAATCATCTTCACCCACAGCTCTCAACCTGAGCTTTCGATCCTGCAGGTGCATCAGCACTCTGGCACTGCCTTCACCATCGACTAACCGTTGACCATGCTCAATCATCTCTTTCCTAAACTCCGAGGCATTGAGTAACCGATTGATTTGTGCTGCCAGAGGTTCACAGAGAACCTCTGTATGCCACCCCAAATTAATTGCAGCACCAAAAGCATCCAGTTTATCCGCTACTGCCCGTTGATTTTCAGCTAGAATTACCACCAAACTTGGTAGTCCCATAAAGGCCAACTCCCAACAAGTACTTCCCCCAGCTGCGATCGCAATATCAGCCCAAGCCATTAAATCAGGCATATTTGTGACATTATACTTGAGGGTAATTGCTGCCTCGGAATCATGCACTGCTGCCTGTAACTGCTGATAATGAGGATTACTCCCCCCCACCACCACCACTGCTTCGAGTCCTTCAACCTTGACCTGCTCTAATGCCTGAATCACCTTCAGGGTCACATTATCCGGGTCTGCTCCCCCCAAGGTAACCAGCACCTTTCGTGCCACGGTTGGGATCTGCCGCTGCCAGCCTTGCCAAGGCCAGAATTCCTTCCTGAGGAGTGTATATTGGGTACCCAGTAGCAGCTGGGTGTAGGATTCCCGTTTAGGATACAGTCCCTGATGGGCATAGACATTCTGATTTAAAACTAGGTCAGCCCAGTAGTGGGCTGCATGGCCATAGTCATCAATAAACAACAGCCGTAACCCGGCTTCTTTAATTACTCGCTGATAGTCAGCTCCGAAGTGATAGCCATCCACCACCACCCAAGTTGCCCCCAATGCTTTGGCCTGAGTGATCGTTTGCTCAGCATCCTCCCCACTACCTAGTAAAACAGACACATGACCCACTTGGATGCCTTCCGCCTGTAACCGGGCTTCGAGTGTCGGTGCTGCGGTTCCCATCAACAAGGTTACCTGTCCCCCTTCCTGCAGCCATGCCTGAGCCAGAGCCAGGCAGCGCATAACATGCCCAGTGCCAATTTTAGGGGAGGCATCAGCCCGAATCAGCAAGTTCTGCTTTATTTCCATCAATTCAACCGCTTGAACCCACTATGACAAACCGGTCCCTTGAGCAGAGAGAATATATCCCGACCTTCCTCACACTCCTTAATCAACCCAAACACCGGATCCAGCGCTGCAAAGTATCCCTCAATAATCTCTGGGGTGTGCTCCGTACACACATAAACACTGGTAGCGGCCAAATACCCCAAAGCCAGCATTTCTTGAGTAATCAGGGTTTTGTAGGCCAGATGATTGTCACTGACAAAGCTAAAACTAATTAGAGCCGGAAGACCAGCAATCTGGATATCCAGACCATACTTGGCTGCTAGTTTCCGCCACTGTTCCCCAATCACCTTTCCAGTTTCAGTAATCTGGTCGTAGGCATGGGTTCGCTCCATCACCTCCAGGGTCTTTAAGCCCGCTGTTGGCCCAATTCGCTCTGTCCAAAAGGTACTGCTAATGAACGTACTCTGGGCTGCTTCCATAATCTCACGACGGCCAATGACAGCGGTAATCCCGTAACCATTACCCAACGCCTTGCCAAACATGGCCATGTCTGGCTCGACACCATAGAGCTTGTGTAGACCACCTAGGGTTTGACGAAACCCTGAGGTACATTCATCAAAAATTAAAACGATGTTGCGGTCCGTTGCCAGTTGCCGGATTTTCTCCAAAAACCCAGGTTTCGGCCCTTGATTGCGAGACACCTCCATCTTAATCACGCCAATATCGTGAAGGTTCACCAGTGCCTCCAACTCATCAAACTGATTGTAGTTGAATGGATAAACCGTATTGCTCAGATTAGAGGGCACCCCCTTGGGTTCTAATCCTGGCAGGAGATGGCCAGCTAAATTTTTGTCGTCTCCCAGATTGGCTGACAAATACCAGTCATGCCAGCCGTGATAACCACAGATGGCAACCTTGTCTCCTCCTGAAGCAGCTCGGGCAATGCGAATTGCGATCGCATTTGCCTCTCCCCCCGAACGGGCAAAGCGCACCATGTCTGCCCAGGGATGAAGTTCTACTAAGCGCTCTGCTAGATAAACCTCCTCAGGACAGTTGAAGGTAGACATATTTGCAGCTTCGATGGTCTGGCCCACGGCCTGATCCACTTCCGGATTGCCATACCCTAGAATGTTGGTGCCAATGCCCATAATGGACATATCTATGTATTCTCGGCCATCCAAATCCCAGACACGGCATCCCTTGGCTTTGCTAAAATAGGCAGGCCACTGCTCGGGGAGAAACATTTCTGCCCGCTTCGACAACAGCATATTACCACCGGGAATGACCCGTTTGGCTCGCTTCCAAAGTTTTTGACCAGTCCCCATAAGCGCTCCTTGATTCCCGGTAACTTGTTGATTTGCTGCAAATAGTTCAGGGCGAGTATGGCAGAGATTTAGGACTTCCAACCAGCCAAAGTCTTTTCTGGGATGAAAATGCTGAAACACATTAGTTACCACTTCAAAGTCTTCAGGCTCATCCACCGTCCAGCGCTTGGTTGAATAGTCTTCAGAGTGGCTATAATTTCCGAGGGAAAACTTGCCGGACTCCCTAATATAAGGGGTGACATGTTCCCGCTCATGGAGTTGAGTTGCCTGGTGGCTGGCTCGTTCCAAGGTGGTGAAGGTAAAAACTTCCGTATCCAGCCCGTCAGGGAAAGTTCGCGACAAGCAATTACTGAGGTAATCCACCGAGCTTAGCTGAAATTCAGCCAGCAGTGCGTCCACGATTTCAGGATCAATCAGCGGACAATCCCCGGTAATACGAACTACGATCTGTGGGTGATAGGGTCTAGCTGCCTGATAGTAGCGGTCGAGAACATCATTTTCACTGCCCTGATAGACGGGATATCCTAACTGTTTAACATGAGCTACTAAGGGGTGATTGCGTGGATCTTCAGAGGTTGCCAGCACAATTTGATCTACCAGCTTGGCCTGAGAAAGGCGCAGCAGTAACAGTTCAATCATCGGCACCCCCAGGATGGGGCGCATTACCTTCTTAGGAAAGCGGGTGGAGCCCATACGAGCCTGAACAATAGCAATTATGCTCATAATTCATAAACCATTAGTAGAGGCAGTTTTATTCGATTCTGATCTTATTGAGATAGCACAATATCAATAGGCATCTAATACCATTTTTCAAAAGTAGCGTCATACTTAAAATAAAAAAATAACCATATAAATTGCTTTTTGCAATCTGTATGTATGTCATGACTTTTGATTTTTGGTATAAGCAGACGACACTCGTTATACAAGTAAACAGCCCATTAGCACCACTGCTTTTGGTTTACCATTAACTAAGAAATGCGCTTTACGCTCACCCTCGATCTGGAAACCTGCCTTCAAAAAAGCTTTTCTGCTGGCGACATTGCTGCCATAGCAACCTGTAGTCAGCTTGCGTAAGCACAGTTGAGCGCGGGCGATTCTCAAAAGCATCGCGATAGGCCGACTTCGCCAGGGCCATGCCTCTTATAAATCGGGCTGAGCGTAATTAGGTGTCTGATTGATACCGATTCACGTCTCGATACGAATCGGCACACCCGCATTTCTGATATGTGCCCGTATTTGGATCGGGTTTTGGTCACGAAAACAGAAAAAAGTCCCGGCAGCCACACCTTCAGCTAATCCCTCTCGAAACCCTTGAACAAAATGTTCAGCAAGTCCACAACCACCAGATAGAATTACCGGTACGGATATGCTCGATGCAACCGCTCTCCCAACTGCTAGGTTAAGCCCCTCACCTGTGCCATCAAGGTCTGCATCGGTCAGGAGCAATTCACCTGCACCGCGATCAACGGCTTCCTTTGCCCAATCGAACAAACATCTACCTGCAGAAGATTTGTTATTGCCTTGTATAACTTGTGCGTCCCCCGAGGCATTGATTCGAAAGTCAATCGAGACGACTACGCATTGGGCTCCGTAGCGGTTAGCTGCTTCTGTGATCAGCTCTGGTGTTTTGAGTGCTGCAGTGTTAATAGAAATTTTATCGGCACCCCGCTCAAGCAATTTAGCAAAATCCTCAACGGTGCGAACACCTCCCCCTACTGCCAAGGGCATAAAAGTCTCACTTGCCAATTGCTCAATCAAACCAAGCATCATGCTGTCTTCACCGATCCCAGAATTATCGATATTCAGCACGACCAACTCATCGGCGAGCTGTGCTTCATAGATCTTGGCCTGGGAAATCGGGTCTCCAACACTAATTACATCATCAAAAGATCTAGTTGTCACAAGCAGTGGCTTTACCTTGTTTCTGAGGTACTGGTGCTTAATGAGAAGCTTAGGGATTAAACGTTTCTTAACCATCGTTTCACATTGACAGGAAACTGCGAAGGAATCTCATGCCAGCAGTTTGACTCTTCTCGGGATGAAATTGCACTGCTAAAAGATTGTCTCTTTGGAGTGCTGCACAAAATGTTTCTCCATGAGTACAGGTTCCTAGCACCTGCCCCTTTGACGGTGCGTGGTAGGCGTAGGAGTGGTCGAAGTAAAAATCGGCCTGTTCTCCAGATTGATATTCGCCAAAGTCTGTGGCAAAGACAACCGTATTCCATCCGACATGGGGAATACGGATAGCCGAAACACTGCTGTGTAGCTTGCGGACCTTGCCACCAACCCAACCTAGCCCTTGGTGCAGACCCAACTCATCACTTGAATCTGCAAAAAGTTGCATACCCACACAAATACCTAGGATTGGACGGTTCATAGCAAAGGTCCATTCTTCAATGGCAGGCAGTAGACCACTAGCTTTTAACCGATCAGCACAAAATCCAAATGCACCAACACCAGGCAGTACCAGATGAGATGCTTGCAGAATATCAGTAGCAGACCGGACATGTATAACATGGGCACCAAGATACTCAAATGCATTGGCAATCGAACATATATTTCCTGCTTGGTAATCAATTAACCCGATCTCAGGCATACATCAAGGCTCCACTAATTAGTGCGGCAAGGAACATGACAGCTATTACATGCACGCATCTGTTCTTCAGCATCTTGACGCTCCATAGCACCATCACGGCTCCACTGCTCAAAATCAGGTGTGCGGTTCCCTTCTTGAGTCTTTGAGGGATCATGGACATAGGGTGAAACTTGGTGGCTCATTGCAATTTCCATGAATTCTTCCTCAGTTAAACCAACGAACTCAAGAAACAGATCAAGACTGGGCGGTCGTTTACCCTCATAGGCTCTGATCATTTCCTCTCCCTGTTCCTTGGTCATATGACCATTACGTACATCTAGTGCAACTAGATGGGAAGGGCGTGAATAACCGCGTTTAATGAATTTGATATAGTCACGTACGCCCTGCATGTAGCATTCAATTTTTTCATAATCGTACTGTGGCGGCACATTTTCCACGATGTCGCCCTGCCACCCTAGTTCAGTGTGAATGATCTCAGACTGTTTTTTGGCATCCCAAGGGATAAAAGACCCAAGGCAGACGGAACAATAATTGATAGCTCGCAATTCTTTAAGGGGTGGGTAAGAATAGGGCTTCAGTTCACGCTCGTCAACCGTACCTCCCAGTCGAACAAACATATCATCAGCACTGATGCCAAGATTGACATAGCGATTAAAACGCTTCTCATCCACTTCTTCGAGCTGGTCATAGCTGTAGTAGGCAGTGTATTCGGCTGAAGGCTCACCCCAAAAGATCAAAGGCACTTTCTTTTCGATGGCAACCCACATTGGATAGGAGAAAATACCGGTATGGCAGTGCCAACAGAAATCGCCTTTCTCCAAAAAAGACTGGAGCATCAGCTTCTGAACTAACTTCCAGTTAGGGGTAAAGGTCATGATGTCAACCCCCAATTTCCGTGCAACACGTTTGACATTTTCTTCCAAGTTGGGGCGCATAAACCCATGATCGAATCGAACCACAAGGGGCTTCAATCTGTATTCTTTGACCAGATAGTAAAGGGTCCAGGTACTGTCTTTACCACCACTGAATGGAACAATACAATCATAGTCATACTTTCCACGATGTTCTTCAATCAGCAAATCCAGCACTTTTTTTTTGTAACCCAATCAATTTTTTCATGTTTGTGCTTGTGCTGATTACAAATATTGCAGACACCTTCAGTATCAAACGAGATCGTTTCATGGGTCTCAGGTAGACCACAGCGGACGCATCGTTGCATAAAGAACCTCCTTATTTAACTTTTATAAATGTTTCCAGAAGCAATACAGGGAACAGGTCGAATCTGACAACCTCTTCAGATAACTAACTTTTCCATGTCATCGTGTAACACTTCGATTATTAGAACCCTAAAAAGAATCGGGCATATCTATTCCTTTGCAGGGAAGGCAGTACAAGCCCATACGGGCCTGAACAATAGCAAGTGTTTTCATGATAGGTGCCAGCGAGCAGGATTAATTAAGTCAAGATCATCACAGTGCAGGGTATCTGGAAACTCAGGCATATCTCCTGTGGCCGCTTCCAGGATTTCCTGGAATTGAACCAGACTGTCAACCCCAACCAGAACCCGATCAATGCCGGGCTGATTTAATCCAAAGCCTAAACAAGCTTGCAAGGGTGTCAGGTTAGTATCTGCAAGCCACTGCTGCCATTGATGCCACAGGGTATTCCAGCGGCCAAACTGTACTGGCCGAGCTGCGGGTGCCATTAACAAGAGACCCTGGAGAAACACTGAGCGGACATGGACTTCAACTCCTGACTGATGTAAGCGCTCCAGCCATCCCGACTGGATCAGACGACGATCTAGGAAATTAAACGGAGCTTGGACTAGATCAAACTCAAACTCAGCTACTAGAGCCTCAAGTTCTTCAGGACCATAGATCGAGATGCCAATTTTTTTAATCCATCCTCGTTCTTTTAGGGTACATAAGGACTTATAAAGTGTTTGGCCTTGAGAACTGAGTAAGTCCTTAGGTCGATGGAGCAACAGTCCATACAACTGATTAATCTTGAGTCTTTCCAGGGAGTCCTCCAGGGATTGCTCAACCCAAACAGGCACATTCGTCTGTCCTTCTGGCAAACTGGGCAACTTAGAGACTATTCGCCATTGGTTTACCCCCATATCTCCTAACCGCTGTTCGCTGCTCCCGTATGCGATCGCAGTATCAAGGGTGTCAATTCCAGCAGACCAGGCTTGATTGAGAATAGCGTTAGCTTCTTCTAAGCTGACCTGTCCTTGCTGGTTGGCGACACCATAGGGCAAGCCAAACTGAACAGTTCCCAAAGCTAGTTTAGTCTTCTCGCTAGGTGACTTCATAGGGTAAAATTCCCAACCAAAAACTTCCCAAACGGCGGCCATCAACTAGTGAATGTTTGCGAAAAAATCCTTCTACTTGATAACCAGCTTTTAGAAAAGCCTTTAAAGATGCTAAGTTTTCTTGATAACATCCAGCTTCTATCCTGGCCAAGCCCAAGGTTTCAAATCCCCATTTTGTTACCGTTCTAATTGCTTCAGTAGCTAGACCTTTTCCCCAAAGAGTTTTATCACCAATCAATAAACTCAACTGCCCTCTAAGGTGATAATTATGAATAAACCCTAGCTTGATATTTCCAATGTGACGGTTGGATTCGGCCATAAACATTCCCAGCATATACTGACTTTTATCAGCATTCATTTGCCTTACAAACTCACGACAACTTTCAATATTATGACTATAATAACGAATTTCCAAATAGCGATTTATATCTGGATCATTTAGCCAACTCACATAGGTTTCTGTTACATGATCCAAGTTCAATTTTCGATAGATTAAGCGGTCACTTTTTAGCTCATTCATATAGGGTTGGTATTGGAAATCTAAACATAATATTGATAGAAAAAGGGAACAGGGAACAGGGAATAGGGAACAGTAGCAAAGAGCGATGCAGCGCCGCCAAAAATAGGCAGTGCGATCTTGGGCGTTCCCAGTCTATACATTGATTATAGCTACAGTAAATTTCTCTACAGAATAGGCAGTCCACGAATGGTTGAACCACTGGCAATGACTACAAAACTTCCTACATTAAAACTTCCTGTATTGTCTGGAAAATCCTGTCCTGAGCTTGTTCAGTTAATCCATAATGTAGGGGAATACTAATCGCTTCTCGGTAATACTTCTCTGCTTCAGGAAAATCACCCCAACCAAAACCTAACTCTTGATAATAAGGCTGCGTATGCACCGGAATATAGTGCAAATTAACACCAATTCCTAAACTACGAAGTTTCTCAAATACCTGACGATGAGTCTTATTGATCTGATCTAGCTTCAGCCGAATCACATATAAATGCCAACTTGAATTTGTATCAGGATGTTGCCAAGGTAAAGTTAAAGGCAAGTCTGACAACAACTGATTGTATCGCTGAGCTAAAAACCTGCGCCGCTCAACAAACTCCTCTAAGCGCTGCATTTGACTAACACCCAACGCTGCTTGGATATCAGTAATGCGATAATTAAACCCTAACTCTAACTGCTGATAATACCAAGGACCATCAGATTCCCCTTTCATCAACTCCGGCTTGCGGGTAATACCATGAGTGCGTAGTCGGATCAGTTTTTCGTATAAATCTGCCTGATTTGTTAGCACCATACCACCCTCACCAGTGGTGATAATTTTCACCGGATGAAAGCTAAACACCGCTAGATCAGAAAACTGACATAAGCCAACCGGCTGTCCTTGATATTGTCCACCAATGGCGTGGGAAGCATCTTCAAGTACCCTAAAACCGTACTTTTGAGCTAAAGCGGCAATCGAGTTCATCTCACAGGACTGACCAGCAAAATGAACGGGAATTACTAATTTTGGCAAACAGCCTTGTTTCTCTGCCCAAATTAATTTACGCTCTAACTCCTCTACACTAAGGTTATAAGTCCTAGGGTTAATATCAACAAAATCAACCCAAGCCCCGCAATATCGTCCACAATTAGCAGATGCCACAAACGTATTGGGGGAGGTCCACAGTGTATCCCCTTTGCCCAATCCAGCAGCTAGGCACGCAATGTGCAAAGCCGCCGTAGCACTAGACACAGCTACACCATAGGTTGCCCCGCAATAATCCGCCACAGACTGCTCAAATTTAGCGATCGCTGGTCCCTGAGTCAACCAATCGGATTGCAAAACCTCAACTACAGCATCAATATCCTTTTGACTAATAGTTTGACGACCGTAGGGAATATATTGCTTTTTCATTTGAGATGTAAAAATAGGATTGATGGGAACAGGGAGTAGGGAGTAGGGAGTAGGGAGTAGGGACTTCGGAGCAGGGACTTCGGAGCAGGGAGCAGGGAGTAGGGACTTCGGAGCAGGGAGTAGTAGAAAAACGGGCGTTGCTGAATAATCGAATGATTTTAATACAGTTGTGGTATGGGCATCTTGCGTGGAACTGGCATCTTGCCAGTTTCATGACTTTCTTATTTTCGAGCGGGCAGGATGCCCACTCTACTCTTATTCATTGCTTGATTCAGCAACGCCGAAAAACGAGGTTGATGTTAAGCTGTTCGCGTAGTTTGAGCCTTTGGCTGACGGTTGACGGCTGATAAGCGCGTTTGTATTTGAGATGTAAATCTAGGAGGTCTATTTTTATTGGACAATAAAACTCCAGATCTTTTGCCCCTCTTGCCTTTTGCCTTTTGCCTTTGACAGCAACTCATGTTTTTACAACCCAGATACAAACACTATAGCTGAATGCTTACCTTAAACCCTAAAGCTTGAATCTACATGTTCCACAATCAACTGCCGAATTTCGTCAATACTTAAAAACCGATCATTACTACCAGAGTTGTAGCTAAATCCAGGTTCGACTCGCGTTGCTCCAGTCCTCTCACAATACTCTTCAATACTGTAATTTCCATTATTCGTAGGCAAAATAGCATAGTAAGAACCAAGGTCAACAGTGGTAAACGAATCAGACGTGGTAATCATTTCCTCATGAATTTTCTCCCCTGGTCGAATTCCCACCACAGGATGATCGCACTCAGGACCAATGGCTTTAGCTAAATCTGTAATGTTATAGGAAGGAATACGGGGTACAAAAATTTCTCCTCCCTGACCATGTTCCATTGCCCAAAATACCATTTTTACCCCTTCTGCCAAGGAGATATTGAAGCGAGTCATGCGAGGATCGGTGATGGGCAATACACCTTGATGACGCTTATTCAGAAAAAAGGGAATCACCGATCCCCTAGACCCCATCACATTACCATAGCGCACAACGCTAAACGACAAATTCCTTGTGCCCCTAATATTGTTAGCTGCAATAAATAACTTATCGGAGCAAAGCTTCGTTGCCCCATAAAGATTGATGGGAGCAGCAGCTTTATCCGTTGAGAGGGCAATAACCCGTTTAACTCCAGTATCCAAGGCAGCTTGGATCACATTTTCTGCACCCAACACATTGGTACGAATACATTCCATTGGATTATATTCTGCTGTTGGTACTTGCTTAAGAGCAGCAGCATGAACAACAAGATCTACTCGTTCACAAGCACGAATTAAACGTCGTGCATCTCGCACATCACCAATAAAATACCGCACTCCCGGATATTGATTGGGGGAAAACTTTTGAGCCATTTCAAACTGCTTTAGCTCATCACGGGAGTAAATTATTAAACGCTTGATCTTGGGAAAGCGTTGTAAGATAGTTTCTACAAACTTTTTTCCAAAGGAACCAGTTCCACCTGTAACTAAAATGGAACTATCTTGATTAATTAACATAAAAAAAACGGATCGCAATGCATAGTAATGGTAAGTTTTAATCCAGAATAATCAGTAGTTATGCTCAACGTTAATTGACAGAGAGGTCTACTATCTGACTATAAGTGCGTGGATAGTGATCCATTAATTGTCTTAATCGTGAAACATCGGGAATCTTGTCCATTCTAACCTTCGGATTATTTGCCCCAAACAAACTGTTAGAGTACTCTAACTGAAATATGAGCCTATTTCCACTTACTAATGGTTTACCCTTATGAAATCCTCTGGTATCAGCAATTATAATTGTTCCCTGATGGCCACATAACTCATGGATTTCTGATTCTGGATAATGAAGGCCAATCGCAGTATCTGACTTTCTCCCCACTGGAAGTAATGCCTTTGGTTTTCTGGTGTGGGATCCTTTAACGTAGCAATGGGGGCCATTATCAGAATTCACATCTGTTAGATATATAAAAATTTTTAAGAATTTAAGGTGAGACAGATCATAATGATATTCTTGTGCTGCTTCTGATGTCCCTTTGCCATTAAAGGGTGCACTCCACCAAAGCGCAGCTGAATCCAAAACCGGACTACAGTTCAGATACTCTTGAGCTACTCCTAGGAAAGATTGATCTAAGATTAGATTGAGTAAATCTGTATTTTCAAAAATCTGCTGGATGCTAAAGTTATATCTTGGAGAAATAGGAGCTTTAGGAGTAAAAATTATTTTTTTAGCTAAACGTCTTGAATAGTTATTAGATAATTTGACATAGGATGCTGGAGTAACTTCGGCAAACTTAAAAATTCTGCCTATACTATCTCGATTGAGTCGTTGAGAAGCAATGTAGTAACCATTCTCTCTAATTTCGCGAGCTATCTCTTTCAGGTCCTGTTGAGACAGGTTTCCTAAAATCCCCTGTGGACTAACGTCTGGATATTTGGGATGTCGAATTTGCTGTACCAAGCTCATGAAGTCATTGAATCGCCCATTGGTCAAAACGTAAAGGTTTACCATGGCAAAATGGGAATTTTTTGGAGTTCTACCATCCCTTTGGAAGGCTTTTATACCCTTCAAAAACAATTCCAAACAAATTACTAGATAATTTAGTTTAAATAATAAATTATCTAGTAATTTGGTATCATTAATTGGATTCATAATGATAGATTTTGTATTTTGGTTTATATATTCTGGTTGTAAGCATTCAGCTATCAGCTATCAGCTATCAGCTATCAGCTATCAGCCTATGCGCTACGCGCACGCTACGCGAACAGCCATCAGCCATCAGCCATCAGCTATCAGCTAATGTGCTACGCGCACGCTGCGCGAACAGCTTTTGAATAAGAGAGTTAAGCATTCGTTTAATCTGAGTTAAGTCTGCTGACCGCTGACCACTGACCGCTGACCGCTGACCGCTGACCACTGACCACTGAAGGCTTTCCACTTAAAGCCACCTGAGCTCGCTGGAAATCTTCCTCTCGACCAACATCAAGCCAAGCCTCATGGATTGGATAAACAATAGTCCGGTGGCAGTGCTCCTGCAGGCGGCTAAACAAGACAGGCATGTCGCAGTGTTCACCAGGGTTCAGTTCATCTAGAGCGGAAGGATTCAGAATGTAGATACCAGCATTAACATGAGTGCGAACCACAGGTTTTTCGTCAAAGCCAACGATGTCAACTCCTTTAGTATTGACAACGCCAAAGGGATTTTGCCATTCATGCAAACGAACGGCCATGGTCGCAGTTGCCCTGTGTTGGATATGAAAATCAACCATCTCCCCGTAGCGAATGTCAGTTAGCACATCGCCGTTGGTTACAATAAAAGGCACCTCAGGGCGGTTCTGTAATAAGCTAATCGCACCAGCTGTTCCTAAAGGAGAGTCTTCTCGCAGATAATCAATCTGAACCTGCCAACGACTACCGTCACTGAAATACTCCTCGATCATCTCTCCCAAATAATGGATAGAAATCACAAAATGTTGAAAGCCTTCAGAACTAGCTCGCTCAATAATGTGTTCCAGCATTGGTTTGCCCGCCACTGGCAACAAGGGTTTTGGACAGTTTTCGGTGAGGGGACGCAGGCGGGTTCCTTTTCCCCCTGCCATAATCACCATAGTATTAGGTCGCTGGGTTAGGTTAACTAATTCATCGAGCAAATATAAGCCAACAACACGGCGAGATTCATCCACTACTGGCAACTGCTGAATCCCATTGGCTTGCATAATTTGCAACATCGTCTCTTGTCTCAGCCCCGGTGGTGCCACAATCGGATTACGGTTAACCACAGCATCTACCGAGCTTTGAAGATCAAGTCCTCGTAGGAGGCCTCGACGAATGTCACCGTCTGTAACAGTACCAACCAGAGCACCCTCAGCTGTGATCAGAAGTGCGATTTGCAAGGTGGACTGATCAAGATTGCGGATGGCTTGCTCAAGGGTGCTTCCCATCGGGAGTAGGGCTTGCTGCCACCGATTATCTGCAGAGTGGGTGTGGTAAGTCATAGCTTCAGTCAGATTACATTGAGACATCGAAAAAACTTTTTTTCAGAAGATTGTTTAACTGCACCCTACGCAGGTGATGCACAATCTTGTCACTCGCTCCGCCTTCCCCATAGGGATTGCGAACAGTTTTCAGTGTCTCTTGAAACTCAGGGGAGTAGAGACGATGGATCGCTGTGCTGATACCATGTCGGTCTGGAGTACAATCGATGACGCTATCTGCCTTAAGACGACCCCTTTGGCGATCGCCAATATTGATTGTCCCCTTACGAAAGCTTGGTACTTCTGCTAGTCCACTAGAAGAATTTCCCACTACCCCATCTACCTGCTGAATACAAGAAAGGTAGCGTAATTGGCCTAGAGAGGTGTAAGCCCGAGCATTCCGATGAGATGCTACAAAAGCCTCAATCATGCTAAATAGCACACGGCCATCGGTATCAGCATTGGGCATTGTAAAAATCAGATGGGTATCGTCTAGGCCATCCAGAACCGCGAGTAGTTCTGCCATCTGCTCGGCAGAGGACGAATGCTCCAGGGTAACCGGATGAAACGTAATCAATAAGTTCTTTTTGCCTAACGTAAATCCCAAAGCGTCTTCTAAAGCTTCACGGTCAAGCAATTTCAACCGCTTAATATTGTCGATGCCTAATCCTCCCACTAAAAAGACTCGATCCGGATGCTCCCCCAGTTGAATCACCCGTTTACAGTATTCTTCTGCTGCTACAAAATGTAGATGGGACATCTTGGTAATTGAATGGCGAATGGCTTCATCAAAAGCACCTTCAGTGGTCTCGCCCCCATGCAAATGGGCTACTGGAATACGAGCCATCAGTGCAGCTGCCACAGCTGCAAAAATTTCAAACCGATCCCCTAGCACCAAGATCACGTCCGGCTCCAAGTCTTGGAAAGTATCCCCAAAACCAATCAGGCCGAGCCCCATGGATTTAGCCACCCCAGTCGCCGTATCCGAACTAAGCAGCATTTCTACCTTGCGGTCGATGGTAAACCCATCCTTTTCAATCTCGCGGTAGGTTAGCCCAAACTCCGGGGAAAGATGCATGCCCGTAGCAACAACTTGCAATTCCAGGTCTGGTGCTTGTCGGATGCGTTCCATGACCCAACGTAGAAGTCCATAATCAGCCCGAGTACCGGTCACAACACAAATTTTTCGGTTCATAGCTCAATCAGCTCATCCGACTCAAAATCACGGATCGCCTTTCGTCCCAACACCTCATCCCAGCGCATCGGGGAAATACCAATACCTGGTCGCTTCACTGCCAAATTACATGCTGTAAAGACTTCCCCAGCCTTAATAGCACCAGCCGCTACGATGGATTTGCGGGCAATGGGTTTATTCTTTACTTCACTTGGGCTCGGACCCTTGCGTCCATCCCCCAGAGCCTGCTCAATCTTACGAATGGCTGTAACCATTGCCTTCAACTCCTCAGGTTCCATACTGGCCCGATGGTCTGGTCCTGGCAGGGAGCGATCAAGGGTAAAATGTTTTTCAATCACTGTAGCCCCCAAAGCCACCGCAGCAATGGGGACTTCAATGCCCAAGCTATGGTCTGAATAGCCTACAGCTACTCCCAGAGCCTCCCGAATAGTCACCATGGCCCGCAAGTTGACATCTTTGATCGGGGTAGGGTACTCGGTATTGCAGTGAAGTACCGTGATCTGATCACGCCCTGTACCGGCCTGCTCCAGAATATCTAGAGCAGCTTCGATTTCCCCCAAGTTGGCCATGCCCGTAGACATAATGATGGGCTTACCGTAATGCCCAATATGCCGTAAGTAGGGCAAATTGGTAATTTCCCCTGAAGGAATCTTGAAACGGTCTAGCCCCAGTTCTACTAACAGATCAATACTCTCGAGATCAAAGCCGGTTGAGAAAAAGCTAATACCACGCACCTGGCAGTGGGCAATTAACTCTTGATGCATTTCCCGAGTTAACTCCAACCTGCGAATCATGCTATGCTGAGATTCATTGCTATCTGTGGTGTGATTCTGATACTCAGCTTTCTTGGCCTGGGTGGTCACCAGGCAATCAGCCTTAAAGGTTTGAAACTTGACTAAGTCAACCCCAGCATCTGCCGCAACATCGATTAATTTCCTGGCAGTTGCCATATCCCCATTGTGGTTGACGCCAGCTTCAGCAATAATTAAAGTCCTCATCAAAAAAATTGGGTCTGAAACCCCGTCCTTCTAGGACGGCAAAACATGGTATAATGAAAATGGTCAACGACCCACCCGAGACGATGGATCAGACAGCCTACACGAGCGAAGTCCAGTAACCTGGCGGCGCAGAAAAATCGGTAGACTTTGAAGTTACCGTAAGGATAGTGGAGTCTTTATGGTTGGCAGGTTATGCAGAGAAGGGTGAAAATTTATTAATTAAGACTCCACTATCCTAAGGTTTCGTCTCTAGGGAAAAGAGGATAGGGCAATGGAAGTCCAACCCTTGAATCAAAAAAAAAGTAGATCAAGATTTTCTTGTTTGAACTTGGCGACCTAGGAGCCGCTACGCGAACGACGCATAAGAACCGCAGGGCTTGCGGGGATAGTCTGTGGAGCGAACGTAAGACCACAAAACCTTTTTAAAGGTGGAGGCTGTTGCTATGAAACAGAAACCCAGATCGTGAGGTTTGGGAATCACCGTTCTTAAAGGACGGTGAGGATGTCAAAAAGCTTACTTATTTAGCACTCGGCTGCCATCTTCAACATCCCTTAACACCTGCTGCCCCATGCCAATTAGACAATTTTGACCTACTCGAATTTGTTCTCGCAGACTACTGTTGCTGCCAATAAAGGTACCTGCTCCAACTTGTGTGCCACCGTTAAT
Source organism: Moorena producens PAL-8-15-08-1 (assembly GCF_001767235.1). Taxonomy (GTDB): domain Bacteria; phylum Cyanobacteriota; class Cyanobacteriia; order Cyanobacteriales; family Coleofasciculaceae; genus Moorena; species Moorena producens_A. The sequence continues at coordinate 9,587,895 of NZ_CP017599.1, forward strand.
AATAACTGTTGTGGACACATGACAATGATCTCCGATAACCACGTCATGTTCGACTACGGCGCGGGTGTTGAGGATGCAGTTACGCCCAACCGAGGCTCCAGCATTGACTAATGCCCCATGCATCACAATCGTGCCTTCGCCCACCCTGCTGTGACGGGAAACATAGGCTTGTGGAGAGAAAATCGTCGGCAAGCAGAATCCCATTTGCACCAACAACTCAAATAGTCGAATACGATGGTTCGGTGTCTTAATTTGGCCTAGGGTAACTAGAGCATTGGGGCTTTTGTGACGAAGCTCAGGCAAATCTGCATCCGTTCCCAATACTGGATACCCTAAAACAGACGTCCCGACCTCATCGGACCTTCCCACCAAACCTACAATGGTAAAGTGTCCCTGTTGCTCGATCACATCGATGCAAGCTCTACCATGGCCACCAGCACCGACTAAGATAATTGGCTTTATAGTCACGATAGCTCCTGATCAATGGGTGTGACTTTACCTAACATTAATCCTGCACTACTCGGTAGATTAATCAGTCTTCTCTCCAACCCTTCGGCTACAGGAAGGTTCATTCTTGGACAATCCTGATAGGGCCTCAGCCGATGCATCAATGTCCAAACCGGGCGGGTCATCAGCCCAGCTTCGTTGGTTGCGGCCAGAATCTCATCCCGCTGACTAGCAACAGACTCCTCTAACATCAGCGTCTGTAACCAATAATTACTTTGACAACCCTCCGGCTCCGTGATAATCTGTACACCAGGCACATCCTTAAAGGCAGTCTGATACTGCTCAAACAAACACCGTTTCGCCATCAAAAAGCCAGGAAGCTGCTCAAGCTGGGCACACCCGAGGGCTGCATTAAGATTGGGCATCCGGTAGTTATAACCAATCTGATCATGCACATATTCCCAGCGGTGGGGCACCTTTGCAGTTGTGGTCAGGTGCTTGGCCTGCCTGGCCAACTCTGAATCATTAGTCAGAATCGCACCACCGCCGCCTGTGGTAATGGTCTTATTACCATTAAAGCTGAGGGTACCCATCCGCCCAAAGGTGCCCGTATGTTGGCCATGATAGCAACTCCCCAAAGACTCAGCCGCATCTTCAATGAGGGTGAGGTGAAAGTCCTGAGCCACTGCCAGCAGCCCATCCAGATCTACCGGATGGCCGAAGGTATGCATGGGAACCAACACCCGAATCACCCTGTTAGTGAGACGATTGATACACTGACCATCGGAGATTTCAGCAATGGTTTTGAGGTAGTCCCGCAAGGCCAGAGGATCCACCCCCAGGGTATGGGCTTCGCTATCCACTAGGTGGGGAATGGCCTCACAGTAGGCCACTGCATTAGCCGTGGCGATAAAGGTTAGGGCTGGAATCAAGACCTCATCCTTAGGCTGCACCCCTGCCAGGCGTAAGGCCACATGGAGTGCTGCGGTGCCGTTGACTACTGCCACAGCATGGTTAGCACCGGTATAAGCGGCTAGCTCCCCTTCAAAGCGGTCTACAAATTGACCCACAGAAGAGACAAAAGTGGAGTCCAGGCATTCTTTCAGGTAGTCCCACTCACATCCAGTAAACCTCGGCTCATGTAATGGGACGGGGTCATGACCCACTACCCCTTGGATGGCTTTGATAATGGAGTTGACAATGGAAGCACTCATAAGCGCGTTTGTATCTGGGTTGTAAACACACGAATTGCCGAAAAAGGCAAAAGGCAAAAGGGGAAAGGCAAAAGGCAAAAGGCAAAAGGCAAAAGGCAAAAGGCAAGAGGGGAAAGAGATCTGGAGTTTTATTTGACAAAAAAAAGACCTCCTAGGTTTATAGCACTACGCATTAAGGTGTTTGACATTTATAAAAGCTGAAAAAGGTGCGACCCGTGGCGAATTTAATTCTTAATGCGGAAAGCGCACCTGCGCTAATGCACGTCAACTTTTGCCTCTTGCCTCTTGCCTTTTGCCTTTTGCCTTTTGCCTTGCGCGTAGAACTATACCTCATAGCTATGAGAAACGCTATAGATTGTAAGTATCTGCCTTATACGCAGCTAGATTAGACGGTTCACGAAACCACGCTGCTGTCTCAGCTAGCCCTTGACTAAATCCTTCAAGTCCTCCATACTTAGGTGCCCATCCCAACAAATTTTGAGCTTTCTGATTGGAAGCCCAGAGCCGTTCTACCTCACTTTTCCCTGGACGCAGACGCTGTTCGTCGGTAATCACTTCGATCTCAACTCCCATCACATCCGCAATGGTTCGGGCCGTATCGCCAATCGACACTTCAAAGTTACTGCCAATGTTAATCACCTCGCCCACAGCCAGATCCGACTGCAGTATTGCTATAAACCCTGCTACTGTGTCAGCCACGTAATTAAAGTCACGGGTAGGATGCACTGCCCCCAGCTTGATCTGGCGTTTACCATTAGCAATCTGGGTAATAATAGTTGGGATAACAGCCCGAGCAGACTGCCTGGGACCATAGGTATTAAAGGGTCGGATCACACTCACCGGCGTATCAAAGGAGCGGTAGAACGACAGGGCAATCTGGTCGGCTCCAATCTTACTGGCGGAATAGGGTGACTGGCCTTGCAGGGGATGGTCCTCTGTAATCGGCACAAACTGAGCTGTACCATATACCTCACTGGTAGACGTATGGACTACCTTACTGACTCCAAGATCCCGGGCGGCCTGAACCACATTCAGCGTCCCTTTAACGTTAGTATCTACATAGGTATCGGGAGAGTGGTAGGAATAGGGGATGGCAATCAGTGCTGCTAGATGCAGGACCCCATCACAGTCTTTCATGGCTGTCCTGACCCCATTGGGGTCGCGAATATCACCCGCAAAGACTTCAAACTGACCACGGACATCTTTGGCACAGCGATCGAGCCAGCCCCAGGAGTTGAAGGAGTTATATAGGACAAAAGCACGTACATCATAATCTTGACGCACCAGTGCTTCGGTCAGATGGGAGCCAATAAAACCATCAGCTCCTGTCACTAATAGCTTTTTCACAGTTTTTCCTTACCCACCAACACCAACACTGCCCACACTGTCCACACTGCCCACACTGCCCAATCTTTGCCTGTTCCCCGCCCGCAGCGCTATATTATTCAAAATCAACTCTGTCAAATATAAATCCCAAGGCGTATCAATATCTAGGGAACGTTCAGTAGGCATAACATAGGCATAGGTTTGCTCTGTATAGAATGTTGCTTTTTCGATTAACACCTGACACTGGGCAAAGTAAAGAGCACCATTCAAAGCGTAGGCTGGGGGCAAATCCTGCCGCCTGGTATAGGTTTCACTAGAGGAGAATAGGTTAACCAGCTTACCCACTGGATCAATGCCCTTACTCCAAAACGGATGATGATGTACGGGGCAAACACTAACAGCTGTTTCAGCCTTTTGTTCTAAAGCTAACCGAACAATCCCATCTATATCTTCAGCAGTACGCAGTGGAGAGGTTGGCTGCAAAACCAGAACGTAATCAGGTTGATCAGCGTCATGAGTACCTAACCATTGAAGTGCATGTAAGATTGGATCCATACCAGGAGTATCATCCTGTGCCAGCTCTGAAGGCCGAAGAAAAGGAACCTCTGCCCCATAGGTTCGAGCAACATTAGCAATCTCAACTGAGTCGGTTGAGACGATCAGGCGGTCAATTGAATTAGCTAAGGTAGCAGCCTCAATCGTATATGCAATCAGTGGCTTCCCCCCAACAGACACAATATTCTTAAGTGGGATTGATTTTGATCCACCCCTTGCAGGAATAATTCCTAAAATCATATAGCAATTTTTACTTGGATGAGTTAGAAATTTTTTGGTTTTAGGGAGTTGGGAGCAGGGAACAGGGAACAGGGAACAGGGAACAGGAGGAAAAAGAGAGAGGTGTGGCCAGTGTGGCCAGTGTGGCCAGTGTGGCCAGATGGGCAGATGGGCAGATGGAGAGTCAGATCAGCAACGGTTGTGGTTTCCACAAGGCTTTAAAGATTTAGAGCCAAGCCATTGCACACAGCCCCTCCCCCACTTGCCTCTCCTCCCCTACTCCCTACTCCCTACTCCCTACTCCCTACTCCCTACTCCCTACTCCCTACTCCCGATTCCCTACTCCCTACTCCCTACTCCCTACTCCCTACTCCCTATAAAAAGCTAAATAGCTCCAAAATCTTTAACCCCGTGAAAACCAATCCTTCTAGACTGGCGACGGGTAAATTCTCCCACTGAGGGATTTCCTTGAGGATCTACAACTCCTGTTACTTGTTGCCATAACACATCAGGAGCCAACGATACCTTATAGGTGCGATCGCCTGTTTTGGCAACGTGATACCACTGGGTTTCCTGGCACTCACTACACCAAAAAGCCTCTAGCCACTCTCCTTCAATGGCTACTGTAGTTTTACTTGCTATCAGCATCAAGGCATATTTTTGTTTAACACCACGCTCCATCAGTTGTCCTGGTCGATCAGCAAACAATCGATATTTTTGACTAGCACTATCCAGGTGGCAACGATGAATGGGACAAAAAATAGCTCTTCGTTTAGAACGTTTCCGATTACGTTCACATCTTCTTTTTTTAGGTGTTGTTTGTGTCATTATAAGGGAAAAGGGAACAGCGGATCTGGGAGTAGGCAAGAGGCAAAAGGCAAAAGGCAAGAGGCAAGAGGGAAAAAATCCTGTGTAGCTCATTACTATGAGAACCGCTATCAGTTCGTAGGGTGGGTTAGGCGCGGCCAGAATTGTGAGGGATTACCAATCAGTTTTTATCCGCGTCGTAACCCAGCTTATGCAAATTTTATGCCTGAATAATGACGCTTTGTAATTAGCACGAGTTGCAAACCGCTATACTAAAAAATAGACACAAAATCTCCCCGTTAATCACTTTCCTCTCGTTGAAATGAAAACTTGAAAAAAGTGGTATGGGGAGAGACTGAGATCAACAAGACCATCGAAGCCCACTCCTCAAATTAAATAGCTAGATAGTATTTAATTTGCTGTTAGTAACTGTATTACTAAATTATTTAATTAAGTGGTAGCAAGCACCCAGTAAAGTTTTGAATTTATTTCCTAAACCAACACTCCTAAACCAACAATTAGTCATTAGGGAATAACTGGTTATAAGCTGTCGTCCATTGAAACGACCTTGTCTTGATGGAGTTGCTCATGAGGGGTACCCCCTTTGGCCAACTGCATCGCTTCTGCCTTCTGCCTTCTGCCTTGCTGTGACGATCCGAGAATTTTTTGGTATTATCAGAAATCAGCCTTGGGTTTAATGATTTATTTGGTTTTGCTATAGCATCTCCATTTGATTTGTGAAAAAAGCACTTCATTTAAATCAAACTTTCAGTTAGTCTTGCCTTCACGAATCCGTTAGAAACGCTCTAGTTAACCCTCTAGTTAACCAAATAACCTTCAACCTTCAACCTTGGCCAATAGGCCACGCTACGCGAACAACCTACCCTTCACCGAACGCCAAAGGCGAACAACCAAATAACCTTCAACATTATTCAACCTTCAACCTTCAACCTTCAACCTGATTAAACCTTCAACCTGATTAAACCTTCAACCTGATTAAACCTCTACCTTTTCCTTATCAAACGTCATCGTCACCTGCTCCATCATCATTTTCGACTCCAACCACTGCTCAAACAACTCCGACATAATTTGAGTCCGCAACCCTTGATCCAACTCAGGTTTAATAATCTCTTCCACATAAACCAAACGCATTACACCACCCGCAAAAATTGGTTTCAGTAACTGCGGGGGAGTCGCCGCAAACACAGAAGCCGACACCTGCGGTAGAAGATCCTGGCGCTGCAGGATTCCACGATAGCCTCCAGTGCACCGTAACTCCTTATTCTCAATGTGTTGATGAGCCACATCAAAAAAACTCGTTTCCCCTTCCTGGATAGCGTAGAACAGTTCCATTGCCAAATCATCATCCTCTATTTCAACTTCATACATCACCACCTTTTCATAATCCCACGAGTTTTCATAGAAATAGGGTTCTACCTTATCCGCAAACATATGCTCCGCCAACTTCCCCGACAGCAAGTTGTAGCGAATCATTTCCTGATAATCCTCCAACGACAACCCATGGTAGCGCAGCCACTCCCAGGTCTGATCCGAACTCTGGAGGTCATTCAGAACCCGGTAGTTATCCGCCGCCTTCTGCAATTCCTCTTCTGTTGCTTCAATTCCGAAATCTGCCACCACCGATGTAATAATTTTGTGTTTGACAATCTTTTCCACCAGTTCGCGCATTTGACGGGATAGCTTCAGTTCCTGAATCAGATCGGTTTCGGTAATCGTAATAGGTTTAGACATAATTTACTCCGTAATTAGTAATTAGTACAGCGGTTTGCAATTCAGTTAGGTACAAAGTTCTGGATTTTTAGGGACTGAGGCCGTTGGCCACGCTACGCGAACGGAGCAGGGACTGAGGCCGTTGGCCACGCTACGCGAACGGAGCAGGGAAGAGAGAAGAGGGAAGAGGGATAACAATCCTGTGTACCTGATAGTTATGCAAACCGCCGTAATTAGTGATTAGTGATTATTAATTGGTATTGTATAGCTTGTTATTGGAAATGTAAACAGAGGATTGATATAAAAATTAAACATTAAATAGGCAACATTAAACAGGCAACAGGTAATAAAAAAAACTGTTTACCTCATTACTTTAATTGAGAAACACCCTTACAACCATTTCTATAGGATTAGCTTTTTTTGAGATTATTAAAATTCAACATCTCTAGCTTTATAGCATATTATAAAACTGGAAAGTTTTTGATAAAGATTCAGTAAAATATATTCATTAGCGAAAGAATTTAGGGAGTTAACCCCAACCCCAGTTGGCTACCTACTTGTCAGGGGTCATGACCTTACCCTTAGACCAAAAAAACGGTGGGTTTTGATAAAGATTAAGTAAATTCTAGGGAATCGGGAATCGGGAACAGGGAACAGGGAGCAGGGAGCAGGGAGCAGGGAGCAGGTAAGAGGTAACAGGCAAGAGGTAAGAGGTAAGAGGTAAGAGGCAAAAGGCAAAAGGCAAAAGGCAAGAGGCAAGAGGCAAGAGGCAAAAGGCAAGAGGCAAAAGGCAAGAGGCAAAAGGCAAGAGGCAAGAGGCAAGAGGCAAGAGTTAATCAAGTAGCGATGCATCGCTTCTCTATACCCCACACGCGGTCACCCACTAAGGCTAATAATGCGTAAGCATTCAGACGTTAGCTATTGGCCATTCGCCTAGGGTGGCCATTCGCCTAGGGTGGCCTTTGGCCAAGGCCAAAGGCTGATAGCTGAATGCTTACAATAATGCTGCTTGTCACCCCATAAGCTATATATATACCAGTCGCCAGGGCAGTTAGGACATGACAAAAGTCTCAAACCTAAGTAAGCGCAAGAGTTTGACTTCTGACTTCTGACTTCTGACTTCTGACTTCTGCTATAGCACTAGGCATTACGGTTAGGACATTGATCAAAGCTGAAAAGCTAATGCACGTCAACTTTTGCCTCTTGCCTCTTGCCTTGCACCTAGCGCTATAGCGTTTCTATTTGAGATGTAAATCTGTATGGTCTTTTTTTCTGGGAAAATAAAACTCCGGATCTCTTTTGCTTTTGCCTCTTGCCTGCCCCCCTTATTAAGGGGGGTTAGGGGGGATTCCTCTTGCCTTTTTCGGCAATTCGTGTGTTTACAACCCAGATACAAATGCTAAAGTCCTATTCCCCCCTTCTGCAATTGCTTAAACGGATCAAGAATCAAATCAATAATCCGACGCCGTCTAACAATTACCTCAGCAGAGGCAGTATCCCCTGGACGCAAAGGAATACACTTATTCCCTGAGTCAATGCAGTCTTTTTTCAGGGCAATGTTTAAGCTATACACCGCTATCCTCCCCTGAGGCGTATCGACCTCCTCTGTAGTGGGAGAAATGCTGATAATTTCCCCTGGTAGCACCCCATAATCTTGATAGGGATAAGCATCAAACTTCAACTTTACGGGTAGCCCAGTTTTCAAGGAACCGCTTTCCTGTGTTGTCATGTGGGCCTTGAGACTTAAGGAAGAATTCTCTGGGGCAATTTCTGCTACCATCATTGCTGGCTGCACCACTGAACCAGCACCAGAAATCGGCAAATCAAATATTGTCCCATTTACCGGAGATTTGATCACCCGTTGAGACAACTGAAACCTTAACCCTTCTATCTGACTTTTATTCTGAGCAATATCAGCCTCAAGTCTAGAAATTTCTGCCTCCATATTTTTAAAATTCTCCTCAGAGCGAAGTATAGCCAATTTCCCGGCTTCGACTAAACCCTGATAACTTTTCTGTTGCTCCCGTATACGCAATTGCGCCTGTTCAATCTCTGATTCGGTTTGGCGCAAGGTGCGCTCATAAGTACTTTCTCGCTCTGTTAACCGTAACTTCGCTTGCTCAAGGTCTGATCGGGTTTGTTGATACAACCGTTGCCGATCTTGAGCCATATCTTCCCGGTCTACCAACTGAATTTCAGAAACAATCCCCTCATTAAATGCATCTCTAAACCGTGCCACCTCCCGCTTCGCATTTTCCATGCGATTTTCCATTAGATTATAGGCCAGTTGACTATGATCTAGCAATTGCTTGGCCTGATTTAACTGAGCTAATTGTTCTGTTTTTTGTAAATTATAAGATTTCTTAAGGGCTCCTAAAGTTTGTCGCACTTGTTCAACCTGGGCCAACTTCTCCAACTGCTGGGCTTGATTTTGTTGCTCCTGAGTTTGAAGGGCGATAACTAACTGATTTTTCATCAGTTTTAACTGATTAAGCTGATTTTGTTGACCTTCCAATCGCTTCTGGGACTGCTGGATCTCAGTCTGGACTAAGTCCGATTCTAGTTCAACTAAATTCTGCCCAGTTTTTACGGATTCTCCTTCCTTTACATAAAGTTTAGCTACAGTTCCCATCACAGATGAATCTAAGCGAATCGTCTTATCTTGGGGTTCTAGTCGTCCCCTAGCACTTCCAGTTTCATCGATTTTAAAAAACATTGCCCAAGGAACAATGACACTAATACATATTACCAATAAATACAACAATCCTCTAGTCCAAGCTTGGGGAAGACTATCGAGAAGTTCTTTGGTAGCAAAAGACCAATCCTCCCTTGATTCATCTTTATTTAAATTCTCTACTTTGGGAGACATTAAATTTTGCTCAATCTGTTTAGCATCCTGGAGTTTAGTAGGCATTAACTCCTGTTCAATCTGTTTAGCATCCTGGAGTTTAGTCGCAGTTTTTCCATTCGATGAGTTAGTCATTTTTTATTTATTATTTGTAATTTTTTATATAGCAAAGGGAGTAGGGAGTAGGGAGTAGGGAGTAGGGAGTAGGGAGTAGGGAGCAGGGAGTCGAGAGTAGCGATGCAGGGCGGTCTTGGGGAGCCAGTGACAAATCGGCAAAATCACAACCGTTGCTAATCTAACTCCCTATCTCCCCATCTCCCTATCTCCCCATCTCCCCATCTCCCCATCTCCCCATCTCCCCATCTCCCCATCTCCCCACACTTCCCACACTCCCCCATCTCCCCATCTCCCCATCTCCCCACACTTCCCACACTCTCGACACAGGAATTACTGGGTTACAGTATGTTGTTGTTGGTTTAGGTAATAAAAATGTCCGCGCTTTTCCATCAATTCCCGATAAGTTCCACTCTCAATTAATATTCCTCTATCCATCACTAAAATTAAATCGGCATTGCGAATTGTTGATAAGCGATGAGCAATTACTAATGTCGTCCGTCCCTTTAAAATTGTATTTAAGTTTCGCTGAATAATTCGTTCTGATTCTGGATCTAAATGAGAGGTAGCTTCATCTAAAACCAACAATTTGGGATTGCCCATCAGTGCTCGTGCGATCGCAATCCGTTGTCGTTGCCCCCCGGACAACATTCCTCCCCCTTCCCCGATCTGAGTGTCATAGCCCATCGGCAATTGTTGAATAAACTCATGGGCTCCTGCTAATTGGCCCGCTTTCATTACCTGCTCTAAATCAGCGGAAGGATGACTGAGGCTAATATTTTCCTGAATGGTTCCCCCAAATAGGAAGGTATCTTGGTCTACCACTCCCATTTGCGATCGCAAGGACTGTGTCGTTATCGAGGTAATATCCAATCCATCAATCAACACCTTACCATCGGTAGGGGGATAAAACCCCAACACCAACTTAGAAATCGTCGTTTTCCCGGAACCACTGCGTCCGACTAGGGCTACCATTTGCCCAGGCTTGACCTCAAAACTAAGATTTTCCAGTACATTGATATCACTGTCATCGTGATAGCGAAAAGTGACATTTTCAAACCGAATATGACCCTGGAGTTGACCTAAGGTTACCTTATCTTGCTGCTGTAAATCCTCCTCCGGTTCGGCATCGAGGACATCATTAATCCGTTCCACAGAAATTAACACCTCCTGCAGCTTATTCCATACCACCGTCAGGCGTTGGAACGGAGACGTAAATTTCCCTAGCACCATATTAAAGGCTACCAACTGTCCAATGGTTAACTGGTCGTTAATCACCAGGGACGCCCCAAACCATAGCAAACCGGTACTCGTTACTGCTTCGAGGGTACCACTCACCATTTGCAGCTGAGTATTAAACACATGTCCAGAAAACCCAATCTTGATGGCTTTATTGAGCAACTCCTCCCAATGCCACCGCACTGTCTGTTCTACCGCCGAGGCTTTCACCGTCCTTACTCCAGACAGAGCTTCAATCAAATAACTATTCTGCTTAGTACTGGCATAGAAAATTTCCCGAGAAATCCGTCGTAAAAATGGTGCGGTCACCAATGCCAAGATCGAAAATGGTGGTACAATCACTAGCGCTACCAGTGCCATCTGCGAGTTGTAGGAAAACATCATGCCCCCATAGATAAAGACAGTGAGCAAATCCAGCAGAATCGACAAGGTCTCACCGGTCATGAACTGCTCAATCTTGCGGTTTTCCTGCACCCGTGATACGATATCTCCTACATAACGGGATTCAAAGTAACTCAAGGGCAATCGGAAGGTATGGCGAATAAACCCCACTATCAGCGCCAAATCAATCCTTTTCGCCGTGTGAACCAGCAGATACTGCCGCAACCCTGTCATCGCCACCCGGAAGAAGCTAAACAACAGTAATCCCAGTACTACTGTTGTTAAGGTTACCTGTGAGCGCTGCACCACCACCCGGTCTAGAATCAACTGGGTGAAGATGGGCGTAACCAATCCAAACAGCTGGAGAAATATTGACGCTATCAAGATTTCCACCAGCATCACCCAATGAGGCTTAATTAACTCAAAAAACTGCCAGACAGATGTAGAGGACGCCTTAGTATCCTTAAACTTTAGGGTTGGTTCCAGTAGCAGGGCATAACCGCTCCAATCCTGATTAAACTCGCGATGGGTGAGGGTGCGTTGCTCAAGAGCTGGGTCACATACCACCACATGGGTTTTAGTAATCTCATAGACAACAATAAAATGTTTCCCCTCCCAGTGAACAATTGCTGGTAACTTCTGCTTCGCCAACTCATCGAAACTAGCTTGCACCGGACGAGTGGAAAAGCCAACACTTTCCGCAGCAAAGCACAGTCCTCGCAGGGATGCTCCATCCCGGTTGACATTGGCCAACTTCCGCAAGCGATTTAAACTAAACTGCTTGCCCCAGTAGCGAGACACCATCACCAAACAGGCTGCACCACAATCGCTAGCACTCTGTTGAGCATAAAATGGATAGCGCCTACTTACCCGTTGAAACCAATGTCCCACACGCTGAGCAGGATGAGGGAAGAAAGCTTTCTTGATTTTTTTCTGGGACTTGGTTTTTTGAGGGGATCCAGAGGTGAGGGGAGTGGCGGAGTGAGCGGAGGTAGGATTTTGCGTTCCCGTAGCGGCTCTTTCAGAGGATCGCATTTGGCACTGGGAGTCTCGCAATTGTGCTGTATTCCACAAATGGTCTCGGATTTGGGGATAGCGATCCATCAGAGCCAACACCACATCCGCTGGTAAAAAGCACAGCTTCAAATTCACTGAAGCTCTAGCCAAATAAGGCTCCAAGTCAACTTCTGGGAACAAGGTTAATTCGCCAAAAGACTCCTCAGTTTCCAAGGTAGTGATTAATTCACCTGCCCCATTGAGTAGTCTCACCTTACCAGCGATAATGATATAGATCCCAGCATTACTATTAGCATTACTATTGGCATTACTATTGGCATTACTAGTTCCTGCGTGCCAAAACTTGCCCACCTTAGGCTCTTTGAATTGACATCGTTTTAGGACGCGCTGGAATTCTGATGGAGACAGAGAATATCCCAGAGTCTTGCTCAATTGTTGAGGAGAAATTATTGGAGCAGATGAACTTTTAACCATTGGTACTCAGGGTTATCCTATTTGTGTAAGAGAGCATAATCGGTGAAGAATCAGGGAGAACAGCCGATTGCAAGTCATGAATCATAATGCTAACCCCACTCATCCCATTCTCAGTCGTCTTTGACTGAGCCTTACTGGATTTTCTCGGTCGAGTGGACAATCCCATCTCTTTGAGCAACCGATTCACATGGCGAGGGGTAATTTCAACCCCCAATTCCTTAGCCAAATGCTTACTCAACCAATGAGCTGTCCAGCGCCGAAATGAATAGCCACAGTCCCTAGGACTCTGTTTTACCAGTTCCTGTAACCGTTCAAGATATTGCTCATTAACCGCCTTAGGGCGACCAATGGGATTATCCTGCCAATTGAGTGCTTGACCAGTCCGAGCCATCAGGATCCAATGCCTAGCTGTCGCTGGGCAACAGCCTAAGGCTTGGCGAATTTCAGCTTGAGATTTCCCCTGATCCGCCAGCAGCATAATTTGAATACGCTGACGGTATTTTTCTGATATATCCAATTCCAAACTTTTTTGCAGAAGTTTTTGTTGAAATGGGGTTAAATATCTCCCTGTAGTACTACCTGCACCCTTTTGGTCAGCTCGTAATTTATCTCGTAATTGATGTCCTAAGATAGCCATAACTAATGGGTCTGTTGATTATCGCTTCATCCTCAAGTTGACTCGGTCATAGTTTGCCACTTAAAGCTTCTATTTTTGATTGGCAAACTAAATTAATTGATAATTTAAGCTGTGTTAATTGCTTTGGTTGCGGATTATTTTGCTAAGTAATTAGTCTACATGATTAGTTTAAAATTAGTCTACATATTTTTTTTTATAACTGCTAAACTTTATGAACAATTCATGAATTTATAGGAACTATTTTGATGACCGTTAGATAGGCTACTTGGATCTACAAATAACAGAAAAAACCGCTATTTTTATATAAAAATCATGTTAATCTTGAGGAAGATTCTGTGAAGTTAAACTGAAAACTGCTCAAAATCAACGGATAATATTATTTTTTTTTAATAAACCTCAGCCATTTGTCTTAAAACCATCAGCTAAATTACTGAAAATAGTGATGTATCCCGGGCGCGGGGGTGTGGGTCGAGAGGGGGGAGTGTGGGAAGTGTGGGAAGTGTGGGGAGATAGGAAAGTGTGGGCAGATGGGGCAGTGGGCAGTGGGCAGATGGGGGAGAGGGGCATTGTAAATTACCCCAAAACTGAGTTTTATTAAGTTTTGTATACTAATTAAGGTAGAAGCGAAGGTAGAAGCGATCGCATAATCATGGTCAAAAAGGTGCAAATATGGGTAAATATAATGGTTATAGCTGTAATTTTCCTCTCAGGCTGTGGTGAAGGTAAACCAAAGAGCGAGACTAAGCCTACAGCAGGAAATGGCAAGCTGCAATTTCGGGCTAACGGTGAAGATTTTGTGCGACAGGGCTTTGTTTCCAAAGACAGTTGGCAAATATCTTTCGATCAGGTTTACATCAACCTAGCAGACATCACAGCTTACCAAGCTAACCCTCCGTATAACCCCGATAAAGTAAAGGAAATCTCAGTCGAAGAGAAAATTATCCTCCCCAATCCCAAAACCATCGATTTAGCGGAAGGGGGAGAGGATGCCGAGCCAATTCTGATTGCTGAGATAGCTGATGCACCAACTGGTCATTACAATGCTCTTTCCTGGAAAATGGTCAAAGCCAAGACTGGTCCAGCAATGGATCAAAGCCTAGTGATGGGTGGTAAAGCCAGTAAGCAGGGACAAACCATTGATTTTGTGATCAAACTTGACCAAGAGATTGAATACCGCTGTGGTGAATTCGTCGGTGATCAGCGCAAAGGGATTCTAGCCAAGGATGGGGAAGCGGACATAGAAGCTACCTTCCACTTCGATCACATTTTTGGCGATAGTGATTTGACCGCTAATGACCCCCTCAACACTGGTGCGATCGGATTTGAGCCATTAGCTGCACTCGCTAAGAACGGCAAACTAGAGGTGACAATGGCTCAGCTTAAATCAGCACTCCCAGCTCGCACCTATCAGCAGCTTACTCAAGACATTCTGCCTAACCTAGGTCATGTCGGTGAAGGTCACTGTACATCCATGCCAATTTCCAGGTCATGACCTACCCAACACCCTTACTCCAAACCCCAGAGTCTTTTAACCTAGAGTCCTTATCCAGACAAGAAAAAATCGAGAGGTAGGGCGTTGCTGATTCTGGGTATGGTTTTGCCCCCCTAGCCCCCCAATTTTGGGGGGAAAAAGACTTTCTTGCGTCCCTCCCGGTGCGCTTTCCGTAGGCGAATTAAATTCGCCACGGGTCGCACCGCAAAGTTGTGGGACCAACGGGGGCTTGACCAAAACCAGATGATCGCGCATTCATTCCTTGATTCAGCAACGCTGAAAAATCAAACCTGATCAGCTCTGACCAATCGCGCTTTGCATGACTCTTGAAGAGGGGGAGAGTGGGAGATTCGCAGAGGGTCAGAGGGATTGAGGAGTTTTCCCGTTCGCGTAGCGTGGCCAAAGGCCTTAAGTAGAAAATATGCCAATTAAATGCACACTAGCTTAACAGTCAACACTCAACAGTCAAGAATTAAGGATGAAGTGGAAAGGTTTGATGCTACTGAGCCTAGTTTCTGTCTTGAGTTGGTCAGTCAATGCTGAGGCTCACGGCACTAAGCTTGAATCTAAAACTATCGAGGCCATTGAGATTAATGCTAAATACGACACTGGTCAACCGATGCCCAATGCCCAAGTAACGATTTATGCTCCCAATAATCCTACCACTCCTTGGCAGACAGGGACTAGTGACACCAACGGCAGGTTTATCTTTGCTCCCGATTACGCTCAGCAGGGAAATTGGACAATTCAGGTGCGCCAAGCTGGTCACGGTGGCATGATTACTCTTACTCTCGGTGAAGATAATTCTGCTGTAGCGGGTCACTCATCAGCAGCAGGGAACTCCCTAATGATCTCATCAACCAGTCCTAGTTACACCCCTGTTCAGAGAATGCTCATGGCAGCTGCTGGTGTCTGGGGATTTGTGGGTACAGCACTCTTTTTCTTAGGGAGGAAAACTAATGCACATTCCTGATGGTATTCTCCCTGCTTCTGTCTGTCTCGCTGGTTATGCAGCTACTGGTGGACTCACTTGGTATGCCCTACGTCGAATTGATCAACATAAAAACCCTCAGGAGGCAATTCCCAGAGCTTCCTTACTGACCGCTGCCTTTTTTGTAGCATCCTCAATTCACCTGCCCATCCCACCAGCAAGTGTCCATTTTGTCCTCAATGGCTTGTTAGGGGCAATTTTAGGTTATTATGCTGTTCCTGCCATTCTGATTGGTTTGTTCTTTCAAGCAGTTATGTTCCAGCATGGTGGACTCTCCACCCTCGGGATAAATGCAGCGATGATGGGAGTATCAGCAATCTTGGCGTATCACCTGTTCCAATTGCGGCGGGTATTTGGTAAAGGCAATCGAATTGTTACTGCTATCTTCAGCTTCTTGGCCGGTGCTGCTGGCTTGGGAGTGGCGACCCTAATATTTTTCGTCCTAGTCATTACCAATATTCCTGCTAATTTTAATGTGGCAGCAGAACGGACAGCAATTTACGGGCTCATGGTTGCTCATATTCCCCTGATGGTTATTGAGGGGTCGTTTTCAGCGGCAGTCGTGTTATTTTTGCAGCGAGTTCAACCAGAATTGCTAGGGGAATCGGGAAGGGGAAGCAAATACAATATCAAAAGTCAAAAATAATTTTCGATGACTTGGGGCTTCTCCCACTGCCCCCTCTCCCCCTCACAGGGGTAGGTTTTTAACAAAGACGTGAGGTGTGGGGTGTAGGGGGTGGGGTGTAGGGTGTGGGTGATAAGAAAGCGATGCAGCAAGGGAACAGGGGGAAACCCCCGCGTGAAGGTAATGGTGCCCTTGACCCGTAATTAAATTCGCGCTTATTGTCGCACCATTAGCATCGCTCTTCAATTATCATTGTCAGCCATGCTTTGCGCGAGTGGGGGAAACCCCCGTGAGGCCACTGCATCGCTTGTCTGTACCCCCACACCCCACACCCCACACCCAATACCCCACACCTGAGGTCAAAGTAAAAAACCTACCCTTATGAGCCCCTCTCCCCTCTCTTCCCCTGGAGCCAAGTCCTTTTTTAGAGCTTAGAGAACACCACTAGTGGCCAGACCTAAGATGACACCAGCCCCTAGAATGTGACCGAGGCTAGTAGTTGCCAACAGTTCAGGGATACCAAAATTGGCAAACAGTCCAGAGGCACCGGGTAAAGCTGGGCCTTGACCGGGGTTTTTGATGGCAAAGCGACCAACAGTAATCGCAAACAGATTACACAAAATCATTACTATCCCCACTGTGGGACTCCACTCCGGGGTCACCGGAACAGAGGTTTCCACAGCAGCTAACAAAATTGAGTTAATCAATGCAGTTTCTCCGATATTTTATGAATTGATCAGCAATCAAAGCAATCATAAGAATTTTCGGGGAGAAAAATCTCAACTTGTTTTAAGAATTTACATTTGGAGAGTGATCACAGGCTCATAATTTATGTAAAGTTATGCAAATTTTGGTAAATTGTATAGAGTAACTATATCTTGAGCAGTTTTCCAGTGACTCAATCTGACCAGAGTCAGCCAGTAAAAGCAAAGCAGATGGCTGTATGGGGAATATTTAGTTCAACCTTCCTAACTATCTTTCTAGCCGAGATGGGCGACAAGACCCAATTGGCAACACTACTCATCACTGCCGAATCCCAGTCTCCATGGATTGTGTTTGTTGGTGCTGCCGCAGCACTGATATCTACTAGTTTGCTAGGTGTACTGATTGGTCATTGGCTGGCTAAGCGCTTCTCCCCTGAGATGATGGATACTGCTGCCGGAACACTTTTACTGTTGATATCAGTTATGCTTCTGTGGGACGCAATCAAACTGAATTAGTTAATTAGTTAGATGGTTGAAGGTTGAAGGTTGAAGGTTGAAGGTTGGATGTTGAAGGTTAGATGTTGAAGGTTGAAGGTTGGAGGTTGAAGGTTAGAGGATGGATTGGCAATTACTAGGACTAAGTTTCCTAACTGTATTTTTAGCTGAAATTGGAGACAAAAGCCAATTTGCTGCGATCGCACTGAGTGGTAGTCTCAATTCCCCCCGTACTGTGTTTTTGGGAACTATAGCGGCACTGATACTGGCTAGCTTTCTGGGTGTAGTCGCTGGGGGAGGGGTGGCTCATCTATTGCCTACTCGTCTACTAAAAGCGATCGCAGCCATTGGCTTTGCTTTGATGGCATTACGGCTATTGTGGCCTTCAGAAGGAACGGTGGAGGATTAATCCACCCCCCCTCAGAGATTTTCAGGAATAAATTTTCAGGTCAATCGGGTGAAAGGGAGCTGGGGTGATGGGGAGAGGGTATTTTTAAGGTGAAAAATACCTTATTTATAAAAATTCCCCCTATCTCCCTATCTCCCCACCTCCCCACAAATCAGATTGTTAGTTGGACGCAAGAAACAGCCCTGAGGGTTAGGGGGAGTGTGGGAGCAAGTTACGAACAGACCAATCTACGATAGTCTTGATAGCACCAACTAAGTAGTGTAGTCCCTGCCATTAACTTGATTGCTTCTAGGAGCCAGTAGCCTTCATGCATTTGCACCATTCCTGGTGGCATGCCACTCACTGGCTCTAAAAGATTCAGTTGTAGAGCCATGGCGCTCATCTGGGGTGTCATGATGTAGGTATAAATGATTGCGATCCCTACCATGAGCAGGGATAATAAAATAGACCAGCGTCTGACGTAATGATAAAGATTAGAATTACCACGCAGGACTAGGAGGCTGGCTAATATTAAAGCGCCACACAAAAGCTCAACACGATTAAATGTCCAGAAGATTGAATAGCCAGCTGTAGCAAAACTAGCCTGACTCATCATGCCAGCTGTAGACATGCATGGCATGATCACAAAGTCTATAACTAAACTGCTACTGAGCCAAAACCCTAAAGCAAACATGGCAATGGTTCGCCAGCGGCTTTGCTGTGAATCCACGCCAAAAAAAGCGTTCATAAAACTTCCTCTACTTTCTATCCTGCTCTTAGCTTAACCAATGGTTTTTACAAAAAGTGTGAAGTATTTTTGCAAAAAAAAGTATTTTTGCAAACAAATTTTAACTTAATTGTCAGGTAAACATATGCGCGTAGCGCATATATTTACGATAAATTTTCTTGAACTGTCTGTTGTAGTTGTTGGGTTAACATCTCCACTGTTCCTGCTCGGTTTTGTCTGTAGGACTCAAAATGCTCTTTGATGTTTATGGGGTCTCCAATGCGGACCATCGCTTTGCGGTGTCCTTTCACCAAAGGTCGATCAAACTTAAACACTTCCCGCTCTAGTCGAGTCAGAGTATCCAAAAAACGCTCTGGGGTAGGGGAAGCCGCAACATAACCATCGTAAATTGCATCGAAATTCAGCAGGCGGATAGTAGCTTGGTAAATTGATTCATAAGTGGTTTCATCAAACTGTTCTAACTCTTGAGCACGGGATTTTAAGACTGACTGAATTTTATACACTCGTTCTCGGCTTGGTGTCATGCTTGCCGGTGTTAGCTCTAGCTTCTGTTCACACTCACTCAACAGATGAGTTTTGAGCTTGTTAATCCTTTGGTTCCAATCCATCTGAGTGGTTTGGTCTAGAGTGGTTTGGTCTAGATTAAGGTCGTATTCAGTCTCCAAGCGAAGAATGACTTGCTCCGCCACACCCCGTAAACGCCCATAGAAGTTTGGTGCGATCGCATTAATGTTCAACGCCTTCTCTAGACGGGACAGGGTCTGATCAATCACTGGCTTCATGGAATCAGTGTAGTGGTACTTCAGACTTACGGGTACTAAATAGAGATTAGGAACAGGTTCACCCTGTTTGACCATTTGGTTCATTGCCTGTAGAGGCAGTTGAATCGCTCCCGTTCGGAAGGGCATAACCGTATCATTTTGATAAGAGCAGCCGCCTTCGGGGAAAATCACCAAATCACAACTCGGTTGCTTCAGTAACGTTAGGGTTTGGGCAATGCTGGCGCGATCGCCTAAACCCCGTCTAATCGAGTATGCTCCGATCTGGGGCAGAAATTTTTTGTTCCATCCCCGGAAACTCTCGTAAGCCACAACATAGTGAAAGAGTTGCCCTAACCTAGTTGATAACAGAAACAGAACTATCCCATCATCAAGGGTAGGATGATTCGGGAGATAAAGCACCCGTTCCTCTTCCAACCGAGCCAGTTTCTCTAGGTCCGTAGACTCAACCACTAACTTCAGTTGATACAAATTATCGGCGATCAGATCAGAAAAGCCTTGACAGAGGCGGGTTAATAGGGGATTGAGCCTAGGTGGATAGAATTGAGGGCTTGACAAAACAGACATAGCATGTATTCCAAGAGTAGATCACAAGATCACAGAGATGCAGAGATAATAAATACTAGTTTGACTTTAAATACTTGATTGTGCCATTGTGCATTGTGAATTGTGCATTGTTTGACACTCCCCACTGATAGAATCAGGGGGATTCTCGGTTCAACGAGCCAACTTGCTCAACCAGGTCGCAACCAAGAAGAGTAGAGGTCGATTCTCCCGGAGCGTTAATTAAAGTTCCCGTGTGCCGGAAACGAAACCTTAGTAGAGTGGAGCCTTAGTTAATAAGTTTTGACCCTTTTTCTCATAGCCAGTCCCCTGTAAAGGCTCCACTCTACTTACGGTAACTTCAAACCCCACGGTACTCAAGGCTCTAGTTAGGATGTTTTTGGCGGCATTATGTTCGCGTAGCGTCGGCTTCGCCGAATCGCGGTCTAACTGACACCCACATTTACAGACATGGGTTCTAGTCGATAATGACTTCTTGACTATTTCGCCGCACTCAGAGCAGTTCTGGCTTGTGTAAGCCGGATTTACTGCAACAGTTATCCGGCCAAACTTTTTTCCAAAATACTCCAACCACTCCCGAAAGTTATACCAACCTGCATCATTAATAGGTTAGAGTCGATGCCTAGGTATTACCCTAGGGCACCTCTCCTTCAAATCCGTGCATGAAACTTTCGCCTCACACGGCTCCTAGATATCCTAGCTTTTAAGCTTGCTCCCGTGGATGAGTTGGTGACAACTCTGGTGTACGGCCATTAGGTTCTTAGGCTTCCAATTGTCGTGGTTTCCATCAATGTGATGAAGGTGTACAGATTCGTCGCTTAAGAACTTTAGTCCGCAATGTCCACAGGAATGGCTTTGTTTAGTTAAAGCTTTCGCGGTAGCATTGTTGTATAACTTACTGTTGCGCTTGCTCCAGTAGACTAAGTCTCCGTCATAAGGGGACTTAGCCCCTTTAACCATTGTGTGTCCAAATTGTTCGTGAGGAACTGTCGGGAATGCTTTGTTCACTAGCCTTACGGCTTCGTGCTTGTTGATTTTCTTTTCCTTTTTGAATTTCCTACGGGCTGCTTCATTTGCGTACCATAGGCTATTCCGGGAACCATCCATCTTGCACCACCTGTGGTAGTTCCTCCATCCACGAATGATAGGAGCTAATTTTTCAGCTTTAGCTTTTGCGCCATAGTTCGAGCTGTTGACTACATTTTTGACTTTCTTAAGGAGTGCTTTGTAATTTTCCTCTGACGGGGTGCTACGAAGTTTTCCATTTTTCTGGACTCGGAAGTGCCAGCCCAGGAGACGAAACCTTAGAATAAAGAAGCCTTAATTAATAATTTTTAACCCTTTTTTGCATAGTCTGTCCCCTGTAAAGGCTTCTTTATTCTTACGGTAACTTCATAGGAAGTCAAATCCGTCTGTCGTTTTGGTTAGCTTGGTCTTTTCAACGCTTATTTCCATCCCGCGTTCTGCCAAGAATACTTTGATTTTTGACAGTATTTTTTCAGCTTTGTCTTTTGGTTTTAGGAATATTATCATATCATCCGCATAACGGACTGATGGGTGTATTCCTTCTATTCCATCAAGTGCAATGTTTGCTAATAGTGGGCTTACTACTCCTCCCTGTGGCGTACCTTGCTCTGGGAACTCTGGATTTATTCCTGCTTTTAAGCATCGGAATATTCCTGTTTTTAGTCCTTGTGGAGCAATTATACGTTTCATTATGGATTGGTGTGATATCCTGTCAAAGCATTTCTTTATATCTAGTTCGATTACTCTTTTATCGATACCCTTCTTATTTGAACTTAAGTTCTCATATATGTATGTTTGGGCATCGTGTGCGCTACGACCAGTCCTAAACCCGTAACTCCGAGGGTGAAAGGTCGCTTCATGTGCTGGTTCTAGAGCAAATTTGGCCAGACATTGCCATGCTCTGTCAGATATCGTGGGGACTTTCAGCATTCTAGTGCTCCCATTTTTCTTGGGTATGGGTATTTCCCTTAACCCTTGGTGCGTCCAGTTCTCCGCACGGTCGCCTAGCTTTTCAAGTACCCCAAACCTTTCCTTGTAGGTTAGAGCTATTTTGCCGTCTATTCCGGCGGTTTTCTTACCCTGATTTAGTTGGGTCACTTGACGGATGGCCAATAACTGTGCTGAACGGGATTTCAAAATCAGTTTTTGTAGAGACCTTGCTTTCCGTAGGTCGCCCGCTTGAACCGCTTTATATACTCGTCTCTGTAGGCGGAAAAGGTGGCGGCGGAGATGTTTCCACTTTTGTCCTCTCCAAAGTTCACTATGTTTTGTCATGTGTCTAACTATGCTCTTCATTGATTTGTATATTCTGAATACCCGACCCCAGTTTTGGAGTCATCCTACCCGATGGGAGGGATTAAGTTTGGCATAACTTACCGGGGATTCGACCTTTCCCCAGACCTCTAATTGCCATCGTTTTTACTCGTTCCATCCATTCGATTGTTCTGACGATTTAGGGCATTCCACTTTGCCTACCCTCTTCTCGGAGATTACAGCTATCCTAAACGAAATGCTGTGAGAATATGAGGATGAAGACCATATGTTTTTGACAGATTATGGCTTGTCTCTAAGACACTTTTCTAGGAATTATTTACCCGTGTCGTCTCTCCAAAGCGCGCCAGTGTGAGACATCTGTCTTTCTCTCTGATTGCGCCCTGCTGCCAGCTTCACTCTGGTAGGTTGCCTCCTCCTCGGTGTGGCCAGATAGGAAGTCACTTGTCTCTTCAAGGACAGGACTTTCACCTGTATCAAATGGACAGTTAGGATTTTGAGGAGTTAGTTCCTCGCGAATCCCCCAGTCCATACCCCTTTACTTTCTAAAGGCTCCTGACTGGAACGAGCCGCACACTTAGCGAGACAGTGATTTTTTACTAAGTTCTTAATCCTTAAATCTTGCCTTACGGCACGCTGCGCGAACATAGGCGACCAAGTCGTTAGATTCGGCGTTCGCGTAGCGTGGCCTACGGCCTCAGCCGACGCTACGCGAACGGATCACGCAACGTGCCGGAGACGAAACCTTAGAAGAGTGCAGCCTTACAACAAAACCTGTCACCTTTGATGCATAGCCTACCAACTTGCTTTGGCTGCACTCTTCTTGCGGTAACTTCTAGCCAGTCTCTTAGCATGTTCTTCACGCTGCCTACTTATTTTAAGGTGCTGTCTACCTAGTCTATTGATGGCTTTTTTACGGTTAGATGAGCCTTTCTTTTTTCGGGAAACTCGACGTTGATAAAACTTTAAACGTTTCTCACCTTTACGATAGAACCTAGGGTTTGGTTCTGAGTGACCATCAGAGTCTGTGTAAAACTCTTTTAGACCTACGTCTAAACCCACAGTGAAGCCAGTAGCTTCTAACTGCTCTAAATTATCTGCTTTCACGCAAAACTGGACGTAATATCCATCAGCTTTTTTGACTATACGAACTCGTTTGATTAGTTTCTGTTCGAAACGCCACAAGTCCCAGGTACCCTTTAGTTTGACTTTCCCGATTCCCTTTTTGTCGGTGAAGTTTATGGACTTCTTGTCTGGGGATAACTTCCACCCGGATTGCTTATATTCAACTGACCTAGAATGTTTCTTAAAGCGAGGATAGCCCTTGTTTCCAGGGACTTTCTTCTTGCAGTTGTCAAAGAATCGCTTGATAGCACGTTCTACGTTCTCGACAGAGGTTTGGCAAGCATGACTGTTAAGGTCTTTGACAAATTCAAATTCATCTCTTAGTTGAGTGTTGTAACGATAGAGTTCTTTCTTCCCTGTCCCGCGATTGTCCATCCAGTACCTAAGCACCTTATTCCGAACAAAACGAGCCGTTCTAATAGCTTCGTTTATCGCTAATTTTTGAGGCTCTTTAAGGACAGCCTTGAACTCCATTACCAACACCTGAAATCACCTCCTTGGTTCGTTTGCCTTACTTACTATTATAGCCGATAACGAGCGGGCAAAAGTTCGTATCGCTGTTAGGGAATAAATTCCTGTTCGGGCTAACCCCATGGATAGAATCCAGGGGCTTTCGCCCTCAGGGTTTTTGGTCAATCTTCCCCACCTTCGCTCCCTTCGGGATTTTCCTAACTACAGATAGATGCCATAGTTATACGGATCAATTATGCTTTGCCTACTAAGCTTTCACCTTAGAATTGTCTATTAACAAGAATCATCAGTAGTGTCAACATGTTAGATGGTGAAATCAAAGAAAAGACAGCGTCATATACGGTCACCTCATGCTTCCTCCCAGCTCTAAAGATATTGGGCTTTCGTGGCTCCCTTCTTTTTTCCGTAAAATTTATCAAAATTACTATAGCCTTAGTATTATCCTTAGTAATTTTGGATACTCCCTCAACCCAAGCCGTTGAATTAGCGGATGGCAGAGTTTCATTTGAGAAATCTCCTAGGTTGTTGGATGCAGTAACTACGTTTAATCAAGCTGATGTGCGAGGAGGAACATACTATTTCACAGTGGACTTACCAGGGGATATTGGTGAACCACTACAAACATTAACCATTAATCAGCGTCAAGGAGGATATAAGATTCGATTCTATCCCGAGAAATCCTCAGCATTTGAAGGAACTTACCAAGACCGGGGTCAGCCGTTATCTCTGGGAAAGGTAACAAAAGACGACTCAACCAAAACAATTTCAGTTACCTTCGATCCACCAGTAAACCCAGGAAAAACCATTACTGTTGGGCTTCGTCCTGTGCGCAATCCACGATTGGGAGGCGTCTATCTGTTTGGCGTTACAGCTTTCCCTCCTGGAGAGAATCCCTACGGTTTATATTTAGGTGTTGGACGTTTACAGTTCTACTCTCCCGCCGGAGACCGGTTCAATTTTAGATAACATATTCGCCAAATTATTAGGATATTACTTGTTAGTTAATTGTGAATTTTAAATTGTTAATAATAAAATTAAAATTCACAGGTTAAAATTAACACAATAAACCATTCCACAAGTAATTAACCAGACTTGATTTAACTCTTTTGCCTGATTATGGGACAAACCATTATTCAAGTAGACGCTTTCACCAGTAAACCCTTTACAGGAAATCCTGCTGCTATCTGTGTTTTACCAACTGCTCAAGATGACAGCTGGATGCAAAACCTAGCGCAAGAGATGAATTTATCGGAAACCGCATTTATAGTCAAGCAAGACGATGGTTTCAATTTGCGTTGGTTTACACCGACAGTGGAAGTCCCCTTATGCGGTCACGCCACCCTAGCTAGTGCTCATGTTCTCTGGTCAGAGGGACATGTGTCTCCTGATCAAACGATTCGGTTCTACACCAAGAGTGGATTGCTGATCGCTCAGCGCCAGGGTGAGTGGATTCAACTCGATTTCCCGGTGAATCCCTCAGAAGTTATCAGTACTCCAGAACAACTCAGCCAAACCTTGGGTATACCCATCAAGTGGGTTGGCAAAAATGCCCTAGGCTATTTGGTCGAGGTCGAGTCGGAAGAATTGGTCAAGCAAATGCAGCCCAATTTCCAACTGATGAGAACCTTACCTCTGTCTGCAGTAATTGTTACTAGTTGGGCTGACAATGATTCAGAATACGACTTTGTTTCCCGATTCTTTGCCCCCAGATTGGGAATTGATGAAGACCCAGTTACAGGTTCTGCCCATTGTTGTCTCGCTCCCTTCTGGCGCGAACGTAATAGTAAAGATCAGTTCTTAGCCTACCAAGCCTCCTCTCGGGGTGGTGTAGTAAAAGTTAACTATACCGGTAGCGATCGCGTTTTTCTGAGTGGACAAGCAGTTACTATCCTGCGCTCAGAATTGGTAATCTGAATTTTTGAATTAAGAATGTAGAATTAAGAATTAAGAATGTAGAATGTAGAATTAAGAATTAAGAATGTATAATTCTGCATTCGGCCTTCTACATTCTGCATTCTGACAGACAACCTTGGCCAAAAGGCCACACTACGCGAACAACCTTAAACCTTAAACCTTAAACCCTTCAACCACACCACCTTCAACCAGACCCAGAACCCACTGCCTCAGAAATTGAACTCATGCTTCTTTCCTCCAACTTCTGCAACACCCCTTGCAGAATCTGCCTTACCATCCATGGACCGTTATAAATCCAACCCGTGTACACCTGAATTAGACTAGCACCTGCAGTAATCTTCTCCCAAGCATCCTCCCCCGTAAAAATGCCTCCAACCCCTATAATCGGTAAATTTCCTTGAGTTTCCTGCCAGATAAACCGAATTACATCTGTAGAACGTTGACGCAAAGGTGCTCCACTAATCCCCCCAGCTTCTTCCGTTACCAGTTTGCCCGTTGCCCTAATCCGTTGTGTTTTCAGCAGATCCCGACGGATGGTAGTGTTAGTAGCAATAATCCCAGCTAATCCATAGGTTTGGGCAAGCTCAAGAACATCTGCGATCGCATTCCACTCTAAATCCGGAGCAATCTTAACCAGAATCGGCTTTTGGGAAAGGTTTTGCTGTTGCAGAGCATCTAAGATCAGACTAAGTTGACTGGCATCCTGAAGCGATCGCAAACCTGGTGTATTCGGTGAACTCACATTCACCACAAAGTAATCCCCCAATTCCCTCAACAGCCCAAAACTCGACCGATAGTCATCTGCTGCCTCTGGTAGGGGTGTTACTTTAGATTTACCTAGATTAATGCCAATCGGAATAGTTAAACCTGAAGCTTGGATCCGGTTTTCTCTTCCGGTAGGTTGTTCGTCCTTGGCTTTCTCTTCCGGTAAGTTCTTTTCTAAACCTGCAACCCTTAACCTGTTAACCTTCAACTGTTCTAATCGAGCCGCCATTGCTGTAGCTCCGAGATTATTAAATCCCATCCGATTCAGAGCAGCTTTGTCCTCTACCAAGCGAAATAAACGAGGACGAGGATTTCCCGATTGACCATGAAAGGTTACAGTACCCAGTTCAGCAAAGCCAAACCCTAAGCTTCCCCAAATTCCAGCAGCCACACCATCTTTATCAAACCCTGCTGCTAAACCCATAGGGTTGGGGAAGTTTACTCCCCATAGAGTTTGTTCGAGGCGAGCATCATTTAGGCAAAACCTTTGCTGTAATTGACCCTGAAGCCAGTGACCTAGAGTGGAATCCTGATTTGATGACAGCCAGCTCAATAGCGCTAGAGTTCTATTGTGTAACCATTCTGGATCTGTCTTCAACCCAGAAAAGAGAATTGGACGAATGGTAGATTGGTAAATATCCATCGTAATGAGTTGGTCAGTAGCTCAATGGGTCAGTAGATCAGCGAGTCAGTAGATCAGTGCTGAACAAAATACTCCACCATCTGGCTAGTTGTTAATAACAACTGTGGATTTAATTCGATTTTTGGCGTTGCTGAATTGAAGTATGAATGCGCGATTGTTTGGCTTTGGTCAAGCCCCCTAAATCCCCCAATTTTGGGGGACTTTGAGAGTTTTGTTGCCCCGCCGGTGCGCTTTCCGTTGGCGCATTAAATTCGCCACGGGTCGCACTGCAAAATTGGGGGGCTAGGGGGGCAAAATCATACCCAGAATCAGCAACGCCCAATTTTTTACCCCATTCAAACGTCATACTTTGATTCATTCTTTGATTGATTAGTTGCGTTATGACCAAACCCTAACAAAAGTCCGTTGTTTGAGTAACTAAAATGACATTTTGATCACTGAGGTACAGTCAATTTTCGCAACCCCTACTCCCTACTCCCTACTCCCTACTCCCTACTCCCTACTCCCTACTCCCTACTCCCTACTCCCTCAAACCACCCGACGGGGAGTTAGGTGATCCCTCCTGACGGTAACCATAAAAATCAATCCGATATTCCGTAATCTTTACACCAGTTTGTTCCTCAATTTGCTTGAGCAAGTTTTCCGGTAGTTCTACATAAACATCAAGAATCTGGTTTGTATCCAGGCAATTGACATGGCTATGAGTATCGCTGATATTGCCGTACAACCGTCCATCCGAGCGCTCAATACATTCAATAATACCTTGACTGGATAGGGCATCTAAATTCTGGTAAACAGAAGTATGACCAATAACTTTCCCTTGTTGATTCAATCGATCATAAATGTGTCGCGCTGACAGATGGTCTTTAGCTTCCCATAACAGTTCTAGAATGAAGCGACGTTGACGACTCAAACGCATACCTAGCGTCTGACACTTATCGATTGCATCTTCTAGTGAACGAATTGGTTTAGCAGCTGCCGCTTCTTTTTCCATGACATGAGTTGATGAGTTTAACCAAAAGGAATCCCCTATAAATCTACTGATAGCTCAGCCAGCTATCCACTTAAGCCAGGGCAAGGCTCTTGTGTGATCGGGAACCAGGAACGGGAAAAGGTAAACGGGGAATACTTTCTGTTCCCAAGTTCCCTATTTTCTAGTTTCTCCTTGACCTTGAATGAATGCCCCTGTTTCAATTTATTTTCAGTTAAATTTGGTAGCCCTAAGCCTTATACCCTATATTTTACTACAAACTAGTGAACTAGCCCACCCTACAATCCACCAAGGTTGTGCTTCTGGTTTCAAACTCGATCTGTTTTGGTTAGCCATCGGACAAGGTACCTTGAGGGAGTTGCTGCAAGTATTCAACAACAGCCGCAACTTCTACTCGCCGTTGCCCCGGGGCATCAATATCATAAGAATCGAATTGCAAAGTTGTCTCCCCTTCACCTTAAGTCACAGTCCAGGTACCCAAAGCCTAGACTTACAGATGATTTAACACAGTTCTATTGGGGAATGGGGATGTTTAACGTTTTCTTTGGAAGTTAAGGGCAAAGTCTCAACTAAGCCATTGTTCTTAACAGCAGCTACTGCAGAAAGGCAACTGAGCTATAACGGAAGTATATCACCTTTAAAAAAACTTTGAGAAAAAATCTGGAATTCTTCAGGGTCAATGGGTAGTTGACTGTATTGCTCAGAAACACTCACATCAACCTGATTCTTAAACAAAAGCTAAGACAGACTCCTCTCTATCGAGCCAATTATAAAACATAATCAGAAATTAACAGAATGGAAAACACAGAAAGTCAAGAACCAATGGTTCCAGGTATGACCAATGGTGGAGCAACTACCAATGGTATGTCATTAGGAGAAATGGCTGATGACCAGATGTCATCCTTTGACATGAATGCTGTATCCAGTCAAGGCAATACACCCACAGCAGAGCCCATGAGTTCATCTGCCCCAGAGAGTGACATGGAGAACGTGCTGGTAGAAATCCGAGCACCTAAGGGTCAAGGGGCTAACGTGTTTTTATACATGGCAGGAAGTTTCAGGGTTCCTAGCTTCCAAATCGATTATGACTACGAGCCAGTATCAATGAATCCTGAGACACCGGAACTGGCCATGCAACTCCAAGCATCTAATGAAGAGGTGATCGTTGTCAAGGGCAAAGTTGCTCAAAACCAAATTGCCGCCCTGGAAGCCCAACCTAATGTGATCAAAGTCTGGCCAGACACCCCGATTGAACCCTTCAGCACTACCACCCTACAGCAAGAGTATCCGATGGTAGAACCAATGGCAGGGTTTGGTAGCTGTCCGATTGGTTCTTGTGACTGTAGGCCTGGTGTGGCTAAGGGAACGATGGCGGACGTAGCCAAGTATCTTGGGGTTGATCAAATTCATGCTGCTGGTTATAAAGGTCAAGGTATTGTTGTTGGTGTCGTTGATGGCGGAATTACAGCAGCTGGTCGTCCTGTGCGTCCCGGAGAACCCTCCAAGCGAATTCGCAATGTCATTGGTGGCTTCCACCGCAGCGTGGAATGGGGGACTCAAGCTCGCAGCTGGGGCGAACATGGCAATATGTGCGCTACAGACGTGTTGGGTATGGCTCCAGAAGCCAAGCTCTATGACTTTCCACTAGTAGGGAATGCTATCTCTAATGCCCTGGCAGCCTTCAATTGGGCAATTAAGCAATATAAAATTGACGGCACACCCCACATTCTCACCAATAGCTGGGGAATTTACCAGGAACAGTGGGATAAGACTTATGCCAGAAATCCTAACCATCCCTTCACCCGCAAAGTTGTGGAAGCCATCAATGAAGGGATTCTAGTTCTGTTTGCCGCTGGTAACTGTGGTGGAACCTGTCCTGATGGTCGTTGTGCCTCAGATTTCGGTCCTGGTAAAAGTATCTGGGGCGCGAATGGTCATCCCCTAGTGATGACCGTGGGCGCAGTTAACAAGAATGAACAGTTTGTCGGCTATAGCAGCCAAGGACCAGCAGCGTTGTCCCCCCAAAAGCCAGACTTCTGTTCCATCACCCACTTCCGGGGTTACTTCCCCTGTGATAACGGTACCTCGGCTGCCACACCCATTGCTGCTGGAGTAGTAGCCTTGCTCAAGCAAGCCAAGCCGAGCCTAACTCAGCAGGAAGTTAAGAAACTCCTGGAGAGTACTGCTAAAAATATTGGTTCTAAGGGATGGGATCAGCATTCCGGTACTGGCATTATTCAGCCCAAGGTAGCTTTTGACAAAATCAAAACTCCCCCCCCTCGCCCTCGCCCTCGCCCCAGTGAAGGTACTTGGAGTGACTGGCAAAATCTAGGGGGCTATGGCCTATATAGCCCAGCGGCTGCTTCCTGGGGACCTAATCGGATTGACACCTTTGTGATTGGTACTGACCACGCTATGTATCACAAGTGGTGGGATGGCTCGGCTTGGCGTGGCTGGGAAAACTTAGGGGGTTACATTATTTCTGCACCCGCAGCAGTTTCTTGGGGAAATAACCGCATTGACACCTTTGTAGTTGGTAGCAATAATGCCCTGTACCGCAAGTGGTGGGATGGCGACTCTTGGCGCGGTTGGGAAAATTTAGGCGGCTACTGCCTGTATGCTCCAGCGGCTGCTTCCTGGGGACCTAACCGCATTGACACCTTTTTGATTGGTACTGACCACGCCGTCTACCACAAGTGGTGGGATGGCTCGGCTTGGCGCGGCTGGGAAAACTTAGGAGGCTACTCTATTTCTGCACCCGCAGCAGTGTCTTGGGGTCCAAACCATATCGCTATCTTTACCATTGGTCGCGATCGCGCTCTATACTACAAGACCTGGAATGGTTCCATTTGGAGTCCATGGGAAAAACTGGGAGGCTACTGTCAGTATGGTATAGCTGCTGTGTCCAGGGGAGTCAACCAGCTCGATTGTTTCGTGATTGGATCCATGGGCAAGGTCTATTGCCGTTCCTGGGATGGTTCTGCCTGGAAAAATTGGAAAAACCTAGGTGGTTACAGCATTGCTGGGCTAGCAGCAGCATCTTGGGGACCTGACCGCCTTGATGTTTTTGTAGTTGCTGGTGATCATGCTCTGCACCACAAGTGGATGGGTTGAGATCAAGATTACTGATTAAGGAAGTGAAGGTAAAGGGCATGCATGGAGAATGCTATCATTTATAATTGCCCTTTTCCTTTCCTAATTAAATAGGATAAAACCTAGTCTGAATTCCGGTTAGTCAATTATTATATTATTAATACCATTACTGCTAATTTTATTTAAAATAAATAACAATTTAAAAGTTCAATTAAAGCCTGATTAATTAACATATTAATTCTAAACTAATTTAATTGTAATATTTTTTTGTTCCCTGCTCCCTGCTCCCTGCTCCCTGCTCCCTGCTCCCTGCTCCCTGCTCCCTGCTCCCTGCTCCCTGCTCCCTAAAAACCAGAAATTTGTACCTCACAAGTCGTAGAATTGCTATATAAGTATTCAACCCAACTCCATATGATGGAAAGCACAGACTTGATCAATCAAAACCCAAGGTCGCCGATTCTCGTAAAAATGCCTGGAGAAGATGGGTCAACTGGGTCAACTATTGATCAAAGTATGCCCAGAGAGGTAGCGCTTGAGCATGGTGTGAATACCTTGGTTAATGACGTAGTGGATCAAGCCTTAGTGCAGGTTAAAAGTAACCAAGAACTGCAATTAGTGCGGGAAAAGGTTGCTACGGTGATGGGAGATACCCTGAATGAAATAGCTGCTGAACACCCTCAGTGTCAAAGTCCACTGGCAACAGGTGTTAGCCCAATGAATATTAATACTAATACTAATACTAATACTAATACTATTAATAGTGCAGTTGACTGTGGTATCAGTAGGGCAAAGCAAGTTCAAGAGCTAGGCTTTACTGAGTTTACTGCTGAGCTGATCAACAGTACTTTCGACGCTATCATGGGTGCAACTATCAAGCAGGGGAAATTGTCTCGAAGCTCACCTTCAATGTGACTGCTACTGAAGAACAAACTACAGGAAAAAACCAGTATCAGTATCAAGAAACCAACCCTTACATCAGAGGTCGTGCGGTAGCAGGATCGGGTAACGTTTCTGCTGGTGCTAGTCACAATAAACTCACCGTTAAGCCAGTGAATGAGAGTTCATTCGATGCAGTGACTATGAGTACAGACATCATTGGTCAGGTTAAGATTCGCTTTAAGACTGAAACATTTCCACCTATAGTTGATTAACTCTTGGCTCTTGGCTCTTGCCTCTTGCCTTTCCTGAAGCTCTACTCCCCACTCTCTATTGCCTATTCCCCATTATCCTGGTCTTTACCTACTCACATTGAAGGCGGTTCTATTCCTGATTTTTGGTTTTATTCGGAGATAATCCGTCATGGTTTCTCGAATATGCTGATTATACCTACTAAAACTCAAGCATATAATTTTGTACGCTTCGCCACACTCTTTTTTACTTTTCCATTGCCTTTATTTTCAAATTAGTCATAATTCTCGCCAAAGTCACTGATAAGTTTATATAGCAGTTCTCAATCGGGTCAGGTACTTTCGTTATTGGTTAAGGAAGAAAATTTAGATGTACCTCACGCTTACTAGGAAACGCTATACATCACTATCTCAAGATTAAGCAGATCTCAGTAGAATTGCTGTATTGATAGATAACTAACAATGTTTAAACTATTTCGGTGTCATCAAGCCCAAACCTCCCCTAGCCAAACCCTTAACCGTTGGCAAGGAGAAGCTACTGTTAAAGTTGCCATACAACCCAATGAAACCGGACGTGTACACTTCCGAGCCAGCTACTGGAATGCTAAATGTCCACAAGCCATCACTCTCAACCCTGGGGATATTGTTGAAGTAACTGGGATTGATAACATTACCCTGATTGTAGAACCTGGTTCTTTGAATTAAATCAGTGTATCAATACCGTAGAGTGTACTATTTATAAAGTTTGCGAATTGCTTTCAAAACTTGGAGTATAACCATGGCGCGATCGCTTTCAAATAAGCTTAAAATCGGCATATAGTGATAAGTTTGGGGATTACCCTGATGGATATAGACAAACTGATAAAGCAGACCATGAGTGGTTAATCCCCAAACAAATTATTGATGCTCTAGGCTGTTGAAAGCATAATTCAGTAATTGCGGTAAACCTGTTGATGCCTCAATGACTAATAACTTTTCACCCCAAACCATAAAAACGCATAGGATTATCCCAGAGGATCTTTTGCACTATCTTCTGAGATAGCTTGTCCTGAAGTCCTACCACTTCTTCAATAATCTTGGGATTGTGGTCTATGTGAGGGTAGTCAGAACCAAAGATCAAGTTATCAGAACCGATGTACTTGATAATATCAGCTAGATAAGGCTCATCTGGCTCAATGGCAATGAAGCACTGGCGACGGAAATACTCTGAAGGCTTCATCCTTACATGGTCTTTCACCTCCCAGGCCAGTTGATCGTACTCTTCATCTAGCCGCCACAGCCAGTAGGGAAGCCAGCCGCAACCGGACTCAAGAAAGGCTACTCTGAGATTGGGGTGGCGCTCTAATACTCCCCCTTCGATCAGTGCCAACATTGCCATCATGTGTTCCATGGGATGAGAGCAAGCATGCATGGCAAAACGGGTATGAAATCGATCTGCTCCAGTGGTCGGTAATCGAGAATGGCTACCCTCATGAATCCCAACTGCTATGCCCAGGCTCTCACACTCCGTCCAAAAGGGCTCATAGGCCGGGTCACTAAGCAGTCGTCCCTTAACCGGATTTGGTCGCACAAAGACAGCTTTCCAGCCAAACTCTGCGATCCGATGTAATTCCGACACCATGTTGCTCGGGTCGTGTAGACTAATCGCTCCTACCCCTTTCAGTAGTTGCGGGTCATAGCTGCAAAAGTCTCGTAACCAATTGTTGTAGGCACGGGTGAGGGCTGCTGCCAGTGACGGATCCATAGTATCGATCGCCAACATCCACAATCCTATAGTTGGATACAGAAACGAAATATCCACACCCATCCGCTTCATGGCCTTGACCTGAGAGTCTGGGCCAGAGCCTAGGTTTCTATTATAGGTAGCCTTGTTCCGGATTGCTACCTTAATTCCTTCAGCCCAGACAGCATCGGATATCTTATTATAAATTGTCTCACCCTCCACTCTCATATACTTAGTTGGAGGGGAAAAGATATCAATTTTCACAACCCCATCCTTTTGGGAGGGTTGATATCGATAGGGTGCATGACTTTTAAATGCAGGTTCCAGGTACTTCTCCCACATATCTATCGGTTCATTCACATGGCCATCGGCATCAATAATTTGATAGTCTTTCAGCATGGTTTTGCTATTGAAGGTTGAACGCGCACGCGTGGCCAAAGGCCAAGGTTCGATGTTGCAGGTTTGATGTTGCAGGTTTGATGTTGAAGGTTGAAGGTTGAAGGTTGAAAGTTCGATGTTGGGCGACTATAGCAGTTTCTACTCAGGTAAAAATTATTTGTACCCTCTTGCCTCTTGCCTCTTGCCTCTTGCCTCTTGCCTCTTGCCTCTTGCCTCTTGCCTGTTACCTACTCCCTACTCCCTACTCCCTACTCCCTGCTCCCTGCTCCCTAAAAAAATGTACCTCACCTAATTAAAAACCGCTATAGTTGCTGATCAGAAGAAAATCGGAAATGGGTTGAGTTGGTTTTCGTTGAGGGATTTTGGTAACTGACCCATCTGTACTGGCACATCATAAAGCCGTCCGGGAGCCCACCGTTTCCAAAAGTGTCGCAGACCGGGGACAATAACTTTGACAACATTGAGTCCAATATCGGGACGAGTTTGATCTAGAACCAGGGTTTCCATACCTTGCTTGGCAGCAATGTCTACACAGGTTTGAACATCGTCTCGCAGATCATCGCTGCTAAGTTGAGGATAATCGGTGTAGAGTTTTGGAGTAGTGTTTTCATCCGGTACCAGATACGGCTGATTCTCTAAGGTAGCCATTCCCCACCAGTCTATAGCTAACTGATCGGAGTAGTTGTATTTGGTGCTGCCATCGGGAGCTATGGATACAACCGCTGGAAGCATCTGGTTTAATTCCGTTAGCGATCGCATAATCCCAATTTTGGGGTCGAAATGAGCACCGAAGGCAAAAATAATATCTTCCACAGGTTGATCAATCCTCCTGGAAAGAGCAGCAAAGGCAGGAATCCCTAAATCGCTAGTGAGATCGAGTACCCAGAGTTCACGGTTTAGGGAATGGTAATACTCCTTGAGAGCTATAAAATAGGGTTGGTTAAAACTGTATAAATCCACAGCTGGTCGTTTGAGGCGGTTATACCACCACAGCGCTACACTATCTCGCTCCACTAACTCCATGAATCCTTGTAGGATAGCTTCTTCTTTGGTGTTGCCAGCAGCAGTACCATTGGAGTCTGCCCAACAATCTGGTTTAGAGGGTTTTGGGTAACCGTAATAGCAGTAAGCTGTGGGTAAATACTTAAATGTTTTGTCAGTCAAAGACCAAATCGGTGTCCACTCAATCTCTCGTTGCTCATCAAAGGGTTCTGGAACCTTTTGAAAAAAGCTCGGACAAGTTTGATTCCAGTCCTGGCGGGTTTGGTATTGGCGATCGCTAAACAGCATACAAGCATTGGGGTGAATAGCCACATCCGCCATAGTCTTGTAGCTACCTTTGCGTCGAATTTCGTCTCCCTGAAACACACCAGAATATCTCTCAATCGCTTCCCCAAGGGCGCTGGCTTTGGCCTGAGCGTCAGTCTGTCCTTTGCCAGCACTTCTGCCACGCAGGTATTTCCGCAAGAAGTATAAACTATCCAACATGCTGGCAAAATTATGTCCAGCCACATAGTTAGGGGTCAAATCGCTGTTTAACTTAGAAACTTTAGTAATTGCTCTAATTGCTCCGATAATCGGACTGATATGGTGTTCGTATTGCTTAAAAGTTTTTTCTGGTGAAACACAACGGTGTCCACCATCAGCTGTAAAAGTTTTCTTCCGGCTTTCTAATAAAACGGGCATTGGGTCTCTATCTCCTAGATAGTCTGAGTTGCCACAAGCAGGACATTGAGGACGCTTGACCAGAGTGTGATTTTTGGTTTGTAAGGATATGGTGTCAAAGGTGACCAGAGTACCTTTCAGGGATGGATGGTCTCCCTGGACAATCCATTTGGCGATTTCAGTAGCCGCTAGATTCAGTCCAGTATCTAGAGTAGACGGTAATAAAGAGCGAGAGGTTGGGAAAGCCGTCGAGATACTGTTAGGTTGGCGATGTTTGCGCAGAAAATCTTCCACGGGGCGATTGGCTTGCAGCCGTTGGGCTAGACATTCCCAACACCCAGTTTTTCCAGGATCAAAAATCGGACCAATCCAAATCATTTTGCCCACTGGCTTGACCAGCATCCACGGACGTTGCGACTGTAAAGCCTTTTGATTAAACCGATCAAGACCGACTTGGAGATAGTCATCGGTTAATACAACAGCAATGTCTCCCTGCTCAGCCACCTGAATATTGAGTGATTCCAGGATAGCGATCAAGGGTTGGGTTGGAACCGTGCCAAAAGACCTTACTGAAACCTTAGTAGATTGCAAGCGGCTGGTGGCTGTGGTGTGATCAACATTCAGAAAATTCCAGAAGGCTGCTACTTCCGATGGCATATCCGAGGGCATAGGGTTATCGTTTTCCACGATATAGCCTTTCTTTTCCATCAGCATCAAGGCATAGTAAATCTCAGCCGTGGAGGCTTGGCCTTGCAGCAGGTTAACCATGTCTTCCACGGAATGCTCGCCATCAATTAAAGGAGCTAATTGTTCATAAAGATGGCCATTGAGAACAAAATACTCTGACTCCGACAGCAGAAAAACACCAACCGATTCCACATCTTCGATATGAAAGCAAGGTTTAAATTTAGGTTTGTTCAGCATGGTTAGTTTTTCTCTTTTCTCTAGGGAGGAATACTATTGCAAAGGGAATAGGGAATAGGGAATAGGGAATAGGGAGTAGGGAATAGGGAATATAGTGGCGTAGGGTGCGTTAGGGACGGGCTCGCCAAGACGCAAGCCATAGCAAGTGTTAGGTTGTTGCCCGTAACGCACCACCGCGTCAAATAGCATGCATTGAGATGCAGCCGGAACAGGGAATAGGGAGTAGGGAATAGGGAGTAGGGAATAGGGAGTAGGGAAGAAAAATTCTCACAGCAGCCTTAACGATGGCAGCATTATCAGCGGGTTAACCTTTGACAATAAATCAATAGCCCTGTAATATACTAATTAGTTGATGAAATTTACCGGACTTGCTATAGTTTAAGGCTGCTATGCTTTAAGCAAGACAAGGTAAACTAGCAGTCGAGGGCTTAGCTTAAGATGACTAGCCCCCTGTGATACAATAGGTGTGATCAAGTGGTTTTGATTGAGCAGGTGTAGCGATACTCCATCTGATCCAACTAAGGCTGATCCAACTAAGGGACTAAGCAACGGGCAGGTAGAAAACGCCCGTTACCAGTCCAGATTGCCGGTAGCTAACCCCCCGTTAGAGGTAAAGCCGGTTAGAGATAAAAATTGATAGGTTTGTATCTGGTTGCTCTATTAGGGTAATCGCTGACCATGGCCTGGTTTAATCAGGCTTAATAAAGCGTTTACCCGATAGGGCTTTCCTATCCTAAAGTCCATTGCGACTTTATGTGTTTGTTCAGACTGTTTGTTCAGACTGTTTGTTGAGACCTCTTCGGGGTAGTCAGCTAGTTTTCCCCAAAGCCACTAGGGATTTCAGCAGCAGCAACCCGGAGGAATGGCCGACTCATCGCTTACCGTCTCTTCCACCCAACTACCAATCTGTGCATCTGTGAGGTCGGTGGGCTTAGCAGGCAGATTGATTTCATAGATCATTGCCCCGCCATCAGCGGTTTTGAGGGCTGGAGCGCCAGTAGAGCCCTGATTCACCACCACGTTCACGAAATCTTCTACCACTAGTCCGGCTTCCCGAAGAATTTCCCGAGGAGCACTGACAAAGCGCTTACGGAATTCTTCGTCGATCCAGGCTTTGGCGACAAGTTGGGAAACAGTGGTTTCTAGGGTTTTCCAATTCTCGGTCAATTTCATGTTGATTATCCGGTACAAATTATCCTGTACAAACTGAGTTTTTCGTTGGAGTTTTTTGAGGTTTTTATCAACCGGTTTGATCAACTCCAAGAATACACAGTAGTTTTAACAAACCCTAAAAATTAGTCCACCGTACTAATGGGGTAAGTAAATTTACAGATATCTAGGAAAGACAGCTAGGGATTTTGCCACGGATATCATGGCTGACACTAGACAAATCAAACCTACCGAAACCATAGTGAAATCTTTATTATGCCTAGGCAAGGTGCCCGTGTCACTACACCAAGTAAGGGAGATTAGGAGTAACTGAGCCTTAGGGTGAGATGTCAGTTATTTTACTTAGGTTAATGAGTATATAACTATACTTTTTAAGTATATAAACTTAATTAATAATTTCTTAATAATTTTACTCAGTCTCTATATATTGATAAAATTTAAAATTGATAAAAAATTAATTCTTTTTTGTTAGTTTTCGTAAATATTTGTGATAATTAGTTGACGGAATGTGTTTCCAATGATCAGCTCAGCCTGTCAAAAAAAAGTAATAGTTTAAAAACTATTTGTCAATTCCCCCATGGGGAATATTGCCAATTACCCGAGGGGGAATACCCCTCTATAAGGGAACAGGAAATAGGGAATGGGAAAACGGGAATAGAGAAGAGAGAATAGGGATGCCCTGCATGAACAGGACTTACGCGGTGAAGTTTATTTCGCCCCCCTAGCCCCCCAATTCTGGGGGGTAATGATGTCAAAGTCCCCCAAGCGAGCAATCCCTCGCTTGGGGGACCAACGGGGGCAAATGCGTAAGTCCTAATGAAGACAGGGAATCAACCTCAAAAGACCTCTTGCAAAAATATTTTGAGTTATACTATAAAGTTTTGGGAAAATTAGATCTATTGTGTACTAGGCTTATATACAAAGAGAGTACAAAGCAAATTGGTTAGTCTTAAGCGTAGACTAAATCAAAAATTACTAAATTTTAAATAATACCACGAAATACTTTTGCAAGAGGTCTAAGAGGTTGTCTGAGAAGTCTCATTTGCTACATCCAAGCCCCCGTTGGTCCCCATCTGTAAAAAAGCGAAGCATCCGCTAATTCCCCCCAGAATTGGGGGGTTAGGGGGGCGGGAGACTTTTAGAAGCAAATTGACTCTTGTTCCCCCCAAAGTTGGGGGGCTAGGGGGGCAAAATTCAGTATAAAAAAACTTGGGAGATATCCTCTAAAGAAGACTGTACCTCATAAGTGGAATAAACGCTATAGCGTTTGTATTTGAGTTGTGAACATAGTATTTATGCTAAAAGGCAGCTTCGGAGGTGGGAGCAGGTAGCAGTAGTAAAAAGCTTGGAGGATTTTTTGATGTTATTAAAAATTAGCAAGATTGTTCATAACCTATTTAAAAAAGCTAGATAGCGGTTTATAGCCTAATCAGGTACACAGGATTTTTTCCCTGTTCCCTCTTTTCCCCTCCTGGAAGCAGGGCTGTTTAATTCTTGCCAAAAATAGATCGGGAGATCGGGAGATCGGGAGATCGGGAGATCGGGAGATCGGGAGATCGGGAGATCGGGAGATGGGGAGATGGGGATAATTTTCGACGAATATTTAGGATTTTGGCAAAATTTATCGAACCATCCTTGAAGGCAGTTAACCAATTGTTAGTCATTGTCTTGATGCAGCGCATCCCTTGTCGAAAATTCTCCTGATCTTGCCATTTCCCCACACTTCCCTATCTTTCCCTACTCCCTAAAACACCCTGATCAGGTACCTCACCCAATTGAGAACTGCTATAAACCAAGTGATTAACTGGAGGTGATCTGACTGTTACCTGAGTAGGCTTTGCGGGAACTCTAGAGATGTAATCCCTAAAATAGGCTTTAGGAAACTATGCTGTATCGAAGGTCTCAATCCCTGCTTCGGTGTTGCATTTGGATGTAAAACGTTGGGTTTAACCGAGATCTTGCACCATTGTGATTAATCCTACGGTGGGCAGTGCCTACCAATGCCCTTTGCAAGCTTGTGAATCTTTCTGATGCACTGCCCACCCTACTGAACTACTACATGAACTTAACTTTGCAAGCTTGTGAATCTTTCGGGTGCATCTCATTTTTGCTGTTTGACCCGGTGGTGCGTTACGGGGCGGGCTGTGTCTTGATGCAGTCGCTCATGGGGGAAACCCCCAAGACCGCGCTGCATCGCTGCCAACCCTGGCTACGAGGCGGAAAATGAGAACCCCCCCCTAACGCACCCTACGAAAAATTTTCAAATATGAGATGCACCCAATCTTTCTGGTGCACTGCCAACCCTACAGAACTTGAGCCAAATCAGAAGCGCCATCACTTAGGTGCGCTTGACCTATTAAGAATTAAATTCGCCACGGGTCGCACCTCAAGATTAAACAAAATCAAACAAAATTAAATCAATATAGCTATCACATATAGCTATCACAATTACTATATCTAAACACTTCAAGGGGGCGATGATGTTAAGTTTACCAAAATCTCAAATTAAAGTTCTAGAAGAACTAGAAGCTGGTGTTAGTACAGTTGTTTATCGCGGCTATCACCAGCAACAGCGAAGACCAGTTATTGTTAAAGTTATTAAATCGGACTATCCCTCCCTTGAAGAGATTAGCAACTTACGACAAGAATATACAATCTCCCAAGCTATTGATTGTGAAGGCATTGTCAAATGCTACGGTCTGGAAAACTATAATAATGGGTTGGCGTTGATATTAGAAGATTTTGGGGGTCAATCCCTGAAGCAGTTTATCAACTCTCACTCCATTAATCTAAAGGAGTTTCTGAGGATCGCTATTTCTCTAGTAGAAACCTTGGATGAGCTGCACAAGGTCCCGATTATTCATAAAGATATTAACCCCTCTAATATCATCATCAATCCGGAAACAGGACAAGTTAAAATTACTGACTTGGGCATTGCCTCCCGCCTGTCTCTAGAGAATCCCACCACTAGGAATCCTAATTGGCTCCAAGGCACTCTTGCCTATATTTCACCGGAGCAAACCGGGAGGATGAACCGCTCCATTGACTACCGCAGCGACTTCTATTCCTTAGGTGCCACCTTCTACGAAATGCTAACGGATCGGGTACCCTTTATCACCAGCGATCCCATGGAATTGATTCACCATCATCTGGCTCAATATCCTATCCCTCCTCATCAGCTTAATCCAGAAATTAGTGAAGTAGTTTCATTGATTGTGATGAAACTCCTCAGCAAAAATGCTGAAGACCGATACCAAAGTGCTGCTGGACTAAAGGTTGACCTAGAAAGCTGTCTATACCAGCTACAAACCACTGGAAAAATTGAAACCTTCACTCCGGGAAGCTATGACATCGGCAGCCGACTGCTAATTCCTCAAAAACTCTATGGTCGCGAAGGGGAAGTAGCCACCCTGATGGAGGCCTTTGAACGAGTCAGTGTTGGAGCCACTGAGTTGATGCTGGTATCCGGTTACTCAGGGATTGGTAAAACCTCAGTAGTCAATGAAGTTCATAAACCAATTGTCAAAG
This sequence comes from Moorena producens PAL-8-15-08-1, assembly GCF_001767235.1. Lineage (GTDB taxonomy): Bacteria > Cyanobacteriota > Cyanobacteriia > Cyanobacteriales > Coleofasciculaceae > Moorena > Moorena producens_A. The sequence continues at coordinate 9,629,526 of NZ_CP017599.1, forward strand.
CCCGAGGGTATTTTATTGGTGGTAAATTTGACCAGTTTAAGCGCAATAGTCCTTACGCTGCTCTGCTGGACGCATTTCGGGGATTAATTCGGCAACTGTTGACAGAACCCGCTCAAACAGTAGGGATTTGGAAACAGAATTTATTACATGCTCTCGGTGCCAATGGCAAGGTCATTATTGATGTCATTCCGGAAGTAGAACTGATTATCGGTCAACAGCCTGAAGTGCCGCAACTCGGACCATCGGAATCCCAAAACCGATTTTTACGGGTGTTTCAACAATTCATCGGTGTCTTTGCCCAACCCCAACATCCCCTGGTGCTCTTCCTTGATGATTTACAGTGGGCAGATTTAGCCTCATTAACGTTGCTCCAGACCTTAATGACGAACTGCGATCGCAACTATTTATTAATCATAGGAGCGTATCGAGATAACGAAGTCAGTCCGACTCATCCCTTGATTCAAACCATTGATAAAATTCAAGAAACTGACTCGGTCATAGATCAGATCACGATTGAGCCGTTACAGAAACAATACGTTCAGCAATTAGTAGCTGATACTCTCAATGACACCCAAGGAGAAAACCAGACCAAACCCCTAGCAGAGCTTTTATTTCATAAAACCCAAGGTAATCCCTTCTTCTTGACCCAACTGCTCAAAACCCTGTACTCAGAAAACTTGCTGAGTTATGACGTCACCAGTGGCAGCTGGCAGTGGAATATTGATCAAATTCAAGCCATTGGCATCACCGATTATAATGTGGTGGAACTGATTGCCAGAAGTATTGGCAAGCTACAAGAAACCACCCAGCAGGTTTTAAAATTGGCAGCTTGTCTGGGCAATCAGTTTAACTTAGAGATGCTAGCCATTGTCAATGAAGACTCAACGATTATCACTGCTGCTCAGCTCTGGGAGGCACTACAGATCGGTTTGATTCTGCCGTTGAGTGATAGTTACAAAATTCCTCTGCTATTTGAACAAGAAGAATCCGCAGATTTTGGGCTTAGTGATGTCAAGGTTAACTACAAATTTTTACATGACCGGGTGCAGCAAGCCGCCTACTCTCTGATTCCCGAATCCCACCAACAAGCAACCCACCTAAAAATTGGCAAATTGTTGCTGAACCATACCACTCCAGAGGCACGGGAAGAGAATATCTTTGCTTTAGTTAACCAACTCAATTTTGGCACGGACTTACTCACCGCTCAGTCAGAAAAAGATGAGCTAGCTCAGCTCAATCTGACTGCGGGTCAGAAAGCCAAGGCCGCAGCAGCTTATGCCAGCGCTCTCAAGTATCTGAATGTAGGTCTAGGACTCCTCGCAGCGGATACCTGGGCTGACAACTATGACTTCAGCTTCGCTTTCTATCTAGAAGTGGTGGAAGCGGAATACCTCAACAGCAATTTTGAGCAATCAAACCTCTTGGCTGGAGTGGCTCTGGAACAAGCCAAAACCCAATTAGATCAAGTCAAGGTCTATGAACTAAAAATCCACGCTTATATTGCTCAAAACCAAATGCAAGTCGCCCTGGATACGGGGCTACAGGTTCTGGACATGCTCGGGATTCAACTGGAGCAATACCCTCCCAAAGACCTGATTACTGAGGATTTGGCTGACCTACCAACAATGACTGACCTCACTAAACTAGCGGCCATGGGGATATTACACTCTGTAGGAAATGCTGCTTTTATTGGTAATCCGGCATTTTATCCACTGCTGATATTTACACAAATCCGTCTATGTATCAACCATGGCAATTCACCTCTGTCCACGAACACCTATATTGATTACGCCATAATCCTGTGTGGATTTATGGGAGATATCGATGGTGGCTATAAATTTGGTCAACTGTCTTTGATACTGTTAGAGCAATTCGATACTAAGGAGTTCAAATCAATAGTATTAGATGTTTTTAACGGTCATATCAGACACTGGAAAGAGCATCTCAAGGAAACCCTAGACCCATTACTAGAGGCGTTTAACAGCGGTCTTGAAATCGGAGAAATAACCTATTCCGGTTATGCTGCCCTCAACTACTGTACCAACCTATTTTTTGTGGGAGATGATCTCGACCTTGCTGCTCAGAAGTATAGGCAGTATCTGGAGTGGCTGCAAAAAATGAAGCTATACTATCATGTTATTTATGCTAAAATCGGCAAACAATTAACCTTAAATTTACTCAGTAAATCTGACGATCCCTGTCAGTTAATTGGGGAAGACTTTAATGAATTAGAAATGCTTCCCATTTTAATAGAACAGAATAATGGAACGTCTCTGTTTTATCTATATCTTGCCAAATCCATTCTGTTTTATTGGTTTAAACAACCCGAGCAAGCTATTGCTCAGGCCAGGGCAGCAGAGCAATACGCACAATCTGTCCCTGGCTTGATTCTTGTTGCTGAGCACAATTTCTACTATTCTCTAGGGCTTTTGGCTCACTATCCCCATGTCGAGCCACAGCAGCAAGGTGAATACCTGACCCAAGTCGCAGCTAATCAGGAAACCATGAAAACCTGGGCATACCATGCTCCATCAAACTTCAAACATAAGTACGAGCTAGTGGAGGCAGAGAAAGCACGAGTTTTAGGGCAGCACTGGCAAGCCATGGAAATTTATGACCAAGGGATTGAAGGAGCAGCAGAGCAGCACTATATCCAGGAAGAAGCACTGGCCAATGAACTAGCTGCAGAGTTTTATCTATCTTGTGGCAAATCAAAGATCGCCCAGGCTTACTTGACTGATGCCTACTATGGATACAGTCGCTGGGGAGCTGTGGCAAAAGTGAGAGACTTAGAATCAAGATACCCCCAACTCCTTAGCAAAATTACTGCCCAACCAACAACGGAAGTTCCACTAGATTCCATAACCAACTCAACGATAACACTAAGTTTAAACGCCCTGGATTTCTCTGACGTGATCAAGGCATCTCAAGCCATTTCAGAAGAAATCGTTTTGGATAATTTACTGGACAAGTTGATGCAGCTTCTCCTAACTAATGCTGGGGCAAAAAAGGGGTTTATCATTTTGCCAAAAGAAAATAAACTGATGATAGAGGCAGCCGGTTCAGTGGTTAATAATGGCGTAACAGTAAGGCAGTCAATTCCAGTAACCATTACTCAGCACTTGCCCAGAACGGTAATTAATTATGTCGCTATCACTAAAGAACACTTGATTTTAAATAATCTGGTTAATAACTCTAATTTTGCTGAGGATATATACATCAAAAAGCATCAGCCAAAGTCAGCTGTGTGTTTGCCACTTCTGCGGAAAGACAATCTGATTGGTATGGTGTATTTAGAAAATAATATAATTTCTGGTAATTTTACCAATGAACACGTAGAAGTGTTAAGCCTTCTGTGTAATCAAGCCGCAATTTCTTTGGAAAATGCCACGCTTTACCAGACTTTGCATGACGTTCAAGTTAGGGAGCGACTTGAAAAACAGATTCGCAAATCTCTGGAAAGAGAAAAGGAACTCACTGAACTCAAATCTCGATTTATCTCTATGACTTCCCACGAGTTCCGCACCCCCCTAACTAGTATTATGGGGGTTACTGAAATTTTCAAATATTACAGCCAAAATTGGAATGAGGAGAAAAAACAAAACTATCTAGATCGGATTCAAGCTAATGTCAAACATATGCTCCACATGTTGGATGACGTGTTGCTAGTCAATAAAGCCAATGCCGGAAAACTAAAATTCAACCCTGCACCATTGAATTTATTTGACTTCTGCCGTGACTTAGTCGAAGAGATAGAACTAGGTCTTAACACCAAACAAACCATTGTTTTTGTTATTCAAGGTGAATGCCCAGAGGCTGATTTCGATGAACAAATTATCAGACATATCTTGAGAAATTTGCTATCAAATGCTACTAAATATTCCCCTAATGAGAGCACCATAAACTTTGACTTGATTTGTCAGCAAGAAGAGGTTACCTTTAAGATTAAAGACCAGGGTATTGGTATTCCAGAAGAAGACCAAAAGCAACTGTTTGAGTCATTTCATCGATGCAATAATGTGGGCAATATTCCAGGAACTGGACTCGGACTTGCAATTGTCAAACAGTCTGTGGAAGTACACGGTGGTGAAATTACGGTAAATAGCCAAGTCGGTATTGGCACAACGTTTACTGTCACAATTCCACTGTACTCCCCTGCTGCAGCACCAGAGCAAGTACAAAGACCGAGAGCTGTTTGCCAGTTGGCAGTTGGCAATTGATCCTAATAGGAATTATGATTATGCCTAGAAGAAAGGATTAGTTTAACTTGGTTTTGAAAAGCGTTTCTAAATGTTAAGGTTTGAAGGAGGAACTGATATATGTCGCAGATTTTAGTTATTGAAGATGAGGAAGATATCCGTACCATTGTTGTGGAGATACTTCGGGCTGAAAATTTCGATGTTATTGAAGCAGAAAATGGTGAAATCGGTGTGGAATTGGCAAATAATGAAAGTCCTGATTTGATTATTTGCGATATTAAAATGCCGAAACTGGATGGTTACGGTGTCATGATTCAGTTACAAGAAATTCCATCCACCCAGACAATTCCCTTAATTTTTCTTACGGCTAAATCTATGAAATCTGATCTGCGTATGGGGATGGAACTGGGCGCAGATGATTATCTGACCAAGCCATTTACTAGAGATGAATTATTAGGAGCAATCACAACCCGCTTAGCCAAGCAGATGGCTGTTGAGCAAGAATCTCAAAAACAGGTCGATGAATTGCGCGATAACATCACTCATGCACTACCTCATGAGTTGCGTACTCCTCTCAATGGCATTTTGAATCTTGCCCAATTCCTGATAGAGGACTATGATACCATAGAGCGGGGTGAAGCTATGGAAATGCTTCAGGAAATCCGTGTCTCTGGAGAACGTTTATATCGGCTCACCCATAATTTTTTACTCTATGCAGAACTAACGCGCATCGAGCAACAACCTAAGCAAGCCAGGAAGCTGCTTGATTATGGAGACCAAAGTTTTACTAGAACAATTATCCAAGACCTTGCTATCCAAAAATGTCTGAAGGTAAACCGGAAAGACGATTTGCACTTAGAACTGCAAGAAGTAGTTGTCAAGATTTCCCAATCAAAATTTACTAAAATTGTTGAAGAAATCATTGATAATGCCTTGAAGTTTTCCGACCTTGGTAAGCCGATTAAGATTCAGAGTTATTTCCAGGATAATAAGTTAAATATTTTGGTGATCGATCAGGGACGAGGCATGACACCAACTCAAATTGCTAAACTCGGAGCCTATATGCAATTTGATCGTAAACTCTACGAGCAACAAGGCTCTGGATTAGGCTTGATCATTGCCAAACTGTTGACTGAATTACACGGTGGGGAATTAAACATAACCAGTTCCCCAGGAATACAAACAATTGTCCATGTTATACTTCCAGGAAAATTATCAATTTAAGGATTAATTGTTGATTGTTGATTACTAAAGTTTAATTATTAAACTTGAATTTTTCAGGGTTCATCTATAATATCAAGTATGCTGTAAGCATACAGCGGTTTGCAATTCAATTAGGTACAAATTTCTGGGTTTTGAGGGAGCAGGGACTTCGGAGCAGGGAGCAGGTAAGTCGGAAGTGCCAAAACAATCCTGTGTACCTGATAGTTATGCAATCCGCCGTATGCGCGTAGCGCATTAGCTGCATGCTTACGTCTTTGTTTGTTTGCTCAAAAGTCCGTTGTCATTTGTTATTGGTGTTAAGAGTCCATAGCCTCAACACCTGTCGAAGACTCTTGTGTTATACAATATCAATGCGCTTCGGACTTGATATCATGCCAAACTTTCTTTAGGTGCGCTCTTACGTGGCGAATTAAATTCGCCACGGGTCGCACCTGTCGCCATTGATTTTTCCGAGATCACCCCAGTAGTGATTGCCCAAGCCGAGTCTTGAATCCTTAATCGTTGATCATAAAATTCATGCATCCAGTTGATTACATCATTGTTACTATTTACCTGATTTGCATAGTCGTTTTTGGGGTTATTCTTCAACGGAAAGCATCTGAGGGTATAGAATCCTACTTTTTGGGAAATCGTAATCTGCCCTGGTGGGTTTTGGGGGCTTCTGGAATGGCGTCCAATACTGACTTGGCTGGCACGATGGTGATCAGCGCTTTAATTTATGCTCTGGGAACGAAGGGATTTTTCATCGAAATCCGGGGTGGCGTTGTCTTAATTATGGCTATTTTTATGATATTCATGGGCAAGTGGAACCGACGGGCAAAGGTGATGACTTTGGCGGAATGGATGCACTTGCGCTTCGGCTCAGGAAGGGAAGGCAATACGGCTCGGATCATAAGTGCTGTTGCTAATATTATCTTTGCTATTGGCTCAATGAGTTACTTTTCGGTTGGGGGGGGCAAATTCCTGGGGGAATTTCTGGGTATTGATGACCGCTATGCTTCGATATTTTTGATTTTGCTCGCCCTGGTATACACGGTTGTTAGCGGTTTTTACGGGGTGGTATGGACGGATGTATTTCAAGGTATTTTGATTTTTATTGCGATTATCTATATTTGTGCGATCGCATTCTCTACGGCAACTATCCCGGATACTTTCTCGGTCTCGATTCCTGGGGCTGAGCAATTGCAAACCTGGAATTTCACGGAGTGGAGCAGCATCTCGCCCCCAATGGCAGTTGAGCTACCGGGAGACTATGCCATATTCAACTTGTTCGGTGGCGTGATTTTATTCTATCTGTTCAAAGAAATTATGGTAGGCTTTGGCGGCGGGGGTGGCTATATGATCCAACGCTATTTTGCCGCTAAAAGCGATCGCGAAGCTGGGTTACTGTCGCTATTTTGGATAATCTTGCTTTCTTTTCGTTGGCCCTTGGTTACAGCCTTTGCAGTATTGGGTATCCATTACGGAACCACTAAAGCAGTAATTGCTGACCCTGAACTTATCTTACCAACGGTGATCGCAGAATATGTGCCAGTGGGGATAAAAGGGTTGCTGATCGCTTGTTTTATTGCAGCAGCTATGTCTACCTTTGACTCAATCATCAATGCTAGTGCTGCTTACTGGGTTAAGGATATTTATCAAGCTTATATCAATCCCCAAGCCTCTAGCCAACAACTAATTGTTCAAAGCCGCTGGGCATCAACTCTAATTGTAGTGGTGGGATTGCTATTTAGTTTCAATATCACCAATATCAATGACATTTGGGGATGGCTAACCCTGGGACTAGGTGCTGGACTGTCTATTCCTCTGGTGTTGAGATGGTACTGGTGGCGCTTTAATGGATATGGATTTGCCCTTGGGACGGTGGCGGGGATGGTAGCGGCTATTTTAACTAAGGCAATAGTACTACCCAATTTAAATTACGCCCAATTTCAGGAATATGCGCTGTTTCTCATTCCCAGCATTTGCTCATTACTAGGATGTATTCTAGGGACATTTTTAACTGAGCCAACTGACCGGGAGGTAATGGATAATTTCTATCGAGTCACTCGACCGTTTGGATTTTGGGGAGTAATCCGTCAAAACCTCCCAGCTAATAGTCAGGCAAAAATCAGGAACGAAAATCGGCGGGATATTCTATCTACATTGATCGGAATTCCTTGGCAGATAGTTTTGTTTTTAATGGGAATCATGTTGATGATGAAACGTTGGGATAATTTTGGTATCCTATTGTTTTTATTTATTATCCTATCTATTTGTTTGTACTTTAATTGGTTTAGACACCTATCAAAAGAGGTGAGAGTAGAGTGAAGTTTTAAAGTATAGCAAAGGGAATCGGGAATCGGGAATCGGGAATCGGGAATCGGGAATCGGGAATCGGGAGAAGAGTGTGGGGAGAGGGGGTAGTGTGGGGAGAGAGGGAGGAGAGGGAAGAATTAGTTTGAGATTAATTTAGTATTTTTAAATACTTTTTTTCTCATTGTCTTGATGTAAGTTTTCATCTGACTCCCCATCTCTCCATCTCCTCATCTCCCCATTTCCCCATCTCCCCATCTCCCCATTTCCCCATCTCCCCATCTCCCCATCTCCCCATCTCCCCATCTCCCCATCTCCCCACACCTCCCACACTTCCCTCTCTTTCCCGACTCCCGACTCCCGACTCCCGACTCCCAACTCTGGACTCCCGACTCCAGAAACCACCGGAGATGATATCAGAGGACAAAGAAAAGTCCAAAACCCAAAATAATTGCTCCAACTGCAACAGTCAATGACCAGAAACGGTGGTAGCTGTTGACAGTGGTGTTATTGCTTTCCAACTGGATTAAGTCTAGCCAAGGGGCAATTCCTCTGCGGAACCAGCCAACTACATTGACTTGGGAGCCAATTAAGTTCTGCACCTTAGTCCCACCAAAAAGGAAGTTACCGATTGGACCAAAGCGAGAAGCATAGCGGGTATAAATCATCCCACTGCGGTCTTGAAGCTTGAGATCGGAACCAAATTTATAGCCAGCATCGCCGCGACCAATTAACTCACCTTGGAGTTTGACTGGACGACCACGCAAAGGACTGGCGTAGGGGTCACACATTAAGGTGAAGATATCCGATCGAGACGATTGCTTGAAATCTGGGTACATCACCAGGGTCTTAATCAAGGTTCCCACAGCAAAGCCAAAGAGCATAAAGCTTGGCAATACTGTTACTTGAGCAGTCCAACTCAAGACGATAGAAGCAATCATTAAACCAGTAATACTACCAATGAATTGAGCATTGAACAATACAATATCCACGGCAAAATTACCATAGAGCTTTTTCTTACTGAGCTGATTGCCTTCTCGGACTACAGTAGCCATATCAAATTCAGTCTCTAAGTCCATTTGCTCAGCATAAGTAGTTAAAGCGCGGACTCGTTTACCGGTTAGGGGATGAGTAGAATTCAACTCCATCCACCAACCCCAGGGGTTAAAGATATCCCAGAGAAAGACTTGCCCGACTTTCTGGGAGTCTGAGGCGATACGATAAGCGGTACCGGTAGAAGCAGCAGCTTTATGGTCGTAAATGCCGAGGCTGCGGGTTCCTTCAATCAATTTACTGGGTTCTTTTGCTCCTTGCCCTTCTTCGACGATACCGTAGGCAATCTTCACCAAAGCTCGTGATAGAGCATTTGGGTTACCGGTAGTTTCAGCAGCAAAGTGATCAGCATAGTATTCTCGGGTTCGGGATAGGTACAGCACCAAGTAAGTGCCGATAATGTAAAACACATAAGCTACCATTGCTGCTGTTTGAGCAGCATCTTTGCCTTTACTGTTACCACCGCCGCGACTGATCCGTCTGGCGAAAGAATAGATCAGGTAGGTGATTTGTACTAAAGTCGCCGCTAAGGTCATTACGGCAAAGTCCCAGTGGACAATATGCCCCAATTCATGAGCATAAACTGTGGCGATTTCATCATCATCAAGGTAAGTAAATAAACCCTGACTAACGACTAAACGAGCGCTGTTTGGTAGGGAACCATAGGTAAACGCGGTGGGATTTTGGTCATCAATAATACCCAATCGAGGTTGTTTGATATTTTTTTCTTGACAAACCCGCTCAATCACTTCTGCGCTTTCAGGACTATAGCGCTGGATATCTGCTAGGGTTACCCAACGGGTTTGGTAAAGCCACCGTTGGGTTAAGTCCATGATCCAGGGAGAGATGAAAAAGGCAGCAACATTAAAAATTAGGGTTATGGCAACTGCGATGATTAACCCAGTAACAGGATTGTTACTATTAAGGATTAGCAGCAAACTCAGAGCTAATACTAATACCATCCCAAATAGTAAAGAGATGGTAACACCAGAGGCAAGGGCAAGATTACCGGCAATGCCTTTCATGGCTAACCTTATACCAGTTTGCGCCACTCTTCCGGCTTTGTGACGGGATTTTGACACGGTTTTCGCTGTTGTTTTTGTTGGGGTTGTTTTTGTTGACTTTGAGGTGAGGGTGGTCAGACATTTTTTTGCCCAATTGCTGACCTGGGAATTTGGGTGATTTTCTAACTTCCGACAGAGGGCGATCGCTTTTTTGTTCTCACCATTACCGCTATAGGCTTTCACCAGAGCGGCTTGGGCTTGACTATACTCTTGAGAATGGTGATCGGAAAGCTCACCTAAAGAATTTTGGCAATACTGGCAATAGTCTTCTAGCCATTGCACCGCCTCTGCATAACGTTTTTGTTTGAGAGCATTTAATCCATTTTCTAGTGACATCGGCGTCTTATGATCATCTCCTAGTTCACTCGGGTCCTACACTTATATGAACTGTCCTATAAACTGTCATTAAAAGTAGTCTGGCTTTTTTTGGGCTTATATAAACTATTCCCATCTAAGGAGAGAATTTCCTGATTTAGAGTGATTTCGGAAATATAAATTTACTAGAGTTCAGGGAAAATGTGACGATAATAAATAGCGATCGCATTTCCCTATAACAGCAGTAACCTCTAGTAAGTAATCAGGGGTAGTTAATTAAGTTATGAAACTGTTTTACATAACTTAATAATTTAATAACTCTACTTGTAGGGTCAACGGTCTCGACCCACTTACCATCAGCGGGTTTAGAGTCCAATTTTGCGTAAGTCCTGAGAATCTTGCTCAGGTCTGCTGCTGTTGCAAATTGCGGTAGTGCCTCAAGGAAGTGTGGGAGTGGTAAGATAACTTTGATATACAAATGCTCCCTATACTATGGAATGTCCTCTGTGTGGTCATCACAAGACCCATAAACAGGTCAAAACAAGCATTGGACATCAACGGTATTACTGTCGAGTTTGCCGAGAGACTACCTGTACCTTTGATACTCTTTACTATCGCGCCACAGATTGAACCGGGAAAAATCTCCACGCTTCTAAAAGCTCACGCAGCAAGGTTGTAGTTTAAGTAGCGAGGGGGTTTGGGGACTTATCGCTCCCCCAGACCCCCTCCCTAGTTAAGTCAATTTGTTGCAATAACAGTTTACATTACGTTACATTAAGTTACATAACACGTCAAAATAAAAAACAATCCTATGGTCAAAACTACTGACAAACCCTCTTATTCCAATATTTTTGATGTTCCAAGGCGGTGGAAGCTATCCAGAGCCTATCCATTGATCAGCAACTGGGACTTTTGTGGGTCCTTTACCAAAATATGAGAGGTTTAGTGACTCCACTGGCTCCCGGTGCAACTGTTCAATTAAAAATTGAACGGGAGATTAAAACCGAGATAATTACTACTTAGCAATTAGTTGATCGACAAATAATAGATATAGCGTTTTTATGACTCATGAGGTACACATTATTTTTTCCCTCTTCCCTCTTATCTCTTACCTCTTCCCTCTTCCCTCTTCCCTCTTAGCTGCTCCCTGCTCCGAAGTCCCTGCTCCCTAAAAACCAGAAATTTGTACCTCACAAGTCGTATAATTGCTATAAGTGTATTTCCCTAGATACATTGTACTCAAATCAGCATAAGTTAATGAAGATATCTAACTTAGACAACCAAAGTATTGATCGCATTGTTGAAATGGCTTGGGAGGATAGAACACCATTTGAGGCAATTGAGGTTCAGTTTGGTCTCCAAGAGAAACACGTAATTCAATTAATGCGACGTTCCATGACTACTTCAAGCTTCAAGATGTGGCGTAAGAGAGTCACTGCACGTAACACCAAACATCTCCGAAAAAGAGATTTTACCGCAGGTCGCTTCAAGTCAAATAACCAAAAGAATTAAGTTAACAACACTATACGGATTTCACTACCTAAATTACCGTATTAAGTCCTAGCAAATTATTTTTCAAAGAATTAAACTAATTTATAAATGCATCAATATATTGTTATACAACAAATGGTAAGTCAGCCATGAAATATTCCGAGCAACTATCTCTAGAACAAGAATTCAATTTAAGAATATTTGCCGATCAAGTGCTGACTCTCTCCCTAGAGCAAGCCCAGGATTTATCTATTGAGCTTTATCGACAAATGATGCTCAAGGACAATATGTACGAAGACTTGTTAAAAGATTATTGGAATATGAGCGAAATCCCTTTGTATTTTTAAAATTTAAAATTCGAGTGCTGTTCGAGGCAAAACTCCTGTTTCAAGTAAGAGTAAAGAAGTGATGTCCCAATTAGTTTCTTATGCACTCGGAACATTTATTGCTTTATTTACCATTACCAATCCAGTGGGAGCAGTACCCATCTTTTACAGCTTGACAGCTAATGCCAGTAAGCATCAAAGATTGGGACAGGCTAAGAAAGTAGCCCTTAATGCCAGCTCAATCATTGCCTTTTTCTTTGTAACTGGTCAAGCAATTCTCGACTTTTGGGGAATTTCTCTGGGGGTATTGCAAATTGCTGGCGGCTTGTTAATAGCTCGTACTGCTTGGACATTTGGTGAGACTAATCAATATCAAACTGTTACCAACACTCCAGAGCCAAATCAAGCAAAAGATATCGCTTTAATCCCATTGTGATAATTTTTGTTCCTTTTTCCCTACTCCCTGTTTCCTGTTCCCTGTTCCCTTTGGTATACAAGAATCAGGGTTAATTTGAACAAAGATTAGCAGCTAATCCTCCAGAAGTTGAAAACCAAGTTTACTAATCAATTAATTTAAATTAGTCACATTTTGAGATATTACCATGGAACTACATCAGATTGAAACTAATCTCAATAGCCCTAATCCTCAAAATCGGATGAAAGCTATTACCGAATTAAGGCACTATGAACCTGGTTTGGTTGTGCCCCTACTCAAGGGAAGGATGTATGACCAAGAATTTCTAATTCGTTCCTTTGTTGCTATGGGTTTGGGGTATAAGCAAACAGAGGAAGCCTTTGGGTTATTACTGGATTTAATCGAACATGATAAAGATTATAATGTCAGAGCTGAAGCAGCTAATTCTTTAGCTAAATATGGTAAGCGGGCAATTTCCCATCTCGTATACCTATTCCAACAAGACTCTAATTGGTTGGTAAGGCAAAGTATTCTTGCTGCAATAGAAGTAACTGAACACCCGGAAATATTTTTAAAGCTCTGTATTTCGGGACTTAAAGGGAACGATATCACAGTTCAGGAATCAGCGATCGCTAATTTAGGGCAATTAGCAAAAACACGTCAAGCATCTTCAGCTTTAGAGGTTCTTCTTGAAGCAGCTAACTCCTCTAAAGATGCAATTCGTGCCCAAGTAGCCATAACCTTGAGACATTTTGATGACCCAAGAGCCCAAAATGCTCTCATGAAGCTGCGACAAGATTCTGATTATCGAGTTGTCGGTGCAACTTTAGAGGGACTTCTCTAGATTTCTTCACGGGGTAACAAGCCAATTGAAAGTCATACAGGGGTTAGGTTTTAGGGGTTAGGGGTTAGGGAACATTCCCTACACCTTTCACCCCACACCCAGTAAGGGTTTTAAGGCTGTTTGTCACCCCGTCAGGTCTCGACGCTACAGCATCATAGTGTTTAGAGTCGAGTTTTGGGTAAGTCCTGAGAATCTTGCTCAGGTCTGCTTCTGTTGCAAATTGCCATGAATGGCTAGCCAAATGCAGGGTGGCTCAGCACTGGTATATTCAACTCGATGCTTTTGATGAGCTTTAATAAATAGATAATCCCCTGCTTTGAGCTTGACACTGGAACCGTCAAGGTAGGCAAGGGTTGCTTGCCCTTGTAACAGGATTACCCATTCATCTTGGTCTTGGTCATACCACTCTCCGGTTGGTGTAGTTTGTCCAGTGGAGATGATGCGCTCGATTAATAGGCTCTCGGTAGATATCAACGGTTCAAACAGTTCTTCGGTAGGAAGTTCAGGAGGTAAGTTGAAAATGTTAGCTATCTCTTCAGTGTTCATACATCACCTTATGAATCAAGTTCAATGGAGACAACCACCTGTCCGTGATCAGATTGCCAAGTCTCAATTTTCTCGTCACTCAAGGTTTCGTCGATTAGATGATCATTGAAAAGGGAGACATACCCAACTCTGCCAATACGTTTGGGATTTTGAACCACGAATTCCTGACTGACCAGGATGTGATCTAGGCTCTCGTGGTGGCCATTATGGATGTGGGTGTAGTAGAAGTCACCATAGTTTTGTCGAGCTTGAATGTCTTTGACGTAATACAACAACACATCCCAGATCATCTGCTTTTGCTGAAACCAGAGTTTTCTCAAAGGGGGCTCTCCAGAAACAATTTGAGAAGTTATAGCCACACCACTATCATTGACATCACCCATCACTATTACCGGATGATCCCTGTGCTGTAGCTTATCCATCAAAATTACCCGCAAAGCTGTTGCTTCAGCTGCTCGGAGGATTAGAGATCTCGCTTGTCCTTTGGCTTGTTCAATTGGGTCGTTACGGTCTACTCCATCGGGGATGATCGGACGCTTGGACTTGAGGTGAATTACAAAAACTGTACAATCAATCGTGTCACTCAGCTTGAGATGTGCTTCTAACACTGGTCGAGAAAAACGCTTGAGTGGGATGTCTGTTCCCTGGATATCCAGGCATGCCGTAGTGGGAAAATCTTTGATGACGTTGTATTCAAGCACTGGAAACCTGGAGGTCAGGGCAACAACTGGACTTTTACCCGTAGGGTTTGCGAACACAGTGGTGGCATTGTCATAAACTTGACTCTGAGCCAGTGCTTGTTGGAGAGCTTCTTGATGAAATACCTCTTGAAAGCCAACAATGTCAGCTTTCATCTTCTTCAGTTGTTCACCAATCCAGGTGGTCTTAAGAGTGTACTCTGTTTGGGTATATATCTTTTTTCTATAGTATAGGACATCTGGTAGCACTAAGTTGCATAGGTTAAAGGTTCCAACTTTGAAACGGTTTCGATGCATGATTCTTATTTCTGTTGAGAGCTATTCCTCCAGCTTGGCATTTCCCCATCTAAAGATGCGGGGATTCTCTGTTCTTGGAGTTGCTCTAACCTCGCAGGCTTAGGCGATTTGTAACAAGTTCAACCAAGGGCTTAAATCATGTCAGGATAATTACCCTGTCTTGATGCAGTCGCTCATGGGGGAAACCACGGCAGTCGCTCATGGTTAGAAGTTACCGTAAGACAGTTGAGCCTTAATCAATAAGTTTTACCCCTTTTGTGCATAGCCGACCAACCATAAAGGCTCAACGTAATCAGGTTTCGTCTCCGGGGGGACCCCCAAGACCGCGCTGCCTTCCCAAGACCGCGCTGCATCGCTTAATCAAAATTTCCCCCATCTCCTGATCTCCCGATCTCCCCATCTCCCGATCTCCCCATCTCCCCACACCTCCGTTCTTTGTTACAAATATGAGATGCACCCGTTGGACAAGCTTAAATCCTATAACCAACACTCTTCAAGGCGAGAGAATAAATTAACCCTCATCCTCCAAATCGATAATACTCCCAAATTCATGCCATCACGACCAACCAGAGTTGGTAGGTGACCCACTGGAGCCCAGATTACGGAAAATGTCAGGTCTTCATAATTTTTCCATCGTCTTCTGAGGTGCAATCCTTTCCGCTCTCGCCATCCCACACGATGACCAAATTGTTGATAAAGCTGAGTTTGATAGGCTAATAGGTTAGGGAAATAATTACTGCGGGAAATACTGTTGGGGTTGTAATAGGAACTTAAAACATAAACGCTTCGGTTGAATTCTAGTTTATCAACGTTATTATCGTCACTATCAAGTTTTCCCCCAAGCTTCTCCCAAATTTCTTTTTGCAAACTGAAGCCGAATTGCCCACTGCTATACTTTAGCCAAAGCCGCTCAATGGTGTGTAGATCGGTGCAGGGAAAATTCTTGATTGACTCAGGGTCGATATTGTTGTCTTCTTCTCGATCAACTGCTTTGACCATGAGAGCAAACGTTTCCTGATCGGCTTCTTTCCATTTACCGGCTCTTAGTAAATTTCGCAAGTTAGAGTAGTCTATGCCTTGATCAGAAATGAGTTGGTCAGGTTGGTGTAGGTCAACAGTTATCCCCAACTCTTTGTGTTTTTGATTTAATGTATATTGAACAATGTCAGGAATCTTACCATACCGTTCATAGTTTTCCACAATTTTGCGATACTTGGCTTCGATTTTGCGATACTCACTATCGGGATCATCCTTGGGGTATTGATTCATTAAAATAGTCAGTAAAATATCCAACCCTTTATTATCGAGAAACAGAGCTGGCTCGATCTCGGGCTTAATAGTCTGGACTTTTTCGGTGGCATAGTTATGTAATTCACGAACATAGATTAAGCCAGCCCCATCTCGGTCTGCTGCACCAGTTTCAATACCTTCCACTAAGTACTGGGTGTAAAGGGAACAATCAGCTGGTTCCTGTTTACAAGAGGTTTGTGTCGTTGTGGAGGAGGTGAGAACCGCTCGCCCTGGAGCACTGAGTTCTTCCTTGAGATTGACACTCACAGGTTCTGTTAGCCAACCGTCAGCTGAAGCACTATAGTAATCACACTCAAGAATTACTATTTGTTGCTGAGCATCACTACGACTCAATTGCTGGTGTAACAAAGAAGCGGGTAATGCAGTACCTTCAAGGTTATCTTTAGTCGTGATGCTAGTTGTTAAATACAGTTTACCATCCTGATTAATAATTCCTTGGCCAGAGAAAAAAACTAGGGCTAAGTCATTGACACCACATTGGTCAAATACGTTTTTAATTGCTTCTTTTAGGGTTTCTAAATTGGGATTTATCAGCAACTCTACCCGAGTAAAATCCCCTAGGGTTTTCTCTTGCAAAACTCGCTGCATTGCTGCCACATCATGGGAGGCAGCTTGATGGGTAGTTAAACCTTCGGCATACTGATCAACCCCGATCAGCAGTGCTACTTTCTTAGCCATTTACTTTTTCACTAATGCCATCTCTTATCTTCTTATAGCATTTATAGCAATTCTACGACTTGTGAGGTACAAATTTCTGGGTTTTAGGGAGCAGGGAGCAGGGAGCAGGGACTTCATAAGAATAAAGAAAAAAGAGGGAAGAGAAAAAAAATAATGTTTACCTCATAGCTACGATAAACGCTATATAAAATAGCTGAGGTACACAAGTTTTTAATTTTCGGGAATAGGGAATCGGGAATAGGGAATCGGGAAAAAATCTTGTGTACCTCATCAAGAGGAGAACTGGTATATAGCAATCCGTGTAGGAATTGAGAGAATGTTTGTTCCCTGCTCCCTGCTCCCTGCTCCCTGCTCCCTGCTCCCTTTGCTATATAATAATTAAGGACTGATTAGATTCTCAGATTGTTCCGACTCCCGATTCCCGACTCCCGACTCCCGACTCCCGACTCCCGACTCCCGACTCCCGACTCCCGACTCCCGACTAGTCACGGGCTGAGGGGGTGACAACAAGGCTAAAAACTAGACAGGGTATGGGGTGTGGGGTGTGGGGTGTGGGGAAAATAGAAGCGATGCAGCGCGGTCTTGGGGAGGCAGCGCGGTCTTGGGGGTTTCCCCCATGAGCGACTGCATCAAGACAGCGAATTTGGAGTGAGCCTAGGGATAAAAATCGCTCCGAAACCTGATTTAACCGTCCCGTCGCCACTCCGCCAGCTCCTGATTTTTCCCCTCCTGGGAGGGGTTAGGGGTGGGTTCCCTACACCCATCACCCCACACCCCACACCCCGTAAAGCTTTTAAGGCTGTTTGTCACCCCGTCCGAGTCACGGGTCTTGGTTAACCATTAGAATCGATTTAATTTTTCGTTTGATTCGATTTCCGTTTTTGTCCACTCTGCCATAAATGGTTTTGCCGTTATAATAAAGAGCGGAGGAGCTTCCTCCATCTAGATTCATGGCTTTTTCCACCCCGGCAATTTTCAGGAAGGTAGCTAGGGCTCTGAAGGACATACCGGAATTTCTGGGAGCTTCTGATTTTTGAGCCACCATTACTAACAAGATGCTGCCATCAGGAGTAATACCGACTGCACTTCTAGCATTGGGTCGGCTGCTGCCTAGGGCATCTCGTATGACTTTCCGATTTTCTACAGCTACAAAACCTTCGGTTACTGATCTAATTTGTGGAACCAGCAACGGACCACTGCCTAGGGCATCTAATAATTGACAACCGGGGGGGGGTGGTTCACTGTGTAGGGTTATATCATAGCGGACTGTTGACCCACAACGGTATCGCCGAAATTCTGATCGATTGAGAATTTTATCCATGTAGGGCTGTAAGTTGGGATTTTGGATCAGCCCCTGGTTGTGACGGGGATCTGCTACTAGTTGCCCTTGCTTGATTACAATCGAGGTGGTCTTCTGATTTTTTGGGTCAAAAAAACCGCCGTTGATGGCAGCTACAGCTTGGTGCTTTTGGGCTAAATCTTCTAAGGTGATTAACTGTTCCGATATGGCGGGAGTAACGGAAAATCCACTATCAGCTGGAATTAATAAGGTGTGAACCACACTAAAGTCTAGAGTATGGGATTGGTATTTAATCTGTTTCTGGGGTGGTGAAACATCTGAAGAGAGGGCATCGGGTAGCTGGTGATTCCGGATAGATAACCACCCAACCGCTAAACCAATGGCAATCAAGCTCAGCCCAAGGATTTTTCTCACGTTATTTTTGCTAAACTAGTCAACCGGATTTGAAATCATAAAGCATAATCCGATGACCATCGTAATCGCAGAATGCTTGTTCAGTGAAATTGAGGTTTGGTGGTCTAGTAAAGTAATTGGGCTCAATGGTGTCAAGTCCCAGTTCACGGATTTTCTCAATGGTTAGGGTGAGGTCTTTTACTCTGACCACCAGTGCTAGACGATAGGGAGTGGTAGGGGTGGGTAATTCAATTCCTTTGACTTCGGTCAGAGCCAGGGCTCTAGGTTCGTCTTCTGTACTGAGTGATGCAAATTTGAGCTGAGCAGTTTTGGGAAACTGAAACACTGGGTAGAGGTAAGAGTCTGGGGATGCTTCAGCCAGATAGTCGAGCTTAAATCCTAGAATATCTCGGTAAATGGTGAATGCTCGTTCGAGATCAGCAACCACCAAGCAGGGGCGCTTGATGTGAAGCGCATCTAGATTAGGGGTATTGGGGTTGGCTGAGGGCTGATTGGTTTCCATTCACCCACCTAATTTTACCTTAGCTAATTATATAGCAAAGGGAACAGGGAATAGGGAATAGGGAGTAGGGAGTAGGGAGTAGGGAGTAGGCAAAAGGCAAGAGGCAAGAGGCAAGAGGCAAGAGGGAAAAAATATTGTGTACCTAATAGCTATGATAAACGTTATAAAGCTTGGGGAATTGGTAATTGGAATAAGTGTTGAATCGAAAAATTGGTATGAATTATTTTTCGATAATAGGCTATATTTTAAACCATTTTTTTGCCGTTTTATCCTACCTTTTTAGTGAGGGCAAACCTTGGCCTTGGCCTATTGGCCACGCGGGGCGCGTTTGGCCACGCTACGCGAACAACCTGCCAACCTGACAAGCTGAGAACCTTCAACTTTAAACTTTCAACCAAACAACTGATAGCTGATAGCTGATAGCTGATAAGTTAGCTATCAAAAAAGTTTGCGATCGCATTTGCAAATCCTTCAAAGGAGCTGTAACTTTCGGATACAATAGAAACAGTTAATCCCAAGTTTTCAGTATTAGCAGCGGTATAGGGACCAAAGCAAGCAACGACACAATGGTTATAATCCTGGGGGGAGTTAACCATTGTCAAAAAAGCTGTTACTTCTGCGGTGCTACTAAAAGCAATTACATCTATCTTGCCTTGACTAATCAGATTTAATTCTACATCATAGATAGTTTGATCCAAAATTCGGGTTTGATAGGTCAATACCGGAGTGACTTTCATGCCTAATTCCTGTAAACCCGAAATAAAATTTGGGATGACATTAGGCTCTGGTATCCCGACCACGTCTGGAATAGGAACTAATATAGTTTTCTGATCAATAGTTGGATAGTTAGACAATTCACTAACAATTCCGGTTGGGCTAGCTTCGGCAGGAACTAAATCAGCTGTTACTCCAAAATCAGACAATCGTTCTGCATCTTTTCCAATGGCAGAGAGTTGGCAATTTTTCAGCACAGATGTAGAAATACCCAAGGATGCCATGCGCTCAAAAAAAGCGTCTATTCCGTTGCGGCTAGTGAAGGCAATCCAATCAAATTTATGAATTTGTCTGAGAGCAGCATCTAATTCAGGGGAATTGCCTAACAGACAGGTTTCAATAGTTGGCATCACTATGGGAAGTCCACCCTGGTTAATGATTTGTTGAGATAACCGAGACCCATAGATTCTTGGTGCTGTGACAATGATTCTTTTGCCATAGAGAGGGAGTTGATTGGAGGGAGATAGAGGGTGCATCTTTGGATTGTAAATCTATATCAAGACAGGGAACAGAGAACAGGGAACAGGGAACAGAGAACAGGGAACAGTAGTCAAGAACTCCAAGGAGTTTTTACTGTTATCTATAGCCTTAATATTAAGGATATATTTATAAATCCTATAGATAAGATTTATAAATATATTTTATTTAAAAAAAAATTACAGTTTTTTTGAATACCAAAAATTATTATATACTTAATTAAATCTTGCCTCTTGCCTCTTGCCTCTTGCCTTTCCCTAAGAGATTATGTTCACAACTCAAATGGAAATTATATATAACCATCCTAGGGCGAAACTATTAAAAACATTAATTAATATAGCGTTTTCCATACTTATAAGGTACATTCAATTTTGTTACCCCGTCTTGATGCAGCCGCTGATGGGGTTTAGCCCATCAGCGGCTGCATCCCTACTCCCTACGGGTGCATCTCATTAAAGCTGTTTGACCCTGTGGTGCGTTACGGGGCGGGCTGTCCCAACTCTGACGACGAGACGGAAAATGATTGCCAGCCCGTCCCTAACGCACCCTACGCAACTCCCTACTCCCTACTCCCTACTCCCTTTGTTATAGATGAATAAATTAGCACTTACCTTAAAAAATCCCTCTCTCACTGATATCAAGTGGATCCTAAGCCTTTTCCTGGCTGCCCTTTTCCTTTGGGGTATTTTTCTGGGAAATGTACCCCTACGGGACTGGGATGAAGGCACTAGAGCCCTGATCGCTAGAGAAATCTATCGCACGGGTAACTGGCTCTATCCTACTCTGTGGGGACAACCTTATCTACTTAAACCCCCTTTGATGGATTGGTTGATTGCCTTAAGCTATAAACTAGGGGGTGTCCAAGAATTCACTACTCGTTTGCCTGGTGCTTTTTTGTCAGCGTGTGGAGTACCACTGCTCTATTTAGTAGCACGAGAACTATTCGTTGAACGTGTCAGTGCTATGTTTGCGGCTAGCGTCTACTTGACCCTGTTGCCAGTTGTGCGCCACGGACGTTTGGCGATGCTGGATGGCATGATCAATACTTGGTTTTTGCTGTTGCTATTGTGCTTACTTAAAGCTTGTCAGGCTCAGTCTTCTTGGGCAATTGGTATCGGAGTTTGTTTAGGACTAATTACTTTTACAAAAGGTCTATTAGTTGTGCCTCTAGGGGCAATTGCTTTGGTCTTTCTCCTAGCAAATAACACCTTATGGTTGTTGAAGAGTCGCTATTTCTGGTTGGGCATAATCCTAGGTTACGCACCGGTTTTGGTTTGGTATATTGCCCAATGGCAACATTATGGAGCAACCTTTTGGCATGTTCATTTTCTCTCTCAAGGATTTGCTCGCATCTCTGAAAAGGTGGAAGGGAATCAAGGAACACCCTGGTATTATATTTTGGAGTTAATTAAGTATACTTTCCCTTGGCTATTGTTTTGGCTAGGAGGATTCTATCTAGCTTGGCGAAAACCCCTCACGAGTTGGGGGAGTTTGATTTTAATTGGGACTATTGGCTATTTGACGATTATTTCTATGATGGCAACCAAGCTGCCTTGGTACATTATGCCTGTGTATCCCTTTTTTGCGATAGCTGTTGCGGCTAAACTCACTGTATTTTGGAAACATTGGAGTCGTTATCCTAAGATTTTAACAATTATTTTAGGATTTATTGGAGTAGCTGGTTTAGGGGGATGTATTTATTTTATCTTGGCAGATCCCCAACCGGTTTTAATCATTATGGGTATGGTAGTAAGCCTAACCATGACCCTAGCGGCTTGGAAAATTAAACAGCAAAACCGCAATTTCATACCAATTTTATTGATAGGGATGTACATAACTTTAGTATTATTAATGAGTTCTCACTCTTGGCTGTGGGAATTAAATGAAGCATTTCCTGTTAAGCCAGTGGCGGCTTTGATTCAGGAACATACGGCTCCAGGGGATATTATCTATACGTCTTTTTCCTATCAGCGTCCTAGTTTAGATTTTTATAGCGATCGCAAAGTGATTCCCCAAGATCAAAACACTTTAAAACAGTTGTGGTCAACTCAATCTTACCTGCTGTTGGACAACTCGACGTTAGCGGCTTTGCAATTACCTAATCAAGTATATTTAGGCACTGCTGAAGGGTTTACGTTAGCTAGAGGGGTGGGAGTAGGGAGTCGGGAGTCGGGAGATGGGGAGATGGGGAGATGGGGAGATGGGGAGATGGGGAGTGTCAATCGAGAGTAGAAAATAGCTCTGCCCAATCAATCACTGATGGTCTTGCTCCCTGGTTTATCAGCTCAAAAACTTTTCCGACCGTAACAGGGTTAGCAATGGATTCTACACAAGCTGATGCCACATCAATCCGGCTAGCTTGACCTGATAAAGTATCCCCTGTACCTAATACTAACCCTAATTTTCCTGCTGTTGTCGCTTTCAACAGAGTGTTTAAATCATAGGAGGTAAACGGACCGTCGATCAGTCGTCCTGCACGAATAATAGTATAGGGTAATCCTGAATTAATGATGATTTCTTCTGCCTTTTTTTTGGCATCGAGTACACCAAAGGAATTAAGAATACTATAGGGTGGTTTATCTTTCCGTAGCACACCACAAGAGGATACAAAGACAAACCGCTTGAGGTCTTTAGGAGCTGCTGCTACCAGGTTCCTAACTCCTATAGCATCAACTTGCTCAGGACTATTTTTGGCTTTAGTACGACTGTAGCTGGGCTTGAGATAGATCTTGAGCCACTCGATCACATTTGGGAATCCTTTGGCCTGATCGATTGTGTCGAAATCCCACTTTTGAGAAGGGAAAGCAGTAGTTCCAGTACAACAGATGATATGAGTGACATTTTTTATGGCAGGGGGGAGGCTAGAGGGATAGCGGGTGTCACCAACCATAATCTCTACTCGGTTATCAAACATTTGCTGAGCTTTTTCAGCACTGCGAGTTAGAACACTAACCTGAAAACCTTTCTCTAGTAGCTTGGCCACCGTTAGCTGTCCAACCCCACCTGTAGCACCCGCCACCAGTGCTCTATCTGTTGAAGTCATCACCCCTGCTCCTCAAGTCTCAACTGGAATTGCAAACAAGTATATAGTAGTTGTGAGTTTTAGGGAGCAGGGAGCAGGGAGTAGGGAGTAGGGGAGTGTGGGATGCGATCGCATTAAACAATTTCACCAATCCCAGGATTATTCTTGCTAATTGAAATTGTAAGCATTCAGCTGATAACTCTTCGCTGAATACTTACTTCGATTCTTAGGATTTTACAGAATCCACAATCTAATTAGTCGCCAATAACCGTAAAAGTGAAGGCACTATTGACAGGACGCTCTGGAGTAGAAGTTACTACGAAAAATTGATCGGGACTGACATCAATAATTGCAGCAGACATATTAAAAGTCCGCCACGGCGCACCATATATAGAAACAGTAGGTGCTGGCTTACTTAGGAAGTCTTCTTGAAACTCTATAATATAAAAACCGTCCTGGATTTTGTTGGTTGTGAAGCCCTTGCCATACATTACATAACCATCTGAATCAACAGCTCCATAAACCTCACGAGCTTGAGCTACAGCAGGGTTAGCAACGAACACAGACAAGCACAAAACAACTAAAAGGAATAGGGAAGCAACTTTCTTCCCGATAGACTTAAAATTCACTATCCTATCTCCATTTGATTATCATGTTAAACCTAAAACTTTTGTTGTCTCAGGTTGCGATAACAACTTACCACGAAAAAAGGATACATTTCCCAATTTTTTAACATTTTTTAAAGATTTTTTTCAAAGTAATCTGTGAGATTAAACCAATATCTCTTACTTGGTCAAGCAAAGAAGGGAAGTGTGGGAATATCGGAAGTGTGGGAAGCGAACCCATGAAATAATCTCACCAATCCCAGCATTATTATAGCTAATTGAAATCAAGCATTACTTTCAACAAACTAACCTTCAACAAACTAACCTTCAACAAACTAACCTTCAACAAACTAACCTCCAACCTTCAACCTTAAAAAAATAGCCGCAGAAATACTATCCACGGCTAGGAATGTTACCTTATGTCATTCAGTTTTTTCACCTATCCAGACGTGACCCTATGGGATTAGACCCGATGGGTTAGCCGGGGGGAAAACCCCCCAGAAATTTAATGTTTTACGGGATAATCAAGTACTTGACGCTAATTGTGATGAACTCTCCCGGAATACCCGTAGGCTGAAGAGGAGTCCAGTCCGAAATTTCCGTGTAACGAAGTACATACAGGGTATGCATCGTATTAAGTATGGCCTTGCGAGACCCCTTCAAAATGTGCTGAACAGGGATTTTTTTTGGGGAAGACTCGTCAGGAGTATTGTCTGAATTAGGCGGTAATTGTGAAGGCATAAGGTGAACCTTTTGCTTTTCGTTAACAGTTATAATCATAATGGTTATAAATTTATTTTTCAAGGGTTTTGTAAATTTATTTTTGGGAGGGTAAATTTAAATAAAGCGATCGCATTTGTTTAGCGTTGGCGTAGCGTATATTTCAGATAATCGCGTTTTTTTGAGTAGTAAATTTCGGAAATTGGGAGTCGAGGTAATAAACTTTACTGGATATAGGAATTATATTTCCCATGAGGTGCAAAGAGATCCCCCTAAATCCCCCTTAATAAGGGGGACTTTGAGAAATAGATCCCCCTAAATACCCCTTAATAAGGGGGACTTTGAGAAATAGATCCCCCTAAATCCCCCTTAATAAGGGGGACTTTGAGAAAGAGATCCCCCTAAATTCCCCTTAATAAGGGGGACTTTGAGAAATAGATCCCCCTAAATCCCCCTTAATAAGGGGGACTTTGAGAAAGAGATCCCCCTAAATTCCCCTTAATAAGGGGGACTTTGAGAAAGAGATCCCTCTAAATTTCCCTTAATAAGGGGGACTTTGAGAAAGAGATCCCCCTAAATTCCCCTTAATAAGGGGGACTTTGAGAAAGAGATCCCCCTAAATCCCCCTTAATAAGGGGGACTTTGAGGTTGATAAGTTTACCTCATACATCCAATAAACGCTATATCATAAGTATGATCAACCCTAGGAAGTATTCGCGTATCGTTTCTGTCAGAGCATCGCTTTTTATTATGAGTAGCATCGGGTATAGTAAATCGTGAAACTATTCAACTAAAGTTGTATTTTTATTTGTGCTATGATAAATTCTCAGGAGGTTAAATTATCTATTAATAAATCCTGTATAATAGCGATTCTATTAGTAATTAAGTAAACAGTATTTTCACCGATTACCGATTCCCTACACCCTACACCCTACACCCTACACCCTACTCCCTACACCCTACACCCTACTCCCTACTCCCTTCTATGATTAACTCTGAATCCTTAAAAGCTATTGAAAACGCTAGACTAAATGACAATATTGGTAAACCCCTTTATGACTCCTATTGTTTCTCCCAGATTCCCCAGATGATCTATCATCTGCTCACTGGTCAAGGAAACATGGGATTACCTAGGAGTGTATTAGGAGAATTACCGGACCGCTATGATAAGGTTATTCTGATTTTTGTTGATGCTTTCGGGTGGCGCTTTTTTCAGGACTATGTTGAACAATCAGAATTTTTGAAGCGGTTTGTAGTGGAAGGTGTTGCTTCTAAATTGACTACCCAGTTTCCTTCGACAACTGCTGCTCATGTGACTACTATTCACTCAGGGCTTCCGGTTGGTGAGAGTGGTGTTTTCCATTGGTTTTACTATGAGCCGCTGTTGGATGATATTATTGCTCCCTTGATGTTTTCGTTTGCGGGTGATAAGCAACGGGGAACCTTACACACGACTGGCATTTCTGAGCAAAGCCTTTTCCCTACCCAAACTTTTTATCAAAAATTGCAACAGTATGGTGTGCAATCCTATTGTTTTCAACACTACAATTATGCTTATTCTCCCTTTTCACGAGTAGTGTGTGATGGGGCAACGACTATTCCCTACAAAACTATTCCTGAAGCATTAGTTAACCTGACTGAAGCAGCGATCGCTGAATCTCAGAAGAGCTACTTTTTCCTGTATTTGGATACTGTTGATGGGATGGCTCATAAATACGGTCCTGGCTCGCTACAGTTCCAGGCTGAAGTTAGCACACTTTTGCTAACCATGGAGCGACTTTTATATCAGCAGGTAGCTGGTAAGCTGAAGAATACATTATTACTAATTACGGCTGATCATGGACAAATAGAAGTTTCACCAGAGACTACTATTTATTTAAATCAGCTTACTCCTTCTATTGAGCAGTTTATTAAACGGAATGCCCAAGGTAAACTGTTGGTGCCAGGGGGGTCATGTCGGGATATGGTGTTGTACATTCAGGAAAACCATTTGGATAAAGTCTATGATTTGCTTACGGAGCAGTTGGCAGATCGAGCAACAGTGTACCGCACTACAACATTACTTGAAGAAGGCTATTTCGGTACAGGTGAAGTCTCGTCACTATTGCTGAATCGGTTAGGTAATTTAGTTATATTACCCCATAAGTATGAAACCGTTTGGTGGTATGAAGAAGACCGTTTTGAACAACATAAGTTGGGCGCTCATGGGGGATTGTCAAAGGAAGAGATGGAAACGATTTTGTTAGCGATTGAGTGTTGAAGGGTTAAGAGGATTAAGAGGGTTGAAGGTTGGTTGGTTGAAGGTTGTTCGCGTAGCGTGGCCAATAGCTTGTAGGGTGGGAAAAAACCGTTTGCTTCAAATGAGTATTAATGATCAGATTACTTTGCCCACCCTACTTTAATTGGTATTTTTTTTCACTACTCATCAGCAAATACTTCTCAAGAAATACTCCTTAAGGCATACTCCCTTGAAATTATACTTAACCTACACGTAAACAGTTATAGCATCAGGGATAAAGCAATAGTCCCCAGAGGAACCCCAAGGGTTTCAGTGCGCGCTTCAAAAACTGTCCGGACTATTAAACAAAACAAATGTAAGTTTTTACGATGTAAGCAAAAAAAATCACTTTTGCTATTGAGTCGTGAAATTGTAAATGAGTACTTATGAGCTAGAAACTGCCCTTAATTGCTATCAAGAAGCACTCAAAAAGCTAGAAAAGTCTCAATCTCCTCAAGTAAAGGAAGTGCTAGGGATTTTGAATGCCAGAGATACTGTGCAGACAGCTTGGAGTGAGTATAATCAGGTGTCTACAACTCATCAAGAGTTATTGGTTGAGTTGGACGCTCTGCTGAAGAGCAAAGCAGAGCAGATTACCAAAGTCATCGACTTAGCTAAGTACCGAAACAGTTTTCAGCCTCCCGCAACAGCGTGGTGGTGGCGATTGGAAACAGAAGCACCACCTCATCTCTGGGACCGCTGGGATTGGTTGTGGAGAGGGCTGACGGTGGGCAGTTGGACAGTGAATCTGAGCTTGTTGGTGGATATTGTGCCCCGATTTCTGAGTGCGGGAACCGGAGTTGCGGGAGTGGCAGTGGTGGCGTTTCCGAGTATCTTAACCCTATTGCAAGCCAGAAGCGAACTGACCCAAGCCGGAAAAGAAGGGTTTGAAAAATTACTCAATAGGCTGCGTATTCCCAAGCATTACCATCAAGAAGCCAAATTCGCTTCCACATTGTTGCTGTTTGGGGTTCTAGTCCTATTATCGTTGAAGAAGCCAGCTTTTTCCGATTGGTACAATCGCCAGGGAGTTAAGAAATATAATCAGGGGCAATTGGCTGGTGCTGAAGGGGACTA
This sequence comes from Moorena producens PAL-8-15-08-1, assembly GCF_001767235.1. GTDB lineage: Bacteria > Cyanobacteriota > Cyanobacteriia > Cyanobacteriales > Coleofasciculaceae > Moorena > Moorena producens_A. The sequence goes on from NZ_CP017599.1 coordinate 9,657,451, forward strand.
TCTTCAGGCTTTGGCTCTCGATCCAGACAATGCCAAGGCTCACTATAATTTAGGGTCCCTCTACGAAGACCTGCAAGAGTTCAATAAAGCCAAGAGTCAATATCAATTTGCTGTTAAGGGGAATTTGATTAAGGCCAAGAACAATTTGGCTCGCTTGTGGATATTGGAGAATAAACCAGAATTGGCTACGCCTCTGCTGTGGAAGAGTTTACAGGAGATCCCAGAGGAGCAGGTGAGAATCAGATACAACTTGATGAAAAATTTAGGCTGGGCATTGTTACAACAACAGCAGCTAGAGCAAGCGGAGACCATTCTTACCGGAGCGATCGCCTTAGCCAGCACAGCGGAGGGAATGGAGCAAATCAAAACTCGCGCTTCAGCCCACTGTTTGTTAGCTCAGGTCTATGAACAGCAAACCCGCAATGGCGAAGCCCTTGAACAATGGCAAACCTGTTGCCAACTAGGTTCAATTGTTAATCCCGATCAACCGAAATGGTTGAATTTAGCTCACAAAGCGTTAAAGGAGGCAGGGAAACCATCATGCAATCGAAAAAATGGAAAATCTTAATTGCTTTGGTCTTGGGGCTGAGCTTGGTAGTGAGCTTAGCTAGACCAGCTCGTCCGATCGCAAGTGGTTTAAATCTAGTTGTGGCTCTTAATCCACAAGGTCAAGTGAAACTTAAGCGCTCCAGTTGGCCTGATTATCAGCCAGCGTTTATTGGTGCGTCACTGGGGGCTACGGATCACCTCTTACTGGCCAGCAATAGCTTTGCCAAAGTACTGTGCCAGAACTTAACAGAGTGGCAACCGGAAGATGGCAGAGACTATATCGTTTCTGAAGGCTGTCGTCCTACTTCAAAGCCAAAGCTATTGAAATCCGACAGGGATACAGTGATTGAAAGAGCAACCAATAATCCAGATATTCCCTATATTCTCAGACCTCGGGATAGCTCTGTGCTCAATCAACAACCGCTCTTGCGCTGGCATGACGTTGAGGGAGTGAGCACTTACCAGGTGAGAGTGACTGGTCCAGAGGTGGATTGGGAGCAGCAAACTAGTGCAACGGAGATACTTTACTCAGGAAAGCAGTCCCTACAACCAGGTGCTCGTTATTGGCTGATTGTCGAGACTGACCAAGGCCAAAATTCTCTAAAGGAAGGGGTGTTCGGGTTTACCATATTCGACGAGAAAAAAGCCCAAGAGGTATCGGCAGCAGCAGAGCAAATTAAGCAAAAGCAGTTGAGTAAGCCAGCAGAAGCACTAGCTTTGGCTCATTTGTACCGCAGCTATGATTTAAAAACTGAAGCCATTGAGCTACTGGACACAGCTTTGGGTAATGAACCTGAGTCGATCCGGGTTTATCAACTTCTGGGGGAGATTTACCAACAAGTGGGATTAAATCGCCTAGCTAGGGAGGGTTACCGGCAAGCCCTAGAACTAGCCAAGGCAGCGGCAGATTTAGACACTCAAGCTCAAGTGCTTGGAGGGCTGGCAGTTACCAGTGGGATTATCGGTCAGAAGGATGAAGCGATCGCGTGGCTAGAGAAAGCGAAAGAGGTTTATCACACCTTGGGAGATCAGGTCGGGGCAGGTCAATTGGAACAACAAATGGTTAAGATTTTAGGGAGCTAATCGTTCATGAAGGCAAGGATCTCAATCAAGCAAGGGCTGATGGCGGCCAGCGTAGTCGGTGTGATCGGGATGAGGGCAGTTCCCCTGCCAGCATGGGGACAGACAGGTATACAAGGGCAAGAGAGCTCACTATCAACTGAGCTAACAGAGTCTGTCATTAAAGGAAAACTAGCAGAAGCGTCTCGACTTACTCAGCAAGCGTTGGAACTTTATGAACAAGGAAAGTACTTAGAAGCCATCCCCCTAGGGGAAAAAGCATTAGCGATTCGGCAACAAGTCCTAGGACCAGACCACCCAGCTGTGGCAGCCAGCCTCTACAACCTGGCTTTACTGTACGATAGCCAAGGGCGGTACCAGCAAGCCGAACCCCTCTTGCTACAAGCCTTAGAGCTTTTCAAACGGTGGCTAGGACCAGACCACCCTCTTGTAGCAACCAGCCTCAACAACCTGGCGGTACTGTACTATAGCCAGGGGCGGTACCAGCAAGCCGAACCCCTCTACCGGGAAGCCTTAGAACTGTACAAACGGCAGCTAGGACCAGACCACCCAGAGGTGGCAACCAGCCTCAACAACCTGGCAGCACTGTACCTTAGCCAGGGGCGGTACCAAGAAGCGGAACCCCTCTTCCTGGAAGCCTTAGAGCTGAGGAAACGGTTGCTAGGAGAGGAACACCCAGATGTGGCAGCCAGCCTCAACAACCTGGCGGGACTGTACCATAGCCAGGAGCGGTACCAAGAAGCGGAACCCCTCTTACTACAAGCCTTAGAGCTGACGAAACGGTTGCTAGGAGAGGAACACCCAGATGTGGCAGCCAGCCTCAACAACCTGGCGGGACTGTACCATAGCCAGGAGCGGTACCAAGAAGCGGAACCCCTCTTACTACAAGCCTTAGAGCTGACGAAACGGTTGCTAGGAGAGGAACACCCAGATGTGGCCACCAGCCTCAACAACCTGGCGGAACTGTACCATAGCCAGGGGCGTTACCAAGAAGCTGAACCCCTCTACCTACAAGCCTTAGAGCTTTTCAAACGGCGGCTAGGAGCCGACCACCCACATGTGGCAGACAGCCTCAACAGCCTGGCGGGACTGTATGATAGCCAGGGGCGGTACAAAGAAGCCGAAACCCTCTACCGGCAAGCCTTAGAGCTTTTCAAACGGCGACTAGGAGCCGACCACCCAGATGTGGCATTAAGCCTCAACAATCTGGCAGCACTATACGACAGCCAGGGGCGGTACAAAGAAGCCGAACCCCTCTACCAGCAAGCCTTAGAGCTGATCAAACGGCGGCTAGGAGCCGACCACCCACATGTGGCATTAAGCCTCAACAATCTGGCAGCACTATACGACAGCCAGGGGCGGTACAAAGAAGCCGAACCCCTCTTGCTGGAAGCCTTAGAGCTGAGGAAACGGTTGCTAGGAGCCGACCACCCAGATGTGGCAGCCAGCCTCAACAACCTGGCGGGACTGTACTATAGCCAGGGGCGGTACTCAGAAGCCGAACCCCTCTACCGGCAAGCCTTAGAGCTGATCAAACGGCGGCTAGGAGAGGAACACCGACATGTAGCAACCAGCCTCAACAACCTGGCAGGACTGTACAGAAACCAGGGGCGGTACTCAGAAGCCGAACCCCTCTACCGGCAAGCCTTAGAGCTGTACAAACGGCGGCTAGGAGAGGAACACCCACATGTGGCAACCAGCCTCAATAACCTGGCTTTACTGTACGAGAGACAGGGCAGGTACAAAGAAGCCGAACCCCTCTTGCTGGAAGCCTTAGAGCTGAGGAAACGGCGGCTAGGACCAGACCACCCAGATGTGGCATTAAGCCTCAACAGCCTGGCTTTACTGTACGAGAGACAGGGCAGGTACAAAGAAGCCGAACCCCTCTTCCTGGAAGGCTTAGAGCTGACGAAACGGTTGCTAGGAGCCAACCACCCACATGTGGCATTAAGCCTCAACAACCTGGCGGGACTGTACTATAGCCAGGGGCGGTACTCAGAAGCCGAACCCCTCTTTCTGGAAGCCTTAGAGCTGATCAAACGGCGGCTAGGAGAGGAACACCCACATGTGGCATTAAGCCTCAACAGCCTGGCTTTACTGTACTATAGCCAGGGGCGGTACTCAGAAGCCGAACCCCTCTTTCTGGAAGCCTTAGAGCTGAGGAAACGGCAACTAGGAGCAGACCACCCACATGTGGCATTAAGCCTCAACAGCCTGGCGCAACTGTATCACGCTCAAAGTAAGATCACTCCTGCCCTTGAGCTGTTGGAGCAAGGAGTGGAGGTAGAAGAACGGAACCTCCACTCCAATTTGGTTGCTGGTCCTGAGCCTCAAAAGCGAAAGTACCTTGATACTATCTCTGGTACGACATACCAAGTCATTTCTCTGCACCTCAACGCAGCTCCTAAGAATCCCAGAGCAGCGCGTCTGGCCTTGACTACCATCCTGCGGCGAAAAGGTCGCGTTCTCGATTTCATCACCAACAGCCAGCAAATCCTGCGTCAACGCTTAGACCCTGAAAGCCAGAGGTTACTGGATGACCTCAACGCTACCCGCACTCAACTAGCTAACTTGTTCTACAGCCAAAGCTTCGACCCTAAAAGCCCAAGGTTACTAGATGACCTCAATTCTAAACCCACTCAAGGAGCCAACCTGATCTACAAGCGACTACCAAATCTACCTCTTAAATACTATCAACAGAGGTTGAATTATCTCTCTGAACAAGCCAACCAATTAGAGAATCAAGTTAGCCGTCGCAGCCCTGACTTTCGCACAGCTAACCAACCTGTGACTCTCGAAGCCATTCAAAAGCTGATTCCAGCGAATACGGCTCTAGTGGAATTGGTGGAGTATCAACCTTTCAATCCTAAAGCGAAAGAAGGTAAACGTTGGGGTCCCCCTCGCTACGCTGCCTACGTGCTTCATGGCCAAGGAGACCCCCAAGGCATTGACTTAGGGGAGGTTGAGTTGATTGAACCAGACCTGGAGCTATTTCGGCTCTCTCTTCAAGACAAAGACACACCCACAGCTCAGTTGAAGCAAGCCGCACGGCAAGTGGATCAGAAGTTGATGGAGCCTGTGCGCCAACTGTTAGGGTCCACTCGACATATCTTATTGTCCCCAGAAGGAGAACTAAACCTGATTCCCTTTGAAGCCCTGGTGGATCAGCAGCAGCAGTATCTGCTGGAAAACTATCGCTTTACTTACCTTACCTCTGGCAGGGACTTGCTGAGATTGTCCCAGCAATCTGCTAGTCAAACTGCTCCGGTGTTGTTGGGCAATCCTGACTTTGAGCGTTCTGCTGTTGAATTAATTGCTAACCACGATCATGGCAATCTCGCCACCCGTTCCATTGACCTCTCAAAGCGGGACTTTTCACCATTACCAGGCACCGCTGAGGAAGTAAAAGAAATCGCTGACATGCTGGGAGTAGACCCTCTACTGGGAGCTAAGGCTACTGAGTCAGCAGTCAAAGGAGTCAATAGTCCCAGGATACTGCATATTGCTACCCATGGTTTCTTTGAGAGCGCTCCCAATCAAAAACTGTCCACACTCTATGACAATCCCATGCTGTTGTCCGGACTAGTGCTAGCAGGGTTTAAGCAGGAGCGAACTGGTGCAGAGAATGGGGTACTCACTGCCTTGGAAGCCGTAGGACTTAAGTTGTCTGGCACCGAGTTGGTGGTCTTATCCGCTTGCGATACTGCTTCCGGACGGATTAGTTCAGGAGAGGGCATCTATGGGTTGCGTCGGGCTTTTGTAATTGCTGGTTCACAAACTCAGCTGATCAGTTTGCGCAGGGTACAGGATAAAGCCACCAAAGAGCTGATGCTGGCTTACTATCAGCGCTTGCTAGACGATAACATGGGGCGCACCGAGGCTCTGCGGCAGACTCAACTGGACATGTTGAAAGATGAGACCTATCAGCATCCTTATTATTGGGCGAGTTTTATTGTTTCGGGGAATTGGGAACCGATGGGGGGTGTGGGGAGATAGGGAGATGGGGAGATAGGCAAGAGGCAAGAGGCAAGAGGAACCCACCCCTAACCCCTCCCAGGAGGGGAAGGCAAGAGGCAAGAGGCAAGAGGCAAGAGGCAAGAGGCAAGAGGCAAGATGGAAAAAATAATGTGTACCTAATAGCTAGGAGAAACGCTATATAGCGTCAAATCAAATAAAAAAGATAGATTCTAGTCCCGATACTTTTTAGCTACCAAAATCTACTTTGCAGATTTTAGCCCACGCTCTGCAAGCTGCAAAAGCAGCCAGGGGGTATCTCCCAAGGCCAAGATCGGTTTTGTTCCGCTCTTGGCGCATAAATCTGTGTTTAATAGAAAACGCAACCACTATCATGGTTTGCTTTGGTTTTCGGCTTCAATTCAAGGAACCAGAATGTTTTCAATGACACTAGATTACTAATCGAAGTCTAACATATTTTTGTAGATACTGCAAGATATTTGGAGAAAATCGTCAACAGTGGCTAGCCCTTTTGCCTTTTGCCTTTTGCCTTTTGCCTTGCTAAAACCTATTTTAAATGGGTTTTAGCTTACTCCCGACTCCCGACTCCCGATTCCCGATTCCCGACTCCCGACTCCCTTTGTAACATGAACAGTCTAGAAGACTATCTACAAACCACTCCAATCATCGATTGGCAACATCCTACAATTCTGGAACTAGCGAAGACAATAGCCCTAGAGCATCAAACATCGAATGCGATCGCAAAAGCCTGTTTTGAATGGGTTCGAGACCACATTCGTCATAGCGTTGACTATCAAATGAATCCTGTCACTTGTCGTGCCTCGGATGTACTTAAGTATAAAACCGGTTATTGTTACGCAAAAAGTCATTTGCTAGCTGCCCTATTACGAGCCAATGGAATTCCAGCAGGCTTTTGTTATCAGCGATTAAGTATTAATGACGATGGTGAGCCTTACAGTTTGCATGGTTTGAATGCCGTTTACTTACCTGAATTCGGTTGGTATCGAATTGATCCGAGAGGAAACCGTAAGGGAATTGATGCTCAATTTAATCCCCCAAAGGAGCAATTAGCTTTCAGCATTCGATTTCCTGGAGAAGCTGACTTTCCTAAGATTTTTTCTGAACCACTTCCTATAGTTATTGAAGCATTACAGGCTGGCAGTACTTGGGATGAAATGCTTGGTAGTCTGCCAGATGTTTTGTTGGAGGAATGGTAAGAATTAAGAATTAAGAATTAAGAATTAAGAATTAAGAATTAAGAATTAAGAATTAAGCTGCGTAGGGTGCGTTAGGGGCGGGCTCGAACTCATGTTCACGGTTGCCAGGGTTGGAATAGTCCGCCCCGTAACGCACCAGCTGTAAAGGTAGGGAACAGCGGATCTGGGAACAGGGAACAGGCAAGATGCCCGTTCCACCAGTAGGCTTACCTAAAGGGTGGTAAGTGTTGTAAGGGTGGGTAGGTAGAGAAAAAAAAATGAGCGATCACAGAATTATAAACTAAGCGATCGCTACATCCAAAACAAGCAATCTGTCCAGTATTTTACCATTCGGAAACCTTAAGCTATCCACTATCAGCTATCAGGTAATGCACTAAGCGCACGGCTGAACGTGCATGCGTGAGCTTTTAGCGCACGGCTGAATGCTTACCCGAAACCTGGAAAGGCTAAGGGATGCTATAGAAGAGCCGGTACCGGAACGCCCTAAAAAACCTTAAGCTAGAAACTGTAGGATTTAAGTCAGCAATTACGAATGGCACGATGGTTAAAACCACCTCCAAACTCACGTTTGACCAATACCTGGAATACGATGACGGTACAGATAACCGTTATGAACTGGTTGATGGGGAGTTAGTACAATTGCCACCAGAGAGTGAACCAAACAGTTGGAGGGCGATGTGGCTAATGTATCAATTAGCCCAACACATTAACCCTCGTTTAATCAAGATTCACAATTGTGAATTGCAAGTTCCAGGAAATCCTCAAAACCGCTATCCTGATTTGGTAGTGATTACGGAAGCACATCTTCTCCAAACGGAAAAACGCCTAACTATCACCCTTGATATGGAGCCCCCACAGTTTGTTGCGGAGGTAGTTAGCCCCTACAGAAACCAAAATGATGAAAACTACCAACGTGATTATAGTGATAAAGTAAAACAATACCAACAAAGGGCTATTCCTGAATATTGGATTATTGACTCCCAAGGGCAATTAGTAACTGTACTAGTTTTGAAAAACGGTAGTTATCAAAAACAAGAATTTAGGGGGAATCAGCAGATTGTTTCCCAGACTTTCGGTGATTTGAAGTTGACGGCTTTAGAGGTAATCAGTGCGTAAGCTATAGCAATTATTCTTTGGGGAATATATAAATTATTCGGTTTTAGGGAGTAGGGAGCAGGGAGCAGGGAGCAGGGAGCAGGTAAGAGGGAAGCCGGAAGTGATAATCGGTAAAAAATTCTATGTACCTCATAGCTATGATAAACGTTATAATTTAGGGTACCTAAATGAATTTTGATAATTTTTATTCCCTACTCTCTACTCTCTGCTCCCTACTCCCTACTCCCTACTCCCTTACCCAATTACCTTTTCCATCCTAAACCGTTCAAACCCTACCCCACTAAGGAATACAGTTTCCGGTTCAATAATAGTAAATCCCTGTTTTAGAAAGAAATACTTAGAAATTCTGCTAGCTTCAGTATAGAGACAACTAACCCCTTGCTTTAACGCTTCATCTTCTAATTGTTGGTAAATCGCTGTAGCATAACCCTGCCGAGAGTAGTCTTTTGCCGTAAACAGTAAATCAATGTGATTAGCGGGATGTAATTGACCAAAAGCCCCCACCTTATTGCCATCAACTGCAACAAGTGTTATTCCCATACTCAGCCGTTTCGTAAACTGGTCGGTATCCTGAGGATAGGATGACCAAATCTCTATTTGTTTACGATCATAAGCTTCTGAAGCTATCCCTATGATAGCATTTTTGTATACATCGACAATATCGTTTGTATCTGATACTTGGTAGTTACGGATTAACATCTGTCTCAGAGATTACTCTTGCCTATTGCCTGTTGCCTGTTGCCTACTCCCTGCTCCCTACTCCCGTCTTGATGCAGTCGCTCATGGGGGAAACCACGGCAGTTGCTCATGGTTAGAAGTTACCGTAAGACAGGCTCGCCTTGTCTTGATGCAGTCGCTCATGGGGGAAACCACGGCAGTCGCTCATGGGGGGAACCCCCAAGACCGCGCTGCCTCCCCAAGACCGCGCAAATCACGCTAATCAATAAGTTTTACCCCTTTTCTGCATAGCCTATCAACCATAAAGGCTCAACGTAATCAGGTTTCGTCTCCGGGGGAACCCCCAAGACCGCGCTGCCTCCCCAAGACCGCGCTGCATCGCTACTCCCTACTCCCGTCTTGATGCAGTCGCTCATGGGGGAAACCACGGCAGTCGCTCATGGTTAGAAGTTACCGTAAGACAGGCTCGCCTTGTCTTGATGCAGTCGCTCATGGGGGAAACCACGGCAGTCGCTCATGGGGGGAACCCCCAAGACCGCGCTGCCTCCCCAAGACCGCGCAAATCACGCTAATCAATAAGTTTTACCCCTTTTCTGCATAGCCTATCAACCATAAAGGCTCAACGTAATCAGGTTTCGTCTCCGGGGGAACCCCCAAGACCGCGCTGCCTCCCCAAGACCGCGCTGCATCGCTACTCCCTACTCCCTGCTCCCTGCTCCCTGCTCCCTAAAACCTAAGAATTTGTCCCTGACCGAATTGTAGCTATATAAATAATTAATTTACCAAATTAATGAAATAGTTAAAACAAATCCAGGTAAAACATCTTCTCCTGATAATGTTTTTGGGTTGTCTAAAATGTCTTTTTCTTTACCCTGACGATAAATTTCGACTTGGCGGTTTTTCGGATTAATCAACCAGCCCAAACGGGAACCATTGTCAATATACTCCTGCATTTTGTTTTGCAGAAGTTTTAACGAATCGCTAGGTGAACGCAATTCTATGATAAAATCAGGAGACAAGGGTAAAAATTTTATTTTTTGTTCAGCCGTCAAGGATTCCCATTTAGCCAAGGGTATCCAAGCAGCATCAGGGGAAAAATTTGCCCCATTAGGCAGTGTAAATCCCCCCGATGAATCAAAAGTTATTCCTAATTGAGTTTGCCGATTCCATAAGTTTAACTCAAAATTAATATCTGAATTCCGCTTACTCGTTTCCCCTCCTGTGGGTGGCATAATACTTAAGCCTCCTTTAGCAGTCCGTTCTAATTTTAAGTCACGGTTGGCGGCACAAAGTTGATAAAATTGCTCATTGGTGATTGGGGTACTTTGTGGATTGTTTAAAATTAATGGATTCATGGTTGATATCCTTGATTATGACGGTTGTTGCAATAAGCTCCAATGTTTACAGTGTTTTTCATAACTATCAGGTAAACATGATTTTGCACCTATTCCCTATTCCCTACTCCCTACGCCCTACTCCCTGCTCCCTACTCCCTACTCCCTACTCCTGAAAGAAGTGTAAGCTGTTTTGAGGGCGTTTATACCAATCTACTATGGCAAGCATTAACGACAACTACCTCAAACTCAAAGCTGGCTACCTATTTCCCGAAATTGCGCGACGGGTCAATACTTTCGCAGAAGCCAATCCCGATGCTAAGCTAATCAAGCTGGGGATTGGTGATGTTACTGAACCACTACCAGCCGCCTGCCGCACCGCCATAATCAAAGCCGTTGAAGAAATGGGCGATCGCGCCACCTTCAAAGGTTATGGTCCAGAGCAAGGCTACCCTTGGTTAAGGGAAAAAATTGCTACCCACGATTTCCAAAGCCGGGGGTGTGACATTGAGGCTGGGGAAATTTTCATTTCCGATGGCTCCAAGTGCGACACTGGCAACATTCTCGACATCTTTGGGAACGATAACAAGATTGCCGTTACTGACCCAGTTTATCCCGTGTATGTAGACACCAACGTCATGGCTGGTCATACCGGGGATGCTAATGATAGCGGTAAGTATGAGGGTTTAGTTTATCTACCGATTACCGCCGAGAACAACTTCACCGCTGAGATTCCCTCCGAGAAGGTTGATTTAATTTACCTGTGCTTCCCTAATAACCCTACCGGAGCAACCGCTAGCAAAGACTACCTCAAAACCTGGGTAGACTATGCCAAAGCTAATGGCTCGGTCATTTTCTTTGATGCAGCCTACGAAGCCTTTATCACTGATCCAGACCTACCCCACTCCATCTACGAGATTGAGGGAGCAAGGGATTGTGCCATTGAATTCCGCTCTTTTTCCAAGAATGCAGGCTTTACCGGCACCCGCTGTGCATTAACAGTAGTACCCAAAACCCTAACAGCCAAAGCATCCGATGGTTCAGATGTAGAACTGTGGAAACTTTGGAACCGCCGCCATTGTACTAAGTTTAATGGGGTTTCCTATATTGTACAACGAGGCGCTGAAGCCGTTTATTCTGAAGAAGGCCAAGGGCAAGTTAAAGCACTAGTTAACTTCTATCTGGAAAATGCCAAAATCATTTGCGATCAACTAACAGCGGCTGGATTAACCGTATATGGTGGCGTAAATGCCCCTTACGTTTGGGTTAAAACACCTAATGGTCTATCCAGTTGGGATTTCTTTGATAAATTACTCAACACTGCCAATGTAGTCGGAACCCCTGGTTCTGGATTTGGTGCTGCCGGAGAAGGCTATTTCCGCATTTCCGCATTTAATAGTCGGGAAAATGTAGACGAAGCGATGCAGCGGATTACCGAGAAATTCAAAGTCTAGTTGCGTATTTGCGTAGGGTGCGTTAGGGGCGGGCTAGAAGTCATGGTCTCGGTCGTCATGTTGGCATAGCCCGCCCCGTAACGCACCACCGGGTCAAACTGATTGTCTCGGTCGTCAGCGTTGGGAAAGCCCGTCCGAGTCAGGAAACGGGCAAGATGCCCGTTCCACTAAGATGCCCGTTCCACTAAGATGCCCGTTCCACTAAGATGCCCGTTCCACCCACCAGGTAAAACTATGTCTTAGGATCTACACCATATTTAAAATAATAATTCGCCCCAGTTGTCGGTAAATTATTATCGGCAAATTCCCTACTCCCTACTCCCTACTCCCTACTCCCTTTGTTACAAGTCAGGATAAACATTATGTCAATTAAAGTCTACGGTATCCCCAACTGCGGAACTTGTAAAAAAGCATTTAAATGGCTCCAAGATAACAGTGTTGAGTATGATTTTATCAACACAAAAGAGCATCCACCAACTGCAGAAATGATTAGCAGCTGGGTAGAAGCATTGGGCTCTAAACCAATGCGTAATACTTCTGGTAAATCCTATCGTGAAATAGGTGAAGAAAAAAAGACTTGGACCGATGAACAGTGGGTTGAAGCATTTGCAAAAGATGCGATGCTCCTGAAACGACCCCTATTTGTGAAGGATGGCACAGCGGTATTGGTAGGGTTTAGAGCAAATGAAGAAACGATACGAGAAAAATTGAAACTATAGCATTTTTATATATAGCAATTTTTATACTTATGAGGTAAAAATTTCTGGGTTTTAGGGAGTAGGGAGCAGGGAGCAGGGAGCAGTTAAGAGGCAATAGGCATGCTAGCAATAGGCATGCTAGCAAGAAAGGATATAAGGATATATAGTTATCTGACTCCCCATCTCCCCATCTCCCCAACTCCCCATCTCCCCATCTCCCCAACTCCCCCACTCCCTACTCCCTACTCCCTACTCCCTACTATAAAATAAACAACATTCTAAACTATCGAGCCCAAGGATGAGTAAAGAAACAGATATAGTTGTAATTGGCAGTGGGATTGGTGGTTTATGCTGCGCCTCTCTTCTAGCTCGCTACGGTTTTAACGTCACAGTCTGCGAGAGCCACTCAATCCCTGGTGGTGCTGCTCACGCTTTTGAGCGCAATGGATTCAAGTTTGACTCCGGTCCGTCTCTTTACTCAGGTTTGTCTTACAGCCCTTCTTCCAATCCTCTGCGACAACTGCTAGATGCCATTGGTGAGGATTTATCTTGGGAAACCTACAATACATGGGGTTGCCGTTTGCCTGAAGGGGACTTTGACACATCCGTTGGTGCGGATCAGTTTTGTGAGGTTCTAGCCAGGCTTCGTGGTAATGATGCTGTCACCGAATGGCGTGAGCTCCAGCGGGTGATGGAACCCCTAGCTAAGGCTGCGATCGCAATTCCCCTCACTGCCATCCGTTTTGATCTCGGCGCAGTAGTCACCCTCAGCCGATTTGCCCCCTCTTTTCTACGATATGCTGGGGATTCTATCAAGCTCAGAGGACCCTTTAGCCAGATTATGGACGGTGTTCTCAAAGACAACTTTAGCCGTAATTGGCTCGATTTGCTTTGTTTTCTATTATCCGGACTACCAGCGGATGGAACCATTGCGGCAGAGATGGCCTTTATGTTTGCGGAATGGTATCGACCAGGAGTAGTGCTAGACTATCCCATTGGTGGTAGTGGTGCCCTGGTTGATGCCCTGGTGCGGGGATTGGAAAAACATGGCGGTCAGTTGATAGTTAATGCTCATGTTGAGGAAGTGATAGTTGAGCACAACCGTGCCGTAGGTGTGCGTCTGCGGGGCAGCAAAGAAATCCGAGCCCGTAAAGCAGTAGTGTCTAATATCTCAGTATGGGATACCCTCAAACTACTTCCAGATTCAGCAATACCAAAATCCTATCGAGCCAAGAGAAACGCCACCCCTGAGTGTGACAGCTTCATGCATCTCCACTTAGGCATTGATGCTGAAGGACTACAAAAAGACCTAGCCTGCCACTACATTATCGTTAATGACTGGGAAAAAGGTGTTACCGCTCCCCAGAATATAGTAGTGCTATCGATTCCATCCCTTCTAGACCCATCCCTAGCACCACCAGGAAAACACGTGATTCACGTTTATACTCCAGGTAACGAACCCTATGAACTCTGGCAGGGGATGAGTCGTAACAGTGAAGCCTATGCACAACAAAAGCAGGTGCGTGCAGAAATCATGTGGAAAGGATTGGAGCGGATCATTCCAGACATTCGTTCCCGTTGTGAAGTCACTCTAGTCGGTACACCGCTCACCCACGAACGCTTTCTGCGCCGCCACCGAGGTTCCTACGGTCCAGGGATTCGAGCCGGAGTTGGCATTTTTCCTGGTCCTGGCACACCCCTACCTGGACTCATGTGTTGTGGAGACTCAACCTTTCCCGGTATTGGCTTACCAGCCGTTGCCGCCAGCGGGATGATTACTGCCAATACCCTTGTACCGGTTTCAAAGCATTTGGAAATGCTAAAAACCATTGGGTTATAGCAAGGGAAGTAAAGGGAGCAGGGAGCAGGGAGCAGGGAGCAGGGAACAGGGAACAGGGAACAGGGAACAGGGGGAAGAGTTTGGGATCTCCCCATCTCCCCATCTCCCCATCTCCCCATCTCCCCATCTCCCCACACCTCCCGATTCCCGATTCCCTACTCCCTACTCCCTACTCCCTACTCCCTACTCCCTGTTTAAGGATCACCAACTAGCAGGAAAGCCGCCCAAAAATAAGGATGGCTAAAGTTTTGTTTTCCAAATCCTGACAATTCTGAAGATAAACCAATTTTCTTGCCAGAGATAAATAAGTGATCATTCTCAATCCGGACATTGCCTCGAATCATGGCCAACTGTGCCTGTCGCAAGGCTTCAGTTTTACTCGGTGTCTTGTTCAACTGACGGTAAAACTCAGTAGTCAGCCCCATAGCCCCTTGGTCACTGACAGACCAAAGGGTTGCTAGAGTGGAGTCAACCCCTGCCTGAAACGCTGATCCAGCAAAACCTAACTCTGCTTCCCGATTTCCCAAAGCGGTTTGGCAAGCGCTGAGTACTAACAACTCTACCGATGGCTCATAAAATAGATTTTCCAATTCATCGAGCCCCAGTTTTCTGTCCCACATTTGAATGTAAGAATTTTCAGGAGCTCCTCGATTAAACTGAGCATGGGTAGCTAAGTGAATGATCCCAAATTTCCGTTTTTTTCGTTGAGCCTTTAAATTTTTCAGAGTGAAGCTTTCGTTTAGAAAATAGTCACCTTTCCACAGTTTTTTGTCGATAATTGTTTCTAACTCGACTTTTACCCAAGGCAAATCCTCTTTATCAGAAAATTGGGAGGCTCCCATCGCCAGCAGTCGCAAGGATTGAACATTGGTAAACCGAGAATAGGTCAAACTAAGACTAGGCACCAGGCTGACACTATAATTTTCTATTAGATAGTTCTTTTGATCGTGCAGAGCAGCCAGGGGTAGGGAGCGCAACCCCTGATCCATGGCAAATATCAGGCTTTCGATCTTATTAGCTTTTAACTCAGCCTCTAACGGTCCTATCAGCCATTGGTAAAGTTGCTGAGCTGGTTTGAGATGATCCTTATCATCCTTGCTTCGGGGATTGATCAGTGTTCGATGAAAGGTTCTAGTCACAGCTAGGACTTCAGCACGATTTGCGTTATAGACTCGCCGCAGAACTGGATTACCCTCTGCTGTGATCAGCAACAGTTCTAGCTGGTCATCGCTTTTTTGTAAGCATTTTTCGGGTTCTGAAGGTAGATCAGAGGGTCGGTAACCAAATCGTCGGTCAATTTCGGCTGCTGGGATTGCTGGAGTTTGGCATCGCGTTCCTGGCAATGTCAGGGAGTTTTGGACAAAACTGACGTAAATAACCCCAGTCTTGAGACCAGTCTCCCGCTCAAGCTCACGAGTGCGATCGCGTACATCATTCTGAGTATAAATTTTGGTCTTGAGCGATCGCATAAAGTATGCCTGATATTCTTCTGTGAAGGCTTGTTCTATGCCATAGACTAGGTCACTTTTAACAGTCGCCTCCAGTGTGATTGGTTGCTCTACCAATGGTGGAATCTCTGGCGGTGTTATTGATGAGTTATCCGGTGTAGGAATTTTTGAGTCTACCTGTTGTGAAACTGTTAAATCATCCGGTAGTAAAACCGTTACATCATCGGGTGCTAGGACTGTGACATCATCCGTTGGTAGGACTGTTAAAT